>JAFLBE010000099.1 GCA_017303995.1 Bacteroidota bacterium | reverse complement strand
CTTTTAAAACTGCCACTGGTAAATATGGCGTTATCTATGTTTCTGCACTTACAACTGATGATAATGGTTCTATTACCCTTGATGTAAAAGTCGCAAATTAAGTTTTCTGATTTTTGTTCTTTTAAAAAGCCAGTCCGTCAATTGATGGACTGGCTTTTTTTTGTACCTACTTTCCCACCTTCTTTTCATTAGCTTCCAGTAAGTGTATTTTCTTTTTTTGGTTATATGAGAATTTATATTATGAAATAATAATATAGGTTGTATCTTTGTTGTATCTGTTTAACCAAAAAAAAGAAATCCCGAAAATGAAAAATAAAACCCTTCCTTTCTCACTTTTTCTTTGTATACTGTCATTATTATTTGGATGTGAAAATCCTGAGGAAAATGAAATTCCGAAATTCAGCAACCTGAAAGTTGATGGAAAAGAGGTATCTCTAAATACCGTTTCATCACGTGCAAAAGGCGTTGTGATTTCCTTTTCAGTTTCCGATGATGACCAGGTTAAAAGTGTACGTGTAACCGAAACCGGAAAGACGGGGAATGTTTATTCCAATCCTTCTTTAAATCAGGAATCAGCCCAAATCTCTTTTCCTTACATCGTCACCCAAACAGCAACACTTGTTATCACGATTACAGACAGTGATGACAAATCAATAACATCTAATTTGTTGATAACCCTTGTTCACAACAATGCTCCTATAATTACAAATCTGAAAGTGAATGGTACTGCACTGACAGATAAAAGTTTTACTGGTGAATCTCAATTGCTTACCATTTCCTTTTCCGTTTCGGATGATGATGGTCTTTATGCAGTAACTGTTTCTGAACCTGTAGGTAGTGGTCCCTTTTTTACTGAGCTATTAAAGGACAGCCTAACTGGAGAGATTTCATTGCCTTATCAGCTGACGAAGACAACCGTACTCATCGTTACGGTTACAGACAACCAAAACAAGTCAGTTACAGATATATTTTCATTTAATTTGAAAAAGGCAAATGAAGCTCCGACAATCCTCAATCTGAAGGTAGATGGGGTCGAGGTAACCAATGAGACACCTGTGCTTTTCCCGGGCGAGAAATTAATTTCCTTCACCGTTTCAGACGACAGTAAAATAAAATCAATCTCTATTTCTGAAAGTGGTGCACCAACACCGGTTTTCTTTTTAAATGAATTTACAAAACCATCAGAAAATATTTCGTTTTATTACAATGTCACCAAAGCTACCGAGTTGATTTTTATGGTTACAGATGAAGATGATGAAACAACAACAAAAACGCTGAAAATTAACTTTGACCCAGGTGTCAGTTCATTTAGTACAATTCTGATAGGGGCTCAATTAAATCCTATGCTAGGTAGCTTTTTCGCAACCTCAACAGGAACTGTTTATCTTCAGGCAGCTGCAAAGGCAAATGCTTCCCTGGTTGATATCCTTTATTTTTATGGTGCAACCAATCAGGCAACTCTTGCTGCGCCAAATGATGCGAATGCTGCGACGATTTTAAATAATTCATCAACCGGACTCCAAACCTGGGTTGTAAAAAATGCCACTACATTTAAATTAACAACACTGACAAGAACAGACTTCAACAACATTACAAATTCAACAGATCCACAGGAAATTTATCAAGCTGCTGCAGGGACTACTGATTCAAAAGTACCCCAATTAACTGTAGGAAAAGTCATTGCCTTTAAAACGGCTCTAGGGAAATTTGGTGTGGTTTTTATTTCGTCACTATCAACAGGACCTGAGGGGACAATTTCACTTGATTTTAAAGTTGGTAAATAAGTTGTTCAGTTTTCTGCTATTCCCATAAAGTCCGTCTTTCGACGGACTTTTTTGTTAGTACGCGTTCCTCACCTCTTCTTAAACAACTCCAATGCAAATTCCTTCGCTTCCCTGTGATTCACAACCGGTTCCGGATAGTTTTCACTGATTTTACATTTAAAAAGCAACTGATCTGATTCACTCATTGCAGACGGATTGTGAATAAATTTCGAAGGGACATTTGCCAGTTCGGGAACATATTTTCTGAATGAGGGAACCGGGCTCTGAAAACAGAGTACAAATACCATAAGCTTTGATTTTGCTGTACAGACGGACAAAAAAAGATTAGGTAGGTGAAGTGCTTTGCTATAAATGGTTTTTCAGAAATGGTTTGGATGATACAAATAATGGCTTAGCTACTTTTCTGAATTGATTCGTTTAATCGAAGTGAAATACTAAGGGATAATATATGCAAAACATTTTTATTTTGTTGCTGTTTTTTTGGAGTTCAACTGGCACACAGGCTTCAGAACCAGTTTCAATTAAACTAAGCATCAATCCAGTTATTTATGAACACTTAGGAACAATTTGCAGGGTTACAATTAAAAATACTGCAAACATTGATTTTGAATATCAGGATTTTGTTAAATATGAGCTATACCAAAATGATAAATTAATTGGTAGATCACCTGACCGGTTTTACTCGGGTCCAAGAATTAGTAAAGTGAAAAGGATAATAAAAGCAAATGAAGCAATTACCTATTTTTCAATGATAGATTTTGAAGTAGGAAATGAAAGCAATTTGGAGGAATTTGACAGTTATTTTAAAAATCAACTTCAATTTTTTACTTTTTCTCTAGTTAAGGGAAATTACTCCGTTCGTACATTTTTGGTAGAAAAGGGATCAAAAAAAGTATATTACTCAAATATGGTAAAATTTGATATTATAGAACATCCGGACCAAAATGAAAGGAAAGTCCTTAAAAAACTCAAATTGCTTCAAGATAAATATACGTCGGGAATAACGCGAACCAGGAAATATAATGATGATATTCTCGGTGCTATATATACTTTATGGTTAGAAAATAAATCTTCAGTGCATCTCAATACAATTGGTTTAGATTATTTGACAACCTACGAATTAATTGACAATATGAAGAAAATGAACATGATATTTGAAATCACCGGAAATGCTTTCAATTTAAATCCTTATTTCACAGATATAATAATCAGAAATATTAAAGTTGAAAGTAATTATCCACTGCAAAGTGAATACAATAAGAAAATTCTTGAGAGAGCACAGCATTTTGTTGTGTATCTAAATACTGGTACACACAAACATTTGAATGATTCGAAATTATATAAATATATTTTGAAAATGAAGCTTTTAGCAGAATAGTGTATTATGGACGAATTAAACAGATTTTGAAAGTTTTTCAATTTTCAATTATTGAATGTTATAGAAATTTTTCTCACCTCTTCTTAAACAACTCCAAAGCAAATACCTTCGCTTCCTTGTGGTTCACAACCGGTTCAGGATAGTTATCACCAGTTTTACATTTATAAAGCAACTGATCTGATTCACTCATTACAGACGGATTGTGAATGAATTTCGCAGGAACATGTGCAAGTTCGGGTACATATTTTCGGATAAAAGTACCATCCGGATCAAAACGCTCAGATTGAAGTTCGGGGTTGAATATCCGGAAGTAAGGTTGAGCATCACAGCCCGTTGAAGCGGCCCATTGCCAGCCGCCGTTATTGCTCGTCAGATCAAAATCGATCAGACTATCAGCGAAATACTGTTCGCCCCACCGCCAGTCGATATGCAGATCTTTCACCAAAAATGAAGCGGCAACCATTCTCAAGCGGTTGTGCATCCAGCCGGTCTGGTTAAGCTGGCGCATGGCTGCATCCACAATGGGGAATCCGGTTTTTCCGACACACCAGGCTTTGAATTTTTTTTCATCGTTGGGGAAAACCAGATTTTTGTAAACCGGGTTGAATGATTCTTTTGCCGAATGAGGGAAATGCCAAAGAATTTGAGAGTAAAAATCCCGCCAGATCAATTCACCGAGCCATTTTTCAGAACCTTCCGAAGAAGCTGATTTCGCCATTGTCACACATTCGCGGATCCCGATCATTCCAAAACGCAGGTAGGGCGACAGGTAAGAAACTCCTTTTTTTGACGGAAAATCACGCAGATCACCATACTTTTGAATCCGTCCAGAAAAATCGGAAAGAAAGTTGAGTCCTTGAGTTCGGGTTCCTGAAATGTTGACATTTGCAGGTTCAAAACCAATCTGTTCCAGCTCTGAAATGGGGTTAAAATGCTTCGTTTCTTCAGGAAAAGTAAGTTTGTGCAGCAGAGATTCAGAAGGGAAATGTTGGGTTTGTTCTGTTGCAAGTTTCTTTTTCCAGGCACGGGAGTAAGGTGTAAAAACCACATAGGGTTTACCATCTTCTTTGGTGATTTCATCCCGGTGGAAAATGACATGATCTTTAAAAGTGTTAAACTGAATTCCGGATTTTACTAATTCTTTTTCAACTTTTTGATCTCTAAGAATGGCTGCCGGTTCATAATCGGTATTGGTGAAAACAGCTTCCGCACCGGTTGATTTTGCCAGAGCGGGAATCAGTTCAGTTGGTTCTCCATGAAGAATCAGCAAATCAGTCTGATGTTTTGATTTTAGAATTTGATTCATTTCAGACAGGGCATCCCAGATTAACTGAATCCGTCTGTCTTTCCGGGAAGGAAGGCGGGAGAGAATGTCAGTATCAAAAATAAAAACAGGAATAACCTTTTCTGACTTTGAAAGGGCTTGAAAAAGTGCGTGATTATCTTCAAAGCGAAGGTCACGGCGGAACCAGAAAATACTGATTTTGGTCATGTCGTTAAGTTACAAGTTATAAGTTAAAAGTGGTAAGGGGATGTATTAATTGTTAATGGTGAATGTTTGCAACCCGGCTTTTGACGGGGTTAATGATAAATGGGGGTTTCAATTTCTGCATTCCTGTAACTCCGACCTCCCGGTCGGAGATTTTTCTTGAAATTTCGCTGAAAGCTTTTCTATTTT
>JAFLBE010000098.1:3874-5008 GCA_017303995.1 Bacteroidota bacterium | reverse complement strand
GGCCGGAAATAAGTCCCATACCGCCTGCACGTTTGTTGATAACGGCAGTTTTTACAGCTTCCTGGAAGTCATTGCTTCCTGATGCACCACCAGAGTTGATCAGTCCGGCGCGGCCCATGTAGCAGTTAGCTACCTGATAACGGGTCAGATCAATTGGGTGATCGGTAGAAAGTTCAGTGTAAATTCTCTTGTCAAACTTACCATAAGAAGAATTACCCATGTTCAGGGCAGCATAACCGCCGTTGTTTTCTGGTAATTTTTGCTTGATGATGTCAGCTTGAATGGTAACGCCAAGGTGGTTAGCCTGACCGGTTAAGTCAGCTGAAACGTGATAATCTTTTTCCTTGGTTTTGAAGGCATCGTTACGGGTGTAGCACCACAGAATGGTACCCATTCCGAGTTCGTGAGCCAGTTGGAAAGCTTCAGAAACTTCAAGAATCTGACGGCGGCTGTCTTCAGAACCGAAATAAATGGTAGCACCGATAGCAGCACAACCCATATCAAAAGCCTGACGAACGTTGGCAAACAAGGTTTGATCAGCCATGTTTGGGTAGGTCAGCAATTCATTGTGGTTAATTTTTAAGATGAACGGAATTTTGTGTGCATATTTACGGGCAACCATTCCAAGAACACCAAGAGTAGAAGCAACACCGTTGCAACCGCCTTCGATAGCAAGTTTTACGATATTTTCCGGATCAAAATAAACAGGATTCTTGGCGAAAGAAGCGCCGGCAGAGTGTTCGATACCCTGATCAACCGGAAGAATTGACAAATATCCGGTACCATGAAGACGGCCGGTATTGTAGAGATAGTTCAGGTTTTTGAGAACGTTGATTGGGCGGTCTGAAGGAATGAAAACCCGGTCAACAAAATCCTTACCTGGTAGGTGGATGGTGTTTTTTGGAATGGTTTTACATTCGTGGTTTAACAAATAGTCGGCTTCTGTTCCGAGATATTCGATAGTTTTGCTCATTTTTTTCTCCTGTAGGTTAAAACTCCGGTAAAAACACAATTTGCACTTTTTATTAAATTATCACAGCTTTTTCTGTGAATTCATGGCATTATTTGTGTTTTTGATCCTTTAAAACGATAATTTCGAATATAAAGAAATCGGCAAACAGATTGAAACCCACA
>JAFLBE010000098.1:0-3774 GCA_017303995.1 Bacteroidota bacterium | reverse complement strand
GAAAACTAAAGGAAAGAAAACCACCCCTAACCCCTCCTTTGGAAAAGGAGGGGAACCATCATTCAAAATTCAAAATTTAACATTCATAATTCGTATTTCATTTCCCCTTTAACATTTAAACTTTAACCTTAACTAAATGCCCCTACTTCCATCCACCTATAAACCGCCTTTTCACCTCAGATCAGGTTTCTGGCAAACAACCTCACCAACACTGTTTAGAAAACTGGAGTTTATCAAACCGGAACGGGAAAGAATTGACACACCGGATGATGATTTTCTTGATCTCGATTGGTACAAACAGGGTTCACGTTCTCTTGTTATCATCACTCACGGACTTGAAGGCAGTGCTTCCAGAAAATATGTGGTTGGCATGGCCCGTATTTTTCACGAAGCGGGCTATGATGCCCTTGCCTGGAACATGAGATCCTGCAGCGGAGAAATTAACCGGCAACTCCGTTTTTATCATTCAGGCGCCTCTGACGATCTTGAGGTTGTGGTTAAACACGCCATCAGCTCAGGAAAGTACGACTCTCTTTTTCTGATCGGATTTTCTCTCGGGGGAAATGTGACTTTGCGCTATTTCGGTGAACAAGGAGATCACATTCCCGAGCAGGTAAAAGGTGGCATGGGCGTTTCGGTTCCGCTGGATCTTACCGCCTCAGCAATTGAGCTCGACCGGTTCCGGAATAAACTTTTCATGGCCCGGTTTCTTCATTATCTGGGTAAAAAAGTCAGGGCCAAGGAAAAATTGTATCCCGATAAGATTTCATCAAAGGGATACGAAAAAATCACCACTTTTCATGCTTTCGACAATACTTACACGGCACCGATCCACGGGTACGGAACTGCAAAAAACTATTATTTTCAGGCGAGCGGAATCCGGGTTCTGGCAAATACCAGACGGCAGCTACTGATTCTGAATGCTGAGGATGATTCCTTTTTGAGTCCGGAATGTTTTCCTGAAGCTATTGCCCGTGATCATGAGTTTGTTTACCTTGAAAAAGCGAAATATGGCGGTCATTGCGGATTTATGAGCGGAAAAGAGTATCCTTACTATTCTGAACTGCGGGCATTGGAGTTTGCCCGTGATTTTGCAGGATTCAAACCATGATGATTTATGTACTGATTTTCGTTGGCGGTGGTCTTGGTGCCGTTTTCCGGTTTGCTATGGCTTCGGGTATGGCCCGTTTGCTCGGTCCAACCTTCCCTTATGGCACGTTGACGGTGAATGTGGTGGGTTCTTTTCTGATCGGATTGATACTAACCCTGCTCGAAACGAAGCTGACGGTGTTCCCTTATTGGCGCCATTTGGCTGTAATCGGCTTTTTAGGCGGATTTACCACGTTTTCTTCTTTTAGCTGGGAAACACTGGCCCTCTTCCGGGATGGGGAATTTTTCCTCGCCGCCGGAAATATTCTGCTCTCAGTTGCACTCTGCCTCGTTTTTGTCTGGCTCGGACATCTTCTCGGTAAACTTTTTTGAGGTTTTTATGAAACTGACCGGTGAAGCCCAATTACTCAGGATTTTCCTCGGAGAATCTGATCTGATCCACCACCACCCCGTCTGGGAACACCTTTTGACGGAAGCAAAGGCCCAGCATCTTGCCGGATGTACGGTCTGGAAGTGTCAGGCGGGTTTTGGTGCAAACAGCAGGATCCACACCAACAAGCTCGTTGAATTTTCTTCAGACCTTCCGGTTGTTGTTGAAATTGTGGATACCGAAGAAAAAATCTCGGCCTTTCTTCCCTTTGTTGATCAGGTCTTTGAAGATGCAGAATGTGGCGGATTGGTCACTCTCGAAAAAGCCCAGGTGAGAATGTATAAACCCGGGAAAACACAGGCTTAGAACGGAATGTGAATTTAGCAGCACCGTTGGTGCGACCTGTTTGTAGAATGACAAATCTGATCCTCTTTAAGCTCCATCGGAGTGCCCCGTCTTTCTGCCATTCAATCTAACGGGTCGCTGCTCTGCAGCTTTTATTTCTTCATGGTAAATGAATTCTACAAACAGGTCGGGGCTATGCCCCTGTAAAACCTATGAATATAATTTGTGTTTCTATCTGCAACACCTAAAAAAAGTAAGTTTAATTAGAACTCTAAAAACCTCAGCAAATGTCATCTTTAACTTAGCCTGCCCCGTCCCGAGAATCGGGATCGGGGATTGGGCTAACGAAGTTTTGAGAAGCTCACCCATTTTAAGGTAAAAAAGAGGTTTTTTGAGGGGCCCTTTTGGATTAGTTCTCTGTTTTGAAACGAATTTTACACCTTCACCGTTTGAACCCAAACAGGAGAACCTATGACCCGGAATGAATTGCTGCTTTCCCTTCGCCCCGAAATCGAAATTCCCAATACTGAAGAAATGGATGAAACGGCCCAATTTACGAACCGGATTCTCAGGCCGATCCTGAAGTTTCAGAACGAATCCATTCTGGTTTTATTTCAAACCGAAGTCAAAGCGCTGGGAATTAATTTTGATGAGTTATCCCGTTTTAAAAAGCAGGAAGTCATCAGAGAAATGATGAAGAAAAATCATCACTTTCGTGACGTTATTCTGGGAATGGTGATGGGCATGCTCACAGAGGAAGAATTGACCTGGCTGCTCGGTAACCGAAGGGAAATCAGCCGGAGATTGTCTGAAATGGTCATTGAGAGGATAAAAAGTCAGACTGAGGAAAAGAATGCGTAAGGGGTAAGCCAGAAACAATACCATTCCCCTGATAAAAAAAAACGGACACGGAGCGGAGTCGAAGTGCTCGTTTTTTTATACTTAATACTGGGGGCACTTCGACTCCGCTCAGTGACCCCAGTATTAAACTTATAACTTGTCCTTGCCTGAAATATGTTGACCTAAAACCGTGCATATTTGTAACTTCCCGGAGGCGCTAATGGAAACAGGTCAAACAACAAATTTAACAAAGCCAGAAAGAAAAGCCCGCTATTTCAGTGAAAGCTTCAGAAAGCAAAAAGTCACCGAACTAGAAAAGCGGATCACCACCATAGCTGAAATCTGCCGAACCTATCAGGTTTGCCGGAATACAGTTTACCGTTGGATAAACAAGTATTCTTCGCTCAAACAGCAAGGTGTCCGGCTTGTTGTTGAAACAGAGAGTGACACCCGCCGGATTGGGTTACTCGAACAAAAAGTACGCGAACTCGAACAACTTGTTGGCCAGAAACAGATTGAACTCGAATTTCACCAGAAAATGATTGAACTGGCAGAAGAAACCTACCGGATCAAAATAAAAAAAAACTCTGGTGGTCAGTCATGATCTGGTTTAAACAAAACCCAGAAGTTCATCATCATCAACTCACTTTGGTTTACAGAGCCATGAGAACAACCCGGCAGGCGGTAAGTCAGTATTTGAACCGTAAAAACCGGCACTGTGAAGAAGAACTGACCCTGATTCCCATCATCAAAGATATCCGGGAAGACCATCCTCGCATGGGACTGCGTCATATTTACCGGAAACTTAGCCCAAAAACCATGGGCAGAGACTTATTTATTGAATTTGCCCGTCAATACAATCTGGTATTGCCTAAATCTAAATCGCCGATCCGCACAACCTGGTCACTTCCCGGACTGACAACCAAAAATCTGGTACTGGGTCTGGAAGTGACACGTGTCAACCAACTTTGGGTGAGTGATATCACTTATTTTTGGATGGGTAATCATTTTGCCTATCTGACCTTTATCATGGATATGTTCAGCCGGAAAATCCTTTCTGCAATTGCAAGTCAGACACTTCTGGCCGATGAAACTGTTCTTCCTGCACT
>JAFLBE010000097.1 GCA_017303995.1 Bacteroidota bacterium | reverse complement strand
GGTGGCGTCCCCGGAACAGTTGGGGGTGCCCTGCTGATGAATGCAGGTGCATATGGATCTGAGATTTTTGATGTTGTTGAAAAAGTTGAAGTGGTCAGAGGAAGTAAACTGGTTACACTTTCAAAGGATGAAGTTCACCACGAATACCGGAAAACCAACCTTGACCATGATTTTATCATTTCCTGCACGCTTGCACTGAAAAAGGGTGATAAAGAAGCCCTACTGGAACGGCGCCGTGACTTGCTGAAAAAACGAAGGGAAACGCAACCTTTAGATCTGCCCAATGCCGGAAGTATTTTTAAAAACCCTCCCGGACTGTTTGCCGGGGTTTTGATTGAATCTTGCGGACTGAAAGGGTACCGGGTTGGCGGTGTTTCAGTTTCAGAAAAACATGCAAATTTTCTGGTGAATGACCAGAACGGAACGGCAGCCGACATGATGGAACTCATTACTTATGTGAAAACAAAAGTTTTTGAGAAACATGGTGTAAAGCTTGAAATGGAAGTTAAAAAAGTAGGGTTGGAATGATTTCCAAAATCCTAACGGCAATAAGTAAAGATTACGAGACCAATGAAGTGGTCAGAAAACGGATAAAAATCCGGGTACTGATTATTCTGGGGCTTTTAATTCTGATCGGTTTGCTGCTCGTTGGCTCCTGGTATTGGAAAAATCACCGGAGTCTCACCAAATATTCAGTCAAGGGAAACCGTGAAGTCTCTGAAAGTCAGATCATTGCCCTCACGCAAACGAAAAAGGGAATCCGTTTAAATACCGTTTCATCAGCCAAAATAAATAAACGGTTAAAGAAAAATCCGTTTATCGAATCAGCCATTGTAAAAGCTGAATTACCGGGAACGCTGGTTATTGAAGTGAAGGAAAGAGAACCAGTTGCAAGACTTGAAGGTGCCGTAACCGGAATGATTGACGGCAAAGGGTTTGGGATGCCGGCAAAAAAGCTAACCGTCTATGATTTGCCAATCATTTCAGGAATTAAAAAATCAGATTTTGATTCATCATGGGGCGTCATAAAAAACCCTGTGATCAAAAAAGTAGCAACCGAATTATTAAAACTGAAAAACAAAGTTCCGGCAGCTTATCATCTCATTTCTGAAATCAGGCAGAATGATGATCAGTCCGTCTGGATTTATACTTTTGACGGGGCCGTGCCCGTTCTGGCTAAAGCATCAAATCTGGCAGAAAATACGGTGGTTCTTAAAAATTTCTGGAATCAGGTCGTTAAAGTAACAGGAAAAGACCGGTTCACCTACATTGACGTCCGTCAGGATGGCGTTATTGCAACGAAAGAGCATGAAGGAAAATGAAGATGAATGATAAAATTATTGTCGGGCTGGATATTGGAACCACCAAAATCTGTGCAATCGTTGGAAGTGCCGACGAAAAAGGAAATGTAAATATTCTGGGTATCGGAAAAGCACCATCAGACGGGTTAAGCCGTGGTGTTGTAACCAACATCGACCGGACGGTTAAATCGATCCAGCAAGCTGTTGAAGAAGCACAAAACGCCTGCGGAATGGAAATTAAGTCAGTGGTTGTTGGGATTGCAGGCGATCATATTCAGAGCTTCCAGAGCCGTGGCGTCATCACCATTTCTGGTCCTGATAAGGAAGTTACTGAAAAAGATGTAAACCGGTTACTGGCAGATACACGCAAAATTGCCCTTCCGGCAGACCGGCAAATCATTCACGTGATTCCTCAGGAATTTATTGTTGACGGTCAGGATGGCGTTGCAGATCCGGTTGGAATGACCGGCGTTCGGATGGAAGCGAATGTTCACATTATTACAGGAATGGTAACCGCCATCCGGAATATTGAACGTTGCGTTGAAAAAGCCGGACTTAAAGTTGACGACATTGTTCTTGAACCAATTGCTTCATCACTTTCAGTGTTAACGCCTGAAGAAAAAGAAGTCGGCGTTGCCCTTTTGGATATTGGCGGCGGAACCACCGATTTAGCCATTTTTGAAGAAAAAACCATCCGGAAGACATCCGTGATCGCCATTGCAGGGAAAAAAGTTACCGACGATATCCGCCGTGGACTTGGCATCCTGCAGGATCAGGCCGAATTGCTGAAAATTCATTACGGTGCAGCTCACATGAGCGAAATTGTACAGGACGATCCATTGCTGATTCCGGGAATTTCCGGCCGTGCGCCAAAAGAAGTCAGCCGTGGAACCCTCTGCCAAATTATCCAACCGAGAATGGAAGAAATTTTAGAAATTGTGCGGGATGAAATCCAGGCTTCTGGTTATGGACGAAATCTGTCAGCAGGACTTGTTATCACCGGTGGTGGTGCCATGATCCGTGGGGTCACAACCCTTGCCCGTGAAATTGTTGGAATGGATGTGAAGATCGGTGTTCCGATCGGACTTAACGGCGGACTGATCAGCGAAGTGGAAAACCCCATGTATGCCACATCAGTTGGTCTCGTCATTCACGGACTCAAAACCGGAAAAGCGTCGCAGGCCATTTCACGCCAGGCATTAAAAGAACTTGAAGACTCACTACCCGAAGAGGAAGAAACCAAACGTCCGGAACCGGCAAAAACCGGAACAAAAGGATCGTTTGTCGACAAACTCAAAGGTTGGTTTGAAGAATTATAAAATCAGAATTTAACAGGATCGGAGACAATTATGGCCATTCAATTGGATGATATCGTAGACAAAGGCGCCAAAATTAAAGTGATTGGCGTAGGCGGCGGTGGTGGAAATGCCGTCAACAATATGATTGAACGTGGAATTACCAACGTTGATTTTATTGCGTGTAACACAGACCACCAGGCGCTGCAAATTTCTCCAGCCCGGCACAAGGTTCAAATCGGGAAAAGTTCAACCCGTGGACTTGGCGCCGGTGGTGATCCTGAAAAAGGAAAGGTCGCCTGTGAAGAAGATAAAGGTGAAATTGCCAAATTGCTTGATGGCACAGACATGGTCTTTATTACTGCCGGAATGGGTGGCGGAACCGGAACCGGTGCTGCCCCGATCGTTGCAGATATTGCCCGGTCAGTTGGTGCCCTGACTGTTGGTGTGGTTACCCGTCCGTTTCTTTGGGAAGGACTGAAGAGAACCCGCCAGGCAGATGCCGGAATTGAAGAACTTCGCAGAAATGTGGATACGCTGATCATTATCCCCAACAATCGTCTGATGTCAGTGACTGACCGGAACGTAAAGTTGACCGATGCTTTTAACATTGCCAATAATGTGTTGTATGATGCCGTAAAGGGAATTTCTGATCTGATCAACATTACCGGGTTGGTAAACCTTGATTTTGCAGACGTTCGCACGGTTATGAGCGGAATGGGAGATGCCCTGATGGGAATTGGCCGTGCTTCAGGTGAAAACCGTGCAGTTGAAGCAGCCCAAATGGCAATTTCATCACCTTTGCTTGACGGAATTAATATTTCGGGCTCTCAGGGTGTTCTGGTTAACATTACCGGTGGAAAAAATATTACGCTTTATGAAGTGAACGATGCAGCAACCGTGATCAGCCAGGCAGCCGGTGAAGAAGCCAACGTAATCTTTGGTTCAGTCATTGACGAGGGTCTGGATGATGAAATCATGGTTACCGTCATTGCAACCGGATTCAATAAAAAGAAAGCTCAGCAGGTTGCAACCCCTCAGGCAAGACCGGCCAGCCAACCGACTCAGCAACCGGTTCAACAGCAGCATCCTGCACAAACCCAACGTCCTGTCCCAACTATTCTGAAAATGAATACTGATCCGGATTCGCAGGAAGCCTTTCCATTTCCTGACGTGAGAAGAACAGAAGCTCACGGTCTTGAACATTTGGTTCCACGTGATGCGCCCACCTTCGTGAGAAGAGGAATTGACATCAGCGGAAGTGATGAAAACAGAGACAGAAAAGAACGGATTTCGAAAGAAGATCCCGAAAAACCTGCCTTTTTGAGAAGGATCATGGACTAGGATAGTTATAAGTCGAGTGAAATGAAGATCCCGAACTAGCTTCGGGGTGACAAGTTATAAGTGACAAGTAGAGCAAAACAAAAAATCCCGAATAACCTTCGGGATTTTTTGTTTATAGAAACCCATCCCGAGTTTTATTCTCAGGAAATTACTTAATTACCGATTTGGTTGGCATTAACCCAACTAAATCATCTTTTATTATTTAACTCCTCACAATTTTACCTTTTTTAAAAATACTTCATTAGAGGAGCATTAGAAAAGCCCCAGAAATTCACATTTGTTGGGGTGAGCCTAATCTTTCTTTGATAAACCAGCCCAAATAGGGTATTCTTGCCTGTCATGTGACTTTTGTCACGTTTGATTTATTAACAAACAAAAAGCCGGGATCAAATTATGTCGGTTTCTACTGAAGTTATTCTTGAAGGCGGGTCAGATCTCGGGTATGATGATGAACCCTATTTTTCAGTTGATTTTCCTGTCCACTATTTAAATTTTGCGATTTCAAACGGAAGCCGGGTTGGTAAGTTTATTTACTTTAAAGTGAAACAAGCCGACGGGGCTGTGATCATCGGCAATGAAAAAGGCGGCGTTTTCTTTTCAAATAGTGCAGGGGAGAAAATGGAACCTCCGTATTATGCCTTTAGTGTTTCCATTTTGACAACACTTTCTGCTTTAACGACCCGAACCATCTTTAGTATTCAGATCAGAAACAGAATTGGTTTTTGTATTAAATACGGAAATTATGTATTAGCCCATCCGGGAGTGAAGTTTTCGTAGGGCGAAGGGGTGATACTAAAATGCAGAATGAACAATCCGGTCACAACTAATCCAATGATTGAACCCATCCGGCAAGACCTGTTGCCCAGTCTTCACCGTCATTTAAACTGGGAACCAAGGTTAGGTTCTGACCGCCTGCCAATTTGAAATCAGCCACAGCACGGATTCCGATCTCTTCAAGTGTTTCCAGACAATCGGCAACAAAAGAGGGAGAAAAAACCACGAGATTTTTGATTCCGCTTCTGGCCAGATCAGTTAAAACGACATCAGTGTAGGGTTCAATCCATTTGGTTCTGCCGAGGCGGGACTGAAAAGAGACCGACCAGG
>JAFLBE010000096.1 GCA_017303995.1 Bacteroidota bacterium | reverse complement strand
TGTTTTCTGCTCCCCGACATCCAGATTTAGTTTGTCAGGTTTTGAAGAGTCGTTTCAACGTCACCCGGTGTTGACATGATTTTGGTGAATGTTCCCATTGTCAGTTCCGGCCAGTACAAAGCAAACCTGTAACGACCGTGCAGAATGGTGGCAGTTTTATCGGTCAGGATAATTTCGTACGGCATCGCAGCTGCATGTTTTTTCCCGATGATAGAAAGAAAGTGATCTTCACCGGTTTCTTTATCAAGTAAAGCAATCCCGAATACTGCGGTTTTCTTTTGCTCATCAACAATTGAATACACTTCACGGGTATTTCCTGCAAGCTTTTTCAGGTTTTTCCGGATGACTGAAAGTCCATCAGAAAACGAAGAAAATTTCTTTAGTTCAACCGGATCGTCAAAATAGGGCATTCCCATCATATATTGGTATCTTTTCAATTCATTTCGGTCAACAGAACCACCAAATGGTTTCTTTTGTGATCCGATCAGTTTATACAGATTGTCAAGTTTTGAAATGACCGGTTTTTCATCTGATTTAAGTGTGAACATCTGATCACCCAAATAAGCAGTGAATAAATAGGAAGGATTCAATGCTGAAAGATCAATTGTATTCCCAGTTTTTACAATGGCAATTCGTTGGGCTGCCGCCAACATGCCGCGATCCTTTGCTTTCAGGCACAATGACTTAATTTCAGCGTTCGTGTAGACCAAAACCCACAAATTGGGATCATCTCCCGGATTATATTTTCCGAGAACTTCAAATCCTTCCTTCAGAACCGCTTTTTCAACTTTGAGTTTAAGCGAATCCATATCAGCGATACTGGTTGCTTTTTTTGAATCCAAAAGAAAATAGGGACTTAAACTTTCCTGTCCGTGACTCAGAAATGTAAATCCGGTCAGAAACAGACCTAAAACCAACAGTCGGTTAAAAAAATACATTGTTGTTCCTTTCTGTTTAAAGCGAATACAATAATAGACAATAAAGTATTTATTTGGTGTCACTTTTAAAGGAATCTATTCAACTATAGATTAACCCAAAGCTCCAATGAATGAAGCAGCAATTTTGCTGCAAATGAAATAATACCTGAAAAAATCGGTTAGAATCTTGTGTTTTATTCAAAAGTATAAACGCTTTTTTCACGCCTGGCTAACCCGGAATAAACTTCACTGATGTCGGTTTTTGGGTTCCGGCTTAGAAACACTTTTACTCCGCGTTCCCTGAAATACTCATTTGCAACTGTTCCGATTTCTTTGACCTCATTAAATAAGTCAGTCATCTCACCAGCATTATAATAAATGTAGATAATGGATCCGTTTGGAATGGAATCGGGAGCCCAGAGTGTGTAGCTGTCATTGAAAGTGATGGCAGCCGGTAAGTTATCTTTCCTTCCATAAAAATGAATGGCACCTGCATATCCATAATTTTTCTCTGCGAAAAGAGTACAGTTTTTTTTCTCTTTTTCAGGTAGTGATTCATAAGCTTTTGCAACTAAACTTGCCAATTCTTTCCACCCTGTCATGTCTGAATAAACCTGTGAAATTGTTCTGCGGTTTCCGTCTTCCCACCTCGAAAATGGATTTGGGATGAAATAGCCGGTCATTTCAGAGTAAGATTGAAGGGTTTTTAATGAAAAAACCGGGAGAACATAGGGTAGAGAAAGTAAGGCAATTCCGGCAGGGAAAGTAACAATTCCAGTTTTTAAAATGTGTTTTTTATCTGCTATGATGCTCTCTAAATACCGGCTTCCGGCAGCAAACCAGAAGGGGAAAAGCCCCAAAACATAGTATCCCTTTCCACCTGAAAAAAAGAAAAGAAGAAATGTCACCACCAGACCAAATGAGACAATCTTAGTTTCAATCTTCAATGACCGTGAAAAAAGGGAAACGATGCCTGAAAAAGCCAATAAAGAAAAGACAGAAACCAAACTGAAAATATCGAGAAAAAAATCAGAAATTGTCTGATTAACCAATTGGGTTTCCTGAAGTGCTTTCATGTGACCCACAATTGGCCAATTGTGAGTATACTGCCAGATTAAATTCGGAAGGATCAGAAAAAAGCCAAGGATAAGAGCACCGAAGAAAAACCGGGAATTCAGCAAACCCCTTTTTTTACTAAGAAGAAGTGTTAATATAAGTCCGGCAGAGCGAAACGCCACCGAATATTTGGTAAGAAAAGCAAGTCCGGTTAAAAGCCCAAAGACAAGCCACAAAGACAGGTTTTCTGTTTTAATCAAACGGAAAAAGACATAGATAATGCCAAGCCAAAGGGTCTGCTCAACGACATTGGGTGTTAACAGACTTCCAATCAACAGAAAACCGGGTGATAATAGAAAAGCAGTTAAAGTAAGTGTCAGTGCGAAAAGTCCGCCGTCCAAATCTTTAACAATCCGTGATAAAATCCAAATTGAAAGAGCTCCCATCAAGGCCGGAAAAAACCGGATTCCAAAAACGGAATAACCAAAAAGAAGCTCAGTTAACCAGGCTAACCAGCCAATCATGGGTGGAACAGACGCATATCCGAAACTAACATGATCCGCCATGTTGAAATACAGCATTTCGTCACGGTGAAGTTCATAATTTGTACTGGTGGAAAAATGAAGAATCAGTTTTGCGAGAATAAATAGACAGGTTATAATCGTGAACCAGGTTTTCTTTTGCATTCGAAAGCTCCGGGAAAAAAATCCATATACGGCATAACAAAAGACAAAGTTATCTGCTGAGGCGCTTTTTTGAAAGATTTGAACACCTGAATTATCGTTCTTCATTTCCCCGGCTACACTTTGATACAACTTCCAACAATTCTGAAAAGCTCTTTTTTTAGGTTTGCCTGAACTTTGTTTCCAGAGCAAGAAGCTCTTGAAATAAACAAAAACCAAAAAAAGGAGTTCTTATGTTTTTTCGCAGACATCACCGCTGGTCAATGCCAATAGCAGTAGCCATTATCGGATCATCAATGGCTTTCGGTTGCTCTCACCGTTCCTGCAATAATGACGATCGTGCAGACCGGATCACCAAAAAAGTAAGTTCAGAACTTGATCTTACCAAAGATCAGGAAGTTAAACTGAAAGCCATTGTCCTGAATGTTCAAACTTCGTTACCCGATATGGATTCAACCAAAAAGGAAATGTGGAGCGAGTTTTATGGTCAGGTAAAATCTGATAAAATTGATCAGGAAAAATTGAATGCCATCCTGAATCAGAACCGGGATAAAATGAGTCTGGCTATCCCAAAAGTTACTGCCGGGTTTGCTGAGTTTTATGCCATTCTGACGCCAGAACAAAAAACCGAACTGAAAGAAAAAATGGATAAAATCAACAAACATTTTATTGGCAACTGATGCAAAATCACGGGTTACAGGTTACAGGTCACGGGAATCGACTGGTTATCTTCGCTCAAATTTGATTTTGTAGCCCGTGACCCGTAACCTGTACTTTTTACTCTGAAAATATGCAAAAATCAATTCTCATCATTGACGATGATGCCAAACTGAATCAACTCTTAACCGGATATCTTGCCGGTTTTGGGTTTTCAGTTTTTTCTGCTACGCATCCTGAAGATGGACTCAAACAACTTGTTTCCCTTCAGCCCGATCTGGTTATTCTGGATGTGATGCTGCCGGGAATGGACGGATTTGAAGTTTGCAAAACCATCCGGAAAACGTCGGCAGTTCCTGTCATTATGCTGACAGCCCGCGGAGACGTGATGGACCGGATTGTTGGCCTGGAAATTGGCGCCGATGATTACCTTCCAAAACCGTTTGAACCCCGTGAACTTGTTGCCCGCATTCAGACCGTATTGCGCCGTCAGCCGGAACTTCAGGTCGGTGAAATTCTGAAATCGGGTCCGATTGAGGCAGATATTGTAAGAAGAGAAGCCCGGCTTGCTGGTGAATTTCTTGACCTCACCACAGCCGAATTTGATCTTCTGGTTTTGCTGATGAAGCAACCGGGAAAAGTTTTCTCCCGTGACGATCTTCTCGAAAATCTTCGTGGTTTTGAATGGGATGCCACCAACCGGACAATGGATATTCTCGTGAGCCGGCTTCGTACCAAATTGTTCGATGACCCCAAATCTCCAACCTGGATCAGAACAGTCTGGGGAACAGGATATCAGTTTATTCCAGCCAAAGAAACATGAAATTGCCTAACCACAGAGTTACACTTAGTTTTTCACAGAGGCCACAGAGTTTTTAATGGAATAAAGTAGGGTTCCTTCACAGAAACAGGAATTTTGAGAATCCAAATTTGTCATGCTGAGTAATTTTTCGAAGAAAAATTGTATCGAAGCATGTTTAACTCTGTTTGAAGGCTGAAACAAACTCAAAATCCTCTGTGATTAACTCTGTGACCCTCTTTGGTTAAATCCAAATCTGAAATTCAAATGAAAAAACATGCACATTTTCACCTGAACCCTGACCATAAAATCCAGAAATCAGTTTTCCTGAAATTGACCCTGATTCTTGTTCTGGCAGCTATTGCTGTTATTGCCATTCTGGTCGGATTTTTCAGGTCATTCTGGATGGAATCTGCCGTACCACCCTGGCGGATGCATGCAACCCAATATCTGGCTTATGTCGCACGGGATCTGGGGACTCAGCCTGATACTGTAAAAGCACTGGAACTCAGGAATAAACTTCAGGTTTCCATCAGGTGGATTTTACCTGACGGGTCGACCTGGGCGACTTCCCCATCGGTTCCTGACATCAGAAAGTTACCTGACCCCGACTGGATCAGGACCTACGGCTTGGTTCAGTTTGGCGATTGGAACAACCGGTTTCTCATCATGTACACCGAAAACGGAATCACTTATCTTTTCGAACCGGATAATCATAAAATTCTTGAGCCCGACTGGAAAATGATTTCCCTTCTGATACTTGCTCTGGTGGGTGTTCTGGTTGCCATTTTCATCGCAATCAGGTGGATTCTTCGTCCTTTCAGAATGCTGATGGAGGGAATCAAACAGGTGAGCAAAGGAAATCTGGATGTTGAATTTTCAGGAAAACGGCATGATGAATTTGGTGCTATCTCAAAGACGCTCAATGAAATGACCGG
>JAFLBE010000095.1 GCA_017303995.1 Bacteroidota bacterium | reverse complement strand
CGATCAACCGGCCATCTGCACTCCAGTGAAAAGATGGAATAAGGTGTTCGGGAAAACCGGCTCCGAAAATGTTGGAAGAAAACCCGACAACAGTGCCGGTGTTCAGTTGGGTGTTGATTCCGGTTTTGGAATGGTCACCCATGATCAGTCCCATAAACTGACTTCCGGTATCGGCAAATTTACCGTTTTCCCAGATGTCGACGTTTGCGTAGGTATTTTTTAAATCTGAATTATTGGTATCAGCACCAAGATTGCACCATTCACCCAGATAAGCATGGCCCAGAAATCCGTCATGCTGTTTGTTCGAGTATCCCTGAATGATCACATCTTCAACCTCACCGCCCACTTTGCAAACCGGACCAATCACCGTATTCTGATAAATCTTGGCGCCGATTTTTATTTTGGATTTTTTGCCGATATAAACTGGGCCAACGAAGGAAGAGTGTGCCATCACTTCTGAATCATCATCCAGAATCACGTTTCCATTTCTCAGGTCGAAAGTGACGCCGGGATGGATCAGAACATTTTTCCCGACGAAAATTTTTCCGGAACCGAGAATTGAATGTTTGTATAAATCCGTCAGATCAGAAAACCGGCCTGACTTTTCAGCAACTTTCCAATGAGCCTGCTGGGTTTTCCCGTTGTCGAGAATTAGCTCCCAGGTGTGATCAAAGGTTTCAAGGTTACATGAAAATGTGGTTTTGATAAACAATTCAGGCTTGGATGTACAAAACTCAGAATACTGATGAGCACCAATCAGAATCGCAAAAACGGTTTTTCCATCAGAAAGTGTATCACCCGGATTTTTCAACTCTTTCAAAGCAGGTTTAAGTTCAGAATAATCCCGGATTCTGCTGTTCATCCACAAAACCGGTTCAGAAACTGATTCAGGATGCAAAGAAGACGAAACCGAAAGATACCGGTTCAGGTGATCGGCACTGGTAATCAGAGAAACGGGATGGATAACCGCTGAAGCAAATTCTGCCTGCGTAAAAAGTCCGGTTCTGAGCTGAGAAAAGGGTTTAGAATAGGTAAGCGGGTAGAAATTGGAGAAGTGGGCGTCGTCGAATAGTCCGTAGTGCATAAAATAAAAAAGGGATTTCAGCCGGATGGCAAAAATCCCTTTAAAAATTACTTCTTAGGTTGAGCTGCAGCGTAGCGTTTGTTAAACTTCTCTACCCGGCCGGCAGTATCGATCAGACGATCTTTTCCACCATTAAAAAACGGATGGCAGTTTGAGCAAATTTCAACTTTAAGTTCAGCGTTTGTAGACTTGGTAGTAAAGGTATTGCCGCAAAGACAGGTAACTTTGACTTCCTTGTAATTTGGGTGTATTCCAGACTTCATGATAGTTCTCCAATCAAAATATCTTGCAATTTAGGGAGAAAAATAAGTAAATTCAACTTTCTATGGTATAAAAATGAAATCTACTCTTTGTTCCCTTTCCTTCCTGCTGGTTTTCTTGTCGTCATGCAGCACCCAAATGCTCAGTCCACAACAAAAGTTGGACGCCCCAAAACCTGTTAATAACTCAACAGTCTGGACTGGTTATATGATAACTGGTGCTGATGGAAAACTGCTCGACAGCCTGAATACAGACGGTTTTTTCACTCCGGCTTCGATCCAGAAACTTTACTTTCTTCCTTTTTGGTCTCAGTTAAAAAGGGACACACTGTTCCTTTCAACAGGATTTTCCTTCGACAAAAACGATTCATCTCTGTTGATTTGGGCTGGCGGTGATCCGTTGCTGCGATCAACGGAAGTTGATTCGGTTCTGGAACTGCTGATAAAAAAAGTTGGAATCATAAAAAAAGTGACAATAAAAACTTTGGATTATGATACCACTTCTTTTTGGGGAAAAGGATGGATGTTCGACGATGAACCGTGGGATTTTCAGCCGTATCTGAACCGGGTTCCCATCAATGAAAATGTGGTAAAAGTGAGCTGGACGAAAACGATTCAGGGCGATTCGGTATCAACTTTCCCGGCCGGACTTCCGGTAACTATTTTAAACGGAGACAAAAAGATTTCGAGAAACTTCCGTGAAAACCAAATTATGATCACCCGTGATCCAAATTCCTTTCCCGGAACTACACAAAAAAGAACGATTTCAATCCCCAATCCTGATCAACTCATCATCAGGTTTATTCAGCAGAAAATTGGACCTGCTCCTGTCACTTTTGAAACCTGCCAAATTTCAGATTTCAACGTCAAAACTGACTATATCATTCGTCATGAGTTTACCCGATTGGCAGATGAAATCCTCAAACACAGCAACAATCTGGCATCAGAACAAAGCCTGAGATATCTGGCAATTCAATCGGAGCAAACAGGAAATTTCGAGAATTTCAAAAAGAGTTTTCCTGATCCTGAAAACAAAAACCGTCTGGCTGATGGATCAGGGCTTTCAAGATATAACTTGGTCCGGTTGAAAAGTGTTTTACCTGCATTAAATCTCGTCCTGCAGGAGACTGCGTTGATGTCGTCTCTGGCAGCTTATGGCGAAACCGGCACCCTTGATGACCGGATTTCCCTGGCAAATCCTGATGTCAGAATCCTTGCAAAAAGCGGAAGTATGACCGGTGTTCAGAATCTGGCCGGATTCGTTTTTATCAAAAACAAAATCGCCGGTTCGTTCATTTTCATGAGAAATAATCTGGTAGAAAATAAATCGGAAAGAGATCTGGCGGAAAAAGAATTCCTGGATTATACTGTGGGGTTATTGGGAGACCCCAAAGACGCTAAGAAATAGCCAAGAAATGCAATTATTTATTTTAAAACTAGTCAATTCTGGATTCCCGCATTCGCGGGAATGACAGACTTTGGTTTTTGCCAATAGAAAAGGCTTGTCATTCCCGCGAAGGCGGGAATCCATCCCATCCGAATTTCCGTCTAACCCTTCCCCGAATTCAAAACCACAATCCATTGCAATAATTCAACTGAATTCGTTTCTGTTACTGTTAGAATCTGAAACTGGTCATCCGCCTGATCAAACAAACCCGAAGAAAAAGATCCTGTTTTTTCAGCCGCCGGGGTTAGTTGATTCATCCAGACTTCAATTCGTCTTAAACCCAGTTCCAATGCATCCAGAAGATCAGAATCGTCCGGACTTTTTCGGGAACTGACAAGAGGATCAACGGCTTTGAAGATGTCAAGAACTGAGTCAGGTTCCTTTGAAAGTCCGTCACGCCACCATTTCCATCGGATTTCCTGTCCAATCTTGAAAGCAGCAAAAACAGCCTTGAACTCACCTTGAACCACCGAGTACGATTTGTCTGGAATGGAACGCAGTCTGGACTCAATTTGCCCGTTTCCGTTGATAAATAAATCTTTCCGGTGATGAAGTTTGATCATTGGATCTTGAAAATTAGCCCAGTCTGGTTCCCAGGACAATCCCTCTTTTCCACTGGCATTCAGGAAGGAACGGGTTTTTTCTGCATTGAATTCATCATCAATTAGGTTGACGTCGCCGCCTATTGTAAAACTGATGGCATCAAACCGGGTTTTCAAGCGGGTCATGAGATTCAGCATATCATCCAGTTCTGCCGAAGGAAGCAGATGAATCAGATGATTCATCGAATGACGGGAATTTACCCGGTTAATCCGCCCGAACCGCTGGAGTAAAACCAATGGCGTCCAGCAAAAATCAAAATTCACCATGACATCACAATCCTGCAGATTCTGTCCTTCAGAAAGCACATCCGTCGTCACCAAAACATCAACCGGATGGTCATGAGACCGGACCTGATTTCCTTTTTTTGCGGATTCCGGACAAAACCGTTCTACAATTCCGCTGATATTTCCCGTATCCGATGAAACAGTTTCAAACCGGTTCAGCCAGGGATAATCCTGTTTGTGAAGGTGGTGTTTAAATCCGGAAAGTGTATCTGTAAACTGTGTAAAAACAAGCACTTTGTGTCCGCCAGAAACGTACTTGTCGATCAGATTGGAGGCAACTTCATATTTGTCTGATTCTATCTTTTTGAGAATGAGCTCCAATTCAAGAATCGACTGGTAATCTTTCATAAAATCCGACAGAAAATGATCCAGAAACTGACTGGTTTTCCAGCCACGCTGCATATTTTCCTTTACATTTCTGATCTGCGTGACATCCTCATTCATTAGAGCTTCAGTATCATCCATACTGAAATCCTTGGTCGATATTTTTGGAATCCGCCCATATTTCGCAAAATAGGCATTCACCTTTTCGTACTTTTCCTTCAACCTACCAAACGTAGCCCTGAATGCATCCAGCGAACTTTCCATTCGTTTTAACATGAGCAGGGACTGACCAATCTGATTTTTCTGAAGGATGGCACGATACAATAATGGATGACGGGCCAATTTTTTGAAATGCTCTTTTCCGTTCAGTTTCGCCGTATTTTCCAGCATTTTTCTGAGTTCATCATCTTTGAGATACACTTCCGGAAGTACCGCCGTCCACTTGAAGTTTTCAATCCAGGTGATCAGATTCCGCAGCAAATTCGGGTAATCCGGATTTTCAATGGAGTAGGGTTGTTTGTGGATGCGGATATCGGGAAAGTTAAGCGGCTTCCCGTTAATGAGAATTTTTTCTCCGTTCTTCACCCGTTCGATCAGACTGGTGCGGTTTTCCCGGACGATCACTTTTGGAAGAACCTGCCGTAAGGTGGTTTCGATTTTCCGTTTCAGTTCCTGAACCTGCAGATCAGCATAATCAAAACTCTGCTGTCCGATTTCAAGGTCAAGATTCAGGTTCTGACTTTGTTTGGAAAGATCTTTCGGACGGGAAACAAGGCTGATGTCCTTCAATCTGGATAAAGCCGATGAATCAGATTTTACCGTTTTTGCAAATTTTGCGTCGTTGGTATAAAACTTGGTCAGGGTATGAAGATCCTTTGGGGATTTGTTGATAGGCGTTGCTGTCATCAGCACCCATTTTTTATCGGTATGATCTGTCAACGACCTGAGTAAACGAAATCGGCTGGAACGTTCATTCCTGAATTGGTGGGCTTCATCCATAAGAATCAAACTGGCTTCACGAAGCGTTATTTTTTCCCCTTCAATGATATGCCGGTTCTGTATTTTCCCAATGGAAAGAACTTCAGCAAAAATCCCGTAAATGC
>JAFLBE010000094.1:3130-5107 GCA_017303995.1 Bacteroidota bacterium | reverse complement strand
CACTTCATCCGCCGGTATTTGCTTCATTTTCAGTTTTTCACGTGATTTGGTGAAAATCAAAAAGAGGAAAAACCATGCAAACTATTTTAGGATCCGGCGGAGCAATCGGAATCGAACTGGCCAAAGCATTAACCCAATGGACAACCGACATCCGGCTGGTTTCCAGAAATCCCAAAAAAGTAAATGAAACCGATTCCCTTTTTCCCGCAAACCTCACAAACCGGGAAGAAATTTTCAAAGCAGTTGAAGGAAGTTCAGTCTGCTATGTCACAGTCGGATTTGAGTATAGCACAAAAGTCTGGCAGGAAACCTGGCCATCCTTTATGCAAAATGTTGTCGATGCCTGCATTCAGCACCAGGCAAAACTGGTTTTTTTCGATAATATTTATGCTATTGGCGGAGATAACGTTAAACATATCACAGAATCTTCGCCGGTAAGTCCGACCAGTAAAAAAGGAGTGGTTCAGGCAAAAGTTGATCAGATTATTCTGGATGGAATTAAAACCGGAAAACTGCAAGCCATCATTGCCCGTTCACCCGATTTTTTCGGACCGAAAAAAGACGCCAGCATGCTCATGATCATGACCTATGACAATTTGATCAAGGGAAAAAAATCACAGTGGTTCTGCAGTGCGGATAAAGTCCATTCGATGGGTTACACACCCGATCTGGCGCTGGGAACGGCAATGCTCGGTAATTCTGCTGATGGATGGAATCAGATCTGGAATCTCCCGGTTGATTCAGAATTGCTGACCGGAAGGCAATGGGCGGATTTGTTTGTTTCAGAAATGGGCGGACCGAAGGGAATTCAGGTTTTACCCGGCTGGATGGTTGGGGTGATCGGCTGGTTTGTTCCCATTATGAAAGAACTGAGTGAAATGACCTATCAGTTTGACCGGGATTATTTCTTTGATTCGTCGAAATTTAACAAAGCTTTCAATTTCAAACCCACATCAAACCGGGAAGCCGTGAGAAAAACGATTGAAGTTTTGAAGAAAGGGTGAGCTGAGATTGTAAAACCTTCCTATTGACAATTACGTATAAAATAAATATCATTACACGTAACAATGAGGAAATAATGAATACAAAACTCACTTTAAATCTAAATCAGGAAATTATTGAAAAAGCCAAGATTTATGCGCGGTCAAAAAACAGAAGTATTTCAAAGATTGTAGAAGAATATTTAAGATCACTTGCAACCGAAAAAAGCAATTCCACTGTAAATACAATCACTTTGGAGCCAATAACCCGTGAATTGTTGGGAATGATAAAAACCAAACATGATTTAAATGTTGATTATGATGAGATTCTAACAGATGCACTTCTGGAAAAATATAAATGAAAAACCGGTTGTTCTTTGATACAGATGTTATTCTGGATATTGCACTTGACCGGAAACCGTTTTCAGAATTTGGTGCAACCCTTTTAAGTCAGGTTGAATCAAATCATTTTTCAGGTTTTACTTCCTCTGTAATATTCTCGAATGTTTATTACATCCACAGAAAACTGGCTTCACATGCCGCAGCTATTTCTTTTCTAAGAAAACTCAGACTAATTCTTACAGTTTTGCCTGTTGATGATATGGTAATTCAAACAGCACTTGAATCTGACCTGAAAGATTTTGAGGATAGCATTCAATATTATGCTGCTTTAAAAAACAAAATGGATTTTATCATTACCAGAAATGTGAATGATTTCAAAGGATCCCAAATCCCGATTCACACACCAGAAGAATTTTTGCTTTTGAAACTATAAACAGATAAAAACCAGACACTTCGATAAAATCCACATCCGGATTTACCGGATGTGGATCACTCAGTGTGACATTCTGTTTAACTATTCAGGAATTCTGTAAAACGTCATCGTTTTACAGAATTCCACTTACCACTTATAACTTATCACTTATAACTGATTTTCAGTTTAATCCCCGCTTTTTCAGCAACGGACCAATTTCCGGATCACGGCCACGGAAGTTCC
>JAFLBE010000094.1:0-3030 GCA_017303995.1 Bacteroidota bacterium | reverse complement strand
CGGTAATTGTTCATCCAGGCACCACCACGTTTTGAGTCACGGTAAAACCAGTCGGAAAGGTAAATCCCGATTTCTTTTCCTTCTGCATTCTTTACGACAAAAGTTCTGACTTCAGGGAAATATTTAGGGATGTCCGTTTTTTCTTCGAAAGTGATACCAAACAGTTTTTGAGCAAGAATGAATGTTCCTTTGATAACATTATCAGCCTGCAGATACGGACGGATTTCTTCTTCATCCAGATCATACTTTTCTTTTCTGATTTTCTCGGAATAATACAACCAGTCCCAATGGGCTGCTTTGAAGTTGCCGCCTTCTTTGTCAATCATTTTTTGGATGTCATCACGTTCTCTTTTTGCCTGGGCAATTGCCGGAGGCCAAACTTTCATCAGCAATCCATTTACATTTTCAGGCGTTTTTGCCATCCGGTCATCAAGAATGAAATGGGCATAGGTTGGGAATCCCATCACATTGGCTTTTTCAAGACGAAGCTTTACGATTTTACTGATCACTTCATTGTTGTCACTTTCATTTCCGTTATCACCCCGCATGGTGTAAGCAGTCACGATTTTTTCTCTCAGATCACGACGGGTTGAGTAAGTTGCGAACGGAATCCAGCTTGGTTTGTGAAGGGTATAAATCCATTTTCCTTCCATCTTTTTAGCTTTCGCAGCTTCGGCACCTGCGGTTTTTACATTCTCAGGTAGACCTGCGAGATCTTCAGGTTTATCCAAAACAAGCTGAAACGCATTATTATCCTTCAAAACGTTATCGCCGAATTTCACATATAAGGATGATAATTCTTCGTTGATTTTTCTGAGTTTTGCTTTTTGCTCATCATTCAGATTGGCACCGCCACGAACAAAATATTTGTAGGTGTCACTGAGCAGTTTCTTTTGTTCGCCGGTCAGATTCAGTGTTTCCTTTTGATCAAAAATGGTTTTGACCCGGGCAAAAAGATCTGCGTTCAGATAAATATTATCCTGATGGGCAGAAAGTTTCGGGCTGATACGGGCCTGAATAGCCTGAAGTGTATCATTTGTATTGGCTGACGTCAGGTTGAAAAATACACCACCAACTTTGGTGAGCAGTTTTCCCGATTTTTCCATTTTCACAATGGTATTCTCGAAAGCAGGTGCCTCCGGATTGCTGGCAATGGAATCCATTTCAGCAAGTTGACGGGTCATCCCTTCTGTAAAAGCTGGCTCATAATGGGAGTCCTTAATCTGGTCAAAAGGAGGAACTCCGTACGGGGTTGTCCATTCTGCAAAAAACGGATTATCTGCGGCGGACTGTTTTTTATCGGAGCAGGATAGCATGAGTAGCCCTGTCAGTAAAGTGAGAAGCAAAGGTTTCATTGTTGGTCCTTTTCTGTTTATTCAAAAGTTTTCCGATTGATCCGGCTCAGAATGTGTTTATCCAATTCCTTTGAAAATCGTTAAAACCAGTCTTTTCCGGAAAAATCACCTCTAAACTTAGCCAATTTTCGGGAGTATTTCATTTTTCGTGAGAAAATCACGCCTTTTATACGCTTATCTGAATCAAATCCTTATTTTTGTGACCCGAAAGGAATCAAAATGGCAAAAATTACTTCTCAGCGACAGGCACTTCTGTATTCACGACTTTTGGCCGGATTTCTGGTCATGGCAGCATGTTTTAGTGTACCATCCGGATTTGAACGGTTTATGAAAATCATGGTCACACTGATCGCAATCCTAAACATCATGTCAGTCCACAAGAAACATGATTACGGACCGCTTTATTTCTTCATAGTAACCGCACTGGTTTACAATCCGTTCATCAGAATAATTCCTGCTGATGAAATCAGTATTCTCATCAATTTATTGTTTGGAACCATGCTGGTTTTATCATGGTGGCGTCGCTGGTAATTGCCCCAATCTTCAAATTCTAATCTTACCAAGCTTGTTATTTAGATAATTTCTTAACTATATTCGCCCTTTGTCACAGTTTTGTAACTTTAAATGGGGAGGAAATATGGGAAAGAAGATTTTAATTGGCGTTAGTGTTTTACTTGGGGTGTTAATAATTGGAATTGGCGGACTCGTAACATACGTCAATCTGGCTTTACCTGATGCCGGGCCTGCACCCGATCTAAAAGTTGAACTAACACAAGAGCGAATTGATCGTGGATCCTATCTGGCAAATTCAGTTGCGGTGTGTATGGATTGCCATTCCCAGCGTGACTGGACGAAATTTTCAGGTCCGCTTGTGGCAGGTTCTAACGGAAGCGGCGGAGAAAAATTTTCCGCTGAAATGGGTTTCCCTGGAGATTTCTACTCACCTAATTTAACACCTTCCCATCTGGGCGACTGGACAGACGGTGAAATATACCGTGCCATTACCGCCGGAGTGAATAAAGACGGAAAACCTTTATTTCCGCTGATGCCCTGGCCAAATTACGGAAAAATGGATACAGAAGACATTTATGCAATTATTGCTTACATCCGTAGTTTATCACCGATCGAAAACACACCTCCGGCTTCAGAACCCTCTTTTCCTTTCAGCCTGATTCTCAGAACTCTTCCTCATGCCGGAACACCTGAATCCCGCCCTGATACCTCCAATTCAGTAGAATATGGAAAATATCTGGTTTCAGCGGCAGCCTGTGCAGATTGTCACACGCCGGTAAACGACCGTGCCGAACCTTTACCCGGAATGCACCTCGCTGGCGGACGTGAATTCCCGATGATGAAAGCTACAGTTCGTTCATCCAATCTGACGGCAGATCTGGAAACAGGAATTGGAAAATGGAGCAAAGAACAATTTGTGCAACGGTTTAAAGCTTATGCCGATTCAAATTATCACCCAAATACAGTCTCTGAAGGCGATTTTAACACAGTTATGCCCTGGACGATGTACGGCAGTATGACTGTTTCAGATCTTTGTGCCATTTATAGCTATTTGCAAACCGTTCAACCGGTTTCTCACAAAGTTGAACGGTTTACTGCTTCAAAGTGAATTGACCAATCAACTCTAAATAGGCAAGAGAAGAACAATTCAATATTTTAATCT
>JAFLBE010000093.1 GCA_017303995.1 Bacteroidota bacterium | reverse complement strand
TCGGACTAACCAGTCTTCTTCTTCTTTTTGCCTGCACAGGAAATCCTGAAGGAACTCCTTCAGGCCAGTCAGGCCCTTCTGTTCTCAATGTTCAGCAAACCACCCAACTTCTCGACAGTCTGAATCAGGCTGTTACTTTATCCCGCAGAAATGTGATTACCGAAGCGGTAAGGACCATCAGTCCTGCAGTTGTTGGAATCAATGTAACTGAAATCCGTGAATACCGTGATCCTTTCGCCGAAATGTTCAGAAACGATCCGTGGTTTCAGCAATTTTTCGGAAATCGGTCTTACAAACAGGAAGTTAAAGGACTTGGATCTGGATTTCTGATTTCTTCTGACGGCTATATTCTCACCAATTTTCACGTAGCCGGTAACGCCTCCAAAATCATTGTCACTATGGCCGGTGGTAAAAAGTACGATGCCGAAATCATCGGCGCCGATTACATTTCAGATATTGCCCTTATTAAAATTAAAGGTGAAGAGTTCCCGTATCTGAAGCTGGGTAATTCTGATCAGGTTATGATTGGCGAATGGGTAATTGCTTTGGGTAATCCCTTCGGACTTTTCGAAATTAACGACAAACCAACCGTAACCGTTGGTGTGATTTCAAATGTTGGACTTAATTTTTCCCCAATGGAAAACCGGGTTTACCGGGACATGATTCAAACAGATGCCGCCATCAACTCGGGTAATTCCGGCGGACCTCTTTGCAATGCACTTGGTGAAGTTATCGGGGTAAACAGTTTTATCTATACCGGAAATCAGTACAGCTCAGGAAATATTGGGTTGGGATTTTCAATTTCAATCAACCGGGTTAAACAAATTGTAGAAGAACTCAAGAAAAACGGTAAAGTTGACCGTGCTTTCTGGTCCGGATTAAAAGTTCAGAATCTCGACCCGGTTGTAGCCAAATATTTCAAGATTCAGGATCAGGGTGGTGTGGTTGTTGTTGATGTCGAAAAGGGAAGTCCGGCCGCCGAGTCAGACGTTCAGCCTGCCGATGTGATTACCAAAATCAACAGCATGTCAATTAAAACGGATCGTGATCTTCAGATTTTTATAGCAGATTCCAGACCTGGTGATAAGCTGGATCTTTCCATCATCCGTGACGGAAAAGAAATTAAAAGAACTGTGGTGTTGGGGAAGAAGTAGTTGTAAGTGGCAAGTTGTAAGTGACAAGTTATAAGTTATAAGTAGATAGTAGGTAGTAGAATAAATTCCCCTCCTTTTCAAGGAGGGGTGGCGAAGCCGGGGTGGTTTGGCTGTTTTCTCAAAACTCAATACGAAAAACCACCCCATCCCGAACGCTTTCGGGATTTCCCCTCCTTGCAAAGGAGGGGAATCTTAAGTCCAAAAACTTAAAACTGCCATTGTGTTCGTTGCCTTAACTTCGTGTACTTTGTGGTTATTGCATTTGCCATTTAGCCTTTAAAATTTAAAATTATTAATTCGTGTTGGGTTCATTTTGATCGATCGTTATACCCGTAAGGAAATGGGGGCCATCTGGTCCACCGAAAATAAATTCCGTAAATGGATGGAAATTGAAATTCTGGCCTGTGAAGCCCGTGCTGAAATGGGTGAAATTCCGGTTTCTGCAGCAAAAAACATTCGTGAACGCGCAAATTTTGAAGCTGACACCGTTCTTGAAATTGAAAACACTGTCAAACATGATGTGATTGCCTTTCTTACCAACATGAACAGCTACATCGGTGAAGATTCCCGTTTTGTTCATCAGGGCATGACCTCTTCTGATATTCTCGATACCGGACTTTCCGTTCAGATGGCAGAAGCCGGAAAACTGCTCATGCAGGATCTGATCAGACTCCGTGATATTTTAGCCCGCCGTGCAAAAGAATTCAAATTTACCCTTCAGATCGGCAGAACCCATGGCATCCATGCAGAACCGGTGACATTCGGTTTGAAGTTTGCCCTTTGGTTTGACGAAACCCGCCGGAATATCGAACGGCTTCAGCATGCAATTGACACCATTTCAGTTGGCAAAATCAGCGGGGCCGTCGGGACTTTTGAACACCTTTCACCCAAAGTTGAAGAATATGTCTGCGAAAAACTTGGGCTGAAGCCTGCTCCTGTTTCCACCCAGATTATTCAGCGTGACCGTCATGCCGAGTTTATGTCGACCCTGGCGGTAATTGCATCCTCACTTGAAAAATTTGCTACCGAAATCCGCCACCTGCAAAAAACAGAAGTCCTTGAAGCCGAAGAGTTTTTCTCAAAAGGACAAAAAGGATCTTCGGCCATGCCTCACAAACGGAATCCGATTGTTTGTGAACGGATTGCCGGACTTGCCCGCATTCTTCGTGGAAATGCACTTGCAGCCCTTGAAAATGTATCTCTCTGGCATGAACGGGATATCAGCCATTCTTCAGTTGAACGGGTGATCATTCCTGACAGTACGATTTTACTCGATTACATGCTTCATCTGATGAATGATGTTCTTGATAAACTCATCGTTTATCCCGACAATATGCAGCGGAATATTGACATCACCCACGGACTCACTTTTTCCCAAACTTTGCTGATTGCCTTAACCAATAAAGGTCTCAGCAGAGAAGCTTCGTATCTCATGGTTCAGCGAAATGCAATGAAAACCTGGGAGACCCGCCGTCCGTTTATAGACTATGTGCTTGAAGATGGCGAAATCATGCAATATTTTACAAAGTCTGAAATTGAAACGATGTTTGATCTGAAAAAAAGCATCCGGAATGTAGACTATATTTTCCAACGAGTTGGCTTAGGAGACTGAAATGGCCGAGAAAAAAGCCCTTATTTATGAGGGAAAAGCGAAAAAAGTATTTGCAACTGATAATGCTGATCTCGTTATTCAGGACTTCAAAGATGATGCAACGGCCTTCAACGGACTTAAAAAAGGTCAGATTGCTGATAAAGGGGTTGTTAATAACACCATTTCATGTGCACTTTTTACTCTTCTTGAGTCGAAGGGAATCAGAACTCACTTTGTGAAAAAATTGTCAGACCGTGAAATGCTGATCAAACATCTCACCATTCTGCCGGTTGAACTTGTTGTGAGAAATATTGCTGCCGGTTCACTGGTGAAACGATACGGGATTAAAGAAGGTCTCGTTCTCGAACAACCGGTCATTGAGTGTTATTTTAAAAATGATGCACTGGGTGATCCGCTTATGAACGATGATCACGTGGTCATGTTTGGCCTTGCAACCCGTGAACAACTTGCCGAAATCAAAACCCAGGCAACCAAAATAAACGAAATTCTAAAAGCTTACTTCCTCGAAAGAAACCTGAAACTGGTTGATTTCAAACTGGAATTTGGTGTACACAAAGGTGAAGTGTTGCTGGGTGACGAAATTTCACCGGATACCTGCCGGTTCTGGGATTCAGTCACCAACGAAAAAATGGACAAAGACCGTTTCCGTCTGGATCTGGGTCTTGTTGAAGAAACCTATCATGAAGTGCTCAGCCGTATTACCGGTAAAGCCTGATTTAAAAAGGAAAAGGAATGTTTACCAAATACGGAACCTCGACTCTTCTCACGGTTGTATTTTGTTCTCTCGCCGTTATCTTTCTCTCTACGGCCTTTCTCTCTGGATTCCCCATCATTGGGCTTTTGCTGAACCTGATTGGGTTATTTTTTCTGGTTTTTGCCCTGAATTTTTTCAGAGATCCTTACCGGGCAACTGATCAGAATCCGAATTCAATTGTATCTCCTGCAGACGGAAAAGTGGTTTTAATCAAGAAAATTGACCATGATGACTTCATTGGCGGACCCGCAACTTTAGTTGCTGTTTTTATGTCGCCCCTTAATGTTCACGTGAACCGTATCCCGATGGATGGTGAAGTGAAATACCTCAAATATCAGCCCGGACAGTTTCTGAAAGCCTGGGAAGATAAAGCTTCAGATGTGAACGAAAGAAGTGAAATCGGAATCGTGAACGGAAATGTAAAAGTTTTATTTAAACAAATTGCAGGTTTTGTCGCCCGCCGGATCATTTTTTCTGACCTGTCTTTAGGACTAGCTGTTAAAAAAGGTGAACGTTTCGGGATGATCAAATTCGGTTCACGGGTGGATGTTATTGTACCAGCTTCCTATCCCATCAAAGTCAGCATCAATCAGATTACCCGTGCCGGTGAAACGGTGATTGCAGAAATTCCCGGGGAAAAATAATGAGAATTACACGGGCCGTTATTCCCAACTTTTTTACGGTTCTAAACATGTTCTGCGGGCTGAATGCCATTATTTCAGCTCACAATAATCAATTTGAAAATGCGGCTTGGTTTATCATTTTTGGTGGTTTTTTTGATGCCTTCGATGGATTTATGGCCCGTCTCACCAATTCTGCCAGCGAATTTGGTGTTGAACTTGATTCACTCAGTGATCTGGTCACTTTTGGTGTTGCCCCGAGTTTTCTGGTTTATCAGCTTGGTCTGAAAGATATTGAAACCTTCGGCATTTTAATTTCGTCTCTTTTAATGATCGGTGGCGGACTCAGACTTGCCCGTTTCAATGTGCAACTGGTGGGTTTCGACAAAGATTATTTCAATGGACTCCCAATTCCTGGTCAGGCTGTTTTTGTTTGTGCTCTGGTTCTGACCCAAATGAAGCATCCCGATTTGAACTTTTTCAATCTGATTGAAGCACTTCCCTATATCGTTATTTTCCTGTCTCTTCTGATGGTCAGTCATGTTAAATATGATACCCTTCCAAAATTCAGCAAGCGGGCAATCAAGAAAGAACCGGCAAAATTTGCAGTTTTCGTCCTTCTCATTCTCGGAATCGTCATTTTCAGAGAAGTGGGTCTGCTGGTTGGACTTTCATTTTATCTGGTTTATGGCCTTATCAGATATGGTTACCGTGGTATTTTTGGCACCAGGAAACCTGAACCGATTCAAAAACCTCTTTCTTAAACCGGACTATTTCATGTTTAAAGCTACCATTAAAATTGTACTCCGCCCTTCAATTCTTGATGTTCAGGGAAAAGCAGTTCTTCATGCCGTTCACGATCTTGGGTTTGCAGGGGCAGACCAGATCAGGATTGGTAAACACGTTGAAGTTATTTTGAACGTTGCTGATAAAGCTGAAGCCCAGCGCCAAACTGATGAGATTTGCAAAAAACTCCTGGCTAATACAGTGATGGAAGATTACTCGTTT
>JAFLBE010000092.1 GCA_017303995.1 Bacteroidota bacterium | reverse complement strand
CTGAAGGAAGGATTTGAAGTTCTCGGAAAATATAATCCGGGAGATGATCCCAATTTGTGGGTTTTGGTCTACACGAACGCTGAAATTAAGTCATTGTGCCTGAAAGCAAAGGATCGCGGTATGTTGGCAGCAGCACAACGTATTGCGATTGTAAAAACTGGGAATACAATTGATCTTTCAGCATTGAATCCTTCCTATTTATTCACTGCTTATCTGGGTGATCAGATTTTCACACTTAAATCAGATGAAAAACCGGTCATTTCAAAACTTGACAATCTGTATAAACTGATCGGATCGCAAAAAAAACCGTTTGGTGGTTCTGTTGACCGAAATGAACTGAAAAGATACCAATATATGATGGGAATGCCCTATTTTGACGATCCGGTTGAACTAAAGAAATTTTCATCGTTTGCTGATGGACTTTCAGTCATCCGGAAAAACCTGAAAAAGCTGGCAGGAAATACCCGTGAAGTGTATTCAATTGTTGATGAGCAAAAGAAAACTGCAGTATTCGGGATTGCTTTACTTGATAAAGAAACCGGTGAAGATCACTTTCTTACTATCATCGGGAAAAAACATGCAGCAGCGATGCCGTACGAAATTATCCTGACCGATAAAACCGCCACCATGCTGCACGGTCGTTACCGGTTTGCTTTGTACTGGCCGGAACTGACAATGGGAACATTCACCAAAATCATGTCAACACCGGGTGACGTTGAAACGACTCTTCAAAACCTGACAAACTAAATCTGGATGTCGGGGAGCAGAAAACAGTTACTCCAATTTCCCAACAGCCTTTTCAACCGCCTGCAGTACGGCCCGGTCATGAACCAGGTCGCTGCAGGCTTTGATATCTTCAGAAAACAACCGGTCATAATCAGCATGACGGATGTGCTCACGAACTTTCCGGTAGGCGGCATTTACTCCGTTACCAGGTTTTTTCGGAGCACGGAAGTCTAACGCCTGGGCGGCACAAAGCAGTTCAATCGAAAGGACATTTCTTACGTTCTGCAAAATCCTGTATAGCTTCAAGGCTCCCACACTTCCCATCGAAACGTGATCTTCCTGACCGAGCGAAGTCGGAATAGAATCCACCGAAGCGGGATGCGCAAGCACCTTATTTTCAGAAACCAGAGAAGCCGAAGTGTATTGCGGAATCATAAACCCCGAATTGATTCCCGTATCTTTCATGAGCAGGCGTGGCAATCCGTCTGGACCCTCTAGCAGCAGATATTGCCTTCTTTCTGAAATGGAAGCAAGTTCGGCCAAAGCAATGGCCATATAATCAAGCGGAAGTGCAAGTGGCTGTCCGTGAAAATTGCCGCCGGAAATCACCGTTTCTTCATCGAAAATCAGCGGATTATCGGTTGCAGAATTGATCTCAGTTTCCAGAATTTCCTGTGCGTGCCGGAAAGCATTTCTCGACGCACCATGAACCTGCGGAACACAACGCAATGAGTAAGGATCCTGAACCTTCGGACAGTTTTCGTGGGATTTCAGGATTTCAGAATCGGTCATCAGTTTCCTGATATTGGCAGCAACGTCAATCTGCCCCTTGTGCGGGCGCACGTCATGAACTCTGGCATCAAACGGCCGAAGACTTCCCTGATACGCATCAAGAGACATGGCAGCAACCACATCAGCAAGCTTCGCCAGATAAATGGATTCCATCAGACAATAAGCCAGATAACCCGACATCAGCTGGGTTCCGTTGATCAGCGCAAGACCTTCCTTCGACTGAAGTTTTAAAGGCTCAATGCCCCATTTTGTAAAAACCTCAGCAGACGGAATTCGTTTTCCATCCACCTCAACCTGACCAAACCCCATAATGGGTAAAACCATGTGAGCGAGCGGAGCCAAATCACCCGAAGCTCCTACTGATCCCTGTGAAGGAATTACCGGCGTAACCCCTTCATTGTAAAACCGGATCAGCATATCCATCGTTTCCTGACGGATTCCCGAAAAACCCTGAGCCAAGGAATTCACCTTGATCAGAATCATCAGTCGCACGATTTCATTGGGAATTGATTCACCAACTCCGACAGCATGACTTAAAATCAGATTTTCCTGAAGTTTTTCGAGTTGATTGGCGGGAATCTGAACCTGGCAAAGTTTTCCAAATCCGGTATTGATGCCATAAAAGGGTTCATCACGTGTTTCAATATGTTCAACAAGCTGGCGGGATTTTTGAATCCGTTTTTTTGCGGATGCAGAAAATTGCAGTTTTAAAGTCGATTTTACCGACTTCTCGAGGTCAGCCAGGGTCAGAGGCTTTTCTCCGATGGTTAGGATCATGGTTTTTCCTTTTGGTCTGAAGGGTCACGGGTAACGGGTCACTTATCACGGGTTAAGTCAGAAGAGATATTTTGCCCAACTTAAAATTTGTAGAATTTACCCTGTAACCCGTTACCCGTAATTCGTAACCATTTTACAGTTTCACACTCTGATAATACTCATCAACCTGTTTCTGAATTTTAGAAGCTTCATCTGGTTTGCCCAATTTTACCAACGCTTTTGCAAGACACCGGTTGGTGCGGTAATACTGACTCAGATTTAAAGATTTTAAAATGGCACCTGCTTTTTCAAAATGAAGAATGGCGTCCTGATACCGTTCCGAACGCCCGGCAATTTCTCCCAATATCCGGTAAGAAAGTCCTTCAAACTCTTTACTTTGACTTTTGGCTGAAAGAGCCAGTGCAGAACGGGCCTGCTTTTCAGCTGCAACAGATTCTTCGTTGTGGCTGTAAATGATTGCCCTTTCGAGGTAAAGCATCGGCTTGATGTAATTATACTGGCACTGATCTACAACCGAAAAAACTTCATCAAGCAGAACATGGGCGTCTTCCATCCGACCTTTTTCGATAAAAAGCATCACTTTCGTCGCCAAAACCCGGGCAGTTACCTGCGGATTTCCAATTTCGCGGGCAACGGTGAGGGCCTCTTCAATATAGGGCTCAGATTCCTCAATTTTACCAAACTCCAGTCTCATTTCAGCCATATTGTTGAGCGACATGGCCATCGATTCTTTGTCACCAATGGCTTTTGAAATTTCAAGACGTTTGGTGAGATATTGATTCGCAGTTTGAAAATCTCCAATCCGGTAATAAATTTCTGCCAGATTATTGTAAACAAATCCGGTTTCCCGTTTCGGGGCAGATCGGTCAAGAATTTCAAGTGCCTCTTTGCCTGACTTCAAACTGTTTTCATAATTTCCGATAACCCGGTAAATCCAGCATTCTTCACCCAGCAGCATTCCGTAAAGAGAAACATTATTTGAGATCAGTTTTTTTGCTTTGGCCAATGTTGCCAATGACTCTGAAAACTGTCCTTTAATGTGCTGAATTTTCGCCATGAGGTGATAATTATTCGCAACCTCATATCCGTTATTCCGGCCTTCCTGAAGTTTGGCAGATTTACTCAGCCGTTTAAAAGCCTCATCATATCTGCCGAGGAACTGAAGAATTTCACCTTCCTTCTGAACCATATCGGCAAAGGCAGCATCATTAAATGTGATTTTTGCGATTTCTCTTGCCCGGCTAAAAAATTGATAGGCCGATTCAAAAGCATAAATTTGTTTCGACTGCAAAGCGCAGGAAATGGAATACCGGAAAGATTTCTCCCATTCAGCAGCGAGATAATAGTGATCTGCAAGCAAAGCGATATCATCTGCAACATCCAGGTTCTTCTCGAGTGATTCGGCAACCTGAAGGTGAAATCCGCGTCGTTTTTTCAGACTCATCGCATTGTAAATTACCGTTCTCACCATCGGATGACTGAAAACCAGATTTCTGCCTGATCCGCCATCAGGACCTTCGGTCAGCACATTTTTAAATTTGAGTGCATCAACAAGTGATTGTACATGGGTTTCATTCCGTCCAGAAATCAACCCGATCAAATCTTGTCTGAGTTCAAACCCAAGCACTGAAAGGAACCGTGAAAATTCCATTTCTTCACGGCTCAGACTATTTAACTCACCCAAAACCACTTCCTGAATAGTGGATGGAATATCAAATCCTTCGGCAGGGATGGCACCTTTTTCAATTTTCTTGATCAGCCGTGGCGTTGCAACCAAATACTTTGCCAGTTCAACAATGTAAAGCGGATTCCCCTTCGAAATCTGATAAATAAATTCAATTCCCTTAGGCGGAAGTCTTCTGAAAAACTTGAATTCCTGGCAATATCCTGATGTTTCTTCCAGAGTAAACGGTTGCATTTTATGAAACTGAACCAACGGTGAGTTTTTCAGTTCCCAGAATGTATTTCTGAGTGTTTCGGTGAATTTGGGATTGTCCCAGTCGAGTTCTCTCAGGCTAACGACAAACAGCATATTCCGGTTTTTCAGGTTGGTACTCAGATACTTCAGAAAACTCCAGCTTCCAGAATCTGCATCCTGAAAATCTTCAAACCAGACAACCAGAGTCGTCCCTTCCGAAATAATATCAAGAAAGTGAAGAATGGCCTCAAAAAGTGCATAATCAAACTGTTGTGACGGCGCTTTGAAACTGAGGTTTTTCAAACGTTCCACATCAATTTCCGGCATAAACTGAAACAATTCACGAATATCAGATTCATTCAGCTTATTAATGGTCTTGTAAAACTTTTCGGGATATTGATAAAAAAACCGGCTGAGCGCACGTTTGATCAGGTGATAAGGTGATGGAATTCTGACATGCTGCGCCATTCCCAGCATCACAACCGGATCCATTTTTTCCCGGGTTTCCTGGAGAAAATAATTGATGACTTTTGTTTTCCCCGTACCTGCCTGTCCTTCAATAAAAAGCAGATTTCCCTTAGAAAGAACGGCGTCTTTGTAAGCAGCATCCAGCATATCAAGTTCAGTTTTTCTGAAGCTGATTTTATTTTTCAGGGGGAAGTAATACTGGGAGGGAATATCGCCATCAGAATCAACGACCGGAGTCTGAAGTTTTTTTGCTGCAGTAAATGACTGTCTGGCACGGATGTAAATATCTTCAAGCGATTCACCATCTGCCTTACGGGTTGCAGAAGCCACATTAAGTCGTGCAACAACAGGTTTTGATTCACCCGGAACCTGAATATCAAAATGATGATCGGTAAGTGAGTTAACAAATAATTCAATGGTTGACGGTTCTGAGGTTGTGTCAATGATGACAAATTCGTCGCCGGAACGACGGAAAAGCAGTGACCCCGGGAAACTTTCGTTTTTCAGATAAGTTGAAACTTTCCGGAGGATTTCATCACCGGTTGAAACACCGTGACGAAGGTTCAGATTGCCAAGACCTTTTATATCTGCAATAATTACAGCCAAAAGTTCGGGGTTTCCAATATGAGGCAGCGGGTCAGAAATAACGTCAA
>JAFLBE010000091.1 GCA_017303995.1 Bacteroidota bacterium | reverse complement strand
TTATTAGCTGATTCCGGGCACATGCTCACCGATCTTGCCGCTCTTATTTTTTCCTGGCTTGGATTCAGGTTAGGGGAAAAAAAAGCCAATAGCCGTAAAACTTTTGGTTACAAGCGTTCTGAAATAGTTGTTGGATTTACAAATGGTGTTTTACTTCTTGTTTTAGCCATTTACATTGCTGTTGAAGCAACCACCCGTTTATTCAATCCTGAACCTGTTCAAGCTGAAATCATGCTTGCTGTCGCAGTTATTGGACTGATTGCCAATCTGATCTCGGCAGCTTTATTATTCAAGCACAGCAAAGATAACCTAAATATGAAAGGTGCCTTTCTTCACGTAGTTGGTGATGCACTGGGTTCAGTTGGCGCAATTGTAGCCGGAATTCTTATTATTTTTACCGGTTGGGTGATTGCAGATCCGGTTGTTTCTATCATTATTTCATTGATAATTGTATTCACAGCACTGAGTTTAGTCAGAGAATCTGTTAATATTCTCATGGAAGGTGTCCCATCAGGAATTGAAGTTGAAGCCTTGCAGGTTGCGCTTTCAGGGATACCAGGTGTACTTAGTGTTCATGATGTTCATATTTGGACGCTTTCTTCGGGTGTTCATAATCTTTCGTGCCACTTTACCGTTTCAGATTTTTCGCTTACACCTCAGGTTTTGAGTTCTGCCCACAAGATTGCTGAAGAAACCTACCATATTCGCCACTCAACCTTTCAAATTGAACCTGCCGATTTTAATGAATGTAACAACTGCAGTAAAAAAGATGATCACCACCATTAAGTTTGAAAAATATACGGGTGCCGGAAATGATTTTGTTCTGATCGATGATCGGGATGATAAAATTTCTGATTCAATTTTTTCTGAAATGACACCAGTCTTATGTGACCGGAATTTTGGAATCGGTGGTGACGGGCTGATGGTGATTAAACCAAGCTCAACCCATGATTTCAGAATGTTGTATTTGAATTCTGACGGTTCACTTGCTGGAATGTGTGGAAACGGTGGTCGGTGTATCAGTGCTTTTTTTTCTGTTTTGACAGGAAAAACTGAAGTTAGATTTGAGACTTTATCCGGTACCTATTCTGCAAAAATCACTACCACTGAAGTTGCCCTTTCAATGATTGACCCGTACGATTTTGCTGAAACTAATATCCCCAATGCCTTTTATCTGAATACGGGAACACAGCATCTCGTGGTGATGAAAACGAACCTTATTGAGCTTGATGTTCTTTCAGAAGGTAGAAAACTCCGAAATTCAGATTTTGCAAAATCAAAAAAGGGGGCAAATGTCAATTTTATCCAAAAAATTGATGAATCTGCCATCAGGATCAGAACCTACGAAAAAGGTGTTGAAGCTGAAACCCTTGCTTGCGGTACGGGAACTGTCGCAGGTGCGATTACTGCTTACCAAAAAGGGATTGTAACTCAAAAACCAGTTATCGTTAAAGTTCAATCGGGTCAGCTTTTAACTGTGAATTTTAATGATGAGTTCAAAAACGTGATTCTTTCAGGTCCTGCTGACTATTTGTTTTCCGGAGAATGCAACCTGAAAAAAAACGATCAGAATACCTGGATTTTAGTCCGCTAAACTTTTCTGCCATCCTTTCATTACCTCCTGTCATTTTGGCTATTTACGCTGAAATTGATTTCTTGTGTTCATTTCCTTTCTGTATCAACTCACACTTTCGAAATTATTTTCTCTTCGATTCCAGTTTAAAGTCTCAAATTTACATGAGAACCCACAAATACTAATTCAATAATTTTACTAAAACTGATTTGGCACGGCCTTTGATAATAGGGCAAACGAACAATAAACTGACAGACTTGTCAGACCTATTTAATTTAATCAAAAAACATAAGAGGAAACTATGAGCATCAGACCCTTAGCAGACCGCATCGTTGTAAAACCAGCTGCTGCCGAAGAAAAAACCAAAAGCGGATTGTTTATTCCCGATACTGCAAAAGAAAAACCACAACAAGGCGAAATCGTTGCTGTCGGACCCGGAAAGGTTGCTGATAGTGGCACAACTATCCCAATGCAACTCAAAGTTGGTGACAAGGTTCTTTACGGAAAATATTCCGGAACTGAAATCAGCGTTGATGGTTCCGATTTACTCATCATGAGAGAATCAGACGTTTTTGCAATTCTGTAATTAAAACATATAAAAATAACAACCAAGGAATTTTAAAATGGCAAAACTTATTTATTTCAATACTGAATCCAGATCAAAACTGAAATCAGGAATTGATCAGCTTGCAGATGCAGTAAAAGTAACCCTCGGACCTAAAGGCCGTAACGTGGTTATTGACAAGAAATTCGGATCACCCCTTGTAACGAAAGATGGTGTATCTGTTGCAAAAGAAATTGAATTGAAGGATCCTGTTGAGAATATGGGTGCTCAGATGGTTAAGGAAGTTGCTTCCAAAACTTCTGATGTTGCTGGTGATGGTACCACAACTGCAACCGTTCTTGCCCAGGCAATTGTTCGTGAAGGCTATAAAAACGTTACTGCCGGTGCAAATCCAATGGATTTGAAACGGGGTATCGACAAGGCTGTTGCTGCAGTAGTTGCAGAACTCAAAAAGATTTCCAAGAATGTTGATGGTAAAAAAGGATATGCAGATGTTGCATCTATTTCAGCCAACAATGATGCTGAAATCGGAAATCTGATTGCAGAAGCCTTTGAGAAAGTTGGAAAAGATGGCGTTATCACTGTTGAAGAAGCAAAGGGAACAGAAACTGAACTGAAGACCGTAGAAGGTATGCAGTTTGACCGTGGGTATCTTTCACCTTATTTCATCACCAATTCCGACTCCATGGAAGCAATTCTTGAAGATCCGTTCATTCTGATCTACGATAAGAAGATTTCCGCAATGAAGGACCTGCTTCCTATCCTTGAAAAAGTTGCTCAAACCGGTCGTGGACTTCTGATTATTGCTGAAGATCTTGAAGGCGAAGCATTGGCAACCCTCGTTGTAAACAAACTTCGTGGTACACTCAAAGTTGCTGCTGTTAAGGCTCCTGGATTCGGTGATCGCCGTAAAGCCATGCTAGAAGATATTGCAATCCTGACAAACGGTCTTGCTATCAGTGAAGAACAAGGTTACAAACTTGAAAGTGCTGATTTGACCTATCTTGGCCGCGCAAAACGTGTTGTTATTGACAAGGATAATACAATCATTGTTGATGGTGCCGGAGACGAAGCTAAAATCAAATCACGTATCGGTGAAATTAAAGCTCAGGCTGAGAAAACGACTTCAGACTATGACAAAGAAAAACTTCAGGAACGCCTTGCCAAATTAAGCGGCGGTGTTGCTGTTCTTCACATTGGTGCTTCAACTGAAGTAGAAATGAAAGAGAAGAAAGCCCGTGTTGAAGATGCACTTCATGCAACCCGTGCTGCTATTGAAGAAGGTATCGTCCCTGGTGGTGGTGTTGCTCTGATCAGAACCATTCCTGCTCTTGCAAATCTCAAGGGTCTGAATGCTGATGAAGCCACCGGTATCAAGATTATTACCCGTATTCTTGAAGAACCATTGCGCACCATCGTTAACAATGCAGGTCTTGAAGCATCTGTTATCGTTGAAAAGGTAAAATCAGGAACTGGTGATTATGGATTCAATGCACGCACTGAAGTGTATGAAAATCTTTTCTCTACCGGTGTTATTGATCCGACCAAGGTAACCCGTATTGCTCTTGAAAATGCGGCATCTGTGGCTTCAATGGTGCTTATTACTGAAGCAACTATTGTTGAAGAACCAAAAGATGAAGCTCCAATGCCCAAAATGCCGGGTGGCGGAATGGGTGATATGTATTAATATCAGCCTTTCATGTTTTTCAAAAAAGTCCGCTCACAAGGCGGACTTTTTTGTTACTGCTCTTTTTAGATTGATTTCCTGTTCAATTCCTATTTCAGAGAGGAAATGGGGGTCATGAGAAATAACAATCAAAGCACCTTTCCAGGTTTTTATTGCTGTAGTAAGAATTTCAAGACTTTCAAGATCTGAGTTATTGGTTGGTTCATCCAATATTAAAACCTGAGGTATAGGGTCCTTTAAAAATAAACAAGCCAGTTGAACCCTTAGTTTTTCACCACCACTTAATGAGTCAAGATTCTGGAAAACTGAATCTTTGTAAAACCCAAACCGTCCCAATTTTATTCTGATTTCACCTTCAGTTTTTTGGGTGCCTGCTATTTCATAAGCCAACTCATAAACTGTTTTCACTTTTGATTTGAATGAATAATGCTGATCGAGCCATCCATATTTGCGAATCTGTTTATTAACCTCGCCATTTGACGGGACAATCTGACCTGTCATAATTTTTATGAGTACAGTTTTTCCTGATCCGTTATTTCCTGTTATTGCCAGTCTAAACGGGCCTGAAAGATTTAACGAAATGGGTTTCTCCCACAAATCTGGGAAGGGTTCAAAACGGTGATTGATTCCAGTCGCCTCAAAAATCGTTTGTCCTTTTGGAATTTTAACCTCGGGAAGATCGATTATGATGGGTCTTTTTTTATCCATCTTACTTTTTGTTTGAACAACTAATAACTTTGCTTCTTCGATTTTATTTTCTGATACTTTACTTGTTTTTGCCAATGTATTTTCGGCATTCTGTTTCATTTTCCCGAGCAAGATTTTCGGAATACCTGACTTGGGCAATGACTTTGAAGCACGAACAATTTTTTTGGACTGATTTTCGAATTTCGCCTTTGATTGTTCTTCAAGAGTTTTCAATTCGCGTTTTGACCTGTCGTGTTCAGCACTTATTGCTTCCCGTTGTCTGATTTCCATTTCTTTGTAAAAAGAATAATTGCCACCATACCAGGTTATTTCCCCTTGTTTGAGCTCAGCAATTGATGACACAATATTAAGAAGATCACGATCGTGGCTAATAACCAAAGCTGTTTTTTTCCAGTTTAGCAAGGTGGAATACACAACCTGTCTGAATTTTGAATCAAGATGGTTAGTGGGTTCGTCAAGTAAAAGAATATCAGGTTGAGTAGCCAAACAACCCAGGAACCTGATCATGATCCGCTCACCACCGCTCAAAACTGAATAAGGTTTGTCGAGAGTTATATAATCAAGTCCGCTTCCAGAGAGTAATCCGGCAATCTGGGATTCAATATCCCATTTTCCATCCATTACTGCCCAATCTTCAGGAAATATTTGACCTTTGCAAAATCGATCAAGTCCTTCCAGGTATTTTGCAACGCCCATCGCATCTGCAACTGTTTTAAAACTTGAATCATCCTGAGAAAAAAATCTGAAAGAACCGGTAACAGAAACCTTACCTGAATTCGGAAGTAATTCACCTGTAATCAGCTTAAGTAATGTTGATTTACCAGTACCATTTTTACCAACCAACGCAGTTAAACCTACGGGGAAAAGGGTTGAGAGTGATGAGAAGAGTT
>JAFLBE010000090.1 GCA_017303995.1 Bacteroidota bacterium | reverse complement strand
GGAAGAGCAGGGACTTTTTCTGCCCGTTGTTGAATCACACGCCTCTTACAAAGGGTCTTTCACCTACGATGACTGGGTTACCATCAGGACGATGGTGAAGGAGCTTCCATCCGTTAAAATCCGGATTGACTATGAATTAACGACTGATGCCGGTGAGCTTATGGTAACCGGACATACTGTCCTTGCCTTCGTTGATAAACAAACCCGACGGCCCAAACGGGTTCCAGACTCACTTCTTCAAGTTTTCCGGCCTTATTTCAAGGAATAATTATGGTTAGCCCCAAACTTCTCGACCTTCTTATTTGCCCAAAGTGCAAATCTGAACATCTCTTGTATCAACCCGAAAAAAGTGAAATTGTCTGTCAAGATTGTGGACAGGTGTATCGGGTGGAGGATGATATTCCCGTGATGATTGCTGGGGAAAAAGACAAGTTATAATAGTTATAAGTTATAGGTTATAAGAGTTACACGTTACAAGTTATAAGTTATAAGAGAAACAGAACAACAATACCTTTAAAAAACATTCTCAATGAACTATAAAAACTCAAATGATTCCGGTGCGGTAAAACCAAAAATCCATTCATTTAAGGAGTTGAAGGTTTGGCAACTTAGTCATCAGGTTGTTTTAGATATTTATTCAATACTAAATCAAATTCCAAAAGCTGAAGAATTCAGAATTATTTCACAATTGGTCCGTTGTACAATTTCAGTTCCTGCAAATATTGCAGAGGGAACAGGTCGGGAAACCAAAAAGGAACTTTCTCAGCATCTTATTATTGCAAGAGGTTCAAATGAGGAAATACGTTATTTTTTAATCTTGATTTTGGATTTAAAGTTTATCAGTCAAACACAATATGATTCAATTGAAAATAAATGTAGTCAGGTAAGTAAAATGTTAAACGGGCTACTATCCAGTTTAAACAATTCAAATTCAGCTTTTGATGAGTCAGAACTATATTCAATTTGATCGGAATCTGGTTTCTGATTTTAACAGAATGATTCAATTTCCATATTATCAATTATTATAAAGTCACAGTTTTTATTGGTTTTTTTGCTTTTCTCAACTTATAACACCGAACTTTGGACATAATCTTCACTTTGCTCGACTTGCCACTTGTAACTTTTAACTTATAACTTACCACTATGCTCCTCTCTCCAACCCAACTCGCACCCCGGATTGCTTCTGCTCTGCAGGAAGACATCAAAACCGGTGATGTAACTACTCTTTCCACAATTTCTGAAGATCAGAATTCCCATGCAAAATTATGGGCGAAGGCTGATGGCGTTTTTTGCGGAAGCCTGGTTGCTGATCTGGTTCTGCAATATTTTGATGAAAAACTGTTCTTTGACTGGAAAATTCTTGATGGAAGTCCGGTTAAAAAGGGAGACGTCATCGGGACTTTTTATGGCAATACCCGGATTTTACTTCAGGCAGAAAGAACTTTGCTTAATCTGATTCAGCGGATGAGCGGGATTGCCACACAAACCCACAAATTTGCCGAAAAAGTGTCTCATACAAAGTGTAAAATTCTGGATACCCGGAAAACCAATCCGCTTTGGCGGGATATTGATAAATATTCTGTAGTCAAAGGTGGCGGCACCAATCACCGGATTGGGCTTTATGATATGGTACTGATTAAGGATAACCACATCAGTGCGGCTGGATCGATCACCAACGCTGTCAACCGGGTTCATGATTATCAGAAAAAAAATGCCTTGTCTCTTGAAATAGAAGTTGAAGTTAAAAATCAGGATGAACTTGCTGAAGTTTTGAAGTTAAATGGCGTAAACCGTATCTTGCTTGATAACATGAACCTGACCCAGCTCAGGGATTCAGTGAACTTCGTTGCCGGGAAAATTCATTTGGAAGCATCCGGAAACGTTAGCCTCGATACAGTTCAATCCATTGCTGAAACCGGCGTTGATTTTGTTTCTGTTGGTTCGTTGACTCACTCTGTTCAGGCTATGGATATCTCATTACTCATTGATTGAAAGCGACTTTTATGACAATTGAAGCAAATGCTGTTGTAGTTTTGGACTATGAACTCAAAGTTAACGGCGAAGTTATTGATTCTTCGTTCGGACAAGAACCTTTATCCTTTATCCACGGGGTTGGCGCACTCATTCCCGGGTTTTCTGCAGCCATTGATGGCCTGAAAAAGGGCGATAAAAAAGCTTTTGTGGTTTCTGCAGAAGATGGTTATGGTGAACTGGATGAAGAAGCCATCCGTACCTACGCAAAAGATGATTTCCCCGGAGATGTTGATTTAAGCGTTGGGGCCCAACTTTTCTTTGAAACTGAAGATCAAATGGAAATTCCCTGCTTCGTAAAAGAAGTTGTTGGAAATGATGTGATTATCGATTTTAATCATCCGCTGGCAGGAAAAGAACTTCATTTCAATATTGAAGTGAAAGATGTAAGACCTGCAACAGATGAAGAAAAAGCTCACGGTCACGTTCACGGTGCTCACGGACATCATCACTAATTGCCGGTGACGAGGGACAGGGGACAAGGGACGGGGACAGGTGGTAAGTCGAACGAAGTGAAGACCCCGAACACTTTCGGGGTTACAAGTTATAAGTTACAAGTTATAAGTTATAAGTCGGGATACTGATCTTTCGAAAAAATCAGTGTTCTGACTTTTTGTTTTGTTAAATAGTCAGGTTCAAACATGCGCGGATTAGGCGTTGACCTTATCGAAATTGACCGTGTTGAACGGGTTGTCCGCCAGTATGGTGAACGGTTTCTCAGCCGGATATTTACGCCGACTGAAATAGCTTATTGCCGGACGAAGGCAAATCCATATCCTCATTATGCTGCCAGATTCGCCGCCAAAGAAGCCTTCTCAAAAGCCTGGGGTTCAGGAATTGGCGAAGATTTAACCTGGCAGGACATTGAGGTGACCCGTGAATTTTCAGGGAAACCTTCCATCCAGTTATCAGACAGAATCAAATCCAGTTATCCTGACCTGAAAATTCAGATCAGTATTTCTCATACCCATCAATTTGCTGTTGCCGTTGTGGCAATAGACTAACATGCCAGTTGCAATCAGAAAACTGTATTACTCCATCTCAGAAGTATCAGAAATTACCGGTCTGGAAGCCTATGTGCTCCGGTTTTGGGAAACGGAATTCCGGATTCTTACTCCGGCAAAAAACCGTTCTGGAAACCGGATTTATACGGAGCGGGATATTCAGGTGGTGCAGGTTATCAAGGCGCTTCTCAGAGAAAAAGGGTATTCCATTGAAGCTGCCAATGATCTGCTTAAATTGAAAACTCTCGATTCCTTATTTGCTGAACTGCGTCAACCTGATCTCAAAACCCAAAAGAGGGAAGCCTTGCTTTCAATTCGGGGGGAATTAGTAGAGTTGTTGAATCAACTGAGAAGTTGAATTAGTTTTTTTCTCACCGAGTTTTATTTTGTGTAACCCAAGATTAATAAATACCTTCAACTTAAAGTGTAATTATTCCCAATTTAATAATCCAAAACCTAATTTTAAACCCTTCGGAGACCAACTTTTGAAGGCACAAAAGTTGGCAAAATGCCGTTCAGCCCATCCGTTCTTTGACTTGTGACTGGCATTTCGGCCCCGATCGAATCTGAACTCAGTCAGTTCCCGGATTACCGGAACTTCCTTCAAACACAGCTTCGATTTTTCGGGGCACTGCATTGGTCACTTCGTCGAACGGATGACGGCTGGGATTTTTTTTACTCCATTATTGTTGATATATATTGATATAATTAATTATTCAGTAATACACTAGGAGGAAACTTTCCGAAGATCTGGTTTGTTTAGACTCATTATAAAGTCAATTTATTAAAACCATAAAAGGAAAAATCATGCAAAAACGTACTGATGTTTACAAGTTCAAAGGCAATCCGTTAACCCTTCTCGGCAATCCTGTTACTGTTGGCGATAAAGCTCCTGCTTTCAGCATCCGCAAAGGACTTCTTCCAGAATCCGCTATCGGACTAGATGCTTTTGCCGGTAAAAACCTGATCATCAGTTTTGCTCCTTCTCTTGATACTGGTGTTTGTGCAACTCAAACCCGTAAATTCAATGAAAAAGCAGCTGGTCTTACCGACACTACTATTTTAACTGTTACAGTTGACCTTCCGCCTGCACAAACACGTTTTTGTACTACTGAAGGCATTCAGAATCTGACTGTTGCATCTGACTATGCGGGTCATTCATTTGGTCTTGCTTACGGTGTTCTGGTTGAAGAAATGCAAACGCTTGCACGTGGTGTGTTCGTTGTCGATAAAGCCGGAGTTGTTCGTTATGCTGAGATTACCTCAGATATTCTGGTTGAACCGAATTATGATGCAGTTTTGGAAGTTGCTTCTAAATTGTAAGTTCCGGGATTTTTTAGATTGTAAAAAAAGGGGCTTCGGCCCCTTTTTTTGTTTTTTGAAAGGTACTTTTCACGGGCGAAAAGTACCCAACACTTCGACAAGCTCAGTGACCGTAACCATCACCCACTCTTTGACTTGTGGCTGGCATTTCGGCCCTGATCGAATCTGAACTCAGTCAGTTCCCGGATTACCGGAACTTCCTTCAAACACAGATTCGATTTAATCGGGCACTTCATTTGCCACTTCGTCGAGTGGCTGACGGCGATTTAAATACAAAAGCCAAAATGCCAAAATCTAAGAGCTAATAGCTTTTTCACTTCATTCGTTTTCTGCGGCGGTTGAGGATGTCGTCTTTCGTTTTCCGGATTTGACGGTTTGCTTTGTTGCTGTAACGACTGACCATCCAGACAATAAAAAATGCTATTGAGAATAAAAGTCCGAGAATTACATACATAAATTAACTCCGTGGTGAATCCAGAAGGATCGTTACAGGTCCGTCATTGATCAGGTGAACATCCATCATCGCACCAAAAATCCCCTTTTGTGTTTTTTTGCCTGAAAGTTGTTCAAGTTTTTCACAAAAATACTCATAAAGCGGTTCAGCCAATCCGGGTTGCGCAGATTCAATAAAGGATGGACGGTTTCCCTTTTGGGCATCGCCATAAAGGGTAAATTGGGAAACAACCAGAAAATCAGCACCGGCATCCAGCCCTGAAATATTCATTTTTCCATCAGCATCCGGAAAAATACGGAGCTTGGAAATTTTTTCAGTGAGCCAGTCAGCCTCTTTTTTAGTGTCAGTTTGATGAACACCGAGTAAAATCATCAATCCAGAACCAATTTCACCGGTTATTTTACCGTCAACGGTGACTTTAGCTTCTTTTACCCGCTGAATGACAACTCTCATTTTCTGCCTTTCAGAATTCTGGGTTTACCCTGCATATCGGTAATGATTTCAATTTCAGAAAGTACAGGTTGAAAAAACTCACGGGTTTTATCAGATAAATCAGCGTGCAATTCCAGGAAAACCCAACCTCTGGGGTTTAAACCGGACTTGCAAAATTCAGCTATCGCCCGATAAAAGGTGAGTCCGTCTTTGCCATCAGAAAGTGCAAATTCAGGTTCGAAATTTTTAACTTCCGGTTCCAGGCCTGAAATTTCAGAAAAGGGAATATATGGCGGGTTTGAAATGATTACATCAAACATTCGATCCGATTTCCAGGACAAAAAATCTGTACACATGACTTCAATTAAATCAGAAATAGCATTTTCATTGAAATTGATTTTTGCTGTTTCGAGGGCATCTTCTGAAATATCGAGGGTCAGGATTGACGGATTTGAAAGTCCTTTTGCCAAAGCAATCGGAAGAATTCCACTTCCGGTTCCAATTTCGAGAACTTT
>JAFLBE010000009.1:101248-104634 GCA_017303995.1 Bacteroidota bacterium | reverse complement strand
CCCAGTTCATTCATCCGGGAAACCAGAAGGCGGTAAGCCTGAATCATGACCTGAGTGTTGCTCGATTTCATTGAAATCAGAACCTGATTGTAGCTGTGCAGTTCACAAATCCGCAAAAACTCGAGAGCCGATTCCACCATGCCTTCAGGTGTATCGCCAAACCGGTTCATAATCCGGTCAGACAAACTGCCGTGATTCGTTCCGATCCGCATGGCAACGCCATTTTCTTTACATTTCAGAACCAGCGGAGAAAATTTTTCGTGAATGTAATCCAGTGCTTCCTGATATTCAGATTCGGTGTAGTCACGCACTTCAAACTTTTTACGGTCTGCATAATTACCCGGATTCACCCGTACTTTTTCAACAAATTCGGCAGCTTTCATGGCTGCATTCGGGGTGAAGTGGATATCAGCAACCAGGGGAACGTGAAGTCCCTGACGTTTCATTTCATCTTTAATATTTTTCAGATTTTCGGCATCCTTGATGCTGGGAGCCGTAATTCTCACAATTTCGCAGCCCACATCAATCAGTTTTCTCACCTGATTTACGGTTGCAAGTGTGTCCATGGTATCTGAAGTGGTCATCGATTGAATCCGGATCGGATTATTTCCGCCGATGCCAACATCACCCACCTTAACTTCATGGGTTTTTCTGCGGGTTCTGATGAAAGAAGAAGGTGTATAAATCAGGGGTTGAGTGATCCCGTTCATGGTTTTTTCCAGGGAATAATTTCAAAACTTAAATCATCTTTTGCTGATGACGAGAGATGATGAGCTTCATCGCCAAGGTATTTGTCAATATAATGATGTGCCAGGTAAATCAGCGGCGTGATTCCGAGGGCAATAATAAATTTGTAGATATAATTTGTCAGTCCGATAGTAGTAAGATCGGAAAAAGACATCTGGGTACCGAATGCAATGTACAGAACAATAACTGAATCGAGCAACTGACTGACGATAGTTGATCCGGTTGCCCGAAGCCAGATGTGCCGGTTTCCGGTTTTTCTTCTCAGCCAGTGAAAAATCTGAATGTCGATGAGCTGTCCGATCAGATAAGCAATCATGGATCCGATAATAACCATGCCTGAATTGGCAAAAACCATCCGGAAAGCATCATCTGAAACCGGAGAATTAGGTGCAGCGGGAATCGAAACATCAATCATGATGAGGATGTAAACCAAAACCAGCATCGCCATACCAATAAAAGTCACAAAACGGACGCCCTTCCTGCCAAAATATTCATTCATCAGGTCGGTGATAATAAACGTAACGGGAAACGGAATCACACCCATCGTCATGGTGAAACCAAACAGCAGGATAAATTTGGAAGAGGTCACCTCAGCCATTATCAGAAAGGTAAGAAACATCGCCATCAGCACAAGAAACAAGCGTTGACCTCTGGTCACAAATCCTCCCTTTTTAATAAGTTGCTTATCGAAACAATAAAATTAGGAAAAAAATTCTTTGATTCAGAAAGGGGGAGGAAAATACTTTTCACCGCAGAGAAACGCAGAGAAATTAAAGGTTTTAGATATAAGTTCCCCTCCTTTTCCAAAGGAGGGGTGGCGAAGCCGGGGTGGTTTGGCTGTTTTATAAAACTGAGCAAGGAAGAAAACCACCCCTAACCCCTCCTTTGGAAAAGGAGGGGAATTTAATTCACTTTGAAATTAGGGAATAAATTCATCGTGTCACCCTTTCAGGGTTTTTGGTTGGTTGTATGTTATTGTTTTCTATAATCATGTCAGCCCTTTGGGCTTTTATTCCAATTTTCAAACGTAAGGTCTGTCCAGCAAATTATTAGTTTCAAATAACAGGTTTTGAATTTGAAATCTAATCTTACCATTTACCCCGATTTTGAATTTCGTCCCCTGTCCCTTGTCACACGTCCCTTCAATTAAATTTTTCCGGCATAAAACTTGTATTTAAACTGCACTCCCCAATAAATTTTTGGTTTAAACAGACTCTTTTGTACATTTGTAAATTATTAAAATCCATCCTAAAAGGAGCCTTCCATGATCAATCCCGGAATCTTTCGTGAATACGACATCCGCGGTATCGTTGATAAAGATCTCACCAACGATACTGTTTCCCTGCTTGCCAAAGGTGCTGCCACCTATTTTATTAATGCCGGTTGCAAAACGGTTTCTGTTGGACGTGATGTACGTCTGAGCGGGAAACGGTTCAGTGACCTCGTTGTTCATGAGTTTGTTAACGCCGGACTTCATGTTCAGGATCTGGGAGAAATTACTTCCCCAATGTCTTACTGGTCAACTTTCAAATTACCAATCGACGGTGCAATCATGATCACCGCCAGCCACAACCCGGCTGATTATAACGGATTCAAGATTTCAATCGGAACCAATTCAATTTATGGCTCTGATCTTCAGGATCTGCTGAAACTGATTCAATCGGGTAAATTTGCAACTGGCAAGGGAAGCTCAATAGAAGTCGACATCCGGGATGAATACCTGAAAGATATTACCAGCCGGATCAAACTGGGCAAAAAAATTAAAGTTGTTACTGACTGTGCAAACGCCACGGGCGGACTCATTGCCCCCGATTATTACCGGATGATTGGCTGTGAAGTCATCGAACTTTATTCTGAAATCGATGGTCGTTTCCCGAATCACCACCCAGACCCAACCGTAGACAAATATCTGGTTGACCTGATTGCCAAAGTAAAAGAAACTGGTGCAGACCTCGGTGTCGGTTTTGACGGCGACTCTGACCGGATCGGTGTTGTTGACAATCTTGGTCGTGTGATCCGTGGAGATGCATTATTAGCCATTTTAGCCCGTGATGTTCTGGCCCGGCACAAAGGTGCAGAAATTGTATTTGATGTGAAGTGCAGCCAGGGATTGATCGAAGACATTGAAAATCATGGCGGAAAACCCATCATGTGGAAAACCGGTCACTCCCTCATCAAATCAAAAATGAAAGAAATCAACGGACTCATCGCCGGTGAAATGAGCGGTCACCTGTTTATTTCTGATGATTTTTATGGATTTGATGATGCCATTTTTGATGGTGCCCGTCTGATTCAATTGCTGTCAAGAACCGATGAGAAATTATCTGCCATGCACGATTCTTTCCCAAAATTCTTTTCAACCCCAGAAACCCGTCTTGATGTTGCCAATGATGAAATCAAATTCCAGATGGTAGCCAAAGCCGTTGAGTTCTTTAAAAAGAATTATGAAGTCATCGATATTGATGGCGTTCGGGTTCAGTTTGGTGACGGATGGGGTCTCATCCGGGCTTCAAATACCCAACCTGTCATCGTGGTTCGTTTCGAGGCAAAAACGCCGGAACGCCGTGACGAAATCATGAACATCATGCTCGGCAAATTAAAAGAATACGGTGACTTCCACGAAGGTCATGGACACTAAA
>JAFLBE010000009.1:0-101148 GCA_017303995.1 Bacteroidota bacterium | reverse complement strand
TAAAATTTAATCTTCACCAATTACCTACCCGCCTATTTTCCAACCGAAATATTCTTAAATTTGAGTGAATTATTTTCACTCAGGTTGATATGCGGTCAATATCGGGACTTCTCAAAACTATTCAGGCGTTACAATCAGACGGTACCGGAGCTTATGCACGGGGTCTGTTTCCCTCTCAGCGATATCATTATTACCTGCCTTATCAACGAGAAGATGATAACCTCTATTTCACTGCCTTAATTGCCTTTACTCTGACCGAATTAAAAAACCTGATTCCCATTCAGGATCAGGCAAAGGCAGAAGAGATTATTTCCCTGGCTGTCCGCAATTATTACAAATACAAAAGTCTGTCAGGTGAGGATCTTTACAATTTTTACCAGACAAATCCGCCAAAACCTTTCCCGAATGGGCATCTGCTTAAACGTTTTGAGAGTTCACAACTTGCCGATGATTCTGATTGTACGGTCATGGTTTATTTGTCAAGAAATTCATCAGAAACTGAAGCTTTATGGCTCAAAGAACAGCTCAACCGGAACGCAAACAGAAGTCAGCGGGAAATAAAGGAAACAGTTGAAGAACATCGCGGACTCCGGGCCTACTCGGTTTGGTTAGGTCCGCCTTCAATTCCTGTCAGTTTTGACTTTTGTGTCCTTTGCAATATTCTGTATTTTGTTCATTATTATCAGTTGCCGGTTTCTGTTCAGGATATGGATAGCATGCGTTATCTCAGGTCAGTGTTAACACGTGATGAACATTTTCAAAACACTTACCATACTGCAAACACCTATCCGAACACAGCAATAATTTTATATCACATTGCCAGGTTGCTTGCCGGTTTTCATATTTCCTTTCTGGAAGACCTCCGTGAAAAGATCATTTTTGACTGTCAGCGTTTGATTGTACAGACAACGTCATCCATGGAAAAAGTCATACTTTCCTCTTCCCTTCTTAAACTTAACGCAGAACCTGCGGTCTTGATAAACCCGGATGAAGTGGATGTCGATTCCTTTTCATTTTTTATTGCACCCATGCTTGCAGGAAAAGAACTTCCAATTTTATCAAAACTGGCAAAAGTAAATTGGTTTCATATTCCCTTTCGCAGTAAGGCTTACAATCTTACCCTTCTTTTAGAATATCAATTGCTTAAAAACTCAAAATAAACAGGCTATTTTAATGACATTTGATTGACAGAATACCGTTATTTCCCCGACCTTACAAAAATGAGTTCCGATAACTTTAACCAAATCCCCCAACCAGCAACTCTTTCTGCTGCCCGTGTTAGCTTATTGCCCTGTTCTCCAAACCTGGCAACTGATTTTTTCAATTTAGTCAGGTCAAATCAAAACCGCTTGGTTGATTCCTTCCCGATTCTGCTTTCCAAAACAAAAACGATAGATTCTACCAGGAAATTTCTGGAATCCAGAAGTCATGAATGGGAGGAAGGATCCATTTTCGGATTTATGGTAAAACTTCTCGGGACAAACGAAATAATTGGTTACGTGACCGTGAAATCAGTCAATTGGGCATCCAGAATTGCAGAGGTCGCCTATTTTATTGATAAAAATCATGAAGGGTTCGGCTATGTAACTGAATCAGTAAAACGGGTAGTGATCTGGAGTTTTCTTGAGCTAAAACTAAAAAAGCTGTATGTCAGAATCATCCCGGAAAATGAAGCAAGCAAACAGGTCGCAATCCGCAACGGATTTAAATGGAAAAGCCGCCATGATTTTGAATTCAGAACCTCAACCGGGGAACTGGTGAATCTTGACTATTATTTTCTTGACCGGAAAGATTTTTTAAAGGAATAGGTTTAAAATTTGATAAACCACCCCGGCTTCGCCACCCCTCCTTTTCAAAAGGAGGGGAACTTAATTCTCAACATCCTACTAACTACTATCTACTACCTACTGTATACTGATTTTTCCATTAGAGATTAATTAATTACCTGCTTTTTTGTTTAATCATTTTAGACAATTTTGTAAATTGCCAGAATCCAATTAAAATATTGAAGGAAAAGACATGGCAAGCGTTAAATCTAAGAAGGGCGTAATCGGAATTTTAACCGGTGGTGGAGACGTCCCCGGTCTCAATCCGGCAATCCGTGCAGTCACCATTCGTGCCATCCGTGAAGGATACCAGGTTTATGGTATCAGACGCGGCTGGGAAGGTATGATTACCATCGACCGGAATAAAAAAATTGAAGAGCAGGAAGATGCAATTCTTCTTACCGAACAATTGGTTAACCGCATCGGCAGAACTGGTGGTACCTTTCTTCACACTTCCCGTACCCGTCCTGACAAAGTAAAAAAAGACAACGTTCCTGCTCTCTATAAAGATACTTACAAAGAACCCATCAACGATCTAACTGGTGAAGTAAAGAAAAACATTGACTATCTCGGTTTGGATTATTTGATTCCGATCGGTGGCGATGATACCCTGAGTTATGGCGTTCACATGCACAAACAAGGCATGAAAGTTATTGCAATTCCCAAAACAATGGATGGTGACGTCCCCGGAACTGATTATTGTATCGGATTCGGAACTTGTATTTCACGTACCATTGAACTGACCCACGAACTCAGAACTCCTGCCGGTTCTCACGAGCGTTTTCTGGTTATCGAAGTTTTTGGTCGTTATGCTGGTTTTTCTGCTCTTTTGCCAACTATGGCAGGTGCTGCTAACCGTTGCCTTATTCCAGAATATGAATTCGACATGGAACACATTACCGAATTGATGGTTAAAGACCGCAATGACAATCCTTCCAAATATTCAGTTCTGCTCGTTTCTGAAGGCGCCAAGATTAAAGGTGGCGATATGATGTTCCAGGGTGAAGAAACTGATGCTTACGGACATAAAAAACTAGGCGGAATTGGTGACGTGGTTTCTGAGCAACTCAAAAACATGTCAGCCAAGTACAACAACGGACGTAAGATTGATGTAATTAATCAGAGAATGGGTTACATCGTTCGTTCTGGTGCACCTGATGCGCTGGATTCTATCGTTCCGATGGCATTTGGTAACCTTGCACTCGATCTCGTTTTGCAAAATACCAGTGGCAGACTCGTCAGCCTTAGAAATGGCCGTTATGACAATGTGCCTATTGATGTTGTAACCAGCTATAAAAAAGTGGTTGACGTTAATAAGTTCTATGATACCGACCGTTACCGTCCGAAATATGAACACTTCTCAGATAAGCCACAGCTGATCATGACCAGTGATTTCTAATCTGCTTCCTAACTGAAAAGTTAACAAAAAACCCGCTTCTGGCGGGTTTTTTGTTGTAAGACAGTGGGATAATTTTGAATTTTGAGTTTTAAATTTTGAATGGAAGAACTTACCTTATAAAGCGAATATTTACTTGCTTCTACCTTCTACCTTCTACCTTCTATCTTCTGCCTACCTCAACGATTCATATTCAGACAAATGGCTCGGATCCGATTTTGCAAGAATTTCATATACTGTTGACTTGGTAGCCTGAGGCGCCTCTCTGAAAATATCTGGAATTTCTTTGTATTTGGATTCAAAAAAACGGCGTCTCCAGAATGAATTCGGGTATTTAACATTCGTATCCCGAACAAGATTCAACCCGTCAACCATCCCCTGGAGTCCTTTTTCCGGATCATAATGGATAACGTCTAGTCCATCATAGTGATATTTGAAAAATGCATTCCTGAAATTTTGGTATTTGGGATCCAGAATTTCATCAATGGCCAATTTTCTGCTTTCACCCGTCGCTTCGTTAACCCATCCCATGTTTTCAGAAGTACCCGGCATGGTAGCAATCTTATGTGCCCGGGAAAAATAAACTGTACCTCCTAGCGGTTCATAACTATCGGCTTCAATCCCGAGAATCAAATAAACATAATAGTTTAAAATTGAAGGCAACGGATCAAAAGTAGGTTCATTGTGCTGAAGCTGAATTCCGGGATAATATTCAAATTCAATATTTTTATCAGAATAGCGAAAAAGAGAAGTTGGTTTATCGGTTTTATAAATCAAACGTGAAGCCCCAATAAAAAGCTGACCTGAAAATCTTCTGCCGGCTGTAGAAGTTTCAATCAGTAAATTAATTGAAATTTCAATTCTGGTGTTTGGATTGAAGGTAGGGTCATCAGTCCACTTTTGTTTTTCAATGTAATCTTTGATTGTCTGATCAAGACCTTTTAAAACTTCACGGTCAGACTGGGTGCTAAGTTTCTGATCATTAACTTGAACGTTAACGTTGAATTCCTGTGATTGAGCACTATTCACAAGGAAAAGAAAAAGAAGAAATATGGATATTGGTTTTATCATAAACGCAAAAGTAAGCACTCCCAGACTGTTGTTCAATTTAATTTCACTCCCAAACCCAATGACCCATTTTTTTTACCCGGCACTCTTGTTATCTGTTATTATAGACAGTATATTTACATACAGTAAACAAATATACAGGAGTCTTCCATGGCTGAAGGACTAACCGACAGACAGAAACAGATCCTTGCCTACCTGCTTGAATACAAAAAGCAGTTCGGTTTCCCGCCTTCTTTTCAGGAAATTGCAGACAGATTCAAATTTGCATCCCTGACAGCAGTTAAAGATCACCTCAAGGCACTCGAAAAAAAGGGATTCATCAAAAAATCCGGTTTTAAAGCCAGAGCCATTGATGTTATCATTCCTGCAGAAGAAATGGAAACCTACAACACCGGAATTCCAATTATTGGTAAAGTTGCTGCGGGTTCACCTATTCTTGCTCAGGAAAACATTCAGGGCTACCTGAATTTTGGTAATTACTTTGCAGATAATGGCAATGTCTTTGCGCTGAAGGTTCAGGGTGATTCCATGAAGGATGACGGAATTCTTGACGGTGATGTGGTTATCATAAAACATCAGGCAACTGCCATTAACGGTGATATTGTGGTTGCTATTATTGATGAAGAAGCAACGGTTAAAACATTTTTCAATGAAGGCAACCGGATTCGCCTTCAACCCCAGAATCCCAAATATCAGCCCATTTATGTGGATGACAGTCAAAGTTTCAGAATTGGTGGGAAAGTGATTGGGGTCGTCAGAAAACTGGGTGCAGGATATACAAACCGCGCATCATGAGCCGGATTATTCTCCATCTTGACCTGGATACCTTTTTTGTATCCTGTGAAAGACTTCAGCGACCAGAACTGATTGGAAAACCCGTAATTGTTGGCGGAAACGGAGATGAACGGGGAGTTGTGGCTGCCTGTTCGTATGAAGCCAGGAAATTTGGCGTACACTCTGCCATGCCGTTGAAATGGGCAAAAAAAGCTTGCCCCGATGCAATTTTTCTTCGTGGATCTATGTCGCTCTATGCTGACTATTCCCGGCAAGTCACTGATGTCGTCCGGGATTTTTCTCCCCGCTTTGAAAAGGCCAGTATTGATGAATTTTATATCGATATTTCAGGACTTTACAAATACATCTTCCAGTCACCGGTTGAAGCTGCCTCATGGCTACGTCATGAAATTGACAGAAAATGCGGACTTCCTTCCTCATGCGGAATCGGCCAAAATAGATTAATTGCCAAAATCGGGTCCAAACTCGCTAAACCCGCAGGCATTTTTTTCATTCCACCCGGTTCAGAAGCCGAACTTCTTGCTCCCCTTCCTGCTGATATCATTCCCGGGGTTGGTGACTCAACTCTTGAAGTTTTAAAAAAATTCGGTGTTAAAACAGTTGGAGATATTCAAAAACTATCACAAACCCAACTTGAAAAATCTTTGGGAAAAGCAGGACTCGATCTGTTCAAAAAGGCAAGAGGAATCGGGAGTGATACTATTGAAACTGAATACGAACGAAAGTCAGTATCCTCTGAACGTACCTTTTCAGAAGACACTTATGATCCCGTTCATCTCAGAGATCAATTGGTTAAATGTGCTCAGGAAGTTGGATACTCACTCCGGAATCAAAAATTTAAAAGTGCGACTCTGACCCTAAAACTTCGTGATCAGGCATTTAAAACTCATACCTATTCAGAAACCTACCCTTTCCCGGTAAATGATGACCATCATCTGATAAACCGGGCGCTGGAATTGTTTGAAAAAGCTTGGGTACCCTCGGTTAAAATCCGCCTGATTGGGTTTGGTTCCTCAAAATTGGAACCAGCAGATTCTGGTCCGCAGGATTTATTTGAAACAGAATCCACTGAAAAAGTTGACCGCCTTTTCTCCAAGGTAGATGATCTGAAAAGACGGTTCGGAAAGCATTCACTTGAAATAGCAGGGTTTTCAGCAAAAAAGGAACTCACTAAAGTTTCCGGCTGATACTTAATCCATCACCGACCTGAAGAAGAAGTGTCTCATAATTCTGGTTTCTAAATAACAATTCGTTCCATTTTCTTATCGGTTCAGGATTTTTACGTTCCCCTGCCACCGCCACCCAACCCTTCCACAGCACATTATCTGCAATCAGATATCCACCTGTTTTCACTTTTTCAGAAATTACGTCAGCCACTTCCGGATAAAACTTTTTATCAACATCAACAATAACCCAATCGAATTTTTCTTCGAATTTGGGAAGTAAATCTATCACGTTGCCACACTTGAAAGTAAATCGGTCACATCGGGTTTCATTTTTTTCAAGTTGCTTAAAAACAGCATAATTTTCTGAATTATAATCAATTCCTGTTAGTTTCATCTCAGGAAGTAGTGCTAGTAAGCGAGCCGACATTAAACCATAACCGCAACCCAATTCCAGAATGGTAGTCGGTCGGGTTAGTCTTGCCCAGGTTTCAAGAAAGTTTAAAGCTGATTCTTCAATTACCGGATAATTTTTTACTTGTGCGTAAGTTCGCCAGGGATCGCATGTTTGCTTTTCAGTTGATTCAATGAAGGCTAAATAATCAGAATTGTGAATCATAGCGGAAGGTAAATCAACCCTTCTTCAGGGTTACCCGTCGTTTTGTAAGCGTTGTCAAAAACCAGTTTTGTCATCCACAGAGCCAGTAAGGCATCAACATCATGATGTTCCTTTACCTGTTCAGGGTTGACATCAAACGGAAATACTTCAAGAAATCGTGCTTTCAGCCTGGTAAATTCACTTTCCTTTTTTATTTCCGGGGCTATATTAAACTGCTTTCTTAGACTGTAAGGGTAAACCTCAATTGAACGAATCTCACTTTCCGAAAGCAATTCTACAAGATGTATGGCTCTGAAAGTTAAAGGTGCGATCAAGGATGTCATTAAAACCGGAATTCCCTCTTTCAGCAAATCACGTTCACATTCTCTGCTTCCGAATTTTCCATTTAAACCCATTGGGATTGATAATGGTGCATCAAGTCCGATCAAATCAGGCGTGGAATCAGTTGCCCATTTTGCAATCTCAGCATTTGTATTGAAGGAAATCAGAGAAATTTCCCCATTTTCAAGAAAAGCACACGAACTTGGTTTAAGGAAGGACGCCGAAAGATCAATTCCGGCCAGCATGTTTGTGCTCGCATCCTTCAACCCAAAAAATTCCTTCAGTTGTAAATTCTTTTTTCCAGATCGGTGCCCGGTGTTTCAGTTCATCAATGATATACCGGCAGGCCTCAAATGCTTCAGATCGGTGAACGGTACTTACAGCAACAATAACAGCAACATCACCAATCTGTAATTCACCCTTTCTGTGATTCACATAAATTTTTTCCAACTTCCATTTCAACCTGGCTTCCGCCACAATTTTGTGAAATTCTTTTTCAACCATATCATCATAAATGTGATATTCCAGCCTGATCACAGATTTCCCCTCGTTATGATTTCTGATTGTACCCACAAAAAAATCAATGCCACCGGCTAAATCAGATTTAATAAATTGATAGGCGTCACTGATTTCAATCACTTTTTCAGAAACTCCACAAAAAACAGGCGCATCAACGGGTGTTGTCATAATATTTAATTTGTTGTATTTATTATACTTACAATCTTTTTTCAGATTTCGGAAAGAATTCCTAACCAATATCTAACTCATAAACATATTGCCAATGCTTAAAACATTAAGTAATTTTATATCAAGTCTGAGATCAAAAGTTCAGTTTTACTAAACAACCAGACTGTCCATCCCGAAAGTGAGTAGACTATGAAATTGCTAGTACTGCCAATTTTAATGCTGATCCAATCCATTTCAATTTCAGCTCAAAATAAAAAAGAGTTTGATTTAACCGGACCGGAAGCCACAAAATCCCTTTTCAAGGGACAATTATCGCAATTGTCTGGTAAAATTAAAAATCAACAACTTGATTTGACACTTCAGCCAAAAGGATTTTTCACAATTGGTACAACTTTGGGCACAAGTACATCAACGCTTGATGATGATTGTCAGCTCACTTATGGGCATCCCTGGGCAAAAACCTCGTTTGCAGGAATCGAGCTCGATGGTGATCTCTATTCTTTTGATAAGCTTCTAAATCTAAATTCTACCGAATTGATAACCGCTGAAGATTCAGTTTCAGTCATTTACACAGAAACGGGAAACTTCAAACTGGAGTTTACTCTTAAATTGACAGGAAATGTAGTTCAAAGTAAACTTCGGTTTTCAAATCTATCGGCATCTGCCAGAACAGTATCACCCTTTCTCGTTTTTGATCCGGCAATGGGCAAATGGGGTGATGGATCCCTTTTTGCAGATCAATCGTTAATTCCAACTGAGACTGTCATAGGTCCTTCAATACCAGAAGTGTTCAAAATTTCTGAACGGCAAAACTCGCCAACAGGTCTGTTAATGAATTTATCGTTTCCAGAAGAAAAACCAGTTGACATTACCGTTCAAAACTGGCGTAATCTATATGAGAACAAACCCACCAACCAAAATCAACCACTTTATGATTTATGTCTCAAATTAAATTGGGGTTTGACCTTAATTAATCCGGGCGAAAGCCGTTCTACTTCTGTTCAATTTAATGTAAACACACCTGAATGGGGTTCTGGAACCTTTACCCGGTGGGACCTTGAACCTTTTGCATCAATTCAGAACGGACTTTTATTCCCCTCCGAAATAAAAACTACGGTTGAAATATCAAATGCTGGATCTGCAACATTGAATATGATAACACTTGGCCTTTCAGGAAATGGGCTTTTCAATAATGATACCATTTCTTCGCCTTTTAGTGTTTTTTCAGGAACAAAAGTTTATAAAAACGTAAGTCTCAGCATTCCAGAAATTTTTGAACATAGCACAGGAACACCAACTCTTTCTGTCTATCAATCTGGTCTTGAGATTGAAAAAATAAAAAGAAACTATTTCGTTCCGGCCACACCGGTTTCTGAAACGGGTTTAACGGTAACTATCGATACAGTCATCAATCAGTCAGGTGATGACATAAAGGTATTTTTTAAAACTGAAATAACTGAATCGGGGCAAGTGTTGAGTTCAATAAAACCCAAAAATATTCAACTTTTTGGCGGGCAGGATCGTATTCCAACTTTTTCTCTCGAACCGGATACAACATCAGGAGCAAACCAGATTGATCTTGTTTTCGTTTTGGATGTAACCGGAAGTATGACAGATGAAATTGCCTCAGTGAAAAACAATATCATCGAGTTTGCCGATAGTTTGAAGGCAAAAAATGCAGACATAAGACTGGGTATGGTTACTTTTGGGGATGAAATCCGCGGGGTTTATCCTTTCACACGTGATGTACCCGCCTTCCAGACCCTTGTTGGGTCTCAAAAAGCACTTGGTGGTGATGATTTGCCTGAAAACTCTCTAGGCGCACTAGCACGCGCATCAGAAATGCCTTTTCGTCCTCAGGCCAAACGGATTTTTATCTGGATTACAGATGCCTATTATCATCAAAATAACCACATCACCTCTCTCACCGTTCAACAGGTAGTTAATCAACTTTTAGCCCAAACCATTATTGTAAATTGTATTGGTGAAAAGGAATTTCAAACAATTGGATACGATCCAATCACTTTACCAACCGGTGGGTCTTTTTATGATATTAAGGGAAAATTCAGAGATATTCTTCTGGATATTTCCCGGTTAACCACCTCGAGCAGGTTTGTGATCAGTTTCACCTCACCAACGCCTGTTTCAACTGGGTATTCAGGCAAAATCAAGATTTTTTATGGTGGACTGGGAGGAAATGCGACATTCACATTATTGGGACCCCAGGCGATGTCTGCCAAACCGACATCCCTTTCACTTTATCCAAACCCGTTTAACCCATCAACTACCATTCGTGTTTTTAATCAGGAGGCACTGGGTGGTAAGCTAAAAATCTACAACCTCCTTGGGCAATTGGTAAAAACTTTCAATTTCCTTCCTGACCAAACCGAAATCGCCATTCAATGGAACGGCACAGGTGAAAATGGAGAAATTCTTTCGAGTGGAGTCTATTTTATTCGGGCAGAATTTTCTGATGGAAGAAATCAGGTTGCCAGCACGCAAACTGCAAAAATTTACTTTGTGAAGTAAGGGGTCTTAAACTTATGAAAAATCTACTGTCTGCAATTATTTGCTTAATCTTGTTTTGGTCTTCAATCGCCTTCGGTGACGGACTTTTACTTCCCTCAAATGAGAACTATCCCAAAGATTTATTAAAAAACCTTACATCCAGAATTAATGTCCGGATAAACGGGGTAATTGCCGAAACCGAAGTTTATCAGGAATTTCAAAATGAATGGAACCAATCAACTGATGCAATTTACAATTTCCCATTACCTGCAGATGCAAGAGCAACTGAAATCATTTACTGGAAAAATGATATAGCCTACAAAGCAATCCTTCAGGTTAGGCAACAGGAAACCAATCCAGGAACGGGTGAAAAACCATTTGTTGCCGCTGTTAACAGGTATATTGGCAGAAATGGAATTAAAATTTTACTCAAAAATATTGGTCCGAATGAGATTCAGAGAATACGGTTAAGTTATGTGTCACTGCTTGATTTTAATCAGGGTGTCTGCTCTTACAAATTTCCATTGAACACCTCGCCGTTTGTAAATTCATCAATAGAGGATTTGGAAATTAAAGTTGATATAAAAAGTTATGAGTCTATCGTTTCTGGTGAAATTTCATCACATCCAGGTTTTCAAACATCAACAATCAGCCCAAATCACCTTGTTTTAACTTATTCTGAACCCAAATCCTATTTGTCAAAAGACATTCGGGTTCAATATCTGATCGGGGAATCCAATCTGAGTTTTAATCTTTATTCCAGATACTCACCAGATCAAACCGGTCACTACAACCTTGTTATACGTCCCCCATTCCCAGTTCCAGCAGAAAATGTTATCAAAAAGCGAGTTGTATTTCTATTAAATATTTCAAGTTCACTTACCGCCGACCAGGTATCCCAAATTAAAAACGGCCTGATTAGTGTAATTGATCAACTGAGCAGCAATGATCAGTTCAATATTTTTGGATACAATACTGCTGTTTCAAAATGGAGAAGTTCCTTTCAACCTGTTTCTTCATTTACAATCAGTTCTGCAAAAACCTTTATTACCAACTTACCCTCATCAGGTGGTTCAAGGTTGGATCTGGCACTTTCAGAATCAATTAAACAATTTCCTGATACACTTGGGCAAGATATTATTCTGAATTTTACTAACGGCAAATCACTTGTAGATCCTAAAACAATAAGAAACCTAAATACAAAAAAATCTGGGATTTACAGCATTGCTTATGGCGATGATGTTGACCGTGAACGTCTTGAATATTTGTCTGGTCTGAATTATGGATTTGTAAAGTATTTTTCTAAGGATGAAAGTATTTCAAACGGGATTGCTCAGGTTTTTAACCAGATCAAAGATCCTGTTCTTGCGAGAATTCGAATCCAAACCTCGAAACAGGATATAACAGGCCTTGGAAATGTGGATTCAAGAACAATTTTTTCAAATTCATATTCTTTTGTTTCTGGTAAGTATAAGGTTCCTGAACCCGGAATTTTCCAATTAACCGGATTTAATAGTTTACTGGTTCCCCAGAATATCCCCTTTGAAGTAAACCTTTCATCTGACACAACCCAATTGTCGTTTGTACCGTCACTTTTTGCAAAGAATCTGATCGATATTCTAGAACAACAACTACTGATTGATGGCGAAACACCGGCATTAAAAGACAGCCTGATCAAACTCAGTCTCGATTACGGAATCAGATGCAGATATACAGCTTACATAGCTGATTATAAAAATCTGGCAACTACAATTGAAGACCCACTTCCAATTCCGATTTATGCCGGATTGAAATACAATTACCCCAACCCATTTAACCCTTCAACCACATTCAGGCTGTTTATTTCAGCAGAATTAAAAGCGAAAGTAAAATTATTGAAAGTATATAACGTTATCGGGCAGCTCGTGGCAGTTATTGATATTTCAAAACTGGGAGAAGGTTGGCAGGATGTGAAATTTAATGCAACCGGCTTTGATGGCAATCCGTTAGCCAGTGGTCTTTATCTTGTACAGTTTGTTGCCGGCAATGACCTAATAAATACGATCAGAATTCAACTGGTTAAGTAATTCTTTTTAAAAAATAAACCATCTCAGCACAGAATGCGGGAAAAGTGAGTGAACAAAGGCTTCGGTAACCGAATTTCCCCGCAAAAGGGTCACGATGCCAAAAAGTAAAAGATAGACATACAAAATCTTTTCAACCCAATTACGTCCTGATCCGGAAAGATACTGATTAATTTTCCCGATCAGGAAAAGGGAAGGAATGGTACCCGCACCAAAAAGAAGGATCATCAAATATCCTTCTGCTACCGAATCAGCAAGCGGAAGTGCTATAAAAAGCATATAGACAAGTCCGCAAGGCATAAGTCCATTAAATATTCCAAAAAGAAATGGGTTATGCAATGCTTTTTCGGGTCTGAGCCAACCTGGCAATTTACCCGTAAATGACCAGGATTTGCCCATTAATGCAACCACTGCATAATGACACATCAGATAACCACTGAGTGTTGTTAGAAAATATTGGGAGCCGGTGACTCCTGCAGAGCGGGTCAGGATGAAAGAAAAGGCAAGAACCAGGGTTCCAATCAGAGCATAACCCAGCGTTTTCCCTGCTTGGTAAAGCCAATACCAACCCGTCCCCTGATTGTTTTTTCCGAGAAGGACAACAAATCCTCCGCACATTCCCATGCAATGAAGTGAACCCAGCAGGGCGATTACTATCGGATAGCCAAACGTACCGATTTCTGGAATCATAAAACTCACCTTTTTTATAAAAATAGGATATATTTGAATCTATTTCAGGTTGTAAAAAGATTTTTTCATATTGGTTATATTGCATTACATCAAAATCGTTCCTATATTTGCAGTTCTTTAAAAATCAAGAAATTCAATATTTATACTTTAAGTGCTTTAGAGGTCAATCATGGCTAAACGTTGTGACATTTGCGGAAAAGGTCCCATTTATGGGAATAATGTAAGTCATGCAAACAATCGGTCCCGTCGTCGTTGGGAACCAAATTTGCAAAAAGTTCGTGCTGTTGTCAGCGGAACTCCTACCCGTATCAAAGCTTGTACAAATTGTATCAAATCTGGCCGGGTCATTAAAGCTGCCTGATAGGAATTTGGGAAAAAGGTCCGGAAATCCGTGACCTTTCCACCCACCCTTACTCCTTATGTGGCACAAACCCCTTTTATCTCTTCCCAACCAACTCACTTACCTGAGAATTCTTCTCGCTCCGGTTTTCTATTATCTGTTTTTTATTGAGTCACAAACTGCCGCCATCTGGTGTGCTGTTGTTTTCACAATTGCCTCATTAACAGATTGGTATGATGGTTATCTGGCCAGAAAAAGAGGAGAAGTTAGCCGACTTGGAAAATTTCTCGATCCGCTTGCTGATAAAATCCTGACAAGTGCCGCTTTCTTTGCATTTTTCATGGCAGGAATTATGTCCTGGTGGATGGTAACAATAATTGTAATCAGAGACATTTCTCTGACTTCCTACCGCATTTATGAAGAAATGAAAGGGAAATCAATCCCGGCAAATCTAATTGCCAAATGGAAAACTGCATCACAGATCGTCATCATTTACCTTGTCCTTTTTGCTGTTCTCTACCCTAGAATACGCCCTGAAGGTAAAATTCTTACACCCTTTCTCGAAAACTTTCTCACCTCATATTTACTTGAATTTCTCTTCTGGGGAATCACCATTTACACTCTCTTCAGTGGTCTCGTTTACCTTTATGAAGACTTTTCCCTAAACAAAAAAAATAAAGCCTGACAATGACTGCAAAATCGTTTTGCAGACTAACAGGTTCTTTTTTGGGTGTCGGAAATCTTCCGGTTGCTCCCGGAACCTGGGGAAGCCTGATCCCTTTACTATTTCTACTCTTCGTTCCCGGCTTTGAATCCCCTGTTATCGTGTTTCCCTTTTTACTTTTCATAACAGTTTCAGGAATTATGATCGGGAATCTGACCGAATTATTTTACAAAAAAGATCCTGAATGGTTTGTTCTCGATGAAGTCGCCGGGCAGACAATACCACTTTTACTCCTTTCTTCTTCAGATTATCTTCTGATCGGAATTTCTTTTCTGACTTTCCGGTTTTTTGATATTACAAAGGTTTTAAAAATCAATCAGCTCCAAACGCTGCCAGGTGGTTGGGGTATCATGGTTGATGACCTTGCTGCCGGACTTTACACACTAATTCTAATTGCAGGTTTAAAATGGATCGGGATTTAACTGCTGCACTCGTCACTATCGGCGATGAAATCCTCATTGGTCAGATTGTCAATACAAATGCGACTCATCTCAGCATCCGGTTAACCGAACTGGGCTATTCGGTTAAAAGAATTATTTCTGTTGGTGATGATCCGGATGAGATCAAACAAACGGTTGATCGTTATCTAAATGAGTTTGATGTTGTTATCACCACCGGCGGACTCGGACCAACACACGATGATATTACAAAATCTGTTCTATTGGATTTGTTTGGTGGATCATGGGTAAAATCAGAAGAACAGTTTGCTGTTATTATTGATTTTTTTGAAAAACGTGGCCGAAAGATTACAGCAATCAATGAAATGCAGGCAGATATTCCCTCAACTTCAAAAGCTTTGATCAATGAAGTCGGAACAGCTCCTGGCCTATGGTTTAACAGAAACGGTCATGATCTTTTTGTCCTTCCGGGTGTGCCAAAAGAAATGAAATTTCTGATGGATGAAAGAATCAGGCCAATCCTTCAAAAGCAAAACACTTCCCGTTTTATTGTTCAGAAAACGCTAAGAACAACCGGAATTGGTGAATCTTTTCTGGCGGAACAGATCGGACCGGTTGGTGAATTTCTTCCCTCACATGCCACACTCGCCTTTCTTCCTTCCTTTTCTGGGGTAAGACTTCGGGTCATGCTTAAGGGAAATAATCAGGCTGATTTAAATCTTGAACTCGATAAAATCTGTCAGTTTCTCATCAGAAAAGCAGGAAGTCATTTCTACGGATTTGGAGAAGAAGATCTCGAAGAAGCTGTACTGACTCTTTTAAAAGAAAAGAAAAAAACACTTTCCGTTGCTGAATCCATCACAGGTGGACTGATCGGTGATAAAATTACCAACATTCCTGGCGCTTCAGAAGTCTTTATGACTGGTTTCGTTACTTATTCCAATAAATCAAAAATTGAATTACTTGGCGTAAAAGCTGAAACCTTATCACTAAACGGTGCAGTTAGTGAGCCGATTGCAGCTGAAATGGCAGATGGAGCCAGACGGCATTCCGGTACTGATTTCGGACTTTCAATAACCGGCATTGCCGGTCCCGGTGGCGGCTCTGAAGCCAAACCGGTAGGATTGGTTTATATTGGCGTTTCATCAGCATCAAAAACTGAAGTCAGAAAAGTCGTGATACCAGGTGACCGCAAAATGATAAAAGAACGGGCTGCTTTTTCAGCGCTTAATTTTCTCAGGGAATTTTTGCTTTCAGATTTGAAACCCTGAAACCTGGGTTTTATCTTTACTTCCAGAGTCAAATCCTGTTCCCGGGAAACTCTTAACCAATCATACTACTGTTATTTTTTACAGCACTTTTGTTGATTTTTATCAAAACATCTTGCATGTTTGGTAAAAGTAAACTGTAAGCGTTGTTTTGAATTTAAAAGGATATCACCATGGCTGTTGAAATTAACGAGAATAAACTAAAAGCACTTGGCGTTGCAATTGAAACACTTGACCGTGCCTACGGTAAAGGTACCATTATGAGATTGGGTGAAAAACCGGCTGTCCCCATCCGGACGATCTCATCAGGATCAATTTCACTCGACTTTAATCTTGGAGTCGGCGGTTTTCCAAGAGGGAGAATCATTGAGATTTATGGACCGGAATCATCGGGTAAAACAACGCTTGCAACCCACGTTATTGCCGAAGCTCAAAAAGCTGGCGGTTTATGCGCTATTATTGATGCTGAACATGCCTTTGATCCGCGTTATGCAGAAAAACTGGGCGTTGATACAAAAAACCTGCTGATTTCCCAACCGGATAATGCTGAACAGGCACTTGAAATTGCCGAAACACTGATCCGCTCAGGCGCATTGGATGTATTGGTAATAGACTCGGTTGCTGCTCTTGTCCCAAAGGCAGAAATCGAAGGCGAAATGGGTGACAGTCACATGGGCTTGCAAGCCAGACTGATGTCACAAGCACTCAGAAAACTTACCGGAACCATTTCAAAAACCGGTTGCGTGGCAATCTTCATCAATCAGCTTCGTGATAAAATTGGTGTCATGTTCGGTAACCCGGAAACTACAACCGGTGGTAAATCACTAAAATTCTACGCTTCAATCCGGGTTGATATCCGTAAAATCGGGACGATTAAAGAAGGTGATGTTGTTGTTGGAAACCGTACGAAAGTAAAAATCGTAAAAAACAAGGTTGCTCCACCCTTTATGGAATGTGAATTTGACATCAATTTCGGAGAAGGTATTTCAAAAATCGGTGAAATTATTGATTTAGGTGTCGAGTACAAGATTATTGCCAAAAGCGGATCATGGTTCAGTTATGGTGAAGAAAAATTGGGACAAGGCCGTGAATCGGTAAAACGTATTTTAAATGAAAACCCTGAACTTGGCATCGAAATTGAAAACAAAATCAAAAAGGCAATGGGATTTCCTGAACCTGAAGTAGTGGTTCCTGAAAATGGAAAATCTAAATCAAAGTAAGGTGGTTTTAACTTCTGTTGAAACGCAAAAATCAGATCCCGAAAGAGTCAATATTTACCTCAACGGAAAGTTCTTCACCGGACTTTCCGTTGACCGGTTTTACCAGCTAAACCTTTCCAAAGGGCAAATTCTCTCTGCCCAGCAAATAACACAACTTGAATCTGCCATCCAAACAGACAAAATCTGGTACTTCCTACTGGCAAGTCTCAATAAAACCATACAAACAGAAGCCAGAATCAGGCAGAAGTTACAGAAAAAGGGATTTGAAAAAGAACCCATTGAGGTCTGCATTAACTCTGCAAGAGAAAAAGAGTATCTTAATGATCAACGGTATGCAGAGATATTCACTTCAGATTGCCGGCTTCTGAAAAAATGGGGTACACTCCGGATAAAAAATGAACTTAGAAAACGGGGAATTTCAAACGACATTATCGGAAAGGTCGTTGAGGATCTATCAGTAAATGAAAAAGAAATTTCAGAGTTGAAAGTTTTGGTTAAAAGAAAATATGCTCCGGTTAGTGATCTGAAAAATCAGCAAAAAGCAATACGGTTTCTTCAATACCGGGGATATGGCTGGGATGTCATTAAAAAAGTTATTGGTTCATCAACAACTATGGAATCTATAGCAGAGGATTAATCAGGCAGAATCATTTCTTGTTTTGGGGCAGATCGTTCTTCTTCAAGCTTTTTCTTTTCAATATTTTCGAGTATCTGACTGAACAGGAAAAATAAAAGAACAATCATTGACCCAATCAAAACTGTAAATAGAATATTGAAATATTCAAAGTACCGGTACATCGGCCTGTTTCTGTCTCTTCTGATAAATTGAATACGCCGGTTCAGATTGTGCTCAAATTCCTCACCAGGCTCAGTGTCGGGCAGATTTTTTAACAATCGTCTCATTCCCATCATCTCATCAAGCGACTGACGGCAAATCAGACACGTTCGGATGTGATCCTGAACATCATTTTTCACAGCAAGTGACGGATTATTCAGAAAATTTCCGACCTTTTTTTCCCAATACTCTGAACAGAAAGCTGACATTTTATTTTTTAAGCTCCTGCATAATGGCTTGTTTTAAAAGTGCACGACCTCTATTAATCTTGCTTTTCACGGTTCCCAGATTCAGACTCATGATAACAGCAATTTCTTCATAGGAAAGTCCGTCCATATCTCTGAGAATGACAGCTTCACGAAAAACCGGATTGATCTGACCAAGCGCTTTTTCAATAACATCGAGCTGGTGCTGATTGTCAATAAAAAATTCAGGTGACATTGACCAATCAGCTACTGTTTCCATAAAATCCTGATCGTCTTCATCACGTTTTAAGGCAGAAGTGAGAACCAGCCACCGGTTTTTTCTTTTATATGCAGATCTGGCAAGATTAAGGGCAATAGTATAAATCCAGGTTGAAGCACGGAAGGCAGGGTCATACCGGTCAACATTCAAATAAACTTTAACAAAGGCATCCTGAACGATATCTTCAGCATCTTCCCTATTTCCAAGATATCTGAAAACTGTATTAAAAAGAGAGGATTTAAACCGTTTGACAACAAGCGGAAAGGCTTCTTCTTTTCCCTGGCGAAGTTCAAGCAACAATTCTTCATTTGTCAAGTCGGTTAACATCGTTCGCCGTTGTGTGTAAGTGAAAGAAATTGCCTGATTGTGCGGAATTGCAATGGCCAGTGAACTCATACCCGCCTCCTTCCTTTTACAATTATACAGGAAGATGAGGTTAAGGTTCCCGGTTATTCGTCTCTTCGTTCAAAATTGCAGACATCGGCGACAAAAGTCCCGAACAAAATCTCAGGGGGAAACGGGCTGAATCCTTTCAGATCAGCATCAAGCTGACATAACCGCTCCAACAAATATTCAATTTTTCTTGATGCTTTCGGCCCCATTGCCTTTACAAGGTTAAACTCGATCAGTTCAGGGTATCTCTGTGGCGGTGGCATATTTTTATTCACTGCAAGCTGGTAAGACCGGTGCCACATTGATTTAAATGACCCAGCAAGACTGGCAACCATTCCAACCGGATTTTCACCGACCTGAACCATTTTCGCCAAAATCATTTGTGCCTTTTCTTCCTCATTTTTAACAATGGCATCCTTCAATTCCCACGGATTCCAATCCCGCCGGATTCCAGTCAGTTGAGAAACAATATCCAGATTTAGTTTTTTCCCGGGGATATCGGCCATTGATATTTTTTCAAATTCCGCAGAAATGAACGAAATATTGGTTCCCATATTGGCGAGAATAAATTCAACTGACTCTTCATCTATGGTTAATCCGTGTGATTTTGCCAGTTCAGGAATCCACGGTCTCACGTGATTTTCGTAAATATTAGGGGTTTCTGCCAGTGAAGTTTTGGGAATTGCCTTCCAGGGGTTCATGGTTCGGTTAACTTTGGAGGCAATAAAAATCAACAGGGTTGTTTGACTTGGATTTTTAAGATATCCGGTGAGGGCTTCTTTTTCCTTATTCAGCTTTTCGGCTTCACGAACAACAACAACGCGCAGATCAGCCATCATGGGGTAACTGGCTGCAAAAGTAGCAACTTCAGAACCCGTTGTTTCAGATCCGTAGAGAACATTGAAATTGAAATCTTTGGCAGTCCCGTCATAAAACCGGTTAATCAGAATTTTTTCAGCTTGCTGCAAGATGTAGTGTTCTTCAGAAACCACCATCAGCACAGGAGAAAACGGGACAGTTGAACACCATTTAAAAACATCGGAGAACGTTTTGATTTCCATGAATCTGCACTTAAATTAATTTCCTTAAAATAGGCACTCCGCTAAAAAGAGTACAATTTTCACAGGCAATTCTTCAGGTTGATAAATCCTCTTTTCTTTCAGTGTGTCGTATTCACATTTTTTCTTTATCTTCGTACCAACCAAAACAGGAAATTAAAATGGCATTGATTGAAGAATTTGATAAAACCGGCAACTGGCTGTTCAGAAACCGCACGTACCTGCCTCTTGTCTTATATATTTTTGCTACTCTTGTTATTGTTCTGGATAAAACGCCGTCCTTTTCTCACCTCGACCCGGTTGCTATCGGGTGCTGCCTGGCCGTAACCTTTCTCGGACTTGTTATCCGGTCGGTGGCGATTGGATACGTGCCACGGTTGACGAGCGGAAGAAATACAAAAAAGCAGGTTGCAGATGTTCTGAACACTGAAGGTATTTATTCAATTGTTCGGCACCCGTTGTATCTGGGCAATTTCTTTATGTGGATGGGAATTGTTTTATATATCGGAAGCTGGTGGTTTTCACTTGTCATCGCACTCGTTTTCTGGATTTATTACGAGAGGATTATGTTTGCAGAGGAATTTTTTCTCCGGAATAAATTCGGTGCAACTTACCTGAACTGGGCTGGTAATACTCCCGCCTTTGTTCCCAAATTCAGTCAATGGAGCAGACCGGGTATGGAATTTTCTTTCAAAAATGTTCTGAAACGGGAAGAAAACGGATTTTTTGCTGCGGTTCTTTCTTTTGCTTACGTTGATTTTTTAAAAAACCTGATTCTGAACAATGACCTAAAGCTCAGTTTATTCTGGATTATTGTAACAGGTGTGAGCCTCGTGATTTTCCTGACCGTACGTTTTATCAGAAAAAAGACCACCATTCTTAAAGTTCAGGGACGTTAAATGAGCCATATTAAAGGAATTGGGGGGATTTTTTTTAAGTCCCCTGATCCGAAAGCACTTTCAGCCTGGTACGCCAACACTTTTGATCTGAATCCTTCTGAATATGGAGGAATTGAATTTCAATGGTCTGATTCTGACCAGTCACCTCAGGTCAGATATTCAATCTGGACACCGTTCAAAGAAAACACCCCATACCTGAATCCTTCAACAAAATCCTTCATGATCAATTTCATTGTGGATGATCTGGATGCTTTGCTAGCTGACCTTGAACAAAAAGGGATTAAGATCGAACCGGAGCGGGATAATGCAGATTACGGAAAGTTTGCGTGGCTCATGGATCCGGATGGAAATAAAATCGAACTTTGGCAACCGCCGGAAAAGAAGTTATAGGTCGAGCAAAGAGAAAACCCCGAATTCTTTTCGGGGTTATAAGTTACAAGTCATAAGTAAAAAAGGTCTACTGTCTACTGCCTTCTTTCTACTACCTACTTCCCCCTCCTGCAAGCAACTTCTCTATCTTCTCTTTTAACTTCTCGGGTTTGGTTGAAGATGAAAACCTGCCAATCACTTTTCCATTCCGGTCAACCAGGAATTTGGTAAAATTCCATTTGATTTTCTTTGTTCCGAGGAAACCCGGAGCTTCAGATTTGAGAACTTTGAAAAGCGGATTTTCATTCGTCCCATTCACATCAATTTTCGCAAATAATGGAAATGTCACTCCAAAGTTTACTTTGCAAAAATTTTCAATTTCAGATTCTGAACCTTTTTCCTGCTCACCAAACTGATTGCATGGGAACCCGAGGATTTCAAATCCTTCTGCCCGTTTTTCATCGTAAAGTTTTTGCAGACCTTCATATTGGGGTGTAAATCCGCACTGACTGGCAACATTTACGATTAATAGTACTTTCCCTTTATAATCGGAAAGGTTTTTTTCCTGCCCTGAAATATCAGTGACAGGGATTTCATATAAATTCATTCAGACTCCTTATTTAAAAGATCAAACATGGATTTTGAATGAAAGAATTCCCGGGATGCAGGGGATTGTTGGGAAAACCACCCCCATCCCCTCCTTTAAAAAAGGAGGGGAGCTCATTTCTACAATCTACTACCTACCACCCCGAAACAAGTTCGGGATCTTCGCTACGCCCGACCTACTGTTTTTTCTACTTCAGATAAATCATTTTTCCTGCAGCCGAGTGAACTCCCGTAGTAAACCGATAGAAATAAACACCTGAAGTTAATTCTGTTCCTGATTTGGAGGGATTCCAGGTAACCGTTTGTTGTCCGGCTGGAATGGATTCGCTGGTAACTTTTTTACCGGTCAGGTCATAAACCTCAAACTGAATTCTCTCAGCTGAAGGAACATTCAAAGTGAAAACTGTTCCGCCATTAAACGGATTCGGATAATTCTGACTGACGGTAAAGCCAATTGGTTTTTCTGAATCAGTGACGCCAACAGAAATAGAGTTGATTTTAGTTAACAACCAGACATCCGGATCAGCGCTGATTGAAAGCACTTTAAATCCAACAGGAATTGAAAAGGTTTCTGATTTACCTGTAATTTCAAGGGTAACCACTGTGTCTTTTTCACTTCCCTGTAATTTCACATCCAATAGGAACCGATAAATGGATCCTGACATGGATTTCTGATTCACCTTTAGTTTAATCAATCCCGTTTGATCGCCATTCCAGATAAGGTCAAGTACAGGATGACCCGCAACATAAAGCCATTGGTTAAAAAACCATGAATAATCATTTCCGAGGTAAGTGTTGCACATCGCAATAAATTCTTCGGTTGATATGGATGTAAATCTCCGGGTTTCAACGTAATGTCTCATTAGCCCGAAAAAGGCATCGTCCCCAATTGTTTTCCGGAACATGTTCAAAATCCATCCGGCTTTGGCGTAAGTTGTAGCATAATTGAAGATCAGATTTTCATCAGGGCCCCAAACCGGAATAGTGTTGTAACCAGCCAGATATCCGTCACGGTCTGCAGCAGAAACAGCCTTTCGAGTCTGAGAACCATACATTTGTTCATTCCAGATGGCTTCACCGTAGGTTGCAAATCCTTCATTCAGCCAGATATCATCAAAAGTTTTACAGGTAATCAGATCACCAAACCATTGATGCATCAGTTCATGGGCAAATCCGTCATCATTTCCTGTGAGCCAGCCCCGGTTTCCAGTGGTTATTGTCTGATGTTCCATTCCGCCAAAATAAAACGGCGAAACAATCGTATGTCCATATTTTTCAAAGGGATATTCACCATAAACTGATGAGTAAACTTCCATCATTTTCGGAAGATTCTTCAAAGCCTTGACAGCATTGTATGTGCTTCCATTACGGTCAACTGCCCAAAAATAATTAAGGATGGGAATTGAATCGTTCGGATTGGTAACCTTGTGATAAACCTGATGGTAGGTATCAAACTTTGAAGCATTGACCACAACGAGATACGACGGCATCGGGTCAGCCGCTTTCCAGTGAAAGGTTTGGGTGTTGTCACCATTATCTTTTACCGACTGCAGAAGTCCGTTTGAAGTAACGGTATAACCTGCCGGAACCCTCGTAAACGTTTCAACAGTTGCCCGGTCATCCGGATAGTCGTAGCAAGGAAACCAGTTGCGCCCTTCATAGGGTTCAGCCATGGTGTAGGCCATCTTTTCAGGTATTTTAACGGTGATTGTTGGCCGGTAATAGTACAAACCAAACTCATTCACATTCTGTCGTTTAAAATCAATTTTGACTTTCAGAGTATCTGAGTGGGTAAAAAGCTGTCCGGATTTGACCAGAAACATACCTTCAGGTTCTGTTTTGATGGTTGCAGGCTGATCATTGATGGTTGCAGATAGCAAATCCATCGATCCATATTGCAAACGAACAAATGATAACGTATCCTCAGGAACCAGCCAGAGGGTAGTTGAGCCCGGAACCCGCACATCGTTGCTGTTGAACAATCCAAACCAGTCCTGATCAATCCGGTAATGCAAAACATCGAAATTCCTCCCCGGACTTTTGGGGGTCTGTGGTGCCTGTCGTTTATAGAAGGGTTTCCCTTCCTGAGCAAAGCCAATGGAAACTGATAAGAAAAGAACTGTTAAAATCCTGAAAATCATAAACTCTCCGGTAAAAAGAGTAAGTTACGAATTTCCGGAGTGGATATCGAGGCGGGATAAGGATAATTTGGTCGGTATTGGAGTAATTCGCTTAAACAGGTTTTGATGAGCTGTAAGTGTTCATTTTTATCGGGACAAATAAACCTGGACGTTCGGGTTCCAAATGCTCACCCCGGCGGGGTGAAATATTGGTAGAACCTGTAAAAAAATAGTAGGTTTCAAGCTCCGCAGGAGCGGAATAAAAAATGGTAACAGATCGTGTCACTCCGCCGGAGTGATGTTTTATTTGGATATATCTTCTACCAATATTCTGCCCCATCCGGGGCGGTGGTCTGAAATTTCCTTAAACCGGAACCGGGTCGGAGGATTCTCCCAACCAGATTTCATCAAAGTGGCAGTTGAGGTAACTGCGGAGGCGTTTTTGAGCAGGATTTTGCGAAGCATCCGGCATTCGACGGATTTACTTTGGTGACTCCGGTTGGGGCAACGAAAGTTGATTCCAATTAATAAATTGATGCCCTTCAAATTTCATTTAATATAATGATGATTTGTAAAAAGAGGTTATGAAAAATAACTCTAATCTGTTCAAATCGTCTCAATTGATCCCACAATCCAAAACTATTTCCGTTTGTTGATGCTATTTTGAATGGGTTATTATGAGAATTTTACAATCATTTTTTTGAATTTCTGCATATGGTGCCCCGCCTTTGCTGGTATGGATCGTTCCAGTAACTTGCCAGACACCCTTGACTAAAATTGCTTGAAATGGTTTGTTTTCATTGATCTTCTCACCGTAAATGGGGAACCAAACCGCTTCTGCAATCTTGACGGCAGTTTCCTCATTTGGCACAAAACCGTCTTCTGGTACGTAACCTTTATTTTGATTATTATTTTTTTCTGCATTATTCGTAGTGGTCATAGTCAAAGTCAACACCATTATTGTTACTGAAATAAAAAATAACTTTACCATAAAATCATCCTCCATATTAAAATACAAATATATTTAATTCCCATTCTTTTTTTCTGACTCTTCCTTTTTTTCTGGTTCTGGTTTTTTCTCAGGTACTTCCTTTTCTTCAGGGGTTACTTTTTGATCTGGATTAATTTTATTTTTCCTGTTAGGATCATTTGGATCACTTGGTAACTGTTCTGTTACAACGGTTTCCTTTTTCGTGTTTGGATCATATTTCTTTAATGACCCATCCGGTGTAGATACATAACCTACCAATTTTGTTTTGTCATTATCAGCTTTGTCTTGAGGTGAAATATTATTGTTATCATAACCTTTTTCATAACCCCCGTGAGAATGTATATCTGCGACAGGTGTTGTCCCAACCGGGGCGGGGCTTACACTAGTACCTGCATTTCCGCCAACATCTGGTTTAGAATATGAGTAATATGTTTTTCCATCTGCAGCTGTTGTAGTGTAAATAGTTGCTCCATATTCCTTTTTTTGTTTAATAGATACGCCATTAAATGTTTTACCAAAATCTCTTGCGGCTCTATTTCTGGTTTTAAATAAATCACCAGGATCCCTCCCAGTCTGATCATCGTATCTTATAGGGTTGTTGTTCATCCCTGCATATGAACTTATATTTGGATATCTAAATTCATGGGGATCCACTTGTAAAAACCGTCCGAGCTGACTGTCATACATCCGGGCTTCGAAGTAGTCATACCCAGATTCTACATCTCTCTCCTTATTCTGGTACTTAAACTTAGATTCTGCCAGTGACAGGGAATTGGTTTCTCTCATCACCGCACCAAACGGGTAATAATCTGTTTTAGATGATAACTGAGGTGCACCCGAGATATTCTTCAGTATCTGGCGAACATTCCCAAGATGATCTTTTACATAAAAATACTCACCGGGTGTGTCATATTGCCATTTTCCTTCAAGATCCATCCCGTACAGATTCAGGTAATTCATGGTAGAAGGGGTGCCTGTATATTCACCGAGAAGCTCTCCGCCGCTTCCTCTTAGATAATACTGAATGGTGGTTCCCACCTTTTTGAACCACCTGCTTCCTTCCCAAAGATAACCATAATTTACGGTTTGTGTCAGGTTGGATAGCTGGGTGGGCAGATTCAGGGAGTTGTAAACAATTCCGCTGATTCCTCTGATTTTGTCCTGAGTTATGTTTCCGTTTCCGTCATATGTATAAGCCAGATTATTTTCCTCGATCAGGAAATTATCAATCTGGACGGAAAGAGGAGTATAAGTGGCTGAAGCAGTGAATTTCACGACCAGGAAAGCAGCCTGATCTGGTGCTGTCACCGACCGCGTTATGGTGAGCCAGGCAGGTGAATTTACAGCATTTAAAAGGGTTGCCGTTGACAGTACCGTTTTATTTGTTTTCAACCAGATTAATGAAACGGTCAAAGCTGAATTCCATTGCATTTCACCATCATTATAAAACCCTGTTTTGTAATCAAACTTAAGCTGATAGGTTCTGGGAAAAACAACCTGAATGGTATCCGCCTGTGTATTGGCTGAGGTTTTCCCAGGTAATAGATTAAGTGTCAAAACCTTGCCTTTAACAGCATCAGTCGAAATACCGACCTGGGTTGAAGTTGATGATGAAAAATCGGGAGAAGGAAGTCCTGGGCCGGTCGGATAGGCCTCAAAACCATCAGAAAGTCCTGGGAAAACTACATTCTGATACAGGGAAGAGCCTGAAACTGTTGAAACCTGGGTTTTTATGTTCAGGCTTTGATTGGTAGCAACTGTAGATAAATCAACCAGATTCCTCAAACGGGAACCATCATACTGGTAGATGAAATTATCTTTCAGTTCTGTTGATCCGGGTTGTGAAGGTGAGTCCCAGTTTCTCTGCAAATTCAGCACATTTCCCATGACATCGTATGAATAGAATGAACCATAGATATCGTTTTTGTAAATCGAACCGGTTGTTTTAAATATTTTATCTGTTTGGGATGCTGAAAGCCTGTTGAGACCATCATAGGTAAACGTTTCCAGAAGATCATCGGTTATATCCTTATGGCTGGTGAGCATTTGTCCGATATTTCCGGAATATAAGGGCGAATAAGTCCTGTCTGCGGAAAATGTAGAATTGTAATAATTATACTTCAGCCGGAACAACCGGGTTGCAGGGTTTTGTGAAGCAGCCAGTGAGGGGTACACTGAAAGAGAGTCAAGCCATCCCTCTTCGGTAAATCCCTGATAAAGTTTGGTACTTATCGGACCGATTGATTTGCTTCCGATTTGTCCAAACCGGTTATAGTTATAGGTAAAGGTTGGTGAAGCAGGTTTGGCTGTTGTTTTGCTTAACCAAACTTTGGTCAGTTGGCCAAATGCGGAATACTCATACCATTGGCGCTGTTTCAGCGTCCCATTTACCAAAAGGGCAGAGAAAGTTGGCTTCCCGGTCAGGTCAAAAGTATAAACAACTTCCTCCTGAGTGACCCCATTGGGGTAGGTTGTATTTACTTTCGCAACCCAGCCTTCCTTACGGTATTTAATTTCCTTTGTAAAAGTACCTAAAGTTCCATCCGGTTTCGGAACATTTTCTCTAACCTGGAAGATCCTTCCTTCTGAGGTATCTGAGCCATCATAGTAAAACTGCTGTTTCCAGATATAGTCAGCAGGGGCTGTAAAATTACCACGGTCAAATGGATCTAATGCTGCCGTTCCGTTTAGCGGAGCTGTTGTAAAAGGGAAAAGCGGATTTTCAGCATTTACTGATATAAACCTGGCTGAACTGTTCATTTCACCAGTTTCAATTAACCGACCAAAACCATCATACTGAAAAACAGACATTTTCCCGGCAACCGACTGATTGGGATCAATACTCATTCTTAACTGACCATATTGGTCATACGCATATTCAAAATCAGGATTGACTGAAACATCACTTTCCGGCAGTGTTCCGTTTTTAAGTTTTCCATTCTGGAAGGGTGTTTCTTTTCTGATCACATTTCCAAAAAAATCATAGTCATACCGGGTTTCACTGCCATCCGGGTGAATAACATTAACCAATTGATTCAAATCATTATATTTGTATTGAGTTACACTTTGGGGGATTAGGTTCATCAAACTAACCTCCTTAAATGAGACAATATCTGAACAGGTTATGCACCCGAGATCCGTTTCGTAATCAATAATAAAATTGTCTGTAAGTTCGCCGCCATAATACCTGAAAACATAATCTGTTAAAGGCCCCGTAAAAACTTTAATTAATTCACCATTGCACAAAAGATTAAGATTTTTACCGGAATCAAGGTTATTTATTTGTACCTCCAAATAACTAAGTGGCGATAACTTCTGATAAGATACAGTTCCAACAGGAGTTAACTGTTCTAGATGTGTTACTGTCCCGCCAATAACAAAATTATTACTTGAACCGCAACCAACTTCACGTGTTTCAATAAGGTCGCCATTTACTCCCAGTTCACTTGCAACCAGACAGGCTGGCGGGTCTATCGGATGATCATAACCATCCCCTTCATCTGGACCTCCGTCTCCCGGGTTTTCTACAGGTGTGGAACTCTGAACAGGTGAGACAGTTTTGTTTATTTTATTAAACAGGGAGACTATTCCACCAGAAGCGGATGGGGATAAGGATGAAAGGTTTGTTGACCCTGTGATAAGTTTTTTTCCATCCGTTTCTGAAATTGCAAACTGAACCCTTTCATCTTCATCAATCATGAGCGCAATAAGATAATTATCCATCACCCTCCTGCTTACAGATCGACTGTATTTTTCTTTCATTCGCCTGGTGGTACCTGGACCTGTCTCAACGATATTGGTACCAAATGGAGAAGAATTGCTTTCAGAAAAGGCTGCAGGTCCCCCACTAGTTAACAATTTTCCTGTTCCACGACTTGCGGCATAGGTCTGATCGTAATTTGATTTGTTTTCACCGTAATTAAATAATTTATCAACCTGTAACTTACCGCCATTGGTAAACGAAGAATGAAAAGTTTTACTCCATGGATTTTGAAATCCAGTTTCTCCTGATTTAAAAACAAGACTTTGGGTCTGTCCCAGGGCTTCCCAGGACTTATCAAAAACAGGTTCAGAAATCATCACAACCTGGGCATTTCCACTCTGAGATTGAATTAAACCAAGTCCATCCATGAATTCTGTTGAAATCAGGGAATCAACATTACTTGTATAATCAGTTGTTGAAATTTTTATGGGATCCCCATTAAACCTTGCAATATTATAGGCATACCTTCTGATGTTTTGTCCGTTTCGCTTTACGTGAACAAGCCGGTGATATGCATCGTACCCAAATGCATAGATGTTTTTATTTGGCGCTTTTGCCTCAATAAGTCTGCCGTAATCGTCATACCTGGCACTGAAAGCATATTCAGATAATGACAAACTTTTCCCTGTAATTTTTCTTCCTGTCATTTTATAAGTGTAGATCGAATCATCATCAGAAATAAAGGGGTTTGTTTTACTTCCTAAATAATAGGATTCTGAAAATCGGCCATAATCAATAGATTTTGGCACACCAAACTGATAATAGCCGGTAATCTGATACTCAACTTTCCACTTATCAACAGGGGGAAGCGTGGTTTGAGCCCAGTTAGGGTAACGATACCATTTCCAGTCTTTTGATTTCGCAATCCAGTCAACCTGAAACCCACCGTTATTTGAGCCAAAATCCTTGTAATGAAATATAGAATTAGATATCAGCTTGAAACCTGTTGAGTTGGTTTCAATTACATTATCTCCGGCTGAATTAGGACCACAAGCCTCTTTCAGAAAATTCTCAACTGGGAGCAAATATTTTTTTACTGAATCCTGGTCGATAAATTTCAACGAATCAACGGTCCAAACACCAGATATCTGTTGAATTTTCGCATTTCGCTTCAGGATCTGATAACCGGGAATACTGGATTCTTCATATAGATAGCGATTATAAAGAATTGAGAATTGATAGCTATTGTTCACCTTACCTGTATAATCTGCCTGAAAAACCAGGTTTCCGGCATAGTCAAATGAACGGAACGTTTTTTCAAGTTTAAGACCATCCGCTATTTCAATTTCTGGTAATTTTTTAAAATTATAATGGCTTTCAAAATCTTCCATTGGGTAAGTGGAGAAATTGGGTCCATTCGGATTTAATTTTATTTTTGTCGAAAAATCATCTTCTTCCCAAACTTTTTTTGAATTCCTTATTCCATCCTGAATTGAATATTGCTCCGATGCTTTTTGAAGAGTAGCCAAATGATAATTACTGCTCATGAGGACCACGGATTGTTGAGATCCGGAAACAGATTTAAACAATAAAATCCCAATGGGTTGCTTAGATTTAAAATGAGTAAAATGGCCATTAACAACTTTTTCATTAACGGTCTCATAAACCTCAGAAAACCAAACCCGGTCTTCAACATCCATAAGTCGGGTTGCCTTGCTTGTTATAAAATCATCAAGGGGTTCCAGGTTATTTACAAAGTTCTGAAAGGAAGCATTACCATTTTGCCAATCGGATGCCCACAAACCATAAGTGGCCTCTGAAAGACAGGTATTGTCTGGCCCTTCATCCATCAAGCGGGTGAAGTCATTGAAGTGCATTTCACGAACAATTCCGGGAAAAACTGGTTTTTCGTAGGAGTATAATTTTATTGTTTCACCAACATTTGTATCATCCGAGATTGTGATTTTTTCAGGACAGCTTTTTGTAAAAAAATCAATATCTCCCTCAAAGTACTTTGCAACATGGAATAGTGCATTTTTACTGATTTGTTTGTTATATTTATTTTCTAAATCACTATAACTGTAGGGTATAACTTTATACTTTGTAAATCCACTCCAGCCAAAATCATAAGTCTTTTGGCTGGTTATCTGTTTTTTGGTATACTTAATGCTTTCAATTTTCCCTGTTGGAAATGAAATTGAGGTCAATTGCCCAATATTGGGCTTTGATTTAACAGTATAATCATTTAATAGATCAGATTCTGGAACAGTAGAAAGGGAACGGGTTTTATAATAACCATTGATGTCAAATGGCACAACATAGGGATGGTAAACATAGAGACTATTTCTAAACTTGGTAAATCTTTCATAATCATCGTTATTATTGTAATAATTCCAAATTGTTGTATAATCAAATTCCCCTGAAGCATCGCTCAGGTCATAATCAAAGAAATATTGTTTTCCTTCCAATTCTGATTGAGTTAAAGAAACCAGAAAACAACGACCGAAATCAATAGAATAACCCAGTGAGGCGGTTTTGACCAGCTTAGAAGAAACGGGATTTTCCAGATTCTGATAAGTTTCGATTTTATCTATTCGTTTCCTGCCTAAGATTGGGATTAAACCCCAAGATCCAGCAGATTCAACCTGATTTTCGGTTACCTTGTACGGAATCTGACTATTTTTTTCAGTGGTAATGTCATCAATATAAGTCAAACTCAATTTTTGGGTTTTTGATTCAACTGAGATAAGGTATTTTAGATGAGAAATAGCTTCATATTTGTAATCCGCATTTAATTTATCCCCAACAAGAACACTAAGACCAGTTAAAAGCCTATTTGGGAAAACCTTTTGCGTCGTATTCATGGTTTCATGACCATAGCGGAAAACAATCGAATTTGCTGTAGGATTGTTATCCGCTGACCAAATGTTACCTTTATATTCAGGTCCGATAATTGCACCAATTCTCCAGGTACTCACATAAACTGATTGACTGGTACCGAAGCCAATATTCAGTTCCAGAGTTGGCTGGCAATAAAGATACCGGATCCCATTTGGTGCAGTAATAATAAAAGAAGTGTAATCGGTTGCAGAAATCCCATCAGCATAATACTTATTCTGTGCCACAGAAACAGTACCGGTCCGATCAGAAACAGGCCCAAATTTTGCTTCAACTGAAAATCCCTTTTCGTTTAATACTTTGAACTGATGGGTTTGAGAAGCGGATGTTATTCCACTCTCTTCTACAACCATTTCCAGGTTAGTACCATCCGGTAAGGAAACATTAAATAAATCCAAATACCCATCCCAATGGTTTTCCTTCAAATTTGAAGGAAAATCAACTGGGTTTTTATCTTTTGTACTAAAACTTCTTGCATTAATATTTGATTCATTAAAAGGTGTATAATCCCCCCTTACACTTCTTGAAATTGTACCCGGATTGGCTTGCCAGCCCAATCCAAGCCAACCCGAAACATCATCATAGTGAATATCACTGGAATAATAAATATTAAAATTAAAGGCTAACCCAGACGGTGAACTGATTTGGGCAAGACCAATTGAAGTTGTATAATCACCATGTTCATTAACCGAGCCCGCTGACATGTCAGGAAGTTTCCATGCCTCCGGCTGAAACTCATACTTTTCAAAATTTCCCGGGGAACCAACTTGAGCATTACTTGTTTGAAGACAAAAAAAGATTAGTAATGAAACAGCCAGAAATAAAGGTTTCATGGTCAGATGTCCTGAAAAATTAAAAAGAAGGGTGAGCAATCCCGGGGTCGGGACTGACAAAGATATTAGCAGTTAAACCTTAAGTCAATTTTACATAAAGGTATTTAAATTTACCTTACTGGTTTTTGAATTCTGAATAAAACATTGTTACCTTTTCCCCAAAAACCGAACCCAATTTCTGCTTCAATTCCCCCCCCAACCCAATAAAAGCGAACACAAAAATCCAACTCTCCATTTCCCGTGCTTTTTTCGTATTTTTACATAGCACCTCTAAAACCTCGGTTTATAACACCAATACTGGATCCCGGATCAGGTCCGGGATGACACTGGTTATGTTTTTAGAGGTGCCGTTCACTTTTTAAATTCAGGACTTCAATATGCCTTTAATGGTCAGCGTCTCCGGAATCCGGGGAATTGTGGGTGACGGACTCACTCCGCAGGTTATCGTCGATTTTTCATCTGCTTACGCCACCTGGGTCAGGCAATCTTTTCCAAAAGCAACCATCGTTCTCGGCCGGGATTCCCGCATCACCGGGAAAATGGTTTCCGAACTGGTGAGCTCAACTCTAAACTGGTGCGGATGTGATGTTATCGATCTTGGCGTGGTGCCAACTCCGACCGTTCAGATTGGCGTTGAACAATTTGGCGCACAAGGCGGCATTATCGTCTCAGCTTCCCACAATCCGGCGGAATGGAATGCCCTGAAACTCCTGAATCATACCGGCGAATTTATGTCGCCCGAAGAAGGTGAAGCCCTCCTGAAAATCAAAGAATCGGGTAAATTCATTTCCGTCAACTATGATAAAACCGGTTCTTTTAAAAAGATCAGAGACTACCACCAAACTCACATCAGCATGATGATGGAATTTGATTTTATCGATTATGCATCCATCCAAAAAAGAAAACCCAAAGTAGTTCTCGATGCGGTTGAAGGTGCCGGTTCAGTTGCCCTTCCTGAATTGCTTGAAAAACTGGGTTGTGAAGTCATCAGAATGAACTGTGGTGCGAACGGACTTTTCCCACACGTTCCTGAACCTCTTCCGCACAACCTGACCGATTTAATGGCCCGGGTGAAACTCGAAGAAGCAGATCTCGGACTTGCCGTTGACCCGGATGCAGACCGTCTGGCGGTGATTCTCGAAAATGGCGAACCCATGGGCGAAGAATACACAATTACGGCAGCCGTTGATTACATCCTCAAACGGAAAAAGGGTGACGTTGTAGTCAATCTTTCGACAACACAGGCAGTTGAAGAAGTTGCAAAACGGTATGGTGTGACCTGTCACCGGTCAAAAGTCGGTGAAATCAATGTGGTGAAAATGATGCAGGAAAAAGGGGCTGTCATCGGCGGTGAAGGCTCCGGCGGTGTGATTCTTCCGGCATCTCATTATGGCCGGGATTCCCTGGTTGCTGCGTTGCTGATTGTGGCCTGGTTTGTTGAAGGAAATAAGCCAATTTCCGTTCTTCGTGCCGGTCTTCCCAATTTTGAAATGGGAAAAAAGAAAGTTGATCTAGGGAAAAACAATCCGGATGACATCATTGCCAAACTGTCTGCTTCAGAAAAAGATGGAAAGATTGATCAGCGTGACGGATTGAAAATCAGTTTGCCTGACCGTTGGGTTCATCTGAGAAAATCGAACACAGAACCAATCATCCGCATTTATACAGAAGCACCAACCCAATCTGAGGCCGATACCCTCGGGGAAACGTACGTGGCGAAAATCCGTGCGATGATGACACCATGATTTTAGCCAAAGTAACCGGAACGGTTGTCGCTCCGGTTAAAAACAACAATCTTGATTCCAGCAAACTGCTTATCGTTCAGCCTATCGGACTTGACGGCAAACCAGATGGATCAGATCTTCTCGCCATTGATTTTTCGTCTGCAGGCGTCGGTGATACGGTTTTGGTTGCTCAGGAAGGTGATGTGGTGAAGCAAATGACCGGATCAGACAAAATGCCCGCCAACGCCATCATCATGGGTGTTGTCGACGGGATGGATATAAAAGAAGAGGCGTAGCCCCGACCTGTTTGTAGAAAACCAACCCAGCCCACATAATAGCTGCAGAGCAGCGACCTGTTTTCCCTTTCCCTTGTTCTGTACAGGTCGCTCCGACGGAGCTTCCAACTTAAAGCGATTTTGATTCTACAAATGGGTCGCACCTATGGTGCTGCAAACTTGTACAAAACAGAAAACTAAAGTGAGTATCTGTTTTGTTAACCTTAATTCCCTCAACCATTCTTGTAATTAATATTCTAATATTGGATTTAAATTCAATTTTATTAGGTATTTTGGAAGGGCGTAGCCCTGACCTGTTTGTAGAAAACCAACCCATCCCTCAAAATAGCTGCAGAGCAGCGACCTGTTTACCCTTTCCCTGATTCTGTACAGGTCGCTCCGATGGAGCTTCAATCTTAAATCGATTTTGATTCTACAAATGGGTCGCACCTATGGTGCTTCAAACTAGTTTACAACAGAAAACTCAAAGGTGTTTCTGGTGTTGTCAATTCAAACAAAATGCTTTCCTAACGTGATTTACATCCTGTGACTTTTGAAAATTTTTCATTACCTTTGATTTAAATGGAAGCCCTTTCATTATATCGCCACAGGTAAGGAATTATGCAAAACCCGGTATCCGCCAGAATCCTTTTTCTGGCAATCAGTCTGCTCACAGTTACAGCCCAACTTTCCGCCCAGAAAAAAGAAACAGCAAATCCACCCATCCAGATTGCGTTTCTCTGGCACATGCACCAACCCATTTACTGGCCGTATGAATCCATTATACAAACTGAAAATCGTGCTGCCTATTCCTATTCCGTTGTCAACATTCACACCAGCCGGACAGGGCCGTACACAAGCTGGCCAAAGGATGCTGTTGCAAAAGGTGCTTCCCTTCCCAATTTCGGGGCACAGGTGAGTCTGACCGGATCTCTCATCGAAAACCTGAACACTCTTGAAGCTGCAGGAAAAGGATTCCAGAACTGGAAACAAAACTGGATCGATGCGAAAAAAAGTCTGACCACAAAGGGAAACCCAAGAACTGATCTGATCGGATTTGGCTACCATCACCCGCTGATGGGACTCATCCGGTACGAAGACATCAGGAAACAGATCAAACTGCATAAAGATGCAATTTCAACCAATTTTGGTGGTGCCTATTCAAAAGGGATTTTTCCGCCGGAAAATGCTTTTGCTGACCGGATGGTTCCGGCACTTGCAGAGGAAAATATCGAATGGGCTTTGGTTGACAACATTCACTTCGACCGTGCAGCCGGTGGTTACCCCTGGAATAAAGGCGGAAGTGTCGTCGAACCGAATAAAGCCGACCAAATCAATTCAAATCCGAACGATTGGGTTCAGTTAAACGGACTCTGGGCCCCGACCAAAAACTCTGCAAAATGGGGACGGCAACCACACTTTGTCGCTTACACCAATCCTGAAACCGGCGAAACCAAAAAGATTATTGCTGTCCCGACCGACCGTTATCTTGGAAATGAAGATGGCCGTGGCGGGTTTGGTGCCCTGAATTATGAAACGGTGATGAGTCAGCTTGAGAGTTACAACACCGATCCGGCACATCCGATTCTGATTGTGCTTCACCATGACGGAGATAATTTCGGCGGTGGTGCTGACTATTATTATCAAAGTAATTTTCAGGCATTTGTAGATTGGGTGAAAGCAAATCCGACACGGTTTAATTGCACCACAGTTCAGGATTATCTGGATACGTATCCTCCAGATCCGAATGACGTCATTCACGTTGAATCAGGCAGTTGGGCCGGCGCCGATGCAGGCGATCCTGAATTCAAGAAATGGCTGGGTGATCCTGGTGTTGATAATTACAGTCCGGATCGGAACAGTTGGGCAGCCGTTACCGCCGCACAAAATCTGGTTTCGATGGCTCAGCAGCAAAATCCGGCAAGTTCAGAAACCGAAACTGGCTGGAAATACCTCATGAATGCACAGGCTTCTGACTATTGGTATTGGGATGGTACAGAAATGTGGGATTCCCATCCGACACGGGGTTCAAATCTTGCAGTTCAAAGTGTGCTGCCGGTTATCAATAAAGCAAATGATCAGACAGCCCCAACCATTTTCGTCCCCCAGCGGGAGCCGTACAATCCGGGTGGAACTGAGTGGGAAATTGCCCAGCCCAAAGAGTTCACCGTCTGGACCTATGCTTATGATTTCAATGGCTTAACATCTGTCACTCTGAAAATCCGGACCGATAATGACGGAATGAATTCACCCTCTTCAACTGATAATGAAACTTACTCGGGCGGCTCAGAAGTTTCTGAGTGGATTTCACTTCCAATGACTTCAACCACCTGGACGCCAAAAACGAACCCCATGCCGATTAAGATTGCAAAAGAATATTCGGCAAAGGTGACCGGTTATTCAGAAAAACTGCTTGATTATTATGTTGAAGCAACTGACAGTCTTGGCAATACGGAAAAATCGGTTATTCTTCATGTCTGGGTCGGAAATAATTCGGGCGGAGGCGGTGGTGGTGGCGATGAGTCGGTGGTTATTTACCCGCTTGAACCTACTATTGATGACACGGTTACGGTCACTGTAAAAGGTGCAACTCAGGGCGGAAAACTCCATTGGGGTGTAAACAATGTGGGCGGAACCTGGCAAACACCAAATGCCGTTTATCAACCGGCTGGTTCTGTTTTATTCGGATCGGGTCCGGCCATTCAGACGCCTTTTGCAGGACCCAATGATTCAAGCTGGTTAACGATTAAAATTGGTCCGTTCAACAAACCGGCGCAAAAAGTGACCAAAGTAGCATTTGTAATCAATTACAATGACAATTCCTGGGATAACAATGGCGGGAAAAATTACGGATTCAACGTTTCGGGCAATGATACCTCAGTGACGCCAACCGGTGATTCCCTGACGGTTCATTTTTATAAACCGGCTAATTATACCAATCCGCATATTTACTGGTGGAATGCCGGAAATGCACAGATAACCTCCTGGCCGGGCGTTCTAATGACAAATGAAGGAAATGGCTGGTATACATACACCTTGAAAGGGACGAAGTCTGCCAACCTCATTTTCAACAACGGCGGACAGCCACAAACTGCAGATTTGACACGGGATAAAGAAGGTTGGTATTACAATTCTGTCTGGTACGACACCAAACCAAATGTCGTTTCTGTTGATGGAAAGAATAATCCGGTTGGATTTGTGCTTGAACAGAATTACCCGAATCCGTTCAATCCGACAACGGTAATCAGGTATTCCCTTTCCAATTCAGGTTTGGTTTCGCTTCAGATTTTTGATATTCTTGGCCGGTTGATTCAAACAGAAGTCAATGAATTTCAGCCTGCTGGAAATTATAGAATTGATGTAAACGGAAAGAATCTGCCAAGCGGAATTTATTATTACACTTTAAAATCAGGTTCATTTTCATCAACAAAGAAAATGACGGTTGTGAAATAAACCCATTGCGAAAAAACCGGATTTTAAATCCGGTTTTTTCGCAATTTTGAAATCGTCATAACCCCGCCCAAAACGACAAACCCGACCAAAATCCCGAAAAGCGCATTCCCGGTCATTTCAATAAGACTTGAGAAAAGTGGAATATGATTAGCAGTATCTGTTAAAAGATGATGAATGAATGGGATTCCGTGAACGATAATTTGTCCGCCCACCAGAAACATGGCAATCGTACCAGCAACAGAAAGTCCCTTCATCAGCCAGGGAGCAAGTTTTAAAATTGCAGAACCCATTTTTCTGAACACCTTATTAAACTCCGGTTTTAACAGCCACAAACCAAGATCATCCAGTTTTACAATTCCGGCAACCAGACCATAAACGCCAATAGTCATAACCAGAGCAATTCCGGATAAAACAGTAACCTGGATACCAAATGAAGCCCCGGCAACCGTTCCCAAAGCAATCACAATAATTTCCGCTGAAAGAATAAAATCCGTTCTGATAGCTCCTTTAATTTTTTCTTTTTCTGTGGACTCCGGAATAACAACAGCAGGTTCATTCGTTGTTTCATGTTTTTTGTGAAAAAAAGTGTGAACTACTTTTTCAACGCCTTCAAAACACAAATAGGCACCACCAATCATAAGCAACGGAATGACGGCCCAGGGCAAAAAGGTGCTGATCAGAAGTGCAGCCGGAACCAGAATCACCTTATTCAGCAAAGAACCTTTAGCAACTGCCCAGACAACCGGCAATTCTCTGTCTGCATTCACCCCACTGACCTGCTGAGCGTTCAAAGCAAGATCATCACCCAGCACACCGGCAGTTTTCTTTGCAGCCACCTTGGTCATGACAGAGACGTCATCCAGGATGGTTGTAATATCATCGAGTAAAGCTAATAAACTTCCGCCAGCCATTTTATTTCCTTTTTGAATTTATAATAACGTAATTTCTAAATCTGGCACAATTCAAATTAATGTATTTCCTTGTGGATAACAGGGACGCGATGCATCGCGTCTCTACCCCACCCAAAAAATTTAAATATCCCTATGGTGTTTTAAATAAAAAAAATCCCCCCGCTTAGCGTTTTCTTAGCGCCTTTGCGTCTTTGCGCGCAAATTGAATTTTCCCGCAAAAAAAAGTCCGGGAGAACCGGACTTTAAAATTTAAAACGGGACGATCCCGGCTGGAGGTGCACCGAAATCTTCAGGATTCAAAGGTGCTTCAGGTCCGGAAGGACCACTGTATCCACCACCCGAACCTGCACGGTTGTCGAATGCTGCAAACATTTTATTAAACTGAAGAATGACCGTTCCGGTTGGTCCGTTACGCTGTTTACCGATGATGATTTCTGCCAATCCTTCTGCAGGTGCACCATCTTCAGTTTCTTTTTCACCGTAAAACTCTGGCCGGTAAATAAAAATAACAACGTCAGCATCCTGTTCAATCGCACCCGATTCCCGCAAATCTGAAAGCATAGGGCGTTTCGGATTTCTGCTTTCAACAGCACGTGAAAGCTGAGACAACGCTAAAACCGGCACATCAAGTTCTTTTGCAAGCATTTTTAACGACCGGCTGATGGCAGAAATTTCCTGTTCCCGTGACTGGCTGGCTTTGGGTCCGTGCACCAGTTGAAGGTAATCGACAATAATCATGTCAATTCCCTTTTCAAATTTTAGACGGCGGGCTTTGGCCCTGATTTCCATGACTGACATCCCGGGGGAATCATCAATGTAAATCTTCGCTTCGTTCAGTTTACCGGCAGCCTTCGAAATTTTAGGCCAGTCATCATGCGGAAGCCGGCCATTTCTTGCCAGGTGGGCATCCACTTTTGCTGTCGAATACAATAAACGTTCAACCAAGGCCTGTGCCGACATTTCAAGAGAAAAAACAAGAACTGCTTTTTTAGATTTCAAAGCAGCATTAATAGCCGCTGTCATTGCAAAAGCCGTTTTCCCCATGGAAGGACGTGCGGCAATGATAACGAGATCAGTTGGCTGAAATCCACCAGTCATTTTATCAAGATCAACAAAATTGGAAGGAACGCCAGAAACGCCACCCGGATTTTCATGGATGTGTTGAAGTTTTTCAATGGCATTGGTTAAAATTTCTGAAATCGAAAGTGCACCTTTTCTCAGGCGTTCCGCACTGATCTGAAACAATTCCTTTTCAGCTTTGTCCAGAATTTCAAAGGCGTCATCTTCACCGTCAAATGCTTCAGAGGCCAGATTTCCTGAAATGGAAATAACCCGGCGGAGGATAAATTTTTCGAGAACAATCCGGGCATGATATTCAATATTTGCTGACGTCGAAACTTTGGTTGTCAGCTCTGAAATATAGTGGGCACCACCAACTTCTTCAAGCATATTATTCCGGCGAAGTTCTTCAACCAGCGTCACCATATCAATGGCTTCATTTTTCTCCACCATTTTCATGATGGTTGCCATGAGCATCCGGTGTGAAGGTTTGTAGAAACAGGAATCATCAATCAGATCGACAGCTTTAAAAATCGCATCCGGATCAATTAAAATAGCACCCAGAACAGCCTGTTCTACATCAACAGCCTGGGGTGGAGTCCGCCCTTCCATCAATAGTGGAGAAGCTGACTTGTTTTTCCGGTTTAGAAAATCATCGATCGGGAATTTGTCACCAGACGAATCCCCAAATACTTTTGCCATAATTTTATCTTACTGAACGAGAGAATCGTACTGTTTTCGCAGAAATTGAACATCCTGCCAGGTTTCGGGTTTGTAATTCGGGTTGCGAAGCAATGCTGCCGGATGATAAGTCACAACCAAAGGGGTGTTTTCAAAAGTGTGGATCCGGCCCCTCATCGAACCGAGAGAATCGGCATTTGCGAGTAACGTATTGGCTGCTGTTGCACCCAAAGCAAGAATAATTGCCGGGCGGATAATTTCAATTTGTTTTTTCAGATGAGGCATACATTCCGCCACTTCATCCGGCTCTGGTTTCCGGTTTTGCGGCGGACGGCATTTTACAATATTGGCAATGTAAACATCCTGACGGGTAAAGTTGATGGCCTTTAGAATAGCTGTCAGCAACTGACCGGCACGACCAACAAACGGATAACCGGTTTCATCCTCATCTGCACCCGGACCTTCACCGATTACAAGTAATTTTGCATCCGGATTTCCACTGCCAAAAACCAGATTTTTACGGGTTTTTCCAAGTTTGCAGTTCTGGCAATTGGCAATCTGTTTGTAATAGGAATCGAGCAATTCTGCCTTTTTCCTGGCGTCAACTGTAATTTCAGGGGAAGTAATCAAATCAGGCAGTGACGGACCAAAAAGATCATGCTGCTGATCAAGGTAAACACGGGTAAAGGCAAACAGTTTCCGGATTTCTTCAATAGGAAGGTCAGACATGGTTCTTTTCAGATAAAGTTAAGCAGAAATCGAGGATACGGTCTGCAAGTTCAGTTTTAAGTGCCTTCGGAAACTCAATAATGCCGCCGGTTGCCGGTAAAATCCGGATAATGTTGGTATCAACTTCAAATCCTGCCCCGGGTTCATTAGCTTTATTCAGAACAATCGCATCCAGATTTTTGGATACCAATTTTTGACGGGCATGTTCAATTTCGTTGTCGGTTTCAAGAGCAAAACCAATCAGGATTTGTTTCTTTTTCTTCTTTCCGAGGGTTTGCAAAATATCCGGATTTTTCACCAGTTCCAATTCAAATCCGGCAGAAGATTCTTTTTTAATTTTTGTGTCTGAAACTGATTTCACCCGGTAATCGGCAACTGCAGCAGCCATGATGACCACATCAGCTTTTATAAACCGGTTTTCAATTTCTGTCTGCATATCAAGTGCGGATTCAACAGAAATCAGATCAACGCCAACGGGTGGGGAAAGATGAACGGGTCCGCTGATGAGCTGAACGGTTGCTCCCCGTTTTTGAGCTGCGGATGCAAGGGCAAAACCCATCTTTCCGCTTGAATAATTCGAAATATATCTAACCGGATCAATGGCTTCACGGGTTGGTCCGGCAGATATCAGAATCGTTTTTCCTGATAAATCACCTTTTGCTCCGGCAACGACTTCATTTACTTTGTCTACAATTGCAGTAAGTTCAGGCAAACGGCCGATTCCGGTGAGCCCGGAGGCTAATAAACCCGATTCCGGTGGCAAAATGATATGGCCGCGCTGGCGTAAAATCTCAAGATTTGCCTGTGTTGCGGGATGAACGAACATATCGGTGTCCATGGCAGGAGCGATGATCACCGGCACGGTTGGCGGAAGTGCGAGATAAATATTGGTAAGAATATTATCGGCGAGACCGTGGGCAAGCTTGGCAATTGTGTTTGCAGTGGCCGGGGCTACGAGAAAAACGGAAGCTTTTCTGGCCAGATGGATGTGAACCGTCCAGGAACCCTGAACATCTTTTGGAAAAATGTCAGTTAAAACCGGGTTTTCAGAAACGGTTCCAAGTGCGGTCGGGGTAACAAATTGTTTTGCAGAGTCGGTAAGCAAAACCTGAACGTTGGCACCTGCCTTTTTCAGCAGGCGGACAAGTTCGGGGGTTTTATAGGCAGCAATGCCGCCTGTAATCCCCAGAACAACTGTCTTACCATTCAGGACGGATTTCATTGTGCGTAATGAAATTCCATATCATTTTTGCTTTTTTCTTTGATGGATTGAATGGTTGGCTTGTCACGCAATTCATATTCAATCGAGATACGGGCTTGTTCGTGATTCACTTCTTGCTCTTCATCGCTTTCAACGAGTTCACTGAACAGGGAAAGTTTATCATGAAGTTCAGCACGGACTTCATCATTGATGTGGCGTGCACGTTTTCCAAGCACATTGATGGCTTCGTAAACGTTTTCGTTGGCACCCTGAACAATTTTCAGATCAACAGGATTAATAGGCATTGCAGTTCTCCTTAGTTTTTACTTTTTTAAAAATTCTGTGACCAGAGCAGAGACCTGGTCGATTGCCTTTTTCAGATCGTCATTAACGACCTGGGCATCAAATTGTTTTCCGAGTTCCATTTCCATTGGCACACGGGCCAACCGGAGTTTAAGCGTCTCGTTACTTTCAGATTGTCTTGATTTTAAGCGTTCTTCAAGTGCATTTACGTCTGGCGGAAGAATAAACAGCGTCAGCGATTGATCACCGAATATTTTTTTGATGTTTAGTCCGCCTTTTACATCAATATCCAAAATGACGTTTTTCCCCTGGTCCATCATTTCATGGACATGAGAAACCAAGGTACCATAATAATTGCCAAAAACCTCTTCCCATTCAATAAACTCATCTTTCCCAACCCGGTCAAGAAATTCTGTTTTAGAGATGAAAAAATAGTCAACACCATCAGATTCATTTTGTCTGGGTTGACGGGTAGTTGCGGAAACTGAAAAATGAAGGTTGTCTACCAATTGCTGAAGTGCACGTGCAATAGTCGTTTTTCCGGCTCCGCTTGGCGCACAAAATACAATCACTTTTCCGGGTTTGGTCATGATTTATTCAAGGTTTTGGATTTGTTCCCTGATCCGTTCCAGCTCTTCTTTCATCTGAACTACAATCCGGGCAATATCAGCATGATTCGATTTCGACCCGATAGTATTGATCTCACGATTCATTTCCTGCACAAGAAAGTTTAGTTTACGCCCGACTGATTCAGAACCGTCAAGGGCTTCAAGAAAATAATCCAGGTGGCTGTTCAACCGTGTAATTTCTTCAGTGATATCCAGACGTTCTGAAAGCAGAACAATTTCAAGTTCAAGCCGGTCAGTATTGATTTTCTCATCACTGATCAGTTCTGCAACTTTATTTCTGAGTTTGATCCGTTCCTGAGGAATTCTCTCTTCACCCATTTTCCGAACCAGATCCCCATTCACCTGTAGGATTTTAATACGTTCACGAAGATCTTTTGAGAGTACATCACCCTCACGTTTTCTCATGTCTTTCAGTTGAACAATAGCAAGATTCAATGCTTCGGTCGTGAGTTTCCATTCTTCAGTTTCAAAATCTGAAAGTTCGGAAGCTTCAAAAACATCACCAAATTTTAGAATATGTTCCAGACGAACGGTATCTTTTATGCCGGATACAGAAAGAACTTTTTCAAGCAGTGAAGTATACTTTTTTACAGCTTCTTCATTGATACGAAGACCCGGATCTGCTTCAGAATCACGGTCAAGCTGAACCAAAATGTTAATTTTACCACGCTGAAGCTCACGACGGAGAATTTCTTTGATGTCATTTTCACGGCTCTGCAGCGATTTTGGAAGCCTAGAATTCAGCTCAACAAACCGGCTGTTCAGCGATCTGAGCTCAACTGAGGCGGTTATTCCGTCAGAAGTGGCAGTTCCGGCACCAAAGCCGGTCATGGATTCGATCATAGGGTATATAAAGTAAAACTTGCAAAAATAATTGAATTTTTCATAACTATCAACGAATTTCCGAAATGAATCGATTTTACCAAAACGGCGACGGGTTTTTCACTACCCTTTTAAGGTGGAATGAACAATTTTGCGGATTAAATCTGCACTTTGAACGTCTTTTACGGCAATCCGAAATTTTCGGACTTGACATGCCATTTTCATCAGCCGATGAAATGAAAACCTGGCTCTATGAACATGATATTCCAGAATCGGTCGCAGTCAGAATCATTGTGTCAGCCACAGAAACCGATCGTTTATACAAAAGAAAAAACTCGAAAAGCGAAGCCTCAATCGAACTCAGGAACCTGAACCCGGAACTTGACCTTCTGCGCGAAGACGGCATTTCACTCTCTCTTTCACGACTTGACTTCCAAACCCCTTTTCCCGGACTTTCTGCACTGAAATGGAGTCATTTCCAACCCTGGGCCTTAATCCGGAATCATGATCCGGAAGGATATGACACCATCGTCAGGAACCATGATGAAATTTTAGAATCTACAACAGCTTCCCTGATTGGAAGAAAAGCAGATGGAACCTGGGTCTTAAATACACAAACCGGTGACGTTCTGGACTCAGTTATCATCCGGGTTTTCAGAGAGTATTGCCAGATCAACCAGCAGGACATTATAAATGCTCCCTTTTCTGTGCAGGATCTTTCCACATTCAGAAATTGGTATTATGCTAACTCAACTCACGGGCTCATTCCTGTTCATCTGGTTACCGGAGAAGGAAAAAACTGGCACATTACCTGTGAAAATGAACCAGCCATAGATTTCTGGAGTTATTACATCAACCTTTGAATGATGTAAGTAACGAAAATGCAGACTCCAGCTCCATATCCCACAATTAAAACCGTTCTTCCGGATTCTTTTTCCTGGAAACAGATTCAGAATTTTGTTCAGCAGCAGAATCCTGGTTTTATCCTTGCATCGCCCCTGAAAAATGACCACCGAAGCAAGTTTGAATTTGCAGGTTTTTCACCTGAAACCCTTATTCTGGTTTTTTCAAACCGGTTAGAAATCCATTCAGAAACAGGGAACTCGGTCATTCCTTTGGACGGATCAAATCCACTTAAAGAAATTGAAAATATTGTAAATCTTGGGTCATCTTCAAAACTTTCAGACCCCTTGATTACAGGCGGATGGTTTTTTGCTTTTTCCTACGAATTTTCTTCATTTCTCACTGCCAGCAAAGTTGAAACCTTTCCAGTTCTCCCTTCTGAACTTCTGGGTGTTGGACTGAAACCTAAGGTACTTTTCAGGCACGATCTAAAAAACGGGTCTATCGATTTATTGCATCCACAAGATTTTCCAACTTCCAATCTGATCGTTAATTTAAAAGAATCAAATAAATCTGACTCCGCTCCAGTTGAAACCGACGGGGTACATTTTACCGAATCCTTCAATCTTTATTCATCAAAGGTTGAATCGCTCAGAAATCACATCCGGGACGGTGATACTTATGAGGTGAATTACGTTCATGAACTAAAAGGAAATATCAAAAATGGTAATCCATCCCAAATCTGGGATTCTCTGATTTCCTATTCACCCTCTTCCTTTTTCACCTGGTTTAAACTTGATCATTTTACTCTGCTGAGTTCATCTCCCGAACGATTTTTCAAAACAACCGGCCGGCAAATTACCGTTCAGCCAATGAAAGGTACCCGAAGACGGGATTCAGATCCGGAAATTGATCTTAGGATGAAAACCGAATTATCGCTTTCTGAGAAAGATCAGGCAGAAAACCTGATGATCGTTGACCTGATGCGAAATGATCTGGGAAAAATTTGCAAAACGGGCTCAGTCAAAGTTAAATCCCTTTTTGAAGTTGAATCCTACCAAACTGTTCATCAGATGATTTCAACAATCACTGGCGAACTGCCAGAAAATGAAACTGTATTTTCTGTTATTGAAGCATTATTCCCGCCTGGATCAATGACAGGTGCTCCAAAAAAACGCACGATGGAACTCATCCGAAAATATGAATCAGGGCCGCGTGGATTTTATTCCGGGATTTCAGGATATGTTGATTATTCGGGAAATTCTGAATGGTCGGTTTTAATCAGGTGCATTGAATTCATCGGAAAGGTATTTTCTGCAAAGGCAGGAGGGGCAATTACTTCAGATTCAAAAGCAGAAGAGGAATATGCTGAAACAATTACGAAGTTGAAGGGAATTTTGGAAAGTTTAAATATTAAACCGGAATCCATCATAAATATGGATTCCGGTCCGATAAAAAAAGGCTACTAAACTTTTGGTTTTCTGAACAAGGAACGAATCAGAATCCAGATTCCAAGTAAAACAAGAGCAGCAGGCCACCAGGTTTGCAAGTTTTCACGAACCAGCCACCAATCAATCTGATCAACAATAGCTGGGAAGAAAAAGAGTGTGCCTGCAATTGCAAGAAGCACACCAGTTACAGTTTTCGAATTGTTTTTATCCCGGATTCCATAAATCAGGAATAAAAGTCCCTGAACCATCAGAATAACCCCGACTAATTCATACCAGGTTGAATAAAGTAAGTTAAGCCGGTCGAGCAGCAAATCACCACCAATGATGATCAGTAAAATGCTGATAAAAGGTATGGTTGGAAATCGGTTCATCTTATTGCCCGTTGTCTTTTGGGACAGCTAAAGCCAAAACAAGATAGACCAAAAGGGTTGCACCAAAACTAACAAACACACTGATAATGAAAAGTATTCTGACAAGAACAGGGTCAACTTTAAAATAATACCCAAGACCTGAGCAAACTCCAGCAATCATTCTTTCTTTCATAACCCGAAACAATCTGCGGGGTTCTTCTGATTGTGCCATTTCATTTTCCTTGATGGGTTTTCTGAGTGAATAATATAAAATTGCCAAGCCGCCAAAAATTAAAAATACAGGAAATGCAAAATCTTCAACCTGTTCAATAAAGGTTTCAAACCAGAATATTTCTAAATTGTCAAACAACCAGAAAAGTCCGATAAGAATCAACCCTGTAGCAACCAATCGATGGAAATAGGCAGTTGACTTCGGATTTAAAACTGGTTCATTTGCATTAATCTGGTTGGTTTCATTTGCAGGAATAAAAATCCACATTAAGAAATAGGCCAGAATTCCAAAACCTGCGAAACCAGTGATAATAAACAGGAGCCGGATCAGAATAACGTCAATATTTAAATTTGATGCCAATCCAGCTGCAACACCGCCAAAAACTTTGTTATTTACATCTCTGAAAAGGCGTTTTGGCATTTCAGTATCGGTTGGTATAGTTGTGTTTTCCATTTGACTGTCTCCGGTTTTTACCTTGAGGGTCTTACGGGGTCAATAGTGGAAGGTTTCAGAAGTCAGTGGTGATGAAAAAGCTGAACAATCAACCAATAAAGAAACATACCAGCAAAAAGGGTTACCGGGACGAGTTTCTTCTTTGATTTATTAACCTCGGGTATCAAATCTGCCGTGCAAATATAGAGTGCAATTCCACCTGCGAAGCCAAGTAATCCGCCTGAAAGTTCCGGGCTGATTTTTTCAAGAAAAACAACAATCAGCAACCCGATGAAACTTCCGGTTGCAAGCGTCAGGACAACTTTATGACCCGAGGATGCTTTCATGTTAGCAGCAATCGTAACCGAGGCAATAGTTAGCCCTTCGGGTAACTTGTGAAGCATCAAACCAACAAAAACCAGAACGCCTAGTGACCATTCGTGCAGAAAAACTGCTGACAATGCAATTCCGTCGAAAATGGTATGAATAAAAAGTCCGGCAAAGGTAGGAAGAACAAAAGCTATTTTTTTTACGTCGTGGAAATGTTTCTCCTCACCAAAATGCATGTGCCTAAAGACGGTATGTTCAAAAAGGTGAAGAATACCAAATCCCAAAATGACGTAAAAGGGTGCCATTTCAGATAATTCCAAAGATTCCGGAATAAGGTTAACCAGAGCAAGCGAAAGTAAAAATCCGGCGGAAAGGGCAAGAAAGTATTCCTGTGAGGATTTGATCCAGCCAGTGCCTTTCAGAACCAGCATGCCGCCAATGTACTGTGCTGCTGAAATTGTGATCAGCATAAGCAGCAAATAAAAAATATCCATTTTTATAAACCTTGTCTGTAACTGGTTTTAACTCAGTCTTTTTAGCCCGTCCCGGGCTCTTTGGTGCCAATTATGCTGATCTGGGTATTTTAATACCAGATTGAACTTTTGGCGTGCCTTGTCTTTTTTATCCTGACGCAAATAAAGACTACCTGCTTCAAGCAATGATTCAATGTAATAACTTTGTTGTGACTTTTTGGGTGATTTTAGATAGATTTCAATTGCAGTTTCATAAAGTGAAAGTGCGGTATCCTGCTTTTTTAACCTTTGATTAATGGCGCCAAGAAAATAGGAACACTGAACCTGCTGATATGGAAAAAAGTAAGGTTTACCTGATTGAATAGATACCAGATAACTTTCGAATATTTCTTTGGCTGATTCATTTTTCCCGGTTTGAAATAATGCATTACCGTAGTTAAGCTGAATATGCGGATTTCCCGGAAACTGGGTATAAAGACGTTCACCCACTATCCTTGCCTTTTCAAAATAAGATTCAAAATTGAGATAAATCTGCATTAAAAACCATGCTGATTCATATTTGGTAAAATAACCGCCATTCATAACTTCTTCAAGATGAGAAAGTCCTTTTAGCCGGTTTCCTTCCGGGAAAAAAACCATCAATGGCTTTATGATCGGATATTTTGCGGGAACCCGTTCCGCATAATACAGATAAATTCCTGTTCCAAACTTTCCGTCAATGAAACCGTAATCTCCTGCAAGTCCTTTGGCCAGAACGGGATAGGCCAATCTCCCATTGTTTGCTGCACTTAACCATTTTTCACGAATCGCAAGCAGTCTGGCTTTAAACCCGTAGGCTCCCGCAATATAATAATCTGCAACTTCCCTGTTCCGGTTTGCATTCGAAATCTGTTCTAGCCTTGCAATGGTTTTGTCGATTGAATTGTAAAACTGAGAGTCTGCCTGTTCAGAATCAATTTGAAGTAAAACCTTCCACCAAACCACCATCGATTCGAGAAAATATCCTTCAGGCCGATTTGGAAATCTTCTTTGATACGTTTTAAAGACAAGACTGGCTTCATCAAAGTTGGTTTGGTAAATCTGCTCAATCCCCTTTTTTAATCCGTCAGAATCTGGCGGAATAAAATTGGATGTACCCGTAAAAAGAAGAAGAAAAGTAAAAAGAATCATGAATTACGGTATTTCTCCATCAGGATGAAAAGTACGATCAGGGCAATGGTTATAACTCCATTTTCCAATCCGTGAGAATCCCCAATTACCCAATACGTGCTTTCCTGCGGGTAAGAAACTGAGAAAAATGACTGTCCGGGAATTCCCATTTCTTTGGCGGAAAGTCCAAAAACAGCTGTCTGAACATAGTTCCAGCCAAAATGAAGTCCGCTGGAATACCAGACGGTTCCTTCAGCAAGATTCCCCAGTGAAAACCAGATTCCCAAAAGAAAAAAGGAGAGAAAACTTAACGGAGTTACGCCTGAAACAGTAAAATGAAGCAAACTGAATATTCCGGAAAGAAGCACAATTCTGTAAAGTCTGTCCTTTTTTGTCAGATTAATCTGAAGTGGAAACCCTCTGAACATCAGTTCTTCTGTGAGAGTTGGCATCAAAGTCAGAAAAATAAGGATGCCGGTTCCCTGGATGATTAGCCCAAGTGGCATCATATTCCATTGAGGAATAATTTCAACCCAACCCAAACCCCATCCAATTGAAAAAAGAAGAACAACTGCTAGTCCGCTGATAAAAAAACCTTTTACAAATTTGAGCCATTTCCAATCCGTCAAACCAAGACTGATGTTTAACTCGGTTGATTTGGAAAAGAAATACCAGGCAGCAAATGTACCCGAAAGAAACCCAAGCAGAATACTTTGGAAGATGACCAGTTTCTTCATGATTACGCTGTCAGACATAAAAAATATTACAGCGAATAGGAGCACAAAAACCATTGAAAGCAGAATACTTCCAAGCCAAAATGCCACTAATATAGTTTCGTAACGAAATTTACCTTCGGCATCAAGTAGAAGTTTGGAAATAAAACCTGGGATTTTCATTTCAGGTCAGCCACAGAAGCAGGAGACAAGGATTTTAATGAGGGTGATGTCATGGTGTAAAAATAAGCTATTAATCAGGTTATCAAAAATTCACATCCGGTAAATACGATGAAAATGACAGTACGGTTACTTTTCGTTGAGCAAATCGGGAGTAAGCAATCGTTTCAATTCGGTAACAATTTCGGGTGGAAACTCAGGCATTTCAGCAATATGAGAAAGGTTGGACCATTCCGAAGTGAGATTCAGAAAGTCAGATTTGATTTCCGGATTGAAAAAAGCAGGAAGAGAATTTATTTTTAGGTTAGCCTTGCGGGCCAATCCGGTTGCCCCAGATCGATTCCCTGAAGAAAAATGGTAAAACGAAACTGACAGTTGAATAACGGCCTGCCAGAAAATTTTAGGGTTGCCCCTCAACTCCTGCCAGGCTTCTTCGATCAGATCATGAGCTTCAAAATAATCTCCGTTTTGAAAAGAAACAATCCCTTTTAAGAGCAGATTTCTTTGTTCATTTGTGTAAACGGATTCTGAATTTTCTTCAGTCATTCAGAAATTATTACTTTTTTTTCGTGAGAACAGACAGGAAAAATCCGTCAGAATCCGGTTCGTCTGCAAACCCTAGTCTGATTGGATTAATATCAGGCAAAGCAAGATGATAATAATTGAGACCCGGAGCAAAGGAACCCAAACTCATCTCATCTTTGTGTTCAGTTTTGAAATCCTGAATAACTGCTTCATTTTCATTTTGAAAAACTGAGCAGGTTGAATAAACCAATTTACCACCTGGTTTCACATACTGAGAATAGTGGTTCAGCAAAATGAGTTGTTCTTCTTCCATTTTTTTGATCACCGTTTCACTCAGCCGGTAAATCACTTCCGGATTCCGCCTGATCACACCTGAACCTGTACAAGGTGCATCAACCCAGACGATGTCCATCGTTCCTTTTAGGGCATCCAGGGCAGGTGAATCCAGCTTCATGGGCGAAATATTACCGATTCCGTGCTTTCTCGCCCGAAGTTTCAGGGTTTGAATATCAGCATCAGAAACATGGATGGTAACAATTTTGCCCTTTCCTTTCATCAAACCGGCCAGAGCAATTGTTTTTCCGCCGTGACCGGCACAGGCATCCATCACTTTATCATTGGGCTTTGGATTCACCATCAGCGAAGCAAGTTGCCCGGAAAGATCCTGAATTTCAAACTGACCGGACTGAAACCAATCGTCAGCAAAATCAAGAATTGGATTATTGAGTTTCCAGGCACCGGGAATCCCATAAACGGGTTCAAGATCAGGGTCAACCTGAACCTGGTCCTGAATTTCCCTGAGATAAACTGGCCGGGTCATGACTGATTTCTTGAGAAAGTTTAAAACCAACGGGTCAGGCACCGATTCACCAATCCAGGAGCGAAATAAAACAGGCAAAGCAAATTCAGATAAAAGAGCCGGCGTAATTTTGGTTTTATTAGGAAGGTTTATCAGTTTTTCAGCATGAGCTTCCCAGTCGAAATCCTTAATCGCTTTTAAAATGGTTGTCCATTCTGCTTCATCGATTGGTTTTCCAGGTTCATTTACAGCCATCCAAGCCGGAAACAGACGAATAAAGCCGGTTACTTCATAATAGATAATCCGTTTTTCTTTCGGGTTGACTCTGTTTTCTTTAAAAACCTGACGGAATAAACTGTCAAGCCGTCTTCCTTCCGGGAAAAACCGTTTAAAAATTTCGAATGATAATGGATGGTAAGTCATGGGTTGGGTTCCCGTAAAAGATGAGTGTCTCCGGCTATCCGAAGGTGAACAAGGGTTTTGATCACGGCCACAAGGTCTCCCTGATCAGTCAGAATCGGGATTTCATGCCACTTTTCAAACCGGCCAGAAACTTCCAAGGCCGATTTTGCTTCTGCAATATCCGATTCTGTGAGCACAAATTCCAGTTTGAGGTTTCCAAAGGCTGGTTGACGGTAGGAGATCTGGGCTTTTTTCAGCCAGGCCTGAACTGAAATTCCCTGGTGAGCGAAATATTGCCAGTAAATAATGGCCTGAAATGGGTCACCGGCGCTGAAAATCGTTCCGCCAAAAATCGATTTTTGAAGATTTGTGTTCAGAAAAGATTTTTTGACCTGAACCAAACAATAAGTAAAATCGGGAGACAGCGTTTTTATCCTGATCCGGTTAAAAAACAAAGGAGGAAACAGGTTCAGCATCCAGCGGGTAACAAACGGACTTAATTTCATTTTAAATGGACCAGATTGATCAGATAATCCGGGAATAATCCTCCCGGTTTAATCTCCACACTTTTATTCCGCAGAAACGATCCCCTTCCGGACAAATTGGCCGGGTTCCGCTCATTGATCGCTGGCTGCACGGTGGAAGGAGAAATCGACCGATATTTGGATGAACTTCAGAAATTTGCAAAGCTTCATCAAGAGATGCCCGCCAGATTTCTTCCTGAGCATTGTAACACAACCGCATCTGGTGCTTGTGGTGAAGATTCAGCAAATCCCCTGACTCGGTAAACCGGACGGAAACCGCATTTGGAAGCAGAAAATTTGCGTATTCTTCAGAAACGCCCAACAATTTTAATTTTCTGATGGCATCCCAGGCAACCGACATCGCCTCATCGTACAATCGTTTAGATTTTTCATCCAGGTTGACAATAACCGGTGTAATATAATCTGGATCATCTGTGATGTGGGTGGATAAAATCGGCCGGCTTCCGGGTGTCATCCGGTGACGCTGATCCTGAGAATCGGCAGCATGACTTAATTTTTTACGGAAGGAATAATGAGCGTGAACCATTGCCCGTGACAATTTGGAATGAGTTGTCAGGTTCAGATTTTCACCAAAGATTTTATTTTCTGCAGGATTTAAAAGCTTGTTGATTGCCTCAACATCAGAAAGCTCTGATGAGGCTAAGCCATAAACTTCCCTTACCGCAGAAGCCACAGTTGATTCTGCCTGTTCAGACCAGCCGATCAGTTTTGAAACCCTGCCATCCAGACTTAGATCAAATTCATTTATAAATTCCTTGGTTGGATTTTTCCCTTGCCAGAATTGCTGAAACTGGGCGAATTCCGGAGTTTCTTCGAGGGTCAGCGGTTCCTGAATGATTTCTCCAAATTCCGGATCGTGATCGAGCATGAGACGAACCATGGCCTCAATCAGATCACGGGTTTCCTGTGGGGTTTCATACTGCCGGCAATACCGCCAGTAACGAAGTAAAGTGATGCCTGAAATTGTGTGATATAAATAGGCAAATGTTCCGACAGGAAGCACGTACCGTGCTATTTCCTGGGTTTTCTTTTTGACGTCCCGGTCAATTTTTTTCTGATCACTTTTTCTTGCCGGAAACCGATCAAGATACGCAGATGTCGTTACGCCAAGTAAAGATTCATTTAATTGATGGTAGTAATCCATCAGCTTGTTTTGCGTGGCCAGATAAAGTTCAAGTGCCGAACCTGAGATCGGGGGAACGTAAAAAGTACCGGGTTTGACTTCAACGTAACGCTGACTGACCTGTTCAGAATTGTAAAACGGGTGGCTGTGAAGAAAACTCCAGATGGTGTGACGAGACACATCAGTTATAGCAAACTGGAAATGGGCATGTTGAAGCGTTGTATGATGACCCGCCTGATAGGTGGAGTGAGCGATATGAAAATGTTTTTCGTTTACATCCTGATCAGTTATTATCCCTTTGGATGAATAACAGGTTCGTGCCGTAGCAATGGCATTTCTGAACGGATTGGTAAACGATTTTACCAAACTTACTTTGGGGGTTGTGGCTGAAATCATGGAATCCTGCAGTTATTTCATGAGCAGTCTGTCGACAATGATACCATTATCGATATGAGATTCGACAATTTCAACAACATCGCCGATTGTTTTGGGAGAATACCACACTGCTTCAGGATAAATCACCACCACCGGACCTTTTTCGCAAAAATCAAGGCAACCCGATTTATTGGAACGAACGATTCCTTTTAATTTACGTTTGGCAAGTTCAGCTTTAAAGGTTGCGGTTAATTCTACCGAACCTTTTGCAGCACAACTTCCCCTGGGGTTATCAGCCGGACGTTCATTTTCGCAGATAAAGATGTGGTGTTTGTACATGAAATCAGTGGTAAGTTACAAGTTATAAGTGATAAGTCGGTGGAACGGGGTACGTTGTACGGTTTACGGTTAGGTTACGGTGTAAATTCCCCTCCTTTTCAAGGAGAGCCTGCCCCGAATGCTTTCGGGGGGTGGCGAAGCCGGGGTGGTTTTGTTATTTTCTCAATCTTTAATAGGCACGGAAACCACCCCATCTGTCTTACGACAGATTGCCCCTCCTTGAAAAGGAGGGGAGTTTAATTGCAATTTCAACCCGTAATAAGTGATCTGTAATCAGCTTCAATTTCGTTTTCCGGGAGTAATTGTGCCTTTGACTTCTTTTCCATCCCGTTTGTAAACCAGCACTTCCTCTTTTCCGGCTTTCAGCGAAGAAAGTGCATCAGTATAATCATAAATATTGTCAATTTTAGATGATCCGATCTGAAGAATTACATCTCCGCCTTTCAACCCGGCTTTGTCGGCCGGTGAACCCGGATTTACTCCGGTTATTTTTAACCCTTTATCGTTGTAGGCATAATCAGGAATCGTGCCGATATACACATTAAACGCCATCGACCGACCGGCTGACGGAGATTTTACTTTTATAAAATCAGGTTTAACCGGCTGATTCACAATCGTTTCAACAATTTCTGAAGCATAGTCCAAAACCTTTTTGGTGCCTGCATAATTAATTTTATTTGCATCATCACTTGGCCGGTGATAGTCTGAATGAAGTCCGGTATGAAAAAACATGACCGGTATGTCTTTTGCATAAAAACTGGAGTGATCGCTGGGTCCGTAACCTTCATCTTTAAATGATAACTTGAACTGATAGGTTTTGTTTAGCGAATCTGCCAGTGATTTAAATTGTGATGAGGTTCCCATTCCATAAATGACAAGCTGATTGACCGAATCCAACCGGCCAATCATGTCAAAATTGAACATGGTCACAACCTGACTGGTTGGAACCGGAAATTGACTCACCAACGCTGCAGAACCCAATAAACCAAGTTCTTCGCCTGAAAAGGCCGCCACAATCAATGACCGTTTTGGTTGATTTTTCTGAGTGATTACTGTTCGGGCAAGTTCAACAATTCCTGCAGAACCACTGGCATTATCGTCGGCACCATTGTGAATTTGCGGTTCATTTCCACGATAAAGAGAACCCGATCCGCCCATGCCCCAATGGTCATAATGAGCGCCAAGAACGACATATTCGTTTTTCAACAGAGAATCTGAACCCGGAAAATAGCCCACCACGTTGTAAGCCGGTTTTTTAATCAGATGAAGTCCGGAATGAAGTGAAATTTTTACACCTGAAATCACTTTGGAATCCGGGCGTTTCAAAGTTTGAATTCCGGTTTCAAGAGCAGAAAGTGTTTCAAAACCCGCTATTTTCAGCCATTGGTCAACAACAGTTCGCTTAACATGAATGGCAGGAAGTGCCTGTGTTCCGGCACGGTCATACTCTAGATTTTGCAACACATCGTCATCTTCTTTGCTGTTTACAAATAAAACAGCTGCAGCACCTTTTTCTTTTGCAAGTTTTGTTTTTGCTCTGAATGATGAGATCGGATTGTAAACTGAATGGGGGTTATCACCATCTGGATTGTATCTGAGAACCACAACAACTTTCCCGGTAACATCAACGCCGGAATAGTCATCATATTTTAATGAATCAGACCTGACACCAAATCCGGCAAAAACAACTTCAGCATCTTTTATATCCGCAGTGCCTGTGAATCCCTTGAAAGTAAAATCGGATCCATAAACCAGATTTTTACCATTCGCAGAAAGAAATGAAGAAGCATCAGGTTCAGCACCGGCAATGAAATCATAATACCGAAAATATCCACCGGAATCTCCCATTGGCTGCAAACCCATTTCCCTGTAACGATCTGCAATAAAAGTAGCAGCCTGTCTGATTCCTTCAGAACCTGTCATTCTTCCCTTTAATTCGTCAGATGCCAGGTAAGACAAGGTTGACTTCAAATCCTTCTCTGAGATCGTAGCCTTATTTGTGGCACAAGCGGTAACAAATGAGGCAATTAATGCTAATAAAAACAGTTTTTTCATTTTTCGGTTCCAGTCCAGTAGGCTTTCGATTTATTGAGCCGGTCAACTTTCCAGTCAGAGATCAGATACACTTTATCTGAACCTGAACGGGTAACGGCATATTCCATTCGCTCAGGAATTTTGTAAAATTTTAATTCATGCTTCTGATTACCTGAGGTTATCGAAAGTGTCAGTGACTGCGGGTAATTTATTGATTTTGCTGAAAGTGAATCAGCGATATAATCTGCATCAAGACGATTCAGGGAAGATACAAACGGTTGCAATTTTTCCGGATCGATTTTAAGTCCGCTGATCAACCAATCTGCAGAATCTTTCACCATCACAAAAGATTCAATCGTGGAAGTGACTTCAACTTTTCCAACGGAATCTGGCTGAAGTTTCAAAAGATTTTTATTCCGGAATTCACCGACCGGCGAAAAGATTGAGCCCAAATTTCCGGTAAAAATCATAACTTCATTCTGTCCGTCTTTGCGAATATAGGTTGAAATCATATCAGGACCGGGATTCCCAACCCAAAACAACTTTTCCTCAGATCCAGAGCTAACGATCAACTTTTTGCCAAGACTGTCAACTCCAAAAATGTGCTGTTTTTCAGGATTTTCGGAGATTGGAGCAACCATCATGGCTTCTGTAATCAACCGGATAATTTCTGTCATTTTTTCTGGGTCTGCAGGTTCTGAAATTGGCGATGTGATCATCCAGACCGAATCTTTTTTTGACAGAAGGATGGATTCAGCGTTTGTTTTCAGCTCAAGTGAGGTTATGGAGCCTGACTCAACCCCGAGTTTACTGCCCACATCGAAAGTACCCGAAACGGAAAGGTAATTCCGGTAAACGAGAAAACTGATAATCAGCAACAGAATAAGTGCCAGTGAATAGAAAAGCGTTTTGTTTGAGTTCATAGTCTACAATTTGAATTGACTTTAGAATTAATAAGACTCACTGAAATTCTGAATCCCATTTTTCAGGATTCAGATGCCCTTTTCCGGTTCCGCCAGCGAACAACTCCCCAGATCAGAATCAGAACAGGGGGTAAAATCAGGTTAGCATATTTCACTGATTGTTTTGCGGCCGGTGCCATTTCTGGCAGGGGAACAACAAAATCTTTTTTGGATGGAATGGCAAGCAAGCCTTTGTCATCGGAAATGTAGTACAGCACATTCATGAAAAACGGAATACTGGCACCATTCTGAATAAAATCCTCATTTACCAATTCCCCGTCCGTCATCAGAAACAACTTGCCAGTTTTTTCATCGTTTCCAAACTTACCTTCTAACGAAAGGGCAACCGGTAGATTTTTTTCAGTGAAGGATGCTTCAGTCCATTCCTGAAACGGATCAAGCAGATAGAAACCAACGGCACGTTTTGACTTGCTGCTTGTTGAAAGGACCTGGGTTACCGAAAGTGATTCAGGAACTTTGCCAATAGAAATTTCAGAGGCAAAAATTGGGGTCACAACCGAAATTCCCCGGGAAAGTTCACTTTCCTGATTAACTGCAGAAATTACAGGTAAATAAGGAAATTGAACCTGATTGTTAAACTGAAACATCCCAACCTGTTGTGGTACACTGATTGCAGCACATTGCAAATCAAGAACCAGATTATCTGAAATGGTGATACCATAATCCGAAAAGATAGAATCCATGCCATTATTTAATCCGGATGCTTGTTGGTTTTGTGGATTAACAGACACACGGTCAAAAAACCAGGCCAGTTTTCCGCCACGACTCAGGAAGGATTTAATATTCTTTTTTGCAACATCAGAAAGTGAATCTTTTGGTGTAAATAAAATCAAACTGTTTAGTGAATCGGTAATTCCGGCAGAATCTGAAATCGAGATGGTTTCAAGCTGAAATTGTTTGCCCAGATACTGCTGAATACTTTGCTTTCCTTCCCAACCCTGCATACCAAAATCTGCAGACGTAGCGAGGACAGGCAACTTTTTATTCACCATCCTGTTTAAAGTGGTAGCAAATTCAAACTCAAAATTTTCAAGCTGCTGAAGAACCGGCATGGTTTCTTTTTTATCCTCATAAAGGATTTCAAGACCCATGTAAGCTTTTTTGGATTCCATTTTGTCATTGTCAATAACTTGAACCTGCAAAGCCGGAATTTGAGCAGACTCTACCTGTTTTTCCAGTTCAGGACTTCCGGCAGGATCCATCATCTGGAAGTTCAGTTTTCCATCAGAGTAACTTCTGAGTTCTTCAAGCTGATCTTCAAGATACCTGCGGTTGGTTGAATACGGTGCCGGCAGGTTATCTGTAAAATAAACTTTTACAGTTACTTTATCGTCAAGACTTTTCATCAGCCCACGGGTGGCTTTTGAAATGGTGTACAACTCATTTTTTGTGAGGTCAAGTCTGAAAAAGAACACATAAGAAACCAGATTCAGGATCACGATGAGTAAAATAACCAAACCTGATTTTTGTTTTGGGGAAAGGGATTTCAGAAAGTTCATTTCAGTTTTCCTTTCTCTTTAAAAGAATGAGGTACGAGAAAGTCAGGAATAAAACCATCATACTAAACGAATAAATGAGATCACGGGAATCAATGACGCCACGTGAAATTGCAGAAAAATGAACGTTTACAGAAAGAAATTGAAAAAAACCACTGATTGCTGAGGGAACAAACATACCAATCCGGTCGGCGGTGTACAAAAGAAAGCAAAGTACAAATCCGGAAATAAACGCAACAATCTGGTTTTCAGTCAGTGTTGAAGTAAAAATCCCAACCGAAGTGTAAATGCCACCGATCAGGAGAAGCCCCAGATATCCGCCAATAACTGTTCCCCAGTCGAGCGGAGCCAATGACCCAATTGTGATGGCATACATGAGAGTTGGAGCCAGAAAAACCGAAATTACCGCCATGGTTGCAAGAAATTTACCGGCGATGACCTGCGGAAGGGTAACCGGCTTGGAAACCAGCAAATCATAGGTTCCCGATTTCAGTTCTTCAGAAAACAACTTCATGGTGAGTGCCGGAATAAAAAAAAGAAACGCAAACGGTGCAACAGTGAACAACGTGCGCATCGAAGCAGCGTTTTCCAGGAATAAAGTTGAGTTAAAAAACCAACCAACGAAAACGAGAAAAATGACCGTCGCAATGAAGGCCACCGGTGTGTTAAAAAATAATTTTAACTCTTTGCGGAACACTGCCGCCAGAGAGGGATTCATAGCAGATTCTCCATTTAATTCAATTTGAGCGGGATTCTGTGGTGATGGTCAGTCTTCTGAAAATATCTTCCAGATTACTTTCTTCTTTATAAAGCTGAAGAAGGTCAACCTGGTGGTCGTTGCAGAACCGGTATAACTTCCGGTTTAACTGATCATCTTGTAGAGTTGTAAATTTGACAAGGTTTTTTTCATCACTCATCGCAATGACTTCCATCATCATTTCGGGATATTGCTTCCTGATTTCTTCCTGAAAAATAACCAGATCGTTGGCAAATTCAAGATACCAGGCAACCCCGCCTTTAAACTGGTTTTGCAGATCTGAAGGCGTTCCGTCAGCAACAATCTCACCTTCATTGATGATCAGAACACGGCTGCAAATGGCTTCCACTTCCTGAAGAATATGTGTTGAAAGCAGTACGGTTTTTTCTTTGCCAAGATTTAAAATCAAATCTCTGATTTCAAGTATCTGGTTGGGGTCAAGTCCGGTTGTGGGTTCATCAAGAATAAGTACAGACGGATTATGAACCAATGCCTGAGCCAGACCAACCCTTTGCCGGTATCCTTTTGACAAGGTTCCGATAATTTTTTTATGGACGGATTCAAGTCCGCAAAGCTGAATCATAGTATCCATCCGACCGGAAACGTCTGCAGGCTTTACCCCACTGATTCTGGCACTGTAATCGAGGTATTCGTTGACGGTGAGATCGAGGTAAAGTGGGTTGTTTTCGGGAAGGAAGCCAATTTCTTTTCGGACGGATTCAGGATCGGTAAGCACATCAAAACCATTAATTTCTGCGGTTCCTGAAGTCGGTTTCAGAATTCCGGTCAGCATTTTCATGGTTGTTGTTTTACCGGCGCCGTTTGGCCCAAGAAACCCGACAATTTCGCCGGTTTGAATGGTAAAAGAAGCAGAATCAACTGCAGTAAAAGACCCGTACTTTTTTGTTAACTCTTTGGCAATAATACTCATGTGTTTGCACGCTGAAAGGTTAATTGGAAATAACACGATTCCGACGACGGAAAAAACTTCAAAGTTCCATTAGAACTGTCCATCATATTTTTCGCCAGAGTCAATCCAATTCCTTCATCTTTTCCTTTGCTGCGGGTAGTAAAAAACGGATCATACATTCTTGAACGGGTTTCGAGTGAGGGACCGGGTCCTGTTTGGAAAATTTTCAATCTGAGGTATTCACCCCGGTTTAATTCAAAGTCAGGCAGACAATTGCTGTTTGGTTGTGAAAAGGATTCAAAAGCAAGTGAAACATGGTCATCCGGTTTGTTTTCCCATGCATTTTTCAGAAAAACATGAATCAGATCTTTAAAGAACTCCTGATAAAAGGCAATTTTATAATCTTCGTCAATTGAAAAAGAAACGGATAATCCCGGATATTTTTCAAGAATTTCATTTTTAATTTCAACCATAAGCGGGGCAATATTAAAAAACCGGATCATAGCCCGTGGTGACCTGCAAAGGGACGATACCAGATTTGCATAGGCATTCAGGTTATCCATGCCCTTCATTGAAGAAACCAGATATTTATAATTCTTAGCCTCGTGGCTGCTAAACATCTGGGCTGCTTCCATATTGGGAAGCAATACGGTAAGGTGATTGTTGAAGTCATGCAGAAAAGAACTGAGTGTTTTCTTAATTCCGGGGGTTTTATACTCGATATTAAGAAACTCCTGATACTCAAGAAAATTAATCAGGGGAGTTACTTTTGCTGTTTTTTCTTTTGGATCAAACGAAATCAAATAATATCGGGTAACCAGACTTGTTGAAAATTTGATACACCAGTCGAAGGGAGAGTTACCATCCCAACGGGTTTCAAACACATCAAAATCGGTTGAAGAAATCCAGGTTTGAATATCCCTGCTTTTTTTAAACTCGTTGAGAATTTCGTCCCATTGCGGATGACCTGAAACAACCCGCTGGTCATCAAAGGTGAGAGTGATCGATTGGTTACCTGACATCCCTTGTTCCTTCCTTATAAACGGCCGACATTTCTTTGAATGCCCGTTCAAGTAAAGCTTCCCGGTCTTTGTAGGTTAATCCGTTGACCGGTATCGGAGGCAAGATTTTCACGTGGATGGGAAATTCCTGATAAATCCGGAGGCTTCCATGTCTGACGACATCCCGGGTGCCAATAAGGACAATCGGGAGAATAGGCTTCTGATGTTCAATTGCCATCACGAAGGGACCTTTTTTAAACTTCAGAAAGTCACCGGTTTTTGACCGGGTTCCTTCCGGAGCCATAAAAAGTGAAAGTCCTTTTTGAAATAAATCTTTTGATTGATTCAAAGCTCTGATTGCTGCAGTACTGTTTCCACGATAAATGGGAATAAACCCGCCGTGTTTTAAAAAATACCCAAAAAGCGGAATCTGAAATAACTGGTGTTTGGCGGCCATCCGCATGGGAACAGGAATTGCCTGATATAAAACCGGAATATCCATTTGGCTCTGATGGTTTGAAATAATCACATACTGTTCATGATGATCAGCATGTTCTGCACCTTCAACCGTTATTTGAACCTTCCAGTATCTGACTAATTCTTTAAAGCAATCCCGAATGACCTGTTCCTGCTGTTTTGGATCCTTTTTAGAAATAAAAATGAAACCGAATTTTATGAGTTTGCAAATTCCAATGAAAACTGCCCAGTCTTGCTTAATTCTTTTCAGCATTCAGAACCGATAACTAAAAATGAGAGGATTGCGATAATTATGATAAAAATACAAAGTAATTTTATTTATTCTAAAAGAATCTTCAAAGTCTAATCGTAACACTAGCCTCAAAATGGCCGTTTTTGTGTTTACCAATAACCCGATTAAGAAACGATTCGCCCGAAAAGATCAAAATCTTCAGCATCAACAATTTCTACATTGACAAAAGTACCCGGAAGTGCATGTCCTTCCTGAATGATTACTTCATTGTCTACTTCAGGCCCGTCTGCTTCAGTGCGGCCAACAAGCCAGTCTTCATCCTGACGGTCAACAATCACTTTTACTGTTTTGCCAATTTTCGCTTCATTTTTTTCACGGGAAATTTTTCCCTGAATTTCCATGATCGTTTTCTGACGACGTTCTTTTTCTTCTTTCGGAACCGGATCACCCAACGGAACGGCAGTTGTGTTTTCTTCCTGCGAATAGGTAAAAGTACCTAACCGATCGAATTTTAAGTCCTGAATTCCTTCAGCGAGTTCGTTAAATTCTTTTTCTCCTTCAGAAGGAAAACCAACGATCAAAGTTGTCCTCAAGGTAATGTCAGGAATAATTGACCGGATATCTTTAATCAGAGTTTCAGTGCGCTCACGGGTAATTCCCCGGCGCATATCCTTTAAAACCTGACTCGATAAATGCTGAATAGGCATATCAAGATAATTACAGATTTTGGATTCTGAGGCCATCACTTCAATCATTTCCATGGGGAAATTGTTGGGATAGGCATAGTTTAACCGGATCCATTCAATGCCATCAACCTGAGCAAGTTCACGCAGCATTGGCGCCAGTGTTCTTTTCCCGGTCTGATCCATACCATAAAAGGTGAGATCCTGAGCGATGAGATTCAGTTCTTTTACGCCCTGTCCGGCCAGAAACTGAGCTTCTTTGATGATCTGATCAATTGGTTTTGAAACGTGTTTGCCACGCATTAACGGGATAGCACAAAACGAGCAGGGATGATCACAACCCTCACTGATTTTCATGTAGGCGAAGTGTTTGGGCGTTGTAATCAGCCGTTCGCCAACCAGTTCTTTTTTATAAACGGCACCCAGTTCTTCGAGGACAGCATTCAGCTGATTGGTACCGAAAAATTTGTCAACTTCCGGTAATTCCCTTTCCAGATCAGATTTAAACCTCTCGATCAAGCAACCGGTTACCAGAACCTTACTGACGGTACCATTTTCTTTCAGATCAACTGCATCGAGAATGGTATTTATCGATTCTTCCTTGGCAGCATCAATAAACCCGCAGGTATTAATAATGATGATATCAGCATTTTCTGACTCATGAGAAATTTTAAACTGGTTACCCTGAAATTGTCTCATCATTTCTTCTGAATCAACCAGGTTTTTTGAACATCCCATGGTAATAATATTCACCGTTGGGAACTGTCCCTTTTTAATTTTTTTACTGATTGACCGAACACCTGTTAAACTCATGATTTCCCGACACCTTCAAACAATGCATCCACAAAAATATCCGGATCAAATGGCCGGAGATCATCTATTTTTTCACCGATTCCGATAAAACGGACCGGAGTTTTCAATTCATTACAAATACCAAGCACAATTCCACCTTTGGCGGTTCCATCCAGTTTGGTGAGAACCAACCCTGAAATGGTAACAACTTTTGAAAATTCTCTTGCCTGAACCAGCGCATTTTGTCCCGTCGAAGCATCTAAAATCAAAAACACATCATGCGGCGCACCTGGAAGGACTTTTTCAACAGAACGCTGAATTTTATTGAGTTCTTCCATGAGGTGGAGTTTATTATGAAGTCTGCCGGCCGTATCGATGATAACAATATCTTCTTTTCTGGCAACCGCAGACTGAACGGTATCGAAAGCCACAGATGCCGGATCGGCCCCATCCTGGTGAACAACAATTCTGACGTCAGCTCTTTTCGCCCAAATTTCCAATTGTTCGGCAGCTGCAGCACGAAATGTATCAGCGGCACCTAAGACTACTTTTTTACCCAGCGAATTAAAAAGATGCGCCAGTTTGCCAATTGTGGTTGTCTTCCCAACGCCGTTAACCCCAACAATCAGAAGCACATATGGCTTTTTTGCGTCGTTTTTTTCCATGAAATGATCGAAGGATTCAACTCCGTTCATTCCTGATTTTAAAATGGTTACGACGGTGTCATGAAGTTGGCTAATCAGTTCATCTTCGGAAGTAAAGGCTTCTTTTGCCACTTTTTCACGAAGCCGGTCAATAATTTCAAGCGTTGTTTTAACGCCTACATCACCAGTGATCAGAATATCTTCAAGATCATCAAGAAAGGCATCATCAACTTTTCGTTTTCCGAGGAAAAATTTGTGGAGGGTTCCAAAGATGGATTGTTTGGTCTTGTCGAGACCTTTTTCAATTCGGGCAGTTTCTTCCTGCCGGTTAAACCATTTTAGCATTTCAGGGGACTTTTTTTAATTCGCGACTCATTCTGACTGAATATTCACCAAACGAATATAAAAGCAGAAGAACACTGAGGTAAAGGAAATAGTGATACCAGGGTTCGACATTCAGAATGGCGAACAAAAGGGTAAAACCCGTAAAAAAGACAGCAAATTTTCCGCTTGGAACACTCATTGGAATGTAGCCAACACGTTTCTTGAAATAAATTCCACCAATGAAAATCAAAACATCCCGCCCAGCAACCAGGAGTACAAACCATAACGGTAAAATATTCAGCCAGAGTAAAGAAAAAATCACAATGGTAATGCAAATTTTGTCTGAAAGCGGATCCAGGATTTTTCCCCAGTCAGAAACCTGGTTAAATTTTCGGGCAATGAAACCATCCAGCCCATCAGTGATAGCTGCAATTACCAATAATATGGTAGCCCACAAATTTCCGGTTTCTGTTTTTTCAAATAGCAGCCAAACAGCCGGCAGGACTATAAAAATCCGGGACAGACTGAATAAATTTGATATCGTCCAGAAACGATCAGTTGGATAAATCATGAAGCAATTCTGTTTTTATTTTTCATTGTACAGCTGAAAAACTTGGATAATCAAGGCGAAATCTGAACCGGTAATACAAACGGCAAATTGCAAAGTTAACTGAATTCAGAATAAAAAAAACCGGAACGAAGACTGAAGACCCTAAAAGCAACAAAACGAAAGACAGTTTCACCGGAAAAAATATCCCCGAACCCTTTTGTGCTTTCAAAATTCTAAAATAAAATGGAAGTGAAACGATTCCAGCAAAAAGAAAAACAGGATCCTTAAAATAAACAGCAATTGCAACTGCCACAGCATTTACCCAAAAAGCAAAATGCCGGGTAAAGCCTTCTCCTTTCACAACCGTAAGGGTTTTCTTTCCGGTTTTTTGATCACCTGCCTGATCAGGTACCGTTACCAAGGCAAACACAGCACCCCAGGCAAGTCCGTATGGAATTGCAGTGCCAATCAGAACTGTTAAAGAGTCTGAAGCTGAAACAGATCCGGCAAGAAAACACAAAAATCCACCAAGTGCATTTACAACAATGGCAGAGTATGGATTATTTTTTAATGAAAACGGATAAAAATTGTAAGCCAGACCTAAAACACCGCAAGCAATATAAATATATAATAATTCATAACTTACACTTGCTGCAATAAAAAGAGAAACTGCTGCAATAGAATGTCCAAACCACAATGCCACATTTTCGGTAATAAGTCCGAAATTTAAAATCATCAGCTTGCCGTTTATGAAATCAGATTCGACATCTTCAACCTGATTGTAAATGAAAACGGCACCACTTCCAAGCGAAACACTTAATAGTGTCAGCCAGAAATCGGATGTAAAACCAATCGAAAAAAAAGAAACAGATTGGAAAGAAACCTGAGGAACAACAAACCCGGCAGTCAGTGTAGCCCAAATCGGGAAAAATTGAGTAGGTCTCATGAGAAAAATCAAATCAAGAACCAACCAGCGCAAATCTTTCACCGGTGAAAATGAACCTGATTGTTTTTCTTCCTGATCCTGCTCAATTGAAATCGACAAACTTTCCTGATTTGAACGACCGGAATCAGTCATTTTCTTCTTTTCCGATTCCTTCTTCAATACTGACCGGATATTTGCCACTGAAACAGGCGGTGCAGAAACCAGATTTTTCTGGATCACCATCAAAACCGCAGGCAGAAACCATACCTTCAAGTGATAAATATTCTAGCGTATCGACGCCGATTTTTTCTGCAATTTTCTTGATGTCACCGCCACATTCATTGGCAATGAGTTTCTCTGGATCGGGGAAATCGAGTCCGTAATAACACGGAAATTTAATTGGTGGGGATGAAACCCGGAAATGGATTTCTTTTGGGTTGGCTTCACGAATCAACTTCATCAGATTTTCTGAAGTGGTTCCACGAACGATAGAATCATCAACAACCACAATTTTTCGTCCTTCAATCACGCCACGAACCGGATTGAATTTGGTGCGGACTTTCAATCCACGGCCACTTTCTTCAGGATGGATGAATGTACGGCCGACATAATGGTTTCTGATCAGGCCAAGTTCATAACGGGCATTGATTCCCTGCTTTTGCGATTCAGTCACAAAGCCAAGTGTTGCAGTATTTGATGAATCGGGTACTGAAATCACGAATACCTTTTCGTCACCCTCAGTTTTTACCGGCGTTTCAAGAGCCAGATTTTTCCCGAGTTTCCGGCGGACTTTATCCACCGATTCTCCAAATATTTTACTGTCAGGACGTGAAAAGTAGACAAATTCGAAAATACATTTTGACGTACGTTCCGGGCGGGGAAGAAAATACGATTGCATCCTGACCTGATTATTTTCATCACGGTCAATCACCAGCATTTCGCCGTGTTCAATTTCTCTGATGTATTCGGCGCCAATAATATCAAATGCACAGGTTTCACTTGCAACGACATATGCACCGTCTTTAATACCCAGACTTAATGGCCGGAAACCGTTCGGATCACGAACAGCAATCAGTTTATCTTCGGTAAGGATGACTAAACAATATGCACCTTTTACCTGCAGCAAAGCATGACGGATCTGGGCAACCTGATCATGTTCGATTGATTTTGCGATCAGGTGAAGAAAAACTTCAGAATCGGTTGAAGACTGAAAAATTGTTCCTTCTTCAATCAGCCGGTTTCTGATTTCACGGATGTTGGACAGATTCCCGTTGTGACCAAGCGCAATGTTGCCACTTTTATAATGAACCTGAAACGGTTGAATATTGGCAATTTTATTCGATGACCCAGACGTTGAGTACCGGTTATGGCCAATAGCCATATCACCTTTGAGAATATCTTCCCACAATTTCGGATTTCTGAATACGTCTGTTACCAACCCCAGGCCACGATACGCATTCATTTGCTTCTTTTTTTTCTCAGGATCTTTGCTGACGGTTACAATCCCGGCTGCTTCCTGACCCCGGTGCTGGAGTGCATGTAGCCCGTAATAAGTAAGGACGGCAGCATTTGGATGGTTGAAAATTCCAAAAATACCGCAATATTCCTGTGGCTTATCAAGAGACATTGGATAGTCATTTGTCTGAGACGGAGAGTTGGAGGACATAATCTTCCGGATTAAATTGAACTGAGGGTCGCAGTTAAGAAATATCGTGCGAAAATACAATTTTTCCGTGGAAAGAAAAAGGAAATGGCGTTCAGACCAACGTAATCGGATTACTGTAAATCCAGCCGGTTTCATTGAAAAAAAGTTCAGTGCGGTATACACCCGGCTCAGAAACCGGGAAAACAAGATGATCACTTTCCTGTGCAGTAAAAATAATCTGACCATCTTTTAATAGCCGTATTTGCCGTTTTTCAGGTGAAAATATTTTTGCAGTAAATTTTCCGGCTTTATGCCGGTCACCCGGGAATAAAGAAGTTTTTGAGCCTTCAAACCAAAACCGGAATCCTTTACCTGCACCGCGGTAATGATTAACAATGAAACATCTACCCTTTTTCAAGGCATCAACAATCAAGGCAATATTTACTTCGTTTGAATTGTCTTTGGAAAGCGGTTTTTCAAGCAATAAGTGTGTTCTTACTGCTCTGAAGGCAACTTTATAGGGAAAAACCTGAACGGTTACTCCCATTACTTCCTGTTCGATGGCATGGCAGTCTGAACCACCAATACCTACAACAAGGCGTTCACGGTTTAGTTCATCCCATTTTGCAAGTGTTTCTTTTGGCGGAACCAGAAGGGAGCGAAGTGGGTGAATAAACCGCTGATATTTATTTTCGTCAGTCAGACCTTCCATCCAGTCTGACATGTGATTCCAGATTTCAATTCCTGTAAAATCTTTGGAATCCCAGGCCGTCCAGGGGTACGGCGGATACTGAGGCATGGTAGATCTTTTTTCGTGAGGATGAGCAAGGAAACAGACACCACCAGAATCAACTACTTCAGTTACATATTCTGTGGCAGCTTTGTTTTTATGGATGATATCATCAACACCAACGACAAGCAGGTGATTCTGGTCGTTTTTATCATTCAGTTCACATCCAAAAACCGCAAGTGAATTTCCATACCAGCCTTCCCAGCCATCTTTTTTGGGACGAAGGGTGTTATGATCGGTGAAAATGACGAAATCTAGAAGACTTTCCTGCGCATCCTTCATGATATCAGGAACTTCACCTGATCCATCACTGTAGCGTGAATGAAGGTGAATGATTCCTTCAACCTCAAAAAATGGATGCTTCATCTTAATAATCCTACTGCAAGCAACAAACCGGCTGCATCCCAAACAAGATCTTTAAAACAAAAATGGTTCCCGGGCTGAAAACTATCCCTGATTTCTTTTCCAATACCAAGAAGTAAAACGCCTGCGGCGGCGGGTATTTCAGGATTTGGGGATTGCGTTTCCTTTTTAATAACCACCGTTCCGGCAACCGTAAGCACGTAACTCAAAGTAACATGTTTTATTTTGTCGTCGCCTAACCAGGAATCTGAAGTTGTATTTGCCAGTTCCTGACCATTTTGAGCAGATGCGCAGAAGGGGAAAGCGAATAAAAACAGAAACAAACCAAACAGTTTAATCACGGATGATCACTTTAATTTTGGCAATCCGGCGGCCTTCCATCTGGTCAACAATAAACTCCATATTCCCATTTCTGAAAATAGCTTTTTCCTTGGGAATTGTTCCTGAAAGTGATAAAAGAAAACCAGCCAGAGTTTCAAATCCGTCATCGTTGGTCTGAAGACTGGTTTCGAGCACCTCCTCTGCGACATCGACTGGTGTTTTTCCGTCAAACAGCCAGACATTCGGTGCCAATTGTTTGTACAATGGCTCTTCAATATCGTGCTCGTCGTGGATTTCACCAATGATTTCGGCGATAACATCATCAAGAGTTACGATGCCCGCTGTGCCGCCATATTCATCAACAACAATGGCGATGTGCATTTTTTTCAACTGGAATTCTTTAAGCAGGTCGCTTACTTTTTTACCTTCCGGTATGAAAAGCGGCTGGCGGATCAATTTATCAATCTGAAAAGATTTCGTTCCCTGATCTGCAGCCAGAAACGTGATCAAATCCTTTGCGTACAAAATTCCATTGATATTATCCAACGATTCGGTAAAAACAGGAATGCGGGAATGTCCGCTTTGCCTGACAGTTTCCATAACAGTCTGGTAATCAGAATCCGACTCAACAGCAACCATATCCACCCGTGAAATCATGATTTCATTTACCGTTCGTTCGGAAAACCCGGCAAGGGAAGAAATCATGTTCTTTTCATTTTCTTCAAGACTGCCATGTTCGTGAACCACGTCGGCAATGGTTTTCAGGTCATCATTTGAAATTTTATCAGCGGACTGGAATGGCAGGTGAACCCACCGTGTCAGCCGCATAATCAACCAGACAAAGGGGGTTGAAAAAAATAAAATCACCGTCATCAAAGGCGCAGCAAAAACGGCATACCTGACCGAAAGCTGGGCTCCAATAATTTTCGGAGTTATTTCTGATAGAATCAGAAGGATAAAAGTCATGACCACAACTTCAATTAAAATCACCAAAACAGGGTCAATGGGTATGTGATGCAAATAATCATAGGTCAAAGTGACGGCAATAATTGAGGCCAGCACGTTTACTATATTATTCGAAAGCAGAATCGTAACGAGAAGTTTTTGGGAATCTGCAAGAATTAAAGGGATAGAACTTTCATTTTTCTTTTTACTTTTGGCCAAACGATTGATCTGGTCTTCTTTCAAAGAGAAAAAAGCGACTTCTGATCCGCTTAAAAAAAAGGAAAGGGCAATACAGAGGATGAAAACTGCCAGCAGGCCTAACTGATAACTGTCCAAAAGGGAAAATTCCCGAACTAGTGAAACAACATTCAATAATAAGAAAAAAGCCGCAATCACCAAAGTCAGATGACCCAGAATGGTGTTACGGCTTTAAAAAAGTATCTTTTTTGATCAGAATGGCAAATCGTCATCACTCATCGGATCAGGAGCAGAAGGCATGACATCCGATTTTGATGCACCTGATGACGAATGAGAAACACCTTCATATTCACCACTACCTGAACCTTTGGAGCCCAGCATCAGAAGGTCACCGACAACGATTTCAGTTGAATACCGTTTTGCACCGGTTTCTTTATCATCCCAGCTTCTGGTTTGAAGACGGCCTTCAATATAGATTTTGTGGCCTTTTTTTACATATTCCTGGCAAATTTCTGCCAACTTACCCCAGACGACAAGATTGTGCCATTCTGTTTTTTCAACTTGCTTGCCAGACTGATCTTTCCAGCTTTCTGACGTTGCAAGAGAGAATTGGGCAACAGCCTGGTTACTTGGGGTGTAACGTACTTCCGGATCTTTTCCGACATTGCCAACAAGAATGACTTTGTTTACGCTTCTAGCCATTTTGAATAACTCCTGTAATCAATTTAATGTAATACCTGTTTGTAAATTATAACCGTTGAGGAACTCACGAACGGAAAGACGCCGTTTACCTTCGAGCTGCACTTCACCAATCTGGATCGTGCCATCGGAGACTTTTATTGAGATGTTCGCTTTTGATAACCCGGTGATCAAACCATTGCTGGTGTAAGAATACTGAGTTTCTGGAAAAAAGTCAACCTTAAATAACTTCAGCACTTTGCCATCCAGATAACAAAAAGCACCCGGATAGTCATCAAAAGCCCTTATTTTATTACGAATTACGACGCCTGGCTGGTTCCAGTCAATTCTAAAATCTTCTTTTGTTAATTTTGGCGCCCGTGTTGCCAGTGCATCATCCTGAGTTTCTGTTGTAACCGTTCCGTTATCAATTTTGATAACCGTTTCAAGAACCAGATCGGCACCCAGATGACTGAGTTCATCGTGAAGTTGGCTGCCGGTCATGGTTTCAGGAACCGGCAATTTTTTCCTGCCGATGATGGTTCCTGTATCAACTGCCTGTCTAAGAAAAAACGTTGTTACCCCGGTTTCTTTGTCACCGTTGAGCAAAGCCCATTGCATGGGTGCAGCACCCCGGTATTTCGGAAGCAAACTGCCGTGAAGATTAAAAGTGCCTTTTGAGGGAAGTGAAAAAATCCGTTCAGGCAATATCCTGAAGGCCACGACAACATAACAATCGGCCTCGATTGCCTTCATCTGGTAATAAAAGTCATCACTTTTTAAATCTTCGGGTTCGAGAATGGTTTCAATGCCATGTTTTTTCGCACATTGTTTAACCGGTGTTTCCTGCATCTGCAGACCACGACCCTGTGGTTTATCTTTTCCGGTTACAATTGCAACTGGTTTATATCCGTTCAGGATGAGTTTTTCGAGGATGGGAACAGCGAAATCCGGTGTTCCCATAAAGACGAGTTTCAGTGACATGAGAAAGGGATGAAAATGGAAGACTGCCGATTATTTTTCGGCAAGCAGATAATCTACCTCAACGGTTCCTTTCTGGATATCACGCATCCGGTTTTTTAGCAGTGTTTTTCTGAAAGCAGATAAATAATCGACAAAAAGGGTTCCCTGTAAGTGATCATATTCGTGTTGCAGAACTCTGGCAAGCATTCCGTCAAATGTTTCGATTCGTTCGTTGAACTTTTCATCCCTGAATTTTACAGTAATTATTTCAGGACGGTCAACAAAGTCGTTAATTCCGGGAACCGAAAGGCAACCCTCTTCCATTGAACAGGAACCTTGTTTGTCGATAAACTCAGGGTTTATAAAAACCATTGGGAGTGTATCTCTGCCTTCTTTCATAACAGAAATATCTATAACAAGTAAATCATAAGATTTGCCAACCTGAGGGGCTGCAAGTCCGATCCCATCAGCCTGATACATGGTTTCGAACATGTCTTTAATAAGCTTATCCAGGTTTTTATCGACGCCGGTAAGGGTTTCGGCCTTTTGCCTGAGTACGGCATCACCGAGTGTATAAATAGGTAAAATCATAGTCCGCTTTTATTTCTTCTGCACAATCTTCAACATCTGCAAAAATAAAAGAATTCCGGCAGGATATAAAATGGAAATGCAGTTTACCTATTCAAGGACAAAATTAAAGAATTAAAACACACGACAAGCCTGAACCAACTAGTTAAGGAACGTCACGAACCAGCCGGACGCCATAGCCGTTTGTCTTGTCTGATTCGGTCACTTCACGAAGTTGGATTTCGTTTGCACGGATTGAATAATATGGTGCATAAGCTGTGGAGGTATTTGTTGAACTCCACCAATAAGCACGGTAGGTCAGATAATCAAAATTTCCTGAAAAGTAATTCCTCACTCCGTTTGGCCTGGCCGAAAAACCACTGGTATTGGTTGCCTCACTATTCGGACTTACCCAATATGAAATTCCGGTTTCCATCATTTTTTTACCGGCTTCATCAAATCCGCCCAGGTAGGCAGCAAGTTTTTTCCAGTCGTTGGCTGAGGGAACTCTCCAACCACCGTTAGCTGGCTCCAGTTTTCCTGAATTTACTGCGTACCAGTTGTATAGGTTTCCATAGTCTGCAGAGTTGGCTTCTGTATTGTCGTAACTGCAATAAGCACCCGTTTCCAGATTACTCCAGGTGTCATTATCAGTCACTTTTTGAATCACAGAACCGTCGTTGTAACGGGTTGACCGCCAGTTTTGAACTGTCCAATCCTGGGTTCCGATCCGGACAACAGAATAAGAATTTCCATCTGCATCTAAAATTGCAGGCGGCGTAATTTCACCGGAAGGCGTATTAAATGAGATTTCCTTTCCGTAGGAAATACCCGCATCATTGGTTGCATAAGCTCTGACATAATATTTTGTGGAAGGTGTTAAATTGGTTAGCGCACTTGTGAAAGAACCGTTCCCTTTTCCATCAGAGGTTTTAAAGTCAGTCTCTATGACAGGATTTGATTTTGTTCCCAAACAGACACCCCGGCTGAGAACCGGACTTGTGCCGCCATCAGTTACATTTCCACCGGTAATAGCCCCGGTTGAGGTTAGTTCTGAAACCGAAGTAGTTGTGACGGTTGGCAGATCAGAATTCTCACTGGATGAAGACTCTTCACAAGAAACACCAAAAATCATTGAAACAACAAGAATCCATAAATAAGACTTCATTGATCCCACTTTAATTTGAAGGAGTTGAGGTTTGGAAAAGTTCTTATTCATCATTTAATTCCTTTATAAAAATAATTGCCCATCTAAATGTACAAAATAATAGTCATCAAGAGGTGGAATAGTAAAATTTGCACCCGGTTATAATCTGTTTCTAATACAATTTGTATTTGGTTAGATCAGCAAACTTTTTATTTCAGGGGATTTTTCCGTTTGCCCGGAACGATATTTCAAGTTTCAATAAAATTAGTGGCCGGGCAGTTTTGAAACGGTGTAGACAATTTTTCTATAAACATATCACCCCGCTGGGGTGACAAAAACCAATTCAAGTTCAATTAACCATTCACCATTAACCATTTGACTTTTATCCTGTCCATCCTGATCATCCCTGTTCAAAGAACCCGTGCTTTTGCTTGGGTAAAAACAGGGATACCGACCGGGAGGTCGGTGTTACAATTCGGTGTTCCAGTTCAACTAAACCCCAAAGATTGACTTTAACGAACCAAACCCCGGAAATCTATGTTCTGAATCAAAATTTAAATCAACGACTGGCGTTTATTCATGGCAAATTATTTCATTATTGGTGGTTCATCGGGAATCGGTCAAAAACTTGCAAGTCAATTGGCAGAAGCCGGGCATCAGGTTATAAGTACTTATTTTAAGAATAAAACCGAACCCAAGCAGCCGTCCATCTCCACCCACTATTTGAATGTCCTGGATGAAACGGTTGACATAAGTTTTCTTCCGGAAACTTTAAACGGATTGATTTATTGTCCCGGCAGTATTAACCTCAGACCGTTTGCAAGAATAAATCCCGCTGACTTTACCGCCGATTTTAATTTGCAGGTTGTGGGTGCTGTAAAAGTAATTCAGGCTGCCTTACCCAAACTGAAAGTTTCAGACAACCCATCCATCGTCCTTTTTTCAACAGTAGCCGTTCAATCCGGATTTAATTTCCACTCTCAGGTTTCCACTTCCAAAGGTGCAATTGAAGGACTTACCAAAGCTTTGGCTGCAGAATTTGCGCCCACCATCAGAGTGAACTGTATTGCACCTTCCCTAACTGACACTCCTCTTGCAACCAACTTCATCAACACAGCACAAAAAATGGAAACAAACGCCCAAAGACATCCACTCAAAAGAATCGGCACGACCGAAGATATTGCCAATATGGCTGAGTTTCTGCTTTCAGAAAAATCGGGATGGATGACCGGTCAGATTCTGCACGTGGATGGTGGAATCTCCACTTTAAAAATCTGAAAAAACCTTTTATAAATCCAAAGTCAGGTAATCCGAAAAATTTACTATTATTCCAGCAGTTAAATAGAGATGAAAGTCTTCGATACAATCCTGCAAGCAGGATCACTCAGACTGACAATTTTTGGTTTCCAGGATATCTATTTATCCGCCGGAGCATTCCTATCAAAGAATTTGCCTTTTAAATGATTTTGTCGTGGAGTCCAGAAACCACAAAAAACGGGGCGAATTCTGAAAAGCCATACGAGTAAGAAGAATAGGAACCTATTGTGTTAACATTTCTGTCAGCTGCCCAACTACTCGTTGGCCTCTCAGTTGCCTTTGTCTGGATTTTTAGATTTGACAACATCATCAGAGATTTCAAACAATTCGGTTTGTCTGATTTGACCCGAAGTGCAGTGGGTGCAAGCAAAATTGCGATTGCAACTTTATTGGTTGCTGGTATCTGGTTTCCCTCGCTGATTCTGATTCCTGCAGTTCTGATGGGCTTGTTTATGTTGGTGGCTCAATATTTTCATAATAAAATCAACAATCCGATGATCAAACGCCTACCCTCTCTGGTTTTATTTCTGTTAAGTCTTTTCATAGTTCTGGTTTCGTTGAATTACATTTCAATATGAGTTTTTTTACCCTTTGCCTTCTTATTTCGAGCATTTCGTTTTTCGTTTATGGTGCCTCCTGGTTTTCGTCTTCTCACATGAAAAATGAATTCAAACGATTTAATCTTGAAAAATTCGGGTTACTAACGGTTATGCTTGAATTACTGGGTGCAACCGGCCTTCTTTTTGGTTTATTGTTTAACCCAATCCTCGTGATTTCGTCGGGTGGACTTGCTTTGCTCATGTTTTTTGGGGTTGGGGTCCGTATCAAAATTAAAGACAGCCTTTGGGTTTCCCTGCCGGCTGTTTTTTATTTGATTCTTAACTCCTATCTGTTCATTGAATCTCTGCAACCTTATTTAGATTGAACTTAACTTGCTGACTGAAATTTTTAACCAAAAAAATATAACTTAACCTATCAGATAAAATGGAACCACGGGACATTGACCGAATTATTGAAATGGCATGGGAAGACCGAACCCCGTTTGAAGCCATTAAACTTCAGTTTGGCTTTTCTGAGGCCGATGTCATTGCACTGATGCGAAGAGAATTAAAACGAAGCAGTTTTAACTTATGGCGGAAAAGAGTAAACAGCGGAGTCAGTCAAAAACATGCAATGAAACGAAATCCGGAAATCAACCGGTTTAAAAGTACCATGCAACGAACCATTACCTTAAATAAAATAAGCAAACGCTGAATGTTTTCTTTTCTTCAGGCACATTCTCAATCCACCTTCATACTCTCAATATTTCCATGAAAATTCTGCTCACCGGTGTTACCGGCTATATTGCCCAACGACTTTTACCCGTACTAATTGAAAACGGACATGAAGTCGTTTGCTGCGTGAGGGACAAAAACCGGTTCAACCGGAAAAATTACAGTTCAGAGGCTTTGACTGTCATTGAAGCTGATTTTCTGGATTCTTCGAGTCTCGCAACGATTCCTGATGATATTGATATTGCCTATTATCTGATCCATTCCATGTCGACTGAAATTGGTGATTTTGAATCGATGGAGCAGATTTGCGCACAAAACTTTAAAGACCGGATCAATCAAACAACGGCCAAACAAGTTATTTATCTGAGCGGAATTGTAAATTCATCAGAATTATCTAAACATTTATCATCCCGTAAAAATGTTGAAGCCATTTTATCTGGTGGCAAATTTGCTTTAACGACGTTAAGAGCTGGTATTATCATGGGATCGGGAAGTGCTTCCTTTGAAATCATCAGGGATCTGGTTGAAAAACTTCCCTTTATGATTACCCCCAAATGGCTCAATACACAATGCCAGCCTATCGCAATCAGAAATGTGGTTGAATTTTTAACCGGTGTTATTGGCAAAGAGTTCACTTACAACAAAAGCTATGACATTGGTGGTCCTGATCTCTTATCCTACAAAGAGATGCTTCTCAGGTTTGCTTCCATACGCGGACTTAAACGCCGTATTTTCATCGTTCCGATCATGACGCCAAAAATATCCTCCTACTGGTTGTATTTTTTAACTGCAACTTCTTTTCCCCTCGCCAAGAATTTGGTGAACAGCATGAAAACGGAGGTCACCTGTGAACCCAACGATCTTGCTGTAAACCTGGGTATCCAGCTGATTGATTACGATACATCCATTCGGTTTGCCTTTGATAAAATCGAACAAAATCAGGTTTTATCCAGCTGGAAGGATGCGCAAACCAGCGATTTGTTCAGAAAAGGATTATCAAAATTTATTGAAGTCCCTGTCAACGGATGTTTTAAAGATATCCGCCGTTTAAAAATTGAAAATGCACAGTTTTCTCTGGATAAAATCTGGTCAATCGGTGGAAAAACCGGTTGGTACTACGCCAATTGGCTATGGAAAATCAGAGGATTTTTGGATCAGGTGATTGGCGGTGTTGGCATGCGGAGAGGACGGAAAAGCGATACTGAAATTGCTCCCGGTGATGCTCTTGATTTCTGGCGGGTTTTACTTGCTGATAAAAGTGAAAAGCGATTGCTGTTGTTTGCCGAAATGAAATTACCCGGTGAAGCCTGGCTTGAATTTAAAATTGATGACAACAATTTTCTGACTCAAACGGCAACCTTCAGACCATTGGGCGTTTTGGGTTTATTGTACTGGTATTCAGTTCTTCCCTTTCATGGGTACATTTTCAACGGAATGATAAAAAAAATAGCAGAACCCAGACGGGGTTGAGTTAGGATCGGCCCTAATTGAAACTCAGAATATAAATTTTAAATGCGGGAATTTGTTCAGATTGCCTAAGATTTTTCAACCCCATTCGGGGTTGATTGATTTTCTTCATATTGAACCACCGGATTGTGATCCGGGGTTATTCGTATTTAATCCCTTCGGGATTTATTTCCGGGATTCCTAATTTCACTAACCATTAACCATTGATCATTAATCATTTACCATTAATCATTGATTATTTGCTGTTCAAATAATCCTGCAAAATAATGGCTGCTGCTTGGCGGTCAACGAGACCTTTTTCCTGACGGGCTTTTTTACCTCGGCCTGAAGCTAGAATCTGTTGCTGGGCAATTCTGCTCGTAAACCGTTCATCCAGAGTCACGATGGGAAGATCGGGAAACTCACCCCGGATGGACGTTATCACAGTTTCAACAAATTTTGCCTTTTGCTCAGCCTGTCCTTTCAGGTTAAAGGGCATTCCGATCACCAATCCTTTACAGTCAGAAGAAACTAATTGCTTCAGTTCATCCAGTAAAGTACCGGCAGGAATGGTTTTGAGCGGCGTCGCCAGAATGCCAAGCGGATCCGATTTTGCAATTCCGGTTCTGACATCTCCCAAATCGAGGCCGAGATAAAATCCGGTCATCTATTCTTCCATAATTTCTTTGATTTTTTCATCCGAAAGGGGCTGTTGAAGAGCTTCACGAATGAGTTTGCTTGGCTTAAAGTGAGTTTTCTTTCTCCAGGGAATGTAAACCGTATCGCCGGTTTTTGGATTGCGGGCTTTCGGTTTGGGCCGGGTAATTTTCACTTCAAAAACACCAAAATCACGAATTTCAATCCTGACCTCTTCATCAGTGGTCAGCATAAGTTCCCGAAGTGCGGCAAACGTTGAATCTACCCATTTTGAGGTATGATACAACCGCTCATCATTATCTTCAGCAACCTTCTTGGCTACGTCTTTTTTGGTCAGAGTTTTAACTCTAGGTTTCATTTTCTTCCCTTTCGTGTGTAAAAGCTCACTCTTCAAGACGGGCTACCGACTTCACACCCTCGATCCGTTTCATCCGGTCAATAATCCGTAACAAATGATCAACATCATTAACAAAAACGATGATGGAACCGTCAAATATTCCATCCTTGGTATTAAAATTTAAACCTCTGATATTCGTGTTCATTGTTTTTGAAATCACATTGGTGATATCAGAAACCAACCCTTTCCTGTCTTCACCAGAAAGCCTGATTCCAGCCATAAAATCTTCGTGAGCACCTTTTGGCCAGTCAACATCGACCAGGCGAAGCACTTCACTGTTTGAATAATTTACAATATTCCGGCAATTCTTCCGGTGGACTTTAATACCTTCGCCAATGGTCACGTATCCCACAATTTCATCACCGGGAACGGGATTGCAGCACTTGGCATAATTCATCTGAATATTGGCGTTTTTACCTTCAACAACCAAGGTTTTCTGGCCGGAACGGGATGTCTTTACAAATTCTTCGAAAGTGCCAAACTCAGGTTTCTCATCCGCTTTCTGTTCTTTTTTTGCCGTCTGCCGGATGATATATTTTTCGAGATAATCCTCATGATTGAAAAGTCCGAAACCGATCGCATAGAAAAACGCCGACTGATTTGAGTATTTCAAATCCTGAGTCAGCTTATTTAATTCAAGATCAGTGAACTTCAGCTTGAGCTTTTTAACCCTTTTTTCCCACATTTCACGGCCAAGCTCAGTTATCTTCCGTTTTTCTTCATTCAGAAAAGCCCTGATTTTGCTTTTAGCTTTGTGGGTAACAACAAACTTTTCCCAATCCGGATTGGGTTTCTGATTTTTGGATGTAATAATTTCAACCTGATTACCGTTGTCGATTCGGGTATTCAGAGGAACAATTTTACCATTAATTTTGGCGCCAATACAGTGATTTCCCACGTTGGTATGGATTTCATAGGCAAAATCTACCGGGGTCGACCCTTTCGGAAGGATTTTGAGATCACCCTTCGGCGTGAAAATAAATATTTCATCCTGAAACAGATTCAGTTTAAAATCTTCGATAAACTGATTCGGATTTTCAGAACTGTCTGCCTGGTCAAAAATTTCTCTGACCCAGCTGATCCATTCATCACTTTGCTTATTGACAACAGATTCACCGGCTTCTTTGTAAGACCAGTGAGCGGCAACTCCCTTTTCAGCAATTTCATGCATTTTACGGGTTCTGATCTGGACTTCAACCAATTTGCCTTCGGGTCCAACAACTGTTGTATGGATACTTTGATAGCCATTGTGTTTTGGAACAGAAATATAATCTTTAAACCGAACCGGAACCGGAAAATAAATATCACTTACAATGCCATAAACGGTAAAACAGTCATAAGCCTGCTGGGTGTCGAGAATGATTCTCACGGCAAACAAGTCATAAATTTCTTCGAAAGGTTTGCCCCGGTTCACCATCTTGTTGTAAATCGAGTAAAAATGCTTGGGACGACCTGAAAGTTCAAAATGAAATCCGGCAGCCGTCAACCGTTCTGCAATGGGATTGGTGAACTGGCCAATATAACCTTCACGTTCTTCACGACGTGCATTTACTTTTCTGAAAATATCTTCGTAGGATTCCGGATTCAGGTATTTAAAACTCAGATCTTCAAGCTCCCATTTAATCTGCCAGAGACCGAACCGGTGAGCCAGAGGTGCATAAATATCGAGGGTTTCGGTTGCGATTTTAACTTGTTTCGGGTGAGGAAGGAACTGCAGCGTGCGCATGTTATGAAGCCGGTCAGCAAACTTGACCAGAATAACCCTAATATCTTTGATCATGAAAAGCATGAGTTTTCTGAAGGATTCAGCTTCAGTGACTTCATGGCTTTTAAACATGTCGGTTATTTTGGTGGCACCATCAACTAAATTTGCGACGGTAACACCAAATTCCTTTTTCAGGAAATCAAATTCATAGTCGGTGTCTTCAATGATATCATGAAGAAGTGCTGCTGCAACCGAGATATCATCCAGAATCAATTCTTCGGCAAGAATGGTAGCAACTGCAAGCGGATGAATGAAATACGGTTCCCCACTGGCCCTTTGTATATTTTGATGGGCAGTGTAAGAGAACTGAAAAGCCTTTCTGATCAACCCGTCATCAACCGTTTTTAAATTCCGGTGACAAGTTTCCAAAAGCCGGTTCAGATTCTGTTCCGCAGGTTCATTTAGCAGTGATATCGACATATCTTTTTTATAATTCCGGACTTACCTACTGTAATTTACAAATAATTTATTTATTTGCAAATTATTTTTAATTGTCCAAAGTCTTTAAAAATCAGATAGTTGCGAAGTTTTCAGGAATTTCAGAACCGGAGTGGGGGAAAAGTGCAGAATTCAGGGCAGAATGGCATGAGGAAAAAAATCAAGTATTCAGATTAGCTTTTCATTAATTTTCAAATATTGTTAAAAATACAAAATTGGATGTTTTTGGTTACCAGGCAGCTGCAGAATCGTCACCACGAGGGTCAGCGCCCCCAAAATACCACCCATTTTTGATTTCGATGGCATCACAACGACCCTGATACCCAGATCGCTGGACACATTGATACCCTAATTTTTCAAGATTGCCAACAAGCTCAGAACTGAGTGTATGCTTCTCGTAAAACAAAATATCAGGCAACCATTGATAGTGAATCCGACCCGCATTTACAGCTTCCTGAATCGTCATTTTAAAATGAAAAACATTAAGAAAAGTTTGCAAAACTGTTGTGGGAATGGTTGATCCGCCCGGACTTCCGATGATAAGCCACGGTTTATTGTCACGAACAGCAATCATAGGGGTCATGCTGCTCAACATTCGCTTTCCAGGTTGGATTTCATTTGCCTTTCCACCAATGAGTCCGTACGAATTCGGGACCCCAGGTTGAATACTGAAATCATCCATTTCATTATTAAGTAAAAATCCGGCGCCATCAACAACAAGAAATGAACCAAATGCTCCGTTTAATGTATAGGTTATACTGACAGCATTGCCCTCGTTATCAACAATGGAGAAATGGGTTGTTTCTTCATGCTCAAAACCAGAAATAACGCCAGATTGAACTTCCTGTGATGGTAATTTACGGTCTGACCTGGTTTGATTAAATCTCCTTTTTGCGTAGGATTTTGAAATTAATGTATCAAAAGGAACCTTTACAAAATCAGGATCACCCATATATTTTGCCCGGTCAGAATAGGCAAGCTGCAGGGCTCTTGAAAAATTATGGACAAAAGTCGTGGTTCTGAAATTTGCGGTATCAATTGTTGTTGTTTCAAGCATATTCAAAGTTTGAAGCAAAATAATTCCACCACTGGAAGGAAGTCCCATCGATATGAGTTCTGTTCCTCTGTAATTGCCTTTCAATGGATTACGCCATTTTGATTGATAGTTCTGCAGATCAGAATCAGAAATGAGACCCTGATGCTTTTTAACAGAATTCAGAATTAACCTGGCAGTTTCGCCGGTGTAAAATTCTTTGGGACCTGATTTTGCAATTCTCTCTAACGTTTTTTCAAGATCCGGCTGAAATAAAGTATCTCCCGTCATCCAGTCGGAACCATCTTTTTTTACATAAATTGAGGATGTTTCGGGAAACAGTGAAAGATCGGACCGGAACTGATTCAGGGTTTTAGCGGATTGTTGACTGAGAAGGTGAAACCGGGCAAGTTTTACTGAGGCTTCAATGCAGCTTTGCCAGGAAAGCTTACCCCACTTTTTTTGGAGCTGACTTAACCCGTCGACCGTTCCGGGAACTCCTGCAGAAAGGGCACCAACTGTTGAAAGACGACCATCTGCTTTCCCATTTGTGACATACATATCTCTGGAGGAGCCTGATGGTGCAGTTTCACGGAAATCAAGTGAAAACGAAGATCCATCTTTAAGACGAACCACTGCAAATCCACCCCCACCTATATTTCCAGCAGTTGGGTGAACAGATTGGAGTGCAAATCCAACTGCGACAGCCGCATCAAATGCATTTCCGCCAGATTTAAGAACAGCAAGACCTGCCTCACTGGCTAACGGATGAGCAGAAACAACGATACCATTTTTGCCGGAGACCGGTTCAATGCGTTGTGCAGGAACCGGTGAGGAGAGAAGAAACAGCAGGACAAGACCTACCGGAATAATCCGGTTTGAAAAACTCATTTGAAATTCAGAGGTAAGATTTCAAAACGCAAGGGTTTCTCGCCTTTAGGGAAAACCCAGTCATGAACCTGACCAATCATACAATCTTCGACCTGGGAAGTCAAAGCAGAATCAAAAGTAGAAATGACAACCTTTTCATTTTCAACAGTGCCATCTGGCTTTACTGTGAAATCAATGTAAAGCGTTCCTTTGATGTTTTCATCAAACCGTTTTGCATTTCTGAAACATTCGTACATGGTACGGTAATATTCCATTTCAATTTTGGTAAGTACGTCATCTTTTCTGAGATCGTCTGTATATTTATCAGCCGTAACCAGGTTGTAATTGTATGTTGCAATACTGTAACCCATCCAGGAGTTTACAATATCAGAAAAGTTCATCGTTACACCAAGATTAACAAAGAAAGGGGAATAATTCTTATCCTCTATAAAAACTTTTGGATAACCAATTGCAGTTGAAGCTACAAAATCAGTTTCCTCAGTAAATCCCATTACCTGGACATCTGCTGAAGCATTTAATTCCCAATAGGCAAATTTGTATTTAAGTCCGGCATTCAAATATGAATAGGATTCTCTGGAAAACATAACTTTGTCTGGTTGTTTGTAAAACCACTCGCCCCAAACTTCAGTATAGAAATTCCAGCTTCCGTAAGGATATAAATATCCGATTGCATATTTTACTCCGACCGCCCGACCCGGAATTTCATAGCTAACACTATCTATTTTTGACATCTCAAGCTGGTTTTCATTGTGATTCATCAGCATGACATTAAAGTGAAGACTTTGTCCTTGTTCAGGGCTTTCAGAATCCAGATACCATGAGGTAATATTACCAATGCCAATTTCAACAGTTCCCGAGTAATACGGATAAAAAGGAACATTATTAAGATCACCGATAGCAAAACTTGTCCCGATTAAAAATCCGGTCTGAACTCTGCCATCAAGAAAAGGTAAATTCCCAATTTTCATTCCAAGGGTAACCGGACCCGCATTGAATGTTGACTTTGAGGAAGAATGATTCATCTGAAGAACGTTGAATATAGCTGAAACCTGAAAATTGTCGGTAATGCCATAATCCAAACCCAAATAATTCTGATTTAGAAGTGCACCGGAACCAGTCTGGCCGCTGAATGTACCGGGGAGGTAACTTCCAAATGCATCAAAACTTACTTTATAAGTGGCTAATTTTTGCATATCTGCCATCATCGCATGGGTTAGGCGCCCTGTGGCAGTATAAATCTGAGTAAAACCTGAAGAAAAGGTAAACAGAAGCAAGGTACCTATCAAAACTCTTACGGATGTCATTGGGAATTCTCCATTCAGGGGGGTTGAACACTTTTTTTTGCTGAAGGTTACCATAGATCAACTTCCAGTTTTACGGGTTTATTCCGGATGTGGTTCATGAACAAATTAAGGGAATCGATAGTGGCGTTAAACCGTTCGGCAAATTTTTCATCAGTCAGCAATTGGTTACCAAGTGACTTGTTATTATTTAATTTGCCTGTCAGATCATTAAGTTGTGAAATCGTTTTATTGAGTTGAATCATGGTTTCAGACGTTGATGTCAGCATGGTTCCAGCTTTGGGCGTTAACTCTGTTATTGCCGAATTCATTGAAAGAACCAGCCTGTTGATGCGATTGGCCAATGAATCCAGTTTACTACTATTTTTATCCAAATTTGCAGTCATGTTTGCAAGATTCTGGCTGGTTTCTGCAAGATTTTCAAATAATGTGAGTGTGTTTTGCTGAAACTGCTGATTGGCAATCACTTTATTTAATCCGTCAAGGGTCACATTCAAGTTTTTGATGAGCAATTTCAGGTCATCACTTACATCATTAACCTGACTAAGCATCCGGGGAATATCGGCACCAATCGCCCCTGTTATCAGCCCTCCATCAGGAAGCTGAATTCCTGAAATCCCGGGGACAACATCAATTTTTTTACCGGCAAGCAATTCGAGCATGCCAATTTTTGCAACGGCATCTGTATATAACACTATTTCTTCATCAAGTACAAGTTTAACAGAAACCTGATCTCCGTCATTAGAAATTTGCCCAACTTTTCCCACGTTGGTTCCGCGTACATAGACAGGGTCACCTTCAAGCAAACCGATGGTGTCATCAAATCTTGCCACAACAACTTTATGTTTTTGCGAAAATGACCAGCCTTTCAGCCAAATCAATCCGGCAAATAAAACGACGAGAGAAATGAAAACCGTAAAACCAACTTTGAAATCTTTTGACATAGCCCCAGAATTCTGGTAAATAAACAGCTAAAATACGATTCAATCCTGCTAAAAAAAATAGAACCTTGCCAAAGTGGTCTGAAATTGTGAGGAATCAGGCATGGTTATTTCACTTTTTATTCACGATTTTTACGAATTGATCAAAACTTATACGAAAATCACCTTGAATGCAATTATGTCAATTTTAAATTTTGTTTTTTTCTTCCTTGTTTCTCTTGGAGGGTTTTGCATTTTCATTAACCTGCTTTTGAGTTCATTTTATGGAAATCCCGGACTTGCAACTTCAGATTCAACCGATAATCAATCTGCCCCTGCTGTTGTAAAATTTCATTTGTATTCATTTCCCGGTATCAGCCTGATTTTGTTTTTTACTGGCCTTTCAGGAATTTTTCTGTCCGATATTTCCAGCACAACTCCCTTTTTAATTAGTGTGGGATCAATTATTTCAGGAATTCTGATTTCCTGGATTACAGGAGAAACCGTAACCGGGATCATTGCATTCGTCCGATCAAAAAACGAAGGACCTGAGGTTGGAATCCGGGCAGCTGGACTAGTTATTGAATCTATTTCAAAGGAAAAATCCGGAAAAATCAAAATTCTGGTGGAAAATTCAGAATTTGAAGCGGATGCTATTGAAATGCTGCACCGCCCGATAGAAACAGGAAAGCAAGTCAGAGTAATTGGAGTGGTGAATCAGACTTATATAGTGGAAGAAGTAAAGTAGATTTATAACCTAAGGTATGAAACCGGGATTTTATTTTCTCGGATGAAACTGAAAATGAATTTCCTTTAGAAATTCTCTGTCGATATGGGTATAAATCTGCGTTGTTGAAATATCAGCATGACCCAGCATCTCCTGGACTGCACGTAAATCAGCTCCACCTTCAAGAAGATGTGTTGCAAACGAATGCCGGAAGGTATGGGGCGTCACTTCCTTAGTAACACCAGCAAGTGATGCGTAGGTTTTTACAAGGGTTAAAATTGCCATCCTGCTCAAACCAGTTCCACGCTGGTTTAAAAACAAAACATCCGCACTTTTTCCTGAAGTTGCCAATGTTGGCCGGGTTGACGCCTGGTATCGGCTAATCATCGACATTGCACTTCCCCCAATAGGTACAATTCTTTCTTTTGACCCTTTTCCAAACACCCTGATCAATTCAACATCAAAAAACAGCTGAGATTGCCGCAGGGTAATCAATTCACCAACTCTGACTCCGGTCGCATATAACGTCTCAAGAATTGCACGATCCCGCAATCCGATTCGGTCATTCGGATCTGCAGCCTCTAAAATTGAAAAAACTTCTTGTACGGTAAGAACATCGGGCAGTTTTTTGGGAAGTTTGATGGAATCAATCAGTTCAGTGGGGTCAGAAGCCATGATTCCTTCAGAGGCAATAAACCGGTGAAAGCCTTTCAGACTCGACATATTTCTGGCAATGGAAGAAGGGGCAAGGCCAAGGTCGTAAAGAACCCGCAGGTAGGTTTCAATTAATTTCAGATCAACGTAACCCAACGATGTGATTTTATGATCCTGAAGAAAACCTGCATAACGGACCAAATCAAGACTGTATGATTGAAGGGAATTTCCTGCAAGGTTTTTTTCAATTCTTACAAACTGAAGGTACCGCTGAAAAACGGCAGGAAAGACCGGGAAAACATATTTTTTCACTCGTTCAACATCCGCCAGCCATGCTTGTCATAATCCAGTTTAAGAAGCGCAACGGCTAAAAGTACAATTCCAGTAAAGGTCAAAGCCAGATCAAGCCGGCTGAAAATCACTTCCGCAATTGCAAAAAGGGTAAAGTAAATGACCACAACACCATAAAACCATAACTTAAATAGCCGGGAAAGCGGAATTCCCTTCCCTTCAAGTTTAAGCTCTTCACGAAATTTTCTCCAGCCCGGACCCATTGGTCTCGTTTTCTTATAGAATGCAGCCAGATGTTCCTGACTTGTTGGGGAAGTGAGAAAGGTAACAGTCAACCAGACAACTGTTGTTACCGTTATAATAATCAAAGTTGAATACGGGAAAACCAGTTCAGGAAAATAAAGTACAATCACCGAATAGGTTACAATTGGTGCAACCATAGCAGAAATTTCAGACCAGGCGTTGATTCTCCACCAATACCAGCGCAGGATTAAAACCCCACCAATTCCGGCCCCGCAATTCAGAATAAATTCCCAGGCACCTTTGATTGTATCCAACAGATAAAACGTAATAAAAAACGAAATGACCATAAGGGCAACAGTAACCATGCGGGATTCCCAAACCAGTTTTTTCTCAGTTTGTTTAAACATGAACCGCTTCATAACATCATTCACAACATAAGAAGCGCCCCAGTTCAGGTGTGTTGAAATGGTACTCATGTAAGCAGCCAGAAAAGCGGCAATCAGAAAACCATACCAACCGGCGGGAAGTACTTCCTTCATCACCATCACAAAACCCTGTCCCTGCTGATCAGGCGGAAGACCAGGGAATAAAACCAGTGAAACCAAAGCAACAATAATCCAGGGCCAGGGTCTGAGGCAATAATGGGCAATATTAAACCACAAAGTCGCAACCAAAGCATGGGTTTCGTTTTTTGCTGACATCATTCGCTGAGCCACATATCCACCGCCACCGGGTTCATTTCCCGGATACCAGCTTGCCCACCAGATCACGCCGACGTAAGTCAAAAAGGCGGAGACACCCAACGAAAGAACACCGAATATTGACGTATCACCTATTCGAGGAAAAAGCTCAAAAGTACTGCTAAGAAGCGATTTTTGAAGACCAGCCATTCCGTTTATTCCAGGATGATCGAGAGCAAACCAGGCAAGAACCACACAGCCAATCATGGCAAAAGCAAACTGAAACGTATCAGTTATGGCAACACCCCACTGCCCTGAAAGTGTAGAATATAATGCAACAAACATCATTGCACCCAGGATGAAAATCTGGGCATTCCAGTCTGGAAGCACAACAGAAACGATTTTGACCATGGCCAGGTTCACCCAGCCCATAATGATAGAATTCATGAAAATTCCGAGATAAACTGCCCGGAATCCGCGTAAAAAGGCTGCAGGTTTTCCTGCATAACGGATTTCAGTAAACTCGAGATCGGTTAAAACTCCGGCCCGGCGCCAAAGCGGAGCAAAAAAGAAAACCGTCATCATACCGCCGATGGCCATGCACCACCATAACCAGTTTCCCGAGATGCCGTTTTGGGCAACAAGCTCGGTAATCGCAAGCGGTGTGTCTGCAGCAAATGTGGTTGCAACCATTGCAGTTCCGGCAATCCACCAGGGCAACTTCCGACCCGAAAGAAAGTATTCTTCAGTATTTTTCCCGGCCCGTTTTGCAAACAACAAGCCAATTACAAGTGAAATGAGCACATAAACGATGATGATCAGCCAGTCAACACCCAATAGAATACGGTCAGACATCACGAAAACCTCCGGAAGAGGAGAATTAAAATTAAAAAGAAAAGTGTACCCGTTAAAGTAAACAGAGTCCAGGCCATCGATGAAAAGAAAACCAAAAGAATCATACCGGCAAGTGAAAGTGCCAAAGCAGTGAGAATCTTCGGCCAGGGCATTTCAAACTTCAGGTTTCCAAGGATAAAAATTCCTAAAATCGGTCCGTAAGTTACCGATGCAATTTTTAAACCGACTTCAACAACCGATTTTTTGACCAGATCCCCAGATGCAACGAGTGCAATAGCAACAACAGTGAGTAAAACGCCCCAAAAAACCGACACCAGCCGGGAGAGCACGAGTTCATTGATTTTCCAGTTATTCCGGGTGAAGTCAATCATGGAGGATGAGGCCAATGAATTCACAGAGGAACTCAAAGAACTCATTGCGGCAGCGATCACAGCAGCAAGAATCAACCCGGAAAATCCCGATGGCATAAATTCAATGATAAAAGTGGAAAAGGCCTGATCGGGTGCCAAATTCCTGCCTGCAAAGAAGGAAGACAGAAGCCACCCGATTAAAAGAAACAGAGCGAACTGAACAAAAACGATCAATCCGGAAAGAACCAGGGCAATTTTTCCATCCCGTTCAGATTTCGTACATAAAATACGCTGAACAATAATCTGATCAGTTCCATGGCTGGCCATTGAAAGAACCATCCCGCCAATGATTGCATTCCATGCCAAATACGATTCATCCCAGCTCCAGAATGAACCGGTTTTTGTGGTCCAGTGAAGTATGGTTGTTTTCGAAAAGTCGAGTGAATCTGATGAAACCTGGCTGGCGAGCAGGTAAAGCGCAATACCGCCTCCGGCAACATAAATCACCCATTGCAGAAAATCGGACCAGATAACAGCCTTTATTCCGCCAAAAACAGTATAAAAGATGGTTACCACACCCAAAATGACAATGGCACCAATGTAAAGCTCGTTCTGAGAAAATTGGGTTCCGGTATAAAGACCGAAAAGAAGGGCGATGGGAATTGCGGTTGCGTATAATCTGACGCCATCTGCAAAAAGCCGGGTTGACATGAAAACGACAGCTGTTGACTTCTGTGCCTGAACACCGAAACGGGTGCCAATCCACTGATAGGCGGTAATCAAATTACCTGAAAAATATTTGGGAAGGAACCAGGCAGCAATAATAATCCGGCCAAGAATATAGCCGAAGGCAACCTGTAAAAACGAAAAATCCCCGGCGAAAGCAAGACCGGGGATACTTAAAAAGGTCAGGGCGGAGGTTTCAGTCGCCACAATTGAGATACAAACCGCCCACCAGGGAAGTGTACGGTCACCTGAAAAATAACCAGAAGTGGTATTTAATCCTCTGCCGGCAAGTAATCCAATGCCAATACTTACCAGCAGATAGACAGCTACGATCCAGAGATCAAGGGTTTGGAATCCCATAATCCGGAAGATTATTTCCGTTTTCTGGGAGTCAAATCATCATCATCAAAATCGTCGTCAAAACTATCGTCACCATCCAGAAGATCATCGGGGAGTTCATCAGCTTCTTCGTCGAGGAAGTCATCGTCATCATCTGTTTTGCTGCGTTTCTTTGATCCGCCGGTTGGAACACCTTTTCCACCCTGAAATGCATCAAGATCCGGATCGTAGTATGGATCTTTAGTTGGATCGTCTTCCGGCTCTTCATCTTCATCAACCGGGGGAGCTACTTCTTCAAAATCCTCCATCTGAATTTCAAAATCGACAACGGCATCTTCCATATTGTCATACATTTGAATAACCCGGTCCAGATGGCTGATTCCTATCAGTTTTTCAACAGCAGGCTGGCATCCGACGAGACCAAACAATCCGCCGTTATTGGAACAGATCCGATGAGCAACCAACAGACAGGACAGACCGGAAGAATCTGAAAAAGTAACTTCCGACATGTCAACAATCAGGTTTTGGATATCATCAGCTGAAAGAAGTGTAACAAATTCCCCTTTTACCTGTGCGGCAATGGATGAATCGAGTCTCGATTCCTTCAGTTTAAAAATGGCAAGGTTTTCGCGTTTATCTAGTTCAAATTTCATAGCAAAGTCAATATTAGTTGAGTGAATTTAAAACAGTTTGAATATGTACTAACCGTTGTGGGAAACCGGTCTCTGGTTTGACAGGAAGAATCACGTCAAAAAACTGATCCTGATCAAAGTGATACATTCCCACACGGTATGCATCAGGGAAACATGACCAAAGATATACCGAGTCCAATTGAAAATCCATACTTAAATCGATAACAAGATTTGTTTTGGGGTCAAAGTGCTCAAGAACCTGAACTTTTTCTGGAAGAAACCATCTGTTGTAGATAAAATCTGACGGAGTTACCACCTTCGAACCTGGAAATTCATACCTGAGCAGTTCAAGATGACTGGCTGTTGTCCAGAAATAAAGGGAATATGATTTGGGAAGTTTCAGACCTTTGAGAAATTTTTTAAGTTCATCAACAGCATGAAATCCTTCGGGAACGGCAATGATTATCGTTTCCATTCCTGACCAGAAAGCGGAGGATTGCAGGAGTTTTCTTTTATTTTTCCGCTCTGCCCTGCCTGCTTTCCACAGACCGATTTTCCTCTTAAGTGATTCAAACATAAGGTTGTATCATTTCACGAAATTGTGCTTCTGTTAGAATTGGAACGCCAAGCTCACTGGCTTTGGTGGCTTTACTTCCGGCATCGGCACCCGTAACAACAAAGTGAGTTTTCTTTGACACAGAACCTGCAGATTTTCCGCCCAATTTTTCGATCAGGGTTTCAGCTTCGTCACGGGTCATGGTTTCAAGGGTCCCGGTAAAAACAACCGTTTTGCCTGAAAAGGGTGAACCTGTGACAAGTTCATTGCCTGAAAAATCTTCAAACTGAAGTCCGGCAGCAGTTAACCTGTTAATTTTATTGCAATTATATTCATTTCCGAACCAGGAAACAATGCTGGCCGCAGTGGTTTCACCGATTTCATTGATGCGGGTAAGTTCTTCAAGCGATGCGTTTTGAATTGCCTGGATTGATTTCAGGTTTCTTGCCAAGACTTTTGCGCCGTTTGCACCAATATGGCGGATACCAAGGGCAAATAGAACTTTTGGAAAGGGTTGCGTTTTCGCAGATGAAATGGAAGCCAGCAGATTTCCGGCTGATTTCTCGCCCATTCTTTCAAGTGAGGTTAGCTGATCCATAGTCAGTAAAAATAAATCATCAACATCATGAACCAGACCTGAACTCACGAGTAAATCAACAATTGATTCACCCAAACCTTCAATATTTAACGCATCACGGGACGCAAAGTGTTCAATTCTGCCCCGAACCTGAGGCGGACAGTCACGGTTTACACACCGGTAAACGGCATCTTCACCTTCTTTTACTAAAGTTGAAGCACATTCAGGACAGGTTTCGGGCATTTTCCAGGCCGACTCTGAAAGTTTTGATTTACTTTCATCAACTGAAACCACTTTTGGGATAACATCTCCGCCTTTTTCAATGAGAACAAATAAACCGGGAGCAAGCTTTTTCCGCTGGATTTCATCCTCATTGTGCAAAGTTGCCCGGCTGATGGTTGAGCCGGCAAGAAACACAGGTTCAAGAACTGCAACCGGTGTCACCGCACCAGTTCGTCCGACCTGAAGCACGATTTCTTTTAGTAGAGTTGAAACCTGCCGTGCTGCAAATTTTCGGGCAATTGCCCAACGGGGAACCTTTGAAGTGAACCCTAATTCTTCCTGAAGGCTGATCTGATCAACCTTGATCACGACGCCATCAATTTCAAAAGGCAGGGTTTCCCGCTTTTCTTCCCATTCAGAAATAAAGCTTTCAATTTCATCAAGGTTTTTACAAACTTTTCTTGCCGGATAAACGGGGAATCCCATTTTTACAAGTTGATCTAAATTTCCGGAATGAGTTTGGTTACTTACGGAATCAGATTCAAAATAATAAGCAAAAAACTGAAGATTGCGCTTGGCGACAAGTTTGGAATCCTGAAGTTTCAACGTTCCAGCGGTTGTGTTTCGTGGATTTGCAAAAGTTTTTTCCCCTGCTTCAGTCTGTGACGCATTTAGTTTTCTGAATGCTTCCAGAGGCATCAGAATTTCGCCACGGACTTCAAATTTCTTGGGACTATTTTCACCTGAAAGAATAAGCGGAATATTTCTTATGGTTTTAACATTTTCGGTTATATCATCCCCAGAAACACCGTCACCCCGGGTTGCCGCCAATTTTAAACGACCATTTTCATATTCCAACCGAACGGCAACACCATCAAATTTTAATTCACAGTGGTAATGGAATTCTTGATCGCCAAGCGTATCGGTCACCCGCTTTGCAAATTCTTCAACTTCAGCCTGACTATAAGTATTTGCCAGGGACAACATGGGTTTTGGATGATTGACAGTGACGAACCCTTTAACCGGTTCGCCACCAACTCTGCGGGTCGGACTTAGCGGATCATCAAACTCGGGGTGCAGTTTCTCAAGGGATTCAAGTTCCTTTAACAGAAAATCAAACTGCTCATCTTCGATTTCAGGGGTTGCTGCAACATAATACAGGTAAGTATGCCGGTTTAACTCAGCCCGAAGCTGCTCAATTCTTGATTTGATATCCTGACTCACTGAATTCCTCTCGAAGCCTTTCTGAGTTGTTCCTGATCGATGACATAATTAAACAGCGGACCTTCAGTTTTTGGCAATTTGATGGGTTTTTGATTTACCAGGACTTTTACCTGTTCAACTTTGCCAATTGTCACTGTGAACCGGGTTGCTTTTCTCAGAATTGATTTTCCGGGTGCAAGCATTACCTCCAGATTAGGGTTATTCAAAGGTTGAATTCCAATCCAGACGGAATCTTTAAGAGCCGTGATACTGAGGCCGTATTCAAATCCGGATGAGTCTAATTGGGCCACAGAAACTGATTGTTTCTCCTTTGCAATTTTTAGGGAATCAAGGTGAACTGGTACAACAGGTACATTTGAATGAGCCAGAGTGTCTTTTTCAATAAAAGTAACGACCTGATCAAAAGTCATGGGTTGGGCATTTGTGGGTTCAGCAATCCGGCCATCATTGATTAAATGCCAGACGCCCAAAGTAAGAATTAAAATACCAGCAGTACCTGCAACAATCCATTTGTAGGAATGAAACATTGTATTTAAATAATTTACCGAGATTTTCTCACCGGAGGTAGGAAGTTCAGGAGTCGTTTCCTCCTGCATGGTTTGGGGTTTTGAAAGTTCGTTTTCAGGCTGCTTTTCGGTTATAGAACTCTCAGATTCTCCCTCTTTATGCACAGCAGAAATTGTTTTTGCATTCAGGTTATTAAAAAGGGTTTCAATGACCTGATCGTTATCAATTGCTGCTAAACAATTTTTGAGAAAGTCTTCTTTTAATCCAATTTCTTTTCCAAATGATTTTACAAATGATCCCAGATAAGCTTGAGGTAAAGCATGAAATTCATTTTTTTCTATCTTTTGAAGTGTTGATACCGGAACCCGGGATTTATTATAAATAAATTCAAGCGGGATACCTTTTTCTTCTCTGACTTGTTTGAGTTTTGTACCCAGTATTGACATGTTATTTCCTCAAAAAATTCGGGGTTCTCGCAGAGTCCCTTGTCCCAAGTCACTCGTCCCTTGTCCCATCCTTAAACAACCTGAAAGAGAAAAAACTTCAGATACCGGGTCTCTGGCATGGAATCGAGAACCGGATGATCGGGTGCCTGACCACCACGGTACACCAATCTAAGCTGACGGCCTAGTTTATTTGCTTCTTCTCTGATAATTTCAAGGAAGGTGTCTTCAAAAATATGTTGCGAGCAACTTGCAGTCGCCAAGAATCCACCTTGCGGAACCAGTTTCATTCCCAACCGGTTAATTTCTGCATACCCTTTTCTTGCTGCCGGAACGTTTTTCTTTGATTTGGTGAAGGATGGCGGATCAAGAATGGCCATATCAAATTGCTTTCGCTCTCCAACCGATTCCTGCAAATACCGAAACACATCCATAACGACAAAGTCGGTTTGGGTGAATCCATTTAACTTTGCATTTGCCCGGCATGATTCGATTGCTGCACCAGAAATATCAATTCCCGTAACTTTCCTTGCCCCGCCTTTTGCTGCATTGAGAGCAAACCCACCCTGATTGGTAAAGCAATCTAAAACAGTAAGACCTGAAGATAATTCGCCGATGATCCGCCGGTTCAGTTTCTGATCAAGAAAGTACCCGGTTTTTTGTCCGTCCAGAATAGAAATTTCATAGTTAATTTCATTTTCTTTTATCTGGATGGATGGGGGAATTTCACCAAAAACGACTCCATCACGCAAGGGAAGTCCTTCCAGACTGCGAAGATGAGAATTGTTTTTTTCAGCGATTCCCATTAAACCGGGGAACAATTCTCTTAGTACGCTGATAATTTCAGCGAGATAAAGTTCAATTCCTGCCGAAAGAACCTGAATTGAGAAATAATCACCATACCGGTCAATGACGAGACCCGGAAGGAAGTCAGATTCTCCAAAACACAAGCGATAAGCTGTTTCACCGGGTAAAATCCGTTCCCTGTAAATTTTTGCTTCCGTTAACCGTTCAAGGAAAAATGCACGATCAATAACCTGAACATCGGTTTGCAGAAGTCTGACGGTAATAAGACTATTCGGGTTGTAAAAACCAGTCCCGAAACTTTCACCCCGGTAAGATTTTACTTCAACAGAAGTCCCGGGCAGAATTGTGGTATCCAATTCCTGAAGTTCGTTTGAAAATACCCAGAGATGTCCGTTTTTCAAACGGCGGTCATGCCCAGATTTTAGCGAAACTGTTTTAAGTTGAGTCATAAATTAAATAAAAAGGGAGACTCCAAAGACATGAAGGCGCAAAGAAATCAGGAAATAAAAAAATAAAATCGGGAATTTGGGGGATAAAACAAAATGGAGATAAGGAATGAAGCCGGGGTTGTTCTTCGATACATCCCGAAAGCGTTCGGGACACTCAGAATGAAAGACATATTGGTCAAGTCTCGAATCGATGTTTTGTAACACCGACCTCCCGGTCGGTGTATTTAGGAACCGACCGGAGGTCGGTGTTACATCAATTCAAACTTGTAACTTATAACTTTTATAACTTGTAACTTGGTAACTTACCACTTATCACCCCGAAGTTAATTCGGGATCTTCGCTTCGCTCGACTTATCACTGACCACTGTTCCGTCCTCTTCGTCATCGTCAAGAATCGATCCTTTGTTGATGAAGATGATCATGAGAATGACGCCAATAGAAACCGCCATATCGGCAAGATTAAAAACGGGCCAGCGGGTCATGTAAATTCCAGCGAAATCAATATCCGGGAAGTCAAAATCGAGATAATCGACCACACGGCCATGAAACCAGGTATCCATCTGAAACCAGACACCGTAGAAAACACGGTCGATCAAATTACCAAAAGCACCACCCATGATGATAGCCAATGGCAAACGCTGATAGAGAGAATCTTTTCTGATCTGGTAGAGGTAAATAACCAGTCCGGCAACGATAAGCAGGGTAATCAGGGTAAAGAATATTTTGTTACCCGGCTGGATACCAAACGCCATACCGGGATTTTCAATGTAACTCAAACGAAAAAAACCGTCTCCGATAACAGAAACGGTTTCTCCAAGAAGAAATTGTGTGCGGATGATTTGCTTGATAACCTGGTCAGCAACAGCAATGACAAAGGAAAGCCAGAATATTTTCAAAAAGCTCAGACCTGTTTCTGTTTGCAGGGAACGCAAATTTGTGAGTGGGGAACTGCCTCGAGACGACCTTTTTCAATGGGCTTCAGGCAAACTTTACAATACCCATAGGTTCCGTTTTCGAGACGTTGAATAGCACGTTCAAGATAATCAAGAATTTTCCCTTCACGGGAAGCGAAAAGAAACGTTTTTTCACGCTCCATAGCATCAGTTCCCTGGTCAGCCATGTGCAGAGAGTACGTTTTGTTTTCAAATGAGCCGTCAGCGGAAGATTCTGCAAGTGTATCACGAAGCATGTTTAAATCTTCGAGAATTTCTTCTTTTTTCTTCAGGATTATTGAAAAGAAATGCTGATAATCCTCTGGCGACCAATGACCCTTGATGTCTGGTTTAAAAGTTGGTGTCGACATCTTATTTCCCCCTTAGCAGGCCTTTAAATTTTTCGAAGCGCAAGTTTACAGGATTCGTCGTTAAGTTGCAACTCTTTTAATGCTTCTTGCTGTGATTCAGCACCAAGCACTTCAACTGCAAGTGTTTCACGCATGATATAATCCTTCATAATTTTCAAAGCAGCCTCCAGGCGAGGTGTTGCTTCAACAAAAATCTGAATCCGGTCGGTAACTTCAAATCCGGATTCTTTTCTGAGGTTCTGAACCCGGTTTACAAATTCCCGGGCAAGTCCTTCATTAATCAGTTCGTCATTCAGTTCAGTATCCAAAGCAACCGTCAGACGGCCTTCAGATTCAACAAGCCAACCTTCTACATCCTTCCGGATAACTTCAATATCATCCCCGGAAAAAAGCTCTTCTGTTCCGGCGATGTTCAATGTCAGTTCACCTTTGAATTCGTACTGACTCAACTGATCGCTTGTAAGTGCTTTTACAGCTTCAGAAACCAAACCCATGTTTTTACCAAACCTGGAGCCAATTTTTTTGAAGTTTGGTTTTGCAGTTTTCTGAACTATTCCTGAATCGTCATCAATATACTCAATACTTTTGACATTAATTTCGTCGACGATCACATCTTTCACTTTATCTATCGCACGGCGTTCCTTCGGGTCACGAACCGGCAGCATAATTCGTTTGAGTGGCTGACGGACATTCAATCCAACTTTGTTTCTGATGCGAAGCACAATGGATGAAATCCCTCTCGCCATTGACATTCTGAATTCCAGATCGGCATTGATGAGCGAGTCATCTGCAACAGGGAAATCTGAAACGTGAACAGAAAGCACTTCATTTCCTGATCCTGACTGAAGATTTTGATACAGCCAGTCGGATACGAACGGGGCAATCGGTGAAATCAGTTTTACCAGATTGAGGAGGCATTCGTATAAAGTTTGATAAGCTGCATTTTTATCTTTTGTTGATCCTTCTTTCCAGAACCGGCGGCGGCTTCTTCTCACATACCAGTTCGAGACTTCATCCATAAACTCTTCAAGCTCCCGGGCAGCACGGGTTGGTTCATAATCGTTGAAATTTTCATCGGTAAATTTGATGATGGAATTCAAACGTGAAATAACCCACTGATCGAGTTCTGTACGTTCACTGACGGGAACCAGATCCTTTTCATCGTAATGAAACCCGTCAATGTTCGCATACATGGCAAAAAACTGATAGGTATTCAGTAACGTATTGAAAAACTTCCGTTGGGTTTCTTTCAATCCTTCAAGATTAAATTTGAGATTTTCCCACGGATTTGAATTGGAAATCATGTACCAGCGAAGGGAATCTGCACCGAACTGTTCGATAATTTCGAACGGATTGACGGTGTTCCCTTTTGTCTTCGACATTTTCTCGCCTTTTGCATCGAGAACAAGTCCGTTGGAAACCACGTTTTTAAATGCGTAATTATCGAAAAGCATGGTTCCGAGTGCGTGCAGCGTATAAAACCAGCCACGGGTTTGATCAACACCTTCGGCAATAAAATCTGCCGGGAAATTGGTTTTGAATTTTTCCTGCTTTTCAAACGGATAATGCCACTGTGAAAACGGCATAGCGCCTGAATCAAACCAGACGTCAAGCAGATCGGGAATCCGTTTCATGGTTGATCCGTCAGGACCTGCCCAGGTTATTTCATCAATGTATGGGCGATGCAGATCAAGTTCTTTATCGGCAGGAATGCCGGCTTTGGCTTTCAATTCAGCAACAGAACCGATCACTTCGATGTATTCCGGATTTTTATCTGATGCCCAGATTGGAATTGGTGTTCCCCAGAACCGTTGACGGGAAATCGCCCAGTCAACGTTATTTTCCAACCAGCTTCCAAACCGTCCTGATCCGGTACTTGCCGGTTTCCAGTTGATCTGATTGTTCAGTTCAACCATCCGGTCTTTCACTGCTGTGGTTTTGATAAACCAGGAATCGACGGGATATGACATGAGCGGAGTTCCCTTCCGCCAGTCCATCGGATAGTTGTGAAGGTAAGTTTCGTGGCGGTACATGTGTCCGCGGTCTTTCAGATTCCGGGCGATGATTTTATCTGCATCCTTGAACCAAAGTCCGGCAACGATGTCAATTTTATCTTCAAAACATCCGTCCCGGTTGATGGGATTGTATAGCGGAATTCCATTTTTCTGGGTGACGTCAAAGTCATCTGCACCATAAGCCGGAGCCTGGTGAACAATTCCGGTACCGTCTTCGGTGGTCACAAAATCAGCAGCAATAATCCGCCAGGCCTGATCTTTGGTAAAATCCTGCAGCGCATAATCAAACAAAGGCTGATAGGTTTTCCCGATCAGATCGGTTCCCTTGCAGGTTGCAACAAGTTCATACTCTTCTTTGATAACGGATAGACGTGCCTGAGCCAGCCAGGCAAATTTTCCGGTTTCTTTAAACTGAATTTTCACATAATCGAGTTTCGGATGAACGGCCAATGCCATATTCGAAATCAGCGTCCAGGGTGTAGTCGTCCAGGCGAGAAAACTGGTATCGGGATCTTCATCGGTTGTAAAAGAAATATAAACGGAAGGATCCTGAACTTCTTTGTAACCGAGAGAAACTTCATGTGAACTCAGAACGGTAGCAGAACCGGGTGAATACCACTGGATTTTATAGCCTTTGTAGAGCAATCCCTTTTCATAAAGGGTTTTCAGCGCCCACCAGTTGGATTCGATGTAATTATTTTCGAAGGTGATGTACGGATCGTTCAGATCCACCCAGTAACCCATGATATTGGTGAGTGTATCCCACTGATCTTTGTATTTCAAAACGGATGAACGGCAGCGTTTGTTATATTCGGCAACACCGTATTCTTCAACCTGAGAACGGCCTTTTAGACCAAGTTCTTTTTCAACTTCGATTTCAACAGGAAGTCCGTGCGTATCCCAGCCGGCTTTACGGCCAACTTTGTAACCTTTGAGTGTTTTGTACCGGCAGAATAAATCTTTAACAGTTCTGCCCATAACGTGGTGAATTCCTGGGCGGCCGTTTGCTGTGGGCGGACCTTCATAAAAGGTGAAGTGCGGACGGTCTTCATCCTGACGGAGAGACGTTTCAAAAACCTTATTTTCCTGCCAATAGGCGAGGATTTCTTTTTCAATGGCGGTAAGTTGGGTTCCGCCGGCAAGTTCACGGTATTTCATAGATCGATCTGATTTTTTATAATAATATGTAGCCTGCAAAGGTAAGGAAAAGTTCTGAGAAACAGAAGTGGAAGTTTTTGGGAGAGTTCACCCCCTCCGACGGAGGGGGAAAGGGGGTGGGTTGAATGAGACAGAAGAAATTTTGGTTAAAGGCTTCACCGAACAGGGATACTCAGGGTTTACAGGATAGGGACGGGGGGGAATGAATAATAATATTATTTGATAATCTGACCCAACAATATAACAAGTTTTTTAAGGGCCAGATTTTCAATCAACTTATTTACCAAGGTTGAATAATTTAAGTACCTCTGAATCGTTTATTGCACGACTATAAAGAATCAGATCATCAATTTTTCCATTTAAAAATTCAATTCCCCCGGGCGTATGTTTTCCTATTACCAGAGGTAAATCATCAACAACAATAGATTTGACAAATGGGGCCGAGTTAATTATTACCCCGTTTAAATAGTAGGTAACAACTGCTCCATCCCATGTAAAACAAAAATGGTTCCATTGCTTTAAACTAATTGAGGATGTTGAAAAATTGTAATAGGAATTTCCTATCCAAAGATTGGAAGTTCCTGCTTTCATATTTTCAACACTGTACATTCCCTGATCAGCAGAATTGGACTTCGCAAATACCGGAGCATAACTTGATTTTGTCCATTCCTCAATATTTATCCAGTAAGAAATTGTCAGTGATTTAGACATGGATTGAAGTTTCGTACTATTTGGAATCGTAACAAATCCAGTTGAACCATTGAAGACGATCGATTTTCCGGAATTAGATGAGTGACCCTCACCAAATGTTACACCATCAGTTAGAGTTCCGTTGCTATGATGTCCGCTTGAATCGTTTAAAGTACCATTAAATGGAAACCATGCAACAAGTGAGTCATTGGGAATTGATAACACGTAATATGATTTAAAGGTTATGCTTTTTATATCTTTCAACCAAAGTGAATCAGTACCATCGGTTGTGGTTATGAACATTTTGGTTTGTGAGAATACAGATGCGGATATCGAAAGGCAAAGAAAGGCAAAAAGAAAGCGTTTCATTTTGAACTCCATTTTTTTATTTCAAAACAACCATTTTTTGGTTCTTTATGAAAATGAGTGGGTAACATAAGGATTAATATTAAAGAAATTGAGTTTTGCGCCAATTAAATAAATCATGGTTATGAAATTTTTACCGTACCCTCTGGCCTTTGCCTTCGCTGCC
>JAFLBE010000089.1 GCA_017303995.1 Bacteroidota bacterium | reverse complement strand
TTTACACCGAGAGATTTATGCAAACTCCGGAATTAAATCCGGACGGTTACAAAAACGCACCTATTGATCTGGCAAAAAATCTCAAAGGCAACTTCCTGCTCATCCATGGAACGGCTGATGACAACGTACATTTTCAAAACACCGTTGAATTGGTTCGGGAATTGCAAAAACAGGGAAAACAGTTTGAAACCATGTACTATCCGGATGGTTATCATGGCATTGGTGGTGGGAAAATCAGGTATCACCTGTTCGTTTACATGACAAACTGGGTATTGAAGAATTTGTAGGATTTTGGGGGTGGGGCGAAAAGGCTTTTTAATTTTGTTGTCTGCATTTCGGCTTCGGTGGTTGAGGCACTCGAAACCACCGGTCGTTATTCGATGGGTCTGATTGTCTCTTGGTGCCTTCGAGTGTGCTTCGACATGCTCAGCAACCACCTCAGGCACCAGTAAAGACCAGGCCATTTCGATTGGTTTCCGAGATTTTCGTAGGAAAAATACCGGAACCTGTACTTCGACTACACTCAGTAACCAAGCCTAGGAAAAGCCACCAGACACCCAATTACAGTTCTAAGCTGATTTCTCCCCGCTTACACCACGTCCTTCAGTTTATCTGCAATCCAGACTTTGATGATAGATTGACGGGTCACACCAAGTTTTTTTGCCTCCCGATCGAGTTGCTGAATCATCCAAACAGGAAAATCAACATTCACCCGTTTTTGCCCCTGATTCAACCGGGCGGCCAGTGATAAATCGAGATGACCGGAAATATCTTCACCTTCATCGAATTTTGTATCAAACTCAGAAGCTGTTATAGATTTCTTCTTCATTTTTTCTTGTCCTTCTTACTGAAATAATCCTGATTTTTTCATCCCGGATTGTATATACTGCAGACCACATTTTAGAATCTAAACGGCCAATGAGTAAAAACCGTACTTCATCACTCGTTTTCGCCGGAATTGAAATTGCAAACGGGTCACTCCAAAGCAGTTGTGACTCGAAAAAATCAATTCCATGCTTAAGTTTATTCTGCTCACTTTTCAGTGGATCAAATTCAAATTCCATAGTATATTAAATATACCTTTTTTATATAATACTTTCAATGGTTGGAGTTTATCAGAGGAAATAAACAGATTTAACCCGGAATATGATTACACAGAAATCATTTCAATATCAAAAGTCATTTTCAATGAAAAAACAAAAAAAGGGGGCTTACGCCTCCCAAAATAATCCTTAGTGAAATTCACATTGGTAAATCATAAATCCCTGACCAGACGCACTGAAAAGCCGTCCCATTGATGGCCATAGCTCCTGTCAACGCCTGCGTTAATGTAGACCATGCCACGGCCCCAGGCCCAGTTTTCCCCATTTACAGTTGAACTCCACCAGCAACCGTTATAGCCATGATAACGGAATAATCCATCATTGTAATTGCGGTAACCACCCGGAAGGGCGCTGAATCCATAATCATCAGTACCATTTCCACCACCATTCCATCCCAATGTTGCTTTCAATTTAATTCCGGCAGTGGCTGAACCCCCAACTTCATTTTCCAATATTGTCCAGTCATCATCTGTAGGTACCCGCCAACCGGCAGGTGCCAATTTCCCGGTATTCACTGCATGCCAGTTATACAGATATCCATAGGAATTCACATTAATTTCATCATTGTTATAGGCACAATATGCTCCACTTGTCGTGGTCGTCCAGCCTGTATTGTCTGTGGTGATTTTGGTAATGTCTGTTCCGTCATTGTACTTCGTTGTCCGCAGATTCTCAACTGTCCTGAGTTGGTTTCCGATCTGAACAGTGTGATAGATGTTACCATCAAAGTCTGTAACAGTCTCCGCCATAATGAATGTAATTTTTGGGATCTCTGTGGTTGCGAGGGTATCTTTTTGGCCATCGGTTTTGTGGATGACCATTTTTGTCTGTCCAAAAACTGATGAAGTTATTAAGAGGAAAGAAATAGTAAATAGAACCGTTTTCATTTTATCCTCAGTTTATTAAAAACACTGAATGTAGATTTAAAATGATATTTTCGCCTTTCATCTTCAGCTGCAAAACCCTTGACAAAGATTCTAAGAAGTTAAATAGTCATAAATCCCGGACCAGACGCACTGAAAAACCGTAGCGTTTACTTATAAAGTCACGTATCACACGGATTTCATCGTAGCTCAAGCCCCAACGGTAAGCGAATGCGGAACCATAGCCAATAGAACTCCACCAGTCAGCATTATATCCCATACCACTAAAAGCGCCATTGGAGTTAAGCCTAAACCCACCTGAAGGGGCGCTAAAGCCATAATCATCTGTACCGTTTCCGTTGTTCAACCAACCTGTTGTAGATTTAAGTTTGGTTCCAGCAGTTGATTCACCACCAACGAAATCGCCTAATATGGTCCAATCCGCTTCTGTTGGGACCCGCCATCCGGCGGGTGCCAACAGAAGCGGATTTACTGCATACCAGTTGTATAAATAACCGTATGTGGGCACATTATTTTCATCATTATTATATGCACAATAGGCATCAGTTGTAAGTGCAGCCCAGGCACCATTATCGATTACCTTTGGGATGTCAGTCCCATCATTGTACTTCGTTACCCGTAGATTCTCAACGGTCCAAAGTTGGTTCCCGATCTGAACAGTGTGATAGATGTTGCCATCAAAGTCTGTAACAGTCTCCGCCACAATGAAAGTAATTTTTTCGATGCCTGTAGTTGCAAGGGTATCTTTTTGACCATCGGTTTTGTGAATAACCATTTTTGTCTGTCCAAAAACTGATAAAGTTATTAGGAGGAAGGAAATAGTAAATAGAAACGTTTTCATTTTATCCTCAGTTTATTAAAGAAATGAACGTGTGTAAATAAATTGTGTTTCAGCAGTACAAAACTTGAAAAAAACGAATTCAAAAGATCTGAACAAGGGTTCTATCCGTGATTTATTTTAACAGATTGATCTTTTTTTGAATTGTTGTGTTGCCAAATGTGAGTTGAAGAAAATAGATTCCGCTGGAGAGTCCCAACGAACCTGCTTTGAGTTCGTACTGATGCATCCCTGCACTCAGCTCCGGAGTCTCAACTTTCTGAATTCGCCGACCCAGCATGTCAAATAACACAATCCGGACTTTTCCGGCTGATGGAATCTGAAAGCTGATGTTGGTTGATGGATTAAACGGATTGGGATAATTCTGGGATACTGAAAATGAAAAAGGAACTGCATCAATCACCAGGATTTTGGAATAGGTGAATGATCCGTCCAGATCCAGTTGTTTCAGTCTGAACCGCAGGGAATTGGTGGTTCCAGTGGCCTCAAAAGAATAAGACTGACCAATTGTTGTTGTCCCTTTTCCCGCTACAAATCCAATTTTTTGCCAGTCCTTTGCAGTGAGTTGCTGGACTTCAAACCCGGCATTATTGATTTCTGACGCTGTGTTCCAATTCAGATAAATGGTGAACCCTTCTAAGCACCCTGAAAAATTGACCATTTCAACGGGAACGGTGTAGCCCTGAGGTGCATGAAATGTTAATTCACCAATGCTGGCGATCAAAAATCTCTGCTGGGAATTATCGGAAAGGGTTAATGAAAGAGAATCCTGATTGGAACCGGTAAATGTAATTTCCTGAATCGATTCAATGGGACAACCTTCATCATTAAAAACGGTAAAATCGATGTAAAGGGAATCCTGTTGAGCAAATAACAGTGTTGGAAGGATGAGTGTTAACAAGGCCATGAGCGTCAATCGCATAAAAACTCCTTTTTTGTTGCCAATTTGAAAATTTATATCATTTGACTAAAGGCTGAGAACCTATTAAGAAAGGAAAGCGATGAGGTTGAATATTGATTCTATATTTTTAGTAAATACTTTTAAATAGCCATTATTACTTGCACGATTCATTATTTGTAACCATGCAAATTCGTGGCAATATATAATTTAAAATAAAAATAAAAAGATAGTTTTGTCATTTATAATCTATTTTTAATTTATAGATCGGAAAAGTAGAATAAATATCCTGTTAATTTTAGGGGAATGTGGCAGATATTGGAAAAAAGAAGAATTATGCTTCGATAGTCGGGTCAGACTGGTATTGAACGCGGGAATGACACTTTTAGACCTTCCCTTAAACAAAAAATCCGGCTGAAACCGGATTTTTTGTACGAGATGAATTTGAAGGGGTTTTAAAAATGTAATTTTATTTCGGTGGTTGAGGCTCTGGTCACTGAGCCTCAATGACCGGAACCACCTTAAACCATTGAGCCTTACCCCTTCCCCCCTATTTCACTCCCGCCAGTTCCTGCAGAATATGCCAGTTGGCAAGACGTTCCTGCTTGGTTTCAAGAAGGGCTTCGGTCGGATTTCCATCTTTATCGAATTGTTTTGCAAAACGGCCTTCAGAACGGGCGAAATCAATAAAGGTGATTTCTTCGTTGGTTTTCGGATTTACAAACCAGTCGTCTTTCGGATTCGGATTTCCCTGAAGACTTAACCTTTCCTTGAAAGAACTTCCCTTTCTCGGATCGTAAATGAAAATCGGGAAAGTACGGGTATCAACCGCTAAACGGGCCTGGGTAGATGCCAGATTATCGGCAACACCGTGCTCCGGCTGGCAAGTTGTGTAAACTGAAACTACAGACGGACCGTCATATTCATTGGCTGCCATAATTGCCCGGTAAAAGTGATTGATGTGGGCAGCTGTTGTCTGAGCCACAAACACATTCGGGTGCATCATCGCAATGTTGCCCATTTCCTTGCGACCTTCACGTTTTCCTTTAATTTCCTTGCCAAAAGCAGACATTTTTGCTTCCTGGGCGTGGAAAGTTCCGGTTGAAGCCTGTCCGCCGGTGTTTGAGTAAACCTGAGTATCGAGCATGATCACGTTGATGTTGAGTCCGGAAAGGAACATCCGGCTGAGCGCCTGAAATCCGATATCCAGAAGCGCACCATCACCACCGATCAGCCACAATTTCTTCTTGGCATTTTCCGGATCCTGATTCCATCTGGCACGAACGCCCATGGCAAAAGTAGGTCCGTTTTCAAATAAGCTATTGGCCCACGGAGTCAGAAACGGATTATATGGATAGGTTGATGAATACACGGTGTTACAACCGGTAGAAGCCACAACGCCCACATTTTCAGGTCCGTAAACAAAACCGGTTGCAGCCAGCATCATCCGCAATGCAGTTGCTTCCCCACAACCCATACAGGATCCGGCACCACCCACATAAAGCAATGATTTCTCCGAAAGCATCATATCAGCGAGAACTTTTTCGTTGATATATTTACTCGGAGTTTCAGGCATTTTCTTGTATTGGGTAAACGTTTCCCGGTAAGTCTGAATGTTGGAATCGGTTTTGACAATCATTTTCAACGCATCATCATCACACACTGTTACACATTCTGCGCAGCCTTTGCACTTGGTCGGATCAATAAAAATCCCGAACAAACCGCCGGTTCCGGTTTTCTTTTCATAAACCGTGTGATACTTCTGGGTTTTTGTCCATTGGGTTTTGAAATGCTCACGAAGTTCAGGGTCTTCAATGGCTGCAAGTTCTTTTTCAAGATCCTGCTCTTCGATCACTTTCCCGAGGATGGCGGTATCGGGACATTCAGTCACACATTCCATGCATCCCACACAATTTTCAGGAATGTATTCCGGAATTTCGGGTGCAATGTAGCTGAAATCACGCAAAACACCAGTTCCGGCAGGAATCAAGGATTGTGCAGTTGTGATGTCGGCGGGAAGTCCTTTTTCAGCAACACCTTTGTTGTAGGCGCCGATGAT
>JAFLBE010000088.1 GCA_017303995.1 Bacteroidota bacterium | reverse complement strand
TACATCCGATATTACCTGCCTTTTAAACGTCTCGCTGTAGTAAACCGGCCGTTGATGGTTCATGTTTTGTCCTGTTTTTAGTTGACTTTTTTCTGTTCTTAGAGTCAACCTATTTTAGGACAAGACACCCCATCCGGCTAAAGCCGGACACCCCCTTCAAAGGGGGACTTATTTTCATTAACCATTGATCATTAACCATTAACCATTGATTTGCTATTTTGAGCTTCTTTTTGGTAATTCACGACCTTAAAATTTCAGTTGCTCATTAGTCGCTCAGGAGATCTTTGTTTTGATTCGAACTTTACTCTTTCTCACATTCTGTTTTTTCCTTTCATTAACTTCCTGCCAGAACTGCAAAACAACCGGAAAATCAAATCAGACACTGACACCCATTTCAGAAGATTCAGTCAAAGCAATTTGTACCCGTTCTCTTGGCACCACATCTTTTCGTCTGGTTCCGAATGAAAATGATTCGCTTACTCTGGCTTTTACCCGGAATGAACGGACGGCTAAGCAACCCATTCAGATTACACGGTACTTGATTGTTGACAGGTGGCAGAACCAGATTTTGAAAAAAGGTGAACTCCGTGACGGATCCATTTCGTGGGTTGAACGGAAACGCCTGAAAGTTGAACAGAAACCCGGAATGATTTCTTCAGATCCAGAGTTCAACAAAACACTCACCACACAGTTTATCGATTTATAATAACACTGGATAACTCAATGAAAAACCTTGCCCTCGCGCTTTCTGCCCTTGTTCTGGCCGGCATAATCGGATTTCTCTATTTCGACCAGCCTCAACACCCGAACCGTCTCACCGAACTCAGGAAGAAAACCATCCGCACATCTGCCGAAATGGCTGAACTGAGAACCCTTTCCAGAATCGAAAAAAGAGCTTCAGGGTGGGCAAAACCAGATAAGCCAGAAGAATTTGTGACCTATTACAACGTTATCCGGACGGCAGAAGGCGAAATATCTCCTTCCTACGCAGCCAATTACCGACTTGAAGAACTCGCCAAAGCAAAAATCAGCGCGAAAAAATCCTTCCATAAAAAAGGATCATCCCTAACCTGGACGGAACGAGGCCCGTGGAATAATGGCGGCAGAACCCGTGGCTTGCTCATTGATCCGGATGACAACACCCACTCAACCTGGTTTGCTGGAAGTGTCGGTGGGGGAATCTGGAAAACCACCAATTCAGGTGATTCCTGGGTGGATATCACACCCGATTTGCCCAATATTGCAGTGACATCACTTGCAATGCCTGCATCAAATCCGCAAGTGATTTACGCCGGAACCGGTGAAGGGTTTGGTAATTTTGACGCCATCAAAGGCGATGGCATTTTTAAATCGACAGATAAGGGTCAAACCTGGATTCAGCTTTCTTCCACTGCAAAAAATACGGCTTTCAGTTATGTAAACCGCATTATTGTGGATCCTGACAACGCTGATATTCTCATTGTGGCAACCCGATCCGGAATTTACAGAACTGAAAATGGCGGTGAATCCTTTGCTCAGGTATATTCAAATTCAAATTCTACCCTTCAGATTGTGGTGCAGGAATCCAATTTCAACATCCAATATGCTGCAGTTGATGGCTTTGGTGTAGTGAGATCGGTAGACGGCGGGAAAACGTGGCTTGCAAAGGGAACCGGGCTTCCAGCAGGTGGACGGATTGAAATTTCGGTTACAGCTCTTGATACAGCCTTGATTTATGCTTCAGTTGAATCTGGCACCGAAAGTGATCTGTACCGGTCGGTCAATGCAGGTCAATCCTGGTCATTTGTTGGCATTGTGACCGGGTATGAAAGCTGGTTGGGTGAGCAAGGATGGTATGACAACACGATAACCGTTCATCCATTCAATAAAAATAGTATTTACGTTGGCGGTATTGATCTTTACCGGATTGATATTGGTGCCTCTACCAAACAAACCAAACTCACACACTGGTATGAAGGTACAGGTCTGCCTTACGTCCACGCAGATAAGCACGGACTTTACACAGCTATCCTGAACGAAAGTGCCAAAACTTTCCGTCTGATTTCTACCAATGACGGGGGAGTCGAGTACTCAGATGATGAAGGTATAACTTGGAACAAAACTCTGAATGGTTATCTGACCACACAATTTTATGGTGCAGATAAGGCACCGGGATCAGACCGTTACTTTGGCGGAACTCAGGATAACGGTTCCTGGCTTTCGCCACTCTGGACGTCTGTTACCAACAACTGGGAAACTCCGCTTGGCGGAGATGGTTTTGCCTCAGTCTGGCATCACCAGAACCCGAATAAGTTAATGGGTTCTCTCTACAATAATATTCTTTACCGGTCTTCAGATGGCGGAAATTCATGGGAAGAAATGTCAGGCGTTCCTCAGACAGGTCCGTTTGTGACCTGGATTGGTGAAAGCAATATTGATCCGGATCTGGTTTTTGTGTTTAATGGAGAGGGTGCCTACCGCACCGATAATTTTGGAGATACCTGGGATTTAATTCCGATAAAGTCCAACTGGGGATTTAACGGAACCAGTGGTAAAATTGAAATTTCAAAGCATAATCCACAGATTGTCTGGGCAGGAATTGGCATGAATACCGGTACAACACCCCGGTCACTTCAAGTTTCGGTGGATGGCGGACTTTCGTTTACAGCAGTTCCCAATTTTGCCAATATTGGTTATCTCTCAGGGTTGGCTACTGATCCGCTGAGAGATTCCGTAGCTTACGCCATGTTCTCAGTTTCAGGTTTGGCTAAAGTGCTTAAAACTGAAAACCTGGGTAAAACCTGGACAGATCTGTCTAAGTTTTCGGGTGGTGTGAGTCAAAACGGATTCCCGAATGTGGCCACTTACTCGTTGGTGGTGATGCCGCATAATCCTTCCGAAATCTGGGTTGGAACTGAAATTGGTCTGTTTATCTCTACGGATGCAGGAGCAACCTGGTCCTACTCTGATAACGGATTTCCTGCTGTAGCCATTTGGGATATGAAAATTGTTGACGATCAGGTTGTCGTTGCGACTCATGGTCGTGGCCTCTGGACAGCAACCATTCCTGAATTGCTAACGGTTCCACTTCCACAAGCAATTAAAGCACCGCGAATCCTTGCTGCAAATCCTGACTTCAAAGGTCAGATAAAAGTGAGTTTAAATCTGCCGGAAACGTATGATTCCACTTTCATTTTCGTCAATTCAGCAAAGTTCCTTAAGCTTCCTGATGGTGGACCCCGAAATGTTACCGTTGTTTTGAATGACCTTCCGGAAGGAATAGTCAGTATTCAGGTTTCAGGATTCAAAAATAATTGGAATTACCGGTCATCGGTTGCAAAAGCAGCAAAAATAAACCTGCTTGAACCCGTTTCATCTTACACTTCAAACATGAATGAATCAGCTGATTTCTCAAATTTTGTTGTTTCGCAAACGAACGGATCCAGTGATTTTATCCATCAAAAACCAACCGGTTATCTGGATAAAGGACTTTCAACGCGCCATCCCTATTCAGAAAACAGTGAAAAAACTGCATTGCTGAAAGTGCCGGTCATTATCAAAGGTGGAGAATCAATCCTCAAGTTCAAGAATATTGCAATAGTTGAAACCGGTGAGCCCGGCAGTGTTTATGGTGACGAAGATTTTTATGATTACGTGATTGTGGAAGGTACAAAAAACGGCTTTAAATGGCTTCCTTTGGGTAACGGATATGATGCCAGCAAATATCCGGAATGGTTGAGCCACTATAATAACAACCCTGGTGGTACTCCCTCAAAGGATTTGTTTAAAACAGAAGCATACAATTTGTTGTCCGTTTTTGCCCCCGGTGATACGGTTGTCCTTCGCTGGCGGTTATTCTCAGATCCGTATACCGCCGGATGGGGTTGGATTATAGATGATATTGAAATTCAGGGAACATTGGTTTCAGTGGATGAAGAAGGAGTAGTCCCAATTGAATTCTCACTGGCACAAAACTATCCGAATCCGTTTAATCCCACAACAGCAGTCAGTTACACGGTTGCGCAGCAAGGTTTGGTTTACCTTTCAGTGTATGATGCGCTTGGCAGACAAATTGAAACGCTGGTGAATCAGCAACAGACTCCGGGTTCGTACACCGTTCATTTTAACGGAGAAGGAAAATCATCCGGGATTTACTTTGTGAAAATGACGGCGTCGGGCTTTACGTCAACAAGAAAAATGATGCTGTTGAAATAAAGCTGTTAGCTATTGGCTATTTGCTTTTAGCTAATGATTCCCCTCCTTCTCAAGGAGAGCCTGTCCCGAACACTTTCGGGAGGTGCCGTAGGCGGGGTGGTTTGTATTTTAATTTCGCCTAACAAAAAAGAGACGCGGGAAACCGCGTCTCTTTTTTGTTTATGGATTTTACCCTTCTCCCTTGGGAGAAGGTGGCCGTCGAAAGACGGACGGATGAGGTCAGAAAGGCGGTGGAGAAAGGTTATCCATTTCCGACCGGAATAATGGAATTGCAAATAAATGGGTTTGTAGCCCCGGGCACCTCGATACTCAGCCTGCGGCTGAACTCGGTGACCGGGGCAAGAAACATATCACCCTTTTAACCCGCGACCGTAGGTCTAGGGCGGCGGGGTTGAGGAAAAATGCAATTTGAATTTCATTTACCATTAACACTTGACCATTAACCATTGACTTGATATTTGAAACTTCTTTTTGGTTATTGAGGTAGGATTTCGGGTAATTCCAAAAAATGGTTTTAGTATTCAATTTCAGGAGTGTGTAACATGAAGAAAGTTATCGGATTAATTTTCAGTTTAGCCCTTCCTCTGATCGTCCTGGGTCAGACCGGAAATGCAGTTTCATTTAATGGTACCAATACTTACGGTGTCAGACAGACTCCACTAACAACGGTTTCAGATGTTACGCTCGAAGGTTGGGTTAATCTGCATTCGACAGTTGGAAGCAGTATCATTTTTTATTTTGGCAATACAGCAAGCCGTGGATTCGGGTTATTTCGTATCGGTACAAACCTCCACTTTCTTTCCGGTGGCACTACTCTTTTTAATACGTCAGTTCCGATGCCTACCGATGAATGGCATCATTGGGCGATAAGCAGAAACAGTAGTGGTAATGTGGTCATTTACAAAAATGGACTTTCTGTTTTCACAAATACCTTCGGTGCATCAACCGCTTTTTCAACCGATTCTTTAAATATTGGTGGCCGCGCAAACACCGAATATAGCATGGCTGATTATGATGAATTCAGACTTTGGTCAGTAACACGCACACCCTCTGAAATTCAGAATAATATGAATGAGATTTTGGTTGGAAATGAAGCCAACCTGGTTGCCTATTATCATTTTGATGAAGCTGACGGTGCAGTTACGGCTGTTGATGGTTCAATAAATTCAAATAAACTGGCGCTTCGGGGTCCTGCTCATTACATAGTTTCAAATATAACATTACCCGTCGAACTGGTTTCTTTTACAGCAGAAAGGCATTCTGGCAAAGTAAATCTTTTCTGGGAAACCAAAACTGAAACCAATAATTACGGGTGGGAAATTCAGGGGCAGAATTTAGAAGATAGAAGTGAGAAGCAAGAATGGGAAACATTAGGGTTTGTTCCCGGAAATGGCACCACAACGGAATCTCATTCATATGTATTTTCCTCACCCGTAACCCGTAATACGTCACCCGTAACCCTACGATTGAAACAACTCGATCTGGATGGAAAAGTTTCTTACAGTCAATTACTTGTTGTTGAAGGAACGCCGGTTCTGTTTGAACTGGGCGAAAACTATCCGAATCCGTTTAATCCGTCCACCAAAATTTCCTATTCGGTTCCGATGACTGGAACTGTGGCTTTGTTGGTTTATGATGCACTTGGGCGGGAGGTTGAAACCCTTGTCAATTCCAACAA
>JAFLBE010000087.1:3918-6239 GCA_017303995.1 Bacteroidota bacterium | reverse complement strand
GAATGGTTCAGTCTGGTTTTTGTTGCAGGAGCACTTTTTCACATCTGGACGAGCAAAAACAGTTTTATCCATTATTTCAAAACGGGAACGGGGATTCTGTTCATTTCCCTTTTTGTAGTGGTTCTTGGTTTATCCTTTTTGTCACCTCCAAAAGAACAAAATGGCAGGATACCGGTTCAAAAAGTTATTGGTGCTTTAAGCTCCCTTTCCGTTAATGAACTGGCGATTCTTGCAAAAAAGGAACCTGCAACCGTAATTGAAAAACTAAAAACTGCCGGCTTCCAGGTTATTGAAGGGAAGGAAATTATTCAGGATCTGACGAAAGGTGAAAAGGGTCAGCAGGGAAAAATATTCGGGTTGATATTTGAGTAAATGGCTTTTCCTACCCTTCATCCATTTTTGGGGTGAAGGGCTTTTTTATTAAATTTAAGAACTTTCCTTTGTATATTAGAACTGTTTAATTATCTTTAATTAAGCAAAGTTTTATAATTCAGTCAAAGGCCAATCATGATCCGGCGAGCTCTTATACTCTTATCTGTTTTTCAATCTTTACTTTCTTTTGCTCAAACCCCCGATTCAACTCACCTCTTTTCAGAACCCATTTCATTCTCAAATCCAGTCATTTCACTGCCATTTGTTACTGTCCAGCGAAGTTACGATCCATATTACATTAATAAAATGGAGTTCAAAGAACCCTTTGGGCTACGGGTAAAAGGTGGAGGGCTTAATGCCCACCGGTTCCTGTTAAACGGGATTCCGGTTAATAATCGTCTTTATAATGACATTCCGCTGACCGATGGGTCCATCTCCCTTGACAAAGGTTGGCTTTCGGGAAGAACACCGGGTCAGTCATCGGGTGTTTTTGTTATTACGCAACCCCTTCCCGGTAAAACCATTTCAAGTGCGCTCGAACTTTCGGGTGGAACGTACTTTTCGTCAGACAACGACTTATATCCGCAGCGAACAAAACTGGACAATCTTGGAAATAAAAACCTAAAGTATTCAGTTTCCGGTCCGGTTCCATTTGTAGAAAACTTGTCTTTTTCAACCGACGGGATGTTCAGTCAGGATGGGGGATATTTATCAGGGGCAAATCTTTATAAAACATGGGAAGGTTTAATTGAAAACGATGGCAGAATTTCACCATCAGGGGATAGTTCAGGTGTGATGATGAATGATTTTAACCGACGGAGTTTATCCTTCCGGTTACTATGGAAAAAGGATATTATTTCAACTGATTTTTTTATTCTCTATAACCGCAAAGCAGCTTCCTATTATTCATTTGCATGGCTGTTAACCCCTGAAGGGAATCTTCGTCACTACCAGGAGCAAATCATTTCTGGAATTACATCCACCCTGAAATGGAGTGATTCATTTACCCAAACACTAAAACTTTCTTATCAGCCAACCCAAACCTGGGGATATCTGGCACCTGATATCAACGGAACAGCCTATATCCGTTCCTACACGTATGGAGGAACGGATATAGATTTATTTTACTCCAATACCGGAGGGTACGAAAACAGGCGGTACCGGTATCACGATAATTTATTTCTTTTTTCAATGGAAAACACATATAAATGGAATGACTCTCAGGAATCGAGTCTGTCAATTCAATCAGAAAACTGGTGGTATTTTGAAGAAAAGGGATTTGTTCAAAATAAAAGTACTTCTTCATTCCCGCCTCAACTGTATTTTTCAGGATATACCTTCAACAACCATCCTTCATTATATTCTTTAACAGCAAGCCATCGTTTGAATGTATCCTTGGTTAATTTACCCCTTGAAGCTGAAACTGGGTTCAGAATTGAGAGCTATAAGTCTGATGGAAGGGAATATACTAATGATCCCACTTATAATGGTACAAAATTGAAACAGTATGTTTCTGACGAAAATCCGGACGCAATTATTGAATTTCTTCCCTTTTTCACAGGAAATGCGGGGCTTCTTGAGTCTCTTCGTTTAAATTGGTCGTTTAACCAGTCAGTTGATTGGCCTTCATATTCAGATTTGTATAGTGGCGAGTACCTGAAAAGTTTTGAGCCGGACCTTTCAACTTTCATTGGGAATGGAGGTTTGAAACCAGAAAAATGGGTAACAGCACAGGTTGGTGTTGAATGGAATCCTTTTAAAAATCTACTTTTCACTCTTGATGCCTATAAGCGGTCTTCGAAAAGACTAAAATTTCAGGATGTCAGATATGGAGTCTTTTCTGTTGGAACAAGTAATAACGCTGGCGTTTCCTTTCAGGGTTTACATGCCAGCATTTATTATATAAGCCCAATTCCGGAAAACCCAATCATTAATACTTTTTCGGTTTC
>JAFLBE010000087.1:0-3818 GCA_017303995.1 Bacteroidota bacterium | reverse complement strand
GGTTGTAAGTGTGAAAAAGTCAAATATATCGGCATGAATGACCAATAGCGGAGAAACTTGAAATCCACCAAAAGTTTTGGTTGTTTCAAGTTTATTTAAATTACTGAGCGGACTTGATTTAATAAGCACACCGGTTGAATCTGAATATTGGTCAATCGATTTTCTCATGGTCGTATTTATTTTGACTTTCATCGATTGAATACCTGCTGTTAGTCCAATATCAAATCGCAAAAATGCAATTGAATAGGCATGGGTTGTTGCGAAAAGTGACGAGTTTAGGTAAAGCCAACTGTTGTTTTCGTTTTCTGCCTTAATGGTAAGAAAGTTTTTTATGGCTGGTTTCGGTGACGCAATCGGATATATGACCTTATTTGATTTAAAAGTTCCATATCCAAGGTTAAAAAGAGCATCCAGGCGAAGATTAGAGAATGTCGCTCTTTCTGGATTGAAATTATAGTTATAACCAGCTTGCAGGAACCAAATTGGACTCGAAAAAGATTCTTTTATTGGAAACGTAAAAGTTAAATAATTCACCGGTATTTTATATTCAATCGAATAATTTTTGGGATCATAATAATAACCAAAACCTAAAATAAACTGATTATTTAGACTTGCTTCCTTGTCGGGTCTCAGCAGAAATCCGCGGACAAATGAAAAAGTTCCTGAAGTTACCCCAGCTCCAATATCTGGATTGCAATCGGCAATGAGATGATAAATCCGGGTTTTTTGATCCTGAAACCCGCCCTTTGAACTTCTGAGACTATAAAGTGATTTGTGCAGAAAAAGTTCAAGTTTTTGATAGTTCTGATCAAACCGGTTTGCTTCAAATGTTTGAATCAGTTTTTTCATTTCCAATTGCTGACGATCCTGAGCAAGTTTTATAGTAGCCTGATAGTCTTTTTCTGGTGTTACTTTTTCCCCCAGACTTTCAGTGTAAAAAAGATAGGTACAGAACGACGTTGTTAATGAATCTAATTGAGATAGTGGGGTAACTAGACTCAAATCAGGGGCAATTTTTTCCTCAACCTGTATCCAACGCTCCAAAAATTTTTTAACCCTGCTTTTAGACAAAAAGGTAAGTGAGGGATCACTTTCACAGGCTGCTATTTCATCCCGAATCCATTTGTTGTGTGATCTAGCCTCTATTGCGGTAAGTGTTTTAAATTCATTCTGATACGTTTTACCAAAGTTCAATGCTTTTGAGTAACGAAAAATCAAATTCGGATTTATCATACCAATACGGTCAATATTTGCATTAAATGAGTATTTACTATCATCAGAATTTATGTTTCCAAATGCAAAAACAGATTTATAAACTGTATTCCACGGAACTCCGGTTATAGAGGATGTTTGGCTGTAAGCTATTGAATTTAAGATGAGTAAAAATAAAACCGAAAACCTGATCATATGAAGCTTTTCCTGTGAGTTTTCTTTGCAAAATTTGTACTGTGAAGCAATAATAAAGGTCAATGTTCAAATTGTCTGAACCCGTTTCCGAAAAGCCGGATATTTGAACAAAACTGAAAATCTCTCTCAAGTATAATCGGGTTTGATTATGAAATTGACCAAAATATGCAGCGTCACGAATTGTATATCTGTAAGATGAGGAAAAATTAGTAATGTTAAAAGTACATTGATGCCTGAAATTCCGGGTTTTCTTAGTTTGTTATTCTGAAAGCGTCGGTTTTGGGCATGGGATGACCATATTCAATCACTTAATATTTATGTCCAACCAAAACCTGTTTTGTGGTGGTCAGATTCCATCTAAGTAATTGTCTGTGATTATTTATCCTTGTGTGCGAATCATTGAGTAACAGGTTCACTCAATAACCACAGGAATGAAATGAAAAGTTTATTTGCTCTCTTTACCCTTCTCCTGATTTCAGGAACGTTCACTGTCTTTGCACAATTCGGTTCTACCGAAAATCATGAAAATAAGTCTGGATTGAGAATTCAGACCATTTCTTATGAACTGGGACTTGGTTCCAGCTTTTTATCCAACACTGAAGTTTCTAAAAACAAACCCTTTTCCGGGCTTGGAGCTTTCAGCGGAAATTTCAATACTTTCATTGAGATCCCGCTTCAAATTTCTTCCCAACCAACTGGGTTTTTTATCAAACCGGGAGCCGGAATCAGTGTGAAAACATTTGGTTTAAATAAAACCCTTCAATCCTCGGGCGGGAAAACCGTTTTTGAATCATTTTCAGAAAGCAAAACTTACACTTACAGTCATTTTCAACAAGTTTTTGCAGATATTCCCCTTATGTTGGGTTATCGGTTTTTCCCTGAACAACCTGGAAGGCAATATTCAGTCGAAGTCGGTGGACAGGTTGGATACCAGATTTATGCTTATGGTGAATCGTCTGTTAAAAATAAAGAGGGTTATACGGTTTCATTTAAAGATGATTTTAAAAACATCAACCCGGTACAGGTTGCAGGTACTTTGAAAGTTTCAACAAGTTTAATGAATCAGAACGATTTGATAGGGTTTTCCTGGTTTCTGAGCGGAACGTACTTTTTTTCAGATGTATTTAAAAGTGCCAATTTAACACCGGGAAAAAGTTTTTCTATAATGGCTGGCATCGGCTTAATTTTCAATAAAAACTGATTGATTTTATGAATGAATCGACCCAAAAAGTATTTGAAGTTTTAATGGAATCCAACCGGGGTATTCTTTTTAAAATCGTAAATATGTACGCAAAAGAGGCTGAAGATAAAGAAGATCTCGCCCAGGAAATCAGACTTCAGCTCTGGAATTCATTCGGCAAGTATAATCCTGAATTAAAATTTACAACATGGATGTACAGAATTGGGTTGAATGTGGCCATTTCCTTTTTCAGAAAACAACAGGTTAGAGGAAATCGCTTTTTACCAATTAATGAAGAACCACCCGATAACAATCAGAATGAAAGTGAAGAGAACGACCTCAAACTCAAACTGCTCGATCGTTTTATCTCCGAGCTTATAGAAATTGACAAGGCATTGCTTCTGCTTTATCTGGATAAGAAAAGCAACCAGGAAATTGCTGAAATCATGGGGTTGACCACAACCAATGTGTCAACGAAGATTTCAAGAATTAAAGAAAAACTCAAACAAAGATTTTCAACTTACAAAGGTGATTAAAATGGAAGAGAATGAATTATCAGTTCTGCTAAACCAGTTTGACGCACGACTTTCAAAGTCAGATGAAAAAATTCAGAAATTAACAAAAGAGATCAATTATAAAAAAACGGAATCCGAACTGAACAAAATGACCAGACAATCTATCCTTGAATTGGTGCTGGGATTATTGGTAACCGTGATTTTAATCGGGTTGATGATTAGTGGGTGGAATGAACCTGCAGTGGCACTCTCTGCCGGACTCATTTTATTGTTTACAGTTGCTGCCCTTGTGGGTTGTATTCGTCAGCTGGAATTAATTTCGAAGTTTGATATCAGCCGGCCGGTCACCGAAAACCAGAAGGTTTTGGCAGGAATGCAAACCCATCTTGTTCTTTATCTGAAAATAGCCATTCTTCAGTTTCCCTTTTTTCTGGCGTACATTATTCTTGGATTCTGGCTTTTTTTCGGAATCAATATCTGGGATGCAGGGGATTCTGTGTGGCTGATCAGTCAGATTGTTTTGGGACTTGTTTTTTTACCGCTTTCCATTTGGGCGATAAAGACAATTTCCTATAAAAATATGCACATAAAATGGGTAAATCTGCTGATCTCAGGTGCCGGTGGCAAAAAACTCACACTGGCGATGAAATTTCTGAAAGAAATCGAAGACTATGAAAAATCGAATTAATTCATTTTACTTCGTAATTCGCCATCCG
>JAFLBE010000086.1 GCA_017303995.1 Bacteroidota bacterium | reverse complement strand
TTTACTCAATGCTCTGCCCTTGCTTCAATTCATCACGGTAACAAAACTGATAAAAACTACATTCTTCACAAAGATAAGACGCAACAGACTGGTAATCCCGGTCGTACTCCTGATTTTCAATTTGTTCGATCAGCGGAAGAATTTCAAACTTAAACAATTCAACTTCATTTCGTGTCCAGGTTTTACCGATTTCACGATTTAGAGCTGTTGAAAAAAGGTAAAGATGGAATGTTTTAACCTCACTGAAAATGCTGCTAACAGCCCAGGCATATAGTTTCAACTGGAGTTCATATTGGGAATATAACCCTACTAACTGACCTGAAGACGTCTTATTGGTTTTATAATCGACTATCCAGGCTTCATCGCCATTAATAACCAGTGAATCAATACTTCCCTGCAAATGCCGGCCATCCAACAGCGAAATGAATGGCATTTCCTGATACTTTTCACCGGATTGCAATTTTTGAAAAAATGGATGGCCTGAAACTGATTTTACAGTTGAAAAGATTTCGTTAACTTCTTTTTCGGACAACTGGTTAAATGCCGCCGACTGTTTTAACCAGTCACTTTCTGGCAAGGATAACAAAAGATGAACCAGATTTCCCTTTTCAGCGGAAGTTATTCCCTTTTTCTCGCCGGTTTTCAAACGGTTTGCCTGAATTTTCTTTAGCCTGTTTGCAGTTCCGCACTGGTTGGCTGCCATTAATCCGGTTGCAGTAAAGTTGGTAAACCAGGCATCAGGTAGCGGCAACGAACTTTTGTGATTCACCAGCCATTCAGTAAACACATTTTCATCTCCAGATACTGAAGTTTGTCCAGGTGAAATCCAGGTTTTTGGTTCTTCCGGTTGCCAGGAAAGATTTCCTACGCTTTGTTCGACATCAGGAAGTGCCAAAATTTCTGTGGCTCGTTTCATGATTCGTGCTGACCATGATTTGTCGTTTCTTTGCGGACTGTAAATCAGGTTTTTATCAACCTGAAAATCACCAATCAGCCAGGTTTGATGCGTTGCTCTTGTCAAGGCCACGTAAACCACCCGGTTGGCTTCTGCTTTTAATTCATTCTGAATTTTCGAGTTTACGGTTTCATAAAATGAATCCTTTACCCATTCGTTGTCACTGAATCCCTTTATCGCCATTCCCCAGTCAAAATCTGACAAATACTGATCTTGAGTCCCCCTGTTCTGGGATTTAAAATCATCGAGAACCAGAACATATTTGTATGTCAGACCCTTGGATTTGTGAACGGTAAGCAAATCGATGGAAACCGAATCTGAACCTGTTGACAGCGGGACTTCAGAAATTCCTTCTGCTTCGATTCTAAGATTTTCAAGAAAATCGGCCAGATCAAAAACAGTTCCGCCTGAAATGCTCTCAAATCGGGTCAGCTGATCAATCAATCCTGTCAGGTTCGCTATCACCTGCTCACGGTTGACCTGCTGCTGATAGGCCAGCCACGCACCTGTTTCGGTAAGCGCTTCCCAAAGAATTGCAGTAACCGGCTCGGTCAACTTTTGTTTCTGCCACTTGTTGACCTGTGCTCTGAACAAACTGAGTTTTGCCTGTTCGTTTGACAGCAGCAGGTTTTCATTTTCCCCGCCATTTTTGATCAGACTCCAGAACGAACCTTTTTGGTTATGTTTCAGAATCATGAGATCTTCATCTGCCAAAAGTAAAAACGGTGATTTGGTCAGACCAATGAAAGCAAGATCATTTTCAGTATCTGCAAGAAAACGGACCCAATTCAGGATATCGGCACCTTCACGGGTTTGCAGCAGATTTAATCCCCGGCTGCGGCGATGAGGCAAATTCCGCTGACGAAGAAACCGTGAAATCTCATCCAGATTATCATTTTTTGAAGCAATAACAGCAATCTTGTCTTTTCCCGGAATAAAGTCTTTATCCTCACCAGATTCAATGCGATCAACCCACGCAACCAGTTCATTGACCAGAACCAGAATTTTTTCATTTTTGGGTGCCTGAATCAGTCTGATGGAACCGTCTGTCTGGCGTTCACCTTCACCAAAAAGTTTTGCAGGCGACATCGGTGCGTAATCAACCTGAAGGTCAAGTGTTTTTCCATCAGGATCGGTTGTAAATTCATTCTGGAAAAGCGAGTTCACAAAACCAAGTACAGATTTGCATGACCTGAAATTTTCGGTCAGGCCAATAATTCCATTTTGTTCTTCGGAAGTTAAATCCGGGTGATTTTGCAGGTTATAGGATCGGTTGGAATCCTGAATTATTGTTTGCAAATCACGAAATACAGAAACCTGAGCATTTCTGAACCTAAAAATGGACTGTTTGGGGTCGCCAACTATGAAAAGTCGTGCCGGGAATAGTTTTTGATTCTGATAGTCCCAGACAAAGGGTTTTAATATTTCCCATTGCTGGTAATTGGTGTCCTGGAATTCATCAACCAAAACCTGGTCATACCGGCCCGAGAGTTTTTCAATAACCGGATTCTGACCTGAACTTTGTCCGTTTCTGATGAGGCCGTAAACGATATTCTGAATATCAGAATAATCCGCCAGAAGCCTTTTTCTTTTTCTGATTTCATACTCAGTCAGAAAAGCAGAAGTCAGCCGCGAAAAGTGAAGTCGCTGAGTTGCAGTTGAATCCTGAACAGCATCCAATTGCAGGTCAAGATCTGAAACAGTTAAAAGTTGATTCAGCCGAAAATCAATTTGCTTCTGTGATTCAGTCTCAGGATAAAGGTCTCTGATCATTTCCCATCCTGAAATCAGTTCCTTCAGCTTTTTCAGCCAGAAATCAGGCTCATTTTCATGGGTGGAAGTAACATCAAACCAATCCGGCAGTTCATTTTCAAAGTTTTTAAAATGGAAAATAACCTTTTGAAAAACTGGCAAGTCGGGTTGACACAAAATGCCGGAAATGAAAGTGAACTTTTCGCAGAAGGGTTTTCCAAGTCTCGAAAACGCTTTCATGAAATAGACATCCGACAAATCTGATGACCGCAAGGAATATGCTTTTGCCTGTTTTAACGAATCAGCAAATTTATCCATCACGATAAGCGCTTCAACCGATTCCTTAATATCCTGCCATGAGACAGACCCAAATGCAAGGCTGGAATCTGTTGCGGATCTGTTCAGCAAAGTCATAAATTCTGCGTGAATTTCAGCCATGATGGAAGTTTTATCGACTGCCTCAACAATTGAAATTCTGGGTGAAAAACCTGCCTTTGGTGCAAACTCAGAATAAAGGGAAAGGAAAAGTGAATCAAAGGTGACAATATCTGCGCGGGCAACCCCCAACATCAGTTTAAACCGTTCAGATTCATTTGAAAGTTCAAGATTTCTGATTTCGGCTAGAACCCGGTTTCTGATTTCATCTGCGCCATTACGGGTAAACGTAACAGCCAGAATCCGTGAGGGTGGAATGTTTTCATTGAGAATCAGGTGAAGATACCGGGCCGTGAGCACACTGGTTTTCCCAGCACCGGCACCTGCCGACAAAATCAGATTCCGGTCGGTGATGAGCCCTTTTTTTTGCTGGGAAGAAAGTCCGGAAATCAGTTTAAGTTCAGTCTTCATTACTTCCTCCATGTTGATCATGAAGGTTTTTAATTCGTGCCTCGTCTTTTCTGCAAAAACCAAGAAACGGACAGTAATCTGAACATTGAAATCCTTTTTCAGACTCTCTCCAGGCCGTCTTGTTGTGGAAAAATTCCCCATTTTCCACACTTTTCAATTGCGAAATCAACTTTTCCCGAGAAGCAGATAAATAGGACACAAAGTCAGCATTTTCTTTAAACGGATCACCGCGGCGACCTGCCTTTGGAAACATGCCTTTAAGCTGGTCGATGGTACCAAAAAAGGGTTTTAGTCGGCTTTGCGGGGTTTCACCTGGGCGGGTAAGTACGAAATAGGCCATCCAATCCACATCAGAACCCAATGGTTTAAACCGGGTTGTTGCCTCATGATAAATATAAAGCTGAAAAGACCGACCGGCATCTGTCATTTTTTTGATGTGATCCTGATCGCCGGCTTTGTAATCATAAAAAACAGTTCGACCATTTTGGTGCTGATCCAAACGGTCAATTTTTCCTGAAAAAGTGAAGGTTCGAATTCCCGGACCATCGAAAGTTAACGCCGGAAACTGGGAATCCTTCAATCCAAATCCCCATTCAGCAAACCTGGGCGTTAAGGTCTTTTCAAGTTCATTCTGGGTGGCTAAAAATCCGGCAAGCGGAGAAATGGCTTTGTTCTTTAATTTTTCTGCAAATTTTGACGGAAGAAACCGCTTCAGATCGAGAATGTCGGGCGTTTTTTCATCCACAATCGAAACCATCAATTCCCAATCATTGACCGATGAACCCATTTGCTTCTTCTGAATGAACTCCTGGAGAATCGCATGAAGTAAAGTTCCCTTGTCTCTGGGGTCAACTTCCTCCTGAAAAACTTCATCTTCCTCAAGATGTAAAACCCGTTCGTAGAAAAACCGCTGTCCGCATTGCGAAAACAAATCAATTGAACTGGCGCTGAGAGATGAAAATTTGGAATCAACCAGTTCTTTCCAAACTGATTTTCCATGATCTGAGGTTACGATACCATCAAAAAGTGAAGGTCCGTTCAGGCGATCGGCGTGATGAAACCAAGCTGTTTTTTCCTGAATAAAAAGGGGCAGGTCATCACCACTTTTCTGATCAGTTGTAAATTGTTTCCGGGGAATCTGAATTCCAAAATCAGCCTGATCTGACTTCACAGAAAACCCGGCAAGACTTACAAAAGGTGACGGCTCGGGGTTTTCTTCAGAAGAATCAGCTGGGAAGGAAAGAATGAGTTGATCGGTTGGATTTCCCAGAATGGTTTCAAACTCAGCCCACTCCCGGTACCTGAGATTCATGAAATAAAACTGGTCAATATTTTTTACAAGGGCTGCCGGGAACATCATATTTTCTTTGTCGGATGACGGATACACATGCTGTTCGAGTCCGGTAAAATACAACGACGAAAACCGGTAACCTTTTACTTCGAGCGGACCCAAAATCTGCACACCATTCCTGACGGGTTCATTCCAGGTCATGGAATCCAGAATCAGGTTTAAAAGAAAACGAAAATCGGAGGATGAAAGCTTCAATGAACCCGACTTCCAGCCAGAAATTTCAGTTAAAACCTGAGTCACTTTTTGATAGGCAGTCCACGATGCGAAGTCCAGAATATTTCGATCAGTAACCCGGTTTCCCGAAAGAACCGAATGAACCCAGAAGTTTAAAAACCGTGACCAATCCTCAAGGGTAGAACACGAATTCAGCTGGGCTAATTTGGTTTTCAGGCTACCAACACGTTCAACGGCAATTCTGAGAACTTTGCTATCCTGGCTATTATTTTTCTCATCCAGGTTTAACAACCACTCATTAACAGATTGATGGTCACCTGTTTGCCTGAATACCATTTCGATCTGACGAAATGTCAGGTCGTCATTAATGAAGGGATGAAGAAAGAAATTCTGCAATTCTTTATACCGGACGGAACCTGAGCTCAGATCCAGAATTATTCTGATAAAACGAACGATGACCGATTGGCTGACTGGAAATCCTGCTGATAAATTGAAGGGAATTCCGTACTCTTTAAAGATCATCTGAAGCCATGGGAGATACCGGTTACGGTCACGCAAAACCACACAAATATCATGAAGGTTTAACGGGACCTCCCTCTTCGCTGAGATATCCTTCCGAATAGAACCGGCAATAAATTCAAGTTCGTTTTGTACAGAATCAAACCTGAACAAGTCCTGTTTTTTCACGGGTTCCGGTTGCTGAAACCGTGTGAGTTCCCAACCGCCAGAAAACACCGAAGAATAGATAACCGAAAAAGGCTGGCTGCTGTCGGTCGGATCTTTGACCTCAACAGAAAAAACAACGGTCTCTGGTGATGCCACATTTTTTACAAGAAACTTCCAGTGATCTTCAATCCATTCATCAATTGAAAGAAAAAGAACCGATTTAAATCCGGAAAAATAATTAGTTTGATCGGGAAGGAAAAACCGAAGTCTTTCACGGGAAATGAGTCCGAGCCCGGTTGCCAGTTTTTGATATTCCTGATAAAAAAGGTCAAACTTTTCAAAAAAACCGGTATCAGATCCCAGATTTTCAAGAATAGTTTCAGGTAGTTTGAAGTTTTCATCCATCACCGATTCGAAGAACTGAATGGACCGGTGATAATAATCCAGCCAACCATCAGGGGGTTCATTTCTGATCAGGTCAGCACAAGGTCCGGAAAGCACCTTTCTGATGAGCAGCATGCGCTGCCAGCGGGTTTCAAACTGCAGGTCAGGATTCGTTTCCCTGATAACGGAAAGCCAGACATCGTCAATGGTTTTAATCTGAGGAAGAACAAGTCCATTTTTCTCGGGAGAACGAAGCAGAGAACGCTCAAGAAGGGTTCCGAAGCGCCGGTTGGGAACCACAATGAGAAAGTTCTTGTACGAGGAAGGGTTAAGTGACTCAAGACCAGCCTTCCGGAAAACAAAGTCCTGTTTTTCAGGCGAAAAATAACCCGTAACCAAAAAACGGTTCATTGATATTTTTTCCTGTTCAGGATCCCGGTAGGTTTTTTACAAGAACAACC
>JAFLBE010000085.1 GCA_017303995.1 Bacteroidota bacterium | reverse complement strand
CGGTACCCTCATGGTTGGTACCAATCAGGGTCTGATAATGAAATCTGTAGATGGTGGCATGAATTTCAATCCCATTACTACAGGTTCAAACGGAAATATAAGAAAGATTGCAAGTTCGGGTAGTTTCTCTGTTGCAGTTGGCATCAATGGAACTGTTCTTAAGTCTGAAAATAATGGCGATACCTGGAGTAAAATTAATCCGGGTTCAATGGGTTCTTTCTTTGCTGTGGCAACCTTCGGTGAAAAATCGGCGGTCATTGCAGGAAGTGATGGCATTCTTTACAAAACTGCAGATGGTGGAACAACCTGGAAAAAAGCCGCTTCAGCGTCAGGCCAAAAATTTAATTCTGTTTCCTTTCTTACAGACAACTTAACGGGATACGCTGTTGGTGTTAATGGCTTGATGATGAAAACAAACGATGCCGGTGAAACCTGGAAAAGGGTTCAAACAGGTTTTGATACTGAGCTTCTTGACGTAAAATTTGTAAGTGATAGTGTTGGCTATATTTGTGGGCAAAATGGTTTGATTGCTAAATCCTCAGATTATGGAAGTAGCTGGGTAGTTCAGCAAAGTGTGACCAATGCAACTCTGAGTCAACTCCATTTTCTCAATTCAGAAACAGGATTTGTTACAGGTAATAATGGTCTGATTTTATCTACAACATCAGGTGGCTTGAGCTGGGATTCACAAAGAATAAAAACCAATGACAATCTGGTCGGTTTCCATTTCTTTAATCAGTTTAATGGTGTTGCCGTGACAGGGACTCAGCAAGTGTTTAAAACCCGATCTGGCGGATTTTCCTATTTAAAGGGGACTTCGCCTTTTGTATCTAAAAAATAGATCTGGAATTATAGGTTCAGATCTGAAATGCCGGTGAGAAATCTCCGGCATTTTCATTTTAGCAGAAGCAGGAGAGTTAGTCCATGTTTGAATATTACTTTTTAAAGCAAACAACTTTTGTTGCAGAAGCCTTTCGTGAAAATCCACTCGGAACCCGAGTTCTGATTGAATTGAACTCCCCTTTAAAAATAGCAAAGGGAATTGAAATTATTTCTGAAGCTGTTCTTCGTTTTGGTTTTTATCCTGTAACCCTAAAATTGAATTCACTCAAACCTGTCGATCGCCAGCTTGATGAAATTAGCAGGAATCATGCTGACCATAAACTTCTAATCAATTTATCAGGATGGGAAGAGTTTTTTGCCGGTTTTGAGTCAGAAAAAGCAGCAGCTGATTTTCTGGAAAATGCAGTCGGGGCATTCCATGTCGTACCCCATGCACTCATATTTTGGGTTCCCACCTTTGCCTATGATGCGTTTTATAAAAACAGTCCATCATTATTAAAACTTTGCTGGGAATCGTTAAGAATTCAGAAAAAATTTGATTTTCCACCAGCTGATTCTTACAAAATGAAGAAGAAAGATTCTCACAAAATTCTTGAACAAAAAATAAATATTCTGGAAAACCAACTTGCTGGATTAAAGGGCAAAGAGCAGGATGTGTTTGAATTTGGGAATGTGCTTCAGACTCTTGCCAATTTTTATTTTGAAGATGGTGAATTCGAAAAAGCTTTTGAATGTTATGATCAATGTTCAAAGATGAAGGGAACCAATATTTTCAATCAGGCTGAATATTTTCACCGGATGGGAGTTATTTATCTGGAATGGGACAGGTTTGATAAGTCCAGAGAGAAATTTGAGGAAGCTATTGGTATCCGTGAAAGTTTGGGTGACAAAATGGGACTTGCTCAAACTTTTCTTCAACTCGGTCTGCTGAATTTTCATCTTGCAAAATATGCAGCTGCAATCGATATCTGGAAAAATGCTGTTCAACTGAATGCTGAAATGGATAATTTTAACGAAAAGGCTTTCTGTCTGCTTAATCTCGGACTTACCTATATGGCAATCGGTAATTCTGGTGCCGCATTTTCTCATTTTAGTGATGCACTTGATTACATGAAGAAACTTGAAAACCAGCCGGGTATTGCATTGGTTTTGGGGCACATAGCCTTGTTTCAGGCTGAAAACAAAAAATATGCTGAAGCTATTCGATTTTATATGATGAGCAGGCATCTTGCAGAAAAGAATGTACTGTCTGACTTGGTTTCAGTCATTGATCTGCATTTAACAATTCTTCTTGAATTTCTTGGCAACGATGAGTTTCTGCGTCTGAAAGACCAGATAAAAAAAGGAATTGAAAAACGTGAATCTGAAAATCACGATTTGAAATCAGTTTGAAAACATAAAAAATGAATAAGTCAGATTCTGCATTTTCGGCCTTGAAATCTTTAAATCCCTACCTGATCAGATACAGAAAAAAACTGTTACTCGGTTTGTTTTTTGTTTTGCTTACCAATTTGTTCAATGTTTTGGGGCCGGTTTACGTTAGTCAGGCAATTGATTCCCTCAAATCCTCCTTCAGTTCCTCCGGATTGGTTTATTTCGGACTTTTAATTGTAGCTTTTGCTGTTGGCAGGGGAATATTTCTGTTTCTTGTCAGGCAAACTATTATCGTGGTAAGCCGGGAGGCCGAATATGACATTCGGAACGATTTGTACACGCATATACAGTCTTTGTCGATGTCTTATTTCAAAACTCACAGTACCGGTGATATTCTTGCAAAAAACACAAATGACATCAATGCAGTAAGAAGTTACCTCGGTCCGGGAATTATGTATTCAGCAAACACGCTGGTTAGTTTTTTATTCATTATACCCACGATGTTCTATGTGAACTGGAAATTGACTCTGATTGCCCTGATCCCGCTTCCCTTAATGTCATACCTGGTTTTTAAAGTCGGGAAAATCATTCATCACACTTATTCCGGAATTCAGGCTCAGTATTCAACCATGACCAGCCGGGTTCAGGAAAATTTGTCAGGAATCCGGATTGTAAAATCCTTTGTGAGAGAATGGTTTGAAATTGAACAGTTTGATCATTTAAACCGGGAATATCTGAAAAAGAACCTTAAACTCGGTCGTTTGCAGGCCATTTTTTATTCATCCATGTCACTTCTGATCGGATTATCTGTCGTACTCGTAATTTGGGTTGGGGGTTACCTGGTTATTCAAAACCAGCTGACCCTTGGAAATATGACCCAGTTTGTTATGTATGTGGGTATGCTGATCTGGCCAATGATTGCTTTGGGTTGGGTAATCAACATTATTCAACAGGCGTCTGCATCTCAGGCGAGATTAAACCTGATCATGAATGAAGTAGCAGAAATCAAAGACGATGAAAAAACAAACCGTTCCATTGTCAATGTAGTTGGTAAGGTAGAATTTTCAAAAGTCCATTTTTCCTTTCCTGATCGTGAAAGTGTACTCAAAAATATTTCATTTTCAGTTTTACCCGGTCAAATTCTTGCGGTTACCGGTCATACCGGGTCGGGCAAATCAACCCTGGTCAATTTGGTAATGAGATTGTTCGACACCAAATCCGGAACAATTTTAATAGATGGCAACCCGATTCAGACAATCCCGCTTAAAGTTTTAAGGCAGTCAATTGGCTACGTTCCGCAGGAGTCATTTCTATTCAGTGATACAATCAGAAACAACATTACCTTTGGAGTTGAATTTCCGAATGATGAAGACATTCAGGACGTTTCAGAAACTGCGCTCATCCGTGAAAATATTGAAGACTTCCCGCAGAAATTCGAAACCTTTGTGGGTGAACGGGGAATTACACTTTCTGGCGGACAAAAGCAACGAACAACAATTGCACGTGCACTGATGAGAGAACCCAGGATTTTGATTCTTGATGACTGTCTATCTGCAGTTGATACCCAGACTGAAGATCTGATCCTTCAGCGCCTCAGGGAAGTCATGAAACAAAGAACGTCCATCATCATCAGTCACAGAATTTCAACCATCAAAGGGGCAGATCAGATTCTGCTTCTTCATAACGGTGAAATTGCTGAACGTGGAACTCATGAAGAATTACTTGCCCTGAACGGTCATTATACATCACTTTATCAGAAGCAATTGCTTGAAGAAGAATTGAAGGCAATAAACTGATGGAAATCACCATTTTGGGCACAAGTTCAGCGATTCCAATTCCCGGACGAAATCTGTCAGGAACAGTTTTAAAGTACGAAAACGAATACGTTCTTTTCGATTGTGGTGAAGGAACCCAATTCTCCATCCGGAAACTTCAGCTTCATCCATCCAAAATAAAAACAATTTGCATTACTCACCTTCATGGCGATCATTCATTTGGCCTGCCCGGCCTGATTTCTGGTATCAATTATTCAAATAAATCAGACTTTCTTACCATTATTGGTCCGGTTGGAATTAAAGAGTTACTTGAGGTTAGTCAAAAGCATCAGCAATTTTTTGCGGATTTCCCAATTGAAATCAGAGAACTTGATTTTATGAATCAGCCGGGAATTGTTTACGATTCAAACCTGTATTCAATTTCAGCTATAAGTTTAAATCATCGGATTCCCGCATTTGGTTACCGGTTTGATGAGCACCCCAAAGCAGGTAAACTTGATGTTGATCTTGCTGAGAGGCTGGGCGTTCAAAAAGGGCCACTCCTCAGAGAATTGAAGGAAGGTCGTTCCGTCGTTTCAGAAACAGGAAAAACAATTTTTCCCTCAGATGTGTTGGCTGAACCCAAACCTTCAAAATCATTTTCTTATATAACTGATACCCGGTATTGTTCACGGTCAGTTGCTCTTGCCAAAGGCTCTGACTTATTAATGCATGAAGCCACTTATTTGCATGAACTGAAGGCGAAAGCTGATGAAACTGGTCATTCCACTGCATTTGAGGCAGGTACTATCGCAAAAGAAGCCGGCGTGAAAAAATTGGTTTTATTCCATTATAGTGCCCGCTACCCGAATTTAAATCCGCTTTACCGTGAGGCCATTGCTGTTTTTCCTGCAACCCACATGGGAAATGACTTCGAAACTCTGAGGATTGAATAATCATGGCTGCAGTATTTCATGAAGATGAACCCTCGGGAAAAGCCCTTGATCTTGGATTGATGAAACGACTTGTCAGATATGTACTTCCTCATAAAAAATTGGTTTTCTGGGGAATACTTCTTTCTGTCGCCTCTTCTTTTTTAGGTCCGTTAAGACCCTATTTATCACATATTGCCATTGATGATTATATCGCAAAAGGCGACTGGAACGGACTCCATCTTATTGGGATGGCGATTCTGTTTATATTACTTTTTGAGGTTCTCTTTCAATTCGGTCTCACCTATATCACACAATATTTGGGTCAAAAGGCCATCTTTGATCTTCGGCTTGAGGTTTTTTCCTTCCTCCAAAAACTGAATCTGACCTTTTTTGATAAAAATCCGCTTGGCAGGTTAATCTCACGGGTGACTTCAGATGTTGAAGTACTGAATGAAATGTTTTCTTCAGGATTGGTTGCCGTCTTTGGCGATTTATTCCGGTTGTGTTTTATTCTTCTGCTGATGTTTCTCACTGATTGGCGACTAAGTCTGATTACCCTTTCTGTTCTGCCGTTTATGATTTATGGCTCTTTCCTGTTCAGAAGAAAAGCCCGTGAATCCTATCTTGAGGTAAGGGTTCAGGTTGCTAAACTGATGTCTTTCCTCCAGGAACACATCACCGGAATGTCAATTGTTCAGATTTTCAACCGGGAAGAACGTGAACTCAGAAAATTTAAAAAAATCAACGAAGAACACCGGGATGCCCACATTCGCGGAATCTATTACTACTCCGTTTTTTATCCGGCAGTAGATTTTCTTTCCTCGCTGGCAGTTGCCCTGATTGTCTGGTATGGCGGCGGGGAAGTGGTGCAATCGAATCTGACAATTGGTGTTCTTTTTATGTTTATCCAATATGTTGAGCAGTTTTTCAGACCAATTCGTGATCTCAGTGAAAAGTATGATATTATGCAAAGAGCCATGGCTTCATCTGAACGGATTTTTACTCTTCTTGACCGTGCCCCTTATGTTGAAAAAAATGAAGGTACTGTGAAAGTTGAAAAAATTCAGGGTGCCGTTGCATTTGATCAGGTTTGGTCGGCTTATCAGGATGAAGACTGGATTCTGAAAGGTGTATCGTTTTCGGTGAAACCGGGTGAAAAAGTGGCTCTTGTTGGTGCAACGGGTTCAGGAAAAACGACGGTTATCAGTTTGATCAACCGGTTTTATCCGTTTCAAAAAGGATCAATCAGAGTTGATGGACGTGATATCAGTGAGTATGAACTGGGCGCCTACCGGTCAAGAATCGGGGTTGTTCTTCAGGATGTTTTTCTGTTTACTGGCACTGTATATGAAAATCTGACCTTAGGCCGGAAAGACATTCCACTTGAAAAGGTAAAAGAAGCAGCCAGACTGGTTCAGGCTGACACTTTTATTTCAAAACTTCCGGGAGATTATAATTTTCTGCTTACTGAGCGTGGTGGGAATTTATCTGTTGGTCAGCGGCAGCTGATCAGTTTTGTGAGAGTTCTTCTTTTTGATCCGGATATTGTTATTCTGGATGAAGCTACAAGTTCTGTTGATACCGAAACTGAATTTCTTATTCAGAAAGCAGTTGACGAGGTTATGAAGGGACGAACTGCCATCGTCATCGCCCACCGTCTGTCAACCATCCACAAGTCAGATAAAATCATAGTTTTGCACAAAGGGGAAGTCAAAGAAACCGGCTCTCACCTGCAACTTATGGAACAAAATGGAATTTACCGGAAACTTTATCAGCTCCAGTACAAAGAACAGGAAGTTGGCTGATATGTTATTTCTGTTTTTTAAGATAATTTTCTTAGTTCTGGATTTTATTCAGGATCAATTTCTGTTTTGGAACCGCTTTTGTGTGCTAAGTCATTAATAAACATGAAGTTGGTTTAGGTTTACTATTTCAAGCTGGAAAGAAATCTACTATCTTTACAGTGACCAAATCAGGACCAAACCATGAAATTTCAAAGTATTATTACTATCGACCGGCATTTTATTGACCAGGAAAAAAAATTCCCCTACGCCACCGGGGAATTCACAAAAATCCTC
>JAFLBE010000084.1 GCA_017303995.1 Bacteroidota bacterium | reverse complement strand
GCTGTCATCCCGCTATGTTAAAAAGCAAACTATGGGAGAACAAAAAAGGCAAATAAATACGAGGTAATTGAATACGAAACCGCTATCAGCGGTCAAAATCGAGTTTTGCCGCAAAGTATTATCAATTCAAAAGAGAGGCAGCTGTAACCTGGAACTTAGCAAGGTTGAAAAACAACTTTTGCAGGGATGACAAAACAGTCTGCCGGTGAAAAAGTATTCAAAGAACAAGTAAATAAAAAGACAATTAAGCTGTTTTGCTAAACTGATAATCCTTTCCTGAAATCCAGACGGCCCGGATCCGGTTCAGGAGTTTACGTGCAACCTGAATGATGGCTTTATTTCTTTCTTTCCGGGCCGCAACTTTTGAGAAATAAATGAGCATTGCCGGATCTTTCCGAACTGCAATCCAGGCAGCTTCAACCAGTAAGGATCGAAGTTCAGAATGTCCGGAAGAAACGAGACCCAATGTCCGTTCGTGTTCCCCGGAAGAGTGGGTAGCCGGAACAAGACCGACAAAAGCAGCCAGATGATCGTTATTTGGAAAACGAACCATGGAAATAAGTTCACTTTTGAGTTTAAGCGCTGAAATCCAACCGATACCGGAAACCGACATTAAAGCATCAATGGTCTGATTGTCCTGATTAAGTTCTTTCAGTTGTTTGTCGAGCGTTTTTTTCTGTTGAATAAAAAAATCGAGTTCGTCAAGCAACAGATCCAGTTTCATTCTGAGACAAACAGAACTCAATTTCATTTGCCGGAGTTCTTTTCGGAACTGGATACTCCAGCCATTTGATTTTGGTTTTGAACTCAGCAGTCCATGACAAAGCAAAAAGGAAGAAATCTGATTTTTTACCCTTGTTGTCTTTGTTGTCAGATCACCCAGACTCCGAACCAGACTCCGAAAAGCTTCGTCGGCTTCATCCGGAATAAAGATGGACTTCAGTGATCCGTTTTCAAGTTCGCGGGCAATCTTCCGGCTGTCACGCTGATCTGTTTTTTGTATCCGCTCAGCAGAATTAGTTGGAATATGGCCGGGATGAACCACTAAACAGTCTACGCCAAGTTCTTTGAACTTTCTGTAAGTGGAAAATCCTGTAAAACCGGCTTCATAGGCAACTACAATTTTTGCTCCGGGATACCGGTTATTTAGGGAAGTCAACAATTTCTTTTCGCCAGGGTCTGTTGAAAAAGTCTTCAGTTCCATTTTATTGTTTCGTTCCGTTACTTTCCAGGAGTTTTTGTGAGTATCAAGTCCGACGTGAATGAATTGATCCTTAAAGTCTGGTTTTGTATTCTTGTTCATGACGGGGCTCCTAAATTTTTGTGAGAGAAAATTTAAAGGTAACAGAATTTGAATTTTGTTGCCTTCGGCGCCCCGTCTCTTTTTTTATTTTAAACATAATACCCGGACTTGATCCGGGATCCAGAATTTTCTTTTAGAAATCCTCTGTGTTCTCCGTGGTAAAATAATTCTGCCACCGGAAATTATCTCACCTCTTTTTCGTGTTTGATCTTGTACAAACTTAATTCAGAAGTCAGCCATGAAATCAGTTATCGTTATCGGGTCCGGTTTTGCCGGACTCACCGCTGCCGCCCTTCTTGCTCGTAACGGTTACAAAGTCACTCTTCTCGAAAAAAATGATCAGCCCGGCGGTCGTGCCCGTGTCTGGCAACAGGACGGATTTACTTTCGACATGGGTCCGAGCTGGTACTGGATGCCTGAGGTTTTTGAAGAGACCTTTGGTCTTTTCGGAAAGAAAGTGTCCGATTTTTATGAGTTGATACGTCTCGATCCGGGCTATCGTATTTACTTTGGCGAAGATGACCTGATGGACGTTCCGGCCGGGATGAAAGAGCTTGAAGCCCTATTCGAGAAACTGGAACCGGGTTCCGTTCCGAATCTCAGAAAATTCCTTGCACAGGCTGAATACAAATACACCGTTGGCGTTGGTGATTATGTTCACCGTCCGTCACACTCTATTACCGAATTTATCGATCTGAAAGTCATCCGGGAAAGCTTCCGGATTCAGATGTTCTCTTCCATCCGGAGTCACATCCGGTCCTTATTTTCTCATCCGAAACTGATTGAACTGCTCGAATTTCCGGTTTTGTTTCTTGGATCAACACCCGCCAACACGCCGGCGCTTTATTCCATGATGAATTATGCTGATCTGGTTCTGGGAACCTGGTATCCGAAAGGCGGAATGGTTCAGATTGTGAAAGCATTGGTAAAAGTTTGTGAAGATAACGGTGTTGATATCCGGCTGAATCATGAAGTAACGGGTATGACAGTGAAAAACGGAAAAATCACTTCTGTTGAAACTGTTGCCGGATCTTTTTCAGCGGATGTTGTCATTGCAAACAGCGACTATCAGCATACCGAACAGGTTCTTCTTCCCGAAAAATACCGGGTTTACAAACCGGAGTACTGGGAATCACGCACCATGTCGCCATCCAGTCTGCTGTTTTTTATCGGTCTGGATAAAAAGCTCGACAATATGGTTCACCACACCTTGTTCTTCGATGAAAGTTTTGACCGTCATGCAGAAGCCATTTACGGAACGCCACGCTGGCCGGATAAACCACTTTTTTATACCTCAGTCTCATCAAAAACCGACTCAACCGTTGCTCCGGAAGGAAAGGAAACCCTCGTCATTCTCATTCCGCTCGCACCCGGACTGAAAGATTCTGATGAGGAGCGTGAAAAGCAGTATAAAATGGTGATGGATCGTCTTGAAAAACTCACCGGACAAAACGTGCGTGATCATGTTGTACTGAAAAGAAGTTATGCCATGGATGATTTTACGGCTGATTACCACTCATTCAAAGGCAACGCCTACGGACTCGCCAACACCCTTCCGCAAACTGCTGTTTTCAAGCCCAAACTGAAATCGAAAAAAGTAAAAAATCTTTGGTACACTGGTCAGCTCACCGTTCCGGGTCCGGGTGTGCCGCCGGCATTGATTTCAGGTCAGATTGTCGCAAGGGAAGTAGGGAAAATCAAGGGATAAATACAAAATTTGCGCGCAAAGGCGCAAAGACGCTAAGTAAACGCTAAGCAGAGGGATTTTTTATAGGAAATTCAAAATTGGGTAATATCAAAACCTCCCCGGTTATGAGTTCATAATACCAGTCCAAGAAATTTTTTCAAAATGAACTTCAAAAGGTCACTTTTCCCTGATTTTCCTACCGGCATTTAAACTAAAAAACCTCCCTCCGCTTTGCGTGCATGGCGTCTTTGCGAGAAAAGTGTTTTCTTTGCGTCTTTGCGTCTTTGCGGTCTCCAAATCCCCCCGGTCTTGATTCCATCCCTTATTTTTTCCATTTTCAGCGCTTTAATTTTTGAGTTGTTATGAAAAAACTTCTGATTCTTTTAATTCTGACTTCAATCACCTTTTCCGGATTTTCCTTTGCTGAAGAAGGCATGTACCCGGTTTCTGATCTTAAGAAACTGGATTTGAAAAAAACGGGAATAAAACTGACTGCAAAAGAAATTTACAATCCGGGCGGAGTTGGTCTTACTGATGCACTTGTTGGTGTCGGCGGATGTTCGGGTGCCTTTATTTCGGGTGACGGTTTGATTTTAACCAATCATCACTGTGCCTTTTCTGCCGTCCAGGCTGCCAGTTCAACTGAACATGATTATATCACCGACGGTTTTATTGCCACTGGTCGGGAACAGGAAATCGAGGCAAAAGGACTTACCGTCAGAATAACCGTCGGCAGCCGTGATGTATCAAAAGAAATTCTGAAAGCTGCAGATGGGGCTGTTTCACCGGCAGAACGAAACAAACTTATAGCAAAAGCATCTGCTGATCTTGTGAAAGCAGAAGAAGCTGCAAATCCCGGAATAAAAGCTGAAGTTTCTGAAATGTTTGCCGGGAAATCCTACCTGCTTTTCAAATATCAAACCATTCGTGACGTCCGGTTGGTTTATGTACCGCCACGGAGTATTGGTGAGTTCGGTGGTGAATCAGACAATTGGGTTTGGCCACGGCATACCGGTGACTTTTCATTCGTCAGGGCTTACGTTGGTAAAAATGGAGAACCGGCGGCCTATTCACCTGAAAACGTCCCTTTCCATCCGAAAAAAGTTCTTAAAATTAATCCGGATGGCGTAAAAGACGGCGATTTTGTTTTCATTCTGGGATATCCGGGCAGAACTTTTCGTCATCAGCCGGCAGATTTCATGGCGATGCAGGAAGAGTTTGACCTGCCGGTTATTTCTTCCCTTTACGACTGGCAGATCCGAAAAATGGAAGAAGCGGGGAAAAATAATCCGGCAGTCGCAATCAAACTTGCTGCAAGAATCAAAAGCCTGGCCAATGTGACAAAAAATTTCAAAGGCAAAATCAAAGGCCTAACACGCCTGGGATTGACTCAGCAACGTTTGAATGAAGAAAATGCACTTCAATCCTGGATTAATGAAAATCCCGGCCGCAAAGCAAAATATGGCGAAGTTATTCCCCAAATCAGACAGGTTTACGGTGAAATGAAAGCAGAGGGGAACCGGAATCTCTGGTACCGTGAACTGTACCGAACCAGCGGATTTCTCAATTTTGCCAGAATTTTAAACGATTTGAAAAAGTATGAATCAGTTGCAGATTCATTGAGACCAACAGCTTATAGGAAAGCCGGACTAATAGCAATCAAATCAACATCCGCCCGAACAGAATCTAATATGCACCTTCCCATTGAGCGGGAATTCATGAAGAAAGTTCTGCTTGACGCAGCAAATCTTCCTGCAGGTCAGCGTGTCGATGCAGTTGATTCCAGAATCGGAAATTCAAATCCGGAAATGATCGTTGACTCTCTGGTTTCAGTTCTATTTTCTGAAGAAAACCGTTTGACTGCTGACATGATTGCTGGGTTGATTGATCAAACCGGGGATAAAAAAGAGTTATCATCAAATTTATGGCTACAGCTTGCCGGAGATATTGAAAAACAGTTTGCCCCCATCGCCGAAAGACGAAACAACTGGACCGGAACCCTGAATAAGCTGATGGCCGATTATGTTGACATCAAGGAACAATGGAAGGGTGCCGGTTTCATTCCGGATGCCAATTCAACCCTTCGGTTTACTTATGGAAGGGTTAAGGGTTACCAACCTTTTGATGGTGCCTGGTATTCTCCTGTGACCTCCATTGCCGGCGTTCTTGAAAAAGCTACCGATGAAGGTGACTATTTCATGGAAAAACGTCTTCAAACCATTTATACCCAAACAGTGAAATCCGGCAAAAAATTACCGGTTGCCGTTCTTTATAACACCGATACAACAGGTGGCAACTCAGGCAGCCCCGTGATGAATGCAAAAGGAGAACTCGTAGCTGTGAATTTTGACCGTTCATTTGAAGCCACGGTCAATGATTATAACTGGAGCGAATCGTACAGCCGGTCAATGGGAGTCGACATCCGGTACATTCTCTGGGTAACGAAAGAAATCGGCGGTGCCGGTTACCTGCTCAAGGAAATGGGGATTAATTGAATCATTTACCGCTGAGACGCTGTGAACGCAGAGAATTTCAGTAAAGCAACTTCTTAATTTGATCTCCCCTTTTAAAAAGGGGAGATGCCGAAGGCAGAGGGGTTAATAACCTCGCCGAAGGCATAAAATTAAACCAAAACCAACCAAATCAATGAATAAACTCAGTTCGCTTTTATTGGTTCTGCCAATTCTTTTCGCAACAGAATCCTCCTTTTCCCAATCACCCGATCCGCAGATGATAATGGCCAAAACCATAATTAAACAAGCGTTGGTGAACGGTAAAAGCTATGATGATCTGGGTGAGCTTTGTGCTCAGGGACCACGCCTGACTGGTTCAGCCGGTGCAGATAAAGCCGTAACCTGGGGAAAAGCTAAAATGGAATCGTACGGATTTGACCGGGTTTTTCTTCAGCCGGTTACCGTTCCGAAATGGGTGAGAGGCAAAAACGATCAGGTTTCAATAGTGGAAAAAGGAAAGAAACCGGTTTCACTCTCAATGTGTTCTCTGGGTTTAAGTCCCGGAACGCCAAAAGACGGACTTTCAGCGGAAGTAATTGAAGTTCATTCTCTGAAAGAAGTCGATTCTCTAGGTTTCAGGGTCAAAGGAAAAATTGTATTCTACAACCGTGCTTTTGATGAATCCCTCGTTAACACGATGGCTTGTTATGGTGGTGCAGCAGATCAGAGAAGTTCAGGTCCGTCTGTGGCCGGAAAGTATGGCGCGGTCGGGGTCTTGGTGAGATCAATGACCAACCGGCTGGATGACGTTCCGCACACCGGCATGGTTCATTATATTGATTCCATCCCCAAAATACCGGCGGCCGCAATTTCAACGATTGCCGCTGAATTGCTCAGTCAAAAACTGAAAACCAATCCGAAACTGACCGTTTCAATGAAAATGGATTGCCGGAATGAAGCACCCGTTGTTTCACATAATGTTATCGGTGAAATCAAAGGCAGTGAATTCCCCGATGAAATCATTTTGGTTGGCGGACATCTCGATAGCTGGGATCTGGCCCAAGGCGCACATGATGATGGCGCAGGTGTGGTGCAATCCATTGAAGTGCTTCGTTTGTTGAAATCATTGGGTTACCAGCCCAAAAGAACCCTTCGGGCTGTGTTGTTTATGTCGGAAGAAGTGGGCGGAATCGGCGGCAAAGAATATGCCCGGCAGGCAGAGTTAAATCATGAAAACCACATTGCAGCCAATGAATCTGATCGTGGCGGATTTACTCCGCGCGGACATTCGATCGAGCTCAGTGATTCTCTGGTTGAGAAGTATAAAACATGGAAAAAGTATTTTGAACCGATTTATGCCGATATGATCATCCGTGGCGGTGGCGGCGTTGATATTTCCTTTCTGGGAAAACTTGGAACCCACATGATGGGTTATGTTCCTGATTCCCAGCGGTATTTTGACGTTCACCATGCGTCAACCGATACCTTTGAATCAGTAAACAAAAGAGAACTTCAGCTTGGTGCGGCTGCCATGACGATCATGACGTATCTGATTGATCAGAATGGAAGATTTTGAACGGCCGGTGACAGGGGACTGTGGGGGCAAGAATTCTGGTGGTTTTTTCGCACCAGAGGTGCGAAATAGTGGTAGAAAATGATACCCGAAAAAAACACCGCTTCAGGGAAGCGGAATGTAGTTCGAAATTGACTCCAGCTTTTTAAATCGAGTCATTCCGCTCCTCCGGAGCGGTCAATGGTCCTTTCATTATTTTTCTACCACTATTCGGCTCCACCGGAGCCAAAAATCACTCGTCTTTTTTCCGTACAACGTACCCCGTACCGCGTAAAACCCTTCAGATTTTTTCCACAAAAAAAAAGTCCGTCAATTGACGGACTTTTTTTATACAAGACCTGAGGGTTAACTCAGGCAATCGTAATTTTCTTATCCAAATAAACATCCTGAATAGCATGAAGCAGTGAAGCTCCTTCTTTCATTGGACGTTGGAAAGCTTTACGGCCGGAAATAAGTCCCATACCGCCTGCACGTTTGTTGATAACGGCAGTTTTTACAGCTTCCTGGAAGTCATTGCTTCCTGATGCACCACCAGAGTTGATCAGTCCGGCGCGGCCCATGTAGCAGTT
>JAFLBE010000083.1 GCA_017303995.1 Bacteroidota bacterium | reverse complement strand
AAACTCGCCATCAGGCCGTAACCTGAAATCAACCCGGTAAAAATATCCATCTGAATCAGGTTGCCCAATGACATCACTAAAAGCCTGAATCCATCTGTGCAAAACATCAGTTACAGGTAAATTTCGCCCCCGCCATTCTAACTCGTCGTTGTTTTCGCAAACTGCAATCAAGTCAATATCAGAACTGTAATTCAATTCACGCCCGCCATATTTACCAAGTGCAAAAATGGCAAATCCAGGAATGATGCCATCCCTGAAAAACTCACGGTTTAAAATCTCAGAAATATGAAGTAAAATACAGTCTGCGAGTGATGAAAGATAAAAAGTGGTTTCCCTGATGGAATCAAGACCAAGAAGATCACGGGCACCGATTGCAACGGTATACTTCCGGTGAAACTGTTTTAAAAGCTGAATTTGAGTCGAGCGCAGGTCTGATCCGGTTGCAGCACGTTGACCGTCTTTTTGCATCCGTTCTTCTGAAAAGGAACCTGTAAGAATCTGGGTATTTTGAAGCCAGGAAAATAGGTGGGGATCTCTGACGAGGTTATCGACAAAATAATCACTTTTTAAAATCAGTTTCGACAGCAAATCAAAATGTGCAGGATGGTCAAGAAGGGATCTTAAAAACAAAACCTGTGAAATCGAATGTTTCCAGATCCGGGTAAATTGATGGGCACTTTTATCTTGTTGCGGATGGGTACTGAACAATCGATCATAGTGACTGATGAACAGACGAAACCGGTCGTCAGATTCAAACGAACTTCTGATATCAGGTAAAACAGAGTCAAGTACGTGGTTTTCCATAAGTTGTAAGTTAATTAATTTTGGTGGTTTGAACAAAGAAAATGGTAGCAGAACCTGTAAAGGTTTTCAACAGTTACGGTCATTTTCGTTGAGGTTAAAACAGAAAACGAATATTTTCGACAATATGAAGAAGTCAGAGTTAACCTTAGAAGAAATTGCCAGGAAATTACAAACCCACCAGGCGTTGGAAATCACACAAGTACCGGTTGGATTTCGGGAAGCAGCTGTTTTACTTCCGTTGGTTGAAGTTGATGGCCACGTCCACGTTTTATTAACCCGCCGTACACTCGAAGTTAAAACACACAAAGGTCAGGTTGCCTTTCCGGGCGGGATGAGAGATGTTGAAGATTCCTCTCTTGAAATAACCGCATTGCGTGAAACGCAAGAAGAAATTGAGGTTTTAGCTGGTGATGTTTCGATTTTAGGTCATTTAAATGACAGGCTCACCATCTCTGATTTTTTGGTTCGGCCTTTTGTAGGAATAATAAAATCACTGCCACCTGAAATTCTGAATTTAAAAAACCATGAAATTGCACGGGTTTTCACGGTTCCGCTTGAATGGCTTGCAAATCCTGATCATGTGAGAATTGAATTGTGGGAACGGCAAAAATTTATCAGAAACATGCATTTCTGGCATTTTGGTGAAGAAATTATCTGGGGAATGTCTGCTGAAGTTGTGGCTGAACTTATTGAAGTTTTATATGGGAAGGAAAGGTTCGAACAGGTTCCGTTAAGTCCGACAACGATGGATGAGTTTCTTGCTGTTTTAAATAGTAAGAGCTGAACGGATCATTTCTGAGATTTTGGCAAGGGAATACGGTTTTTGAATAAAGAACAGATTAGGATCGGGTTTAAACTGTCGTTCGGTTTCGTCCTGATCCATTCCTGAACTGAGAATAACTCTTAGAGTTGGGTAGGTGATTCTGAGCTGATGATAACAATCACGTCCATCCATCACCGGCATATTCATATCCAGAATCACCAATCCGATTTCAGGATCGGTGGCAATGGTTTCCAGGGCAATCTGTCCGTTTGAAACTGCCGTATTCTGAAGGTCAAGAGTATCCATGATATCCATCAGGAGATCACGAATCATTTCTTCATCATCTACGATCAGAATTTTTTGGCCCACTGTAAGTACCTGTCAGATTTGGATGTTTTTACCGGATAAACCAGTTAAACAAAAAATAGAAAAATGTGTATTTAATTCTTTTTTTAAGACTATTTGTTCAAATTATTGCAGTTATTTTTGAAAATATTTACAAATATTCCTGAACACCCATAAATCTATTAAAAAAAAGTTGGTTATGCAATTGAGATTTGTACCAAGTCACTCAAAGTCGATTAAAAATGGATTTAAATTCAGAATTTATGAGTGTGTTTCTTTATTTTTGGAATTAATTTAAAATCAGATTGTTGTAAGCTTCATAAAAAACAGGATTCTTATGTCGAAATGTGTAACATCTGAAAAAGTAACTTCTGGCGTGCGGGTAAAAACCTTTCCTGAATATATTCCGGAAAATTCACGGCCGGAAGAGGATAAATATTTTTTTTCTTATCGCATTGTTATAACAAATGAGAACTCTGATCCGGTTCAATTACTTTCCCGTCATTGGATCATCATCAATTCTGAAGGTGAACGTGAGGAAGTTGTTGGTCCCGGTGTGGTCGGGAAAACTCCGGTCATCCAGCCCGGAGAACAATTTGAGTATACCAGTTTTTGTCCGCTGGATACAAATTGGGGTACCATGGAAGGTGTCTACCAGTTTGTCACCCATGAGGGAAGGGAATTCGAAGTAGCCATTGACAGGTTTGTTCTCGTCTCAGATTCAGTTTAAACCGGGGCTTTTGAACAAGAAAAAATACTGGATGAGCTTCGCAGAACTTCGTTAACCCGCCTGCGCGGGGATGACAATATCATTTTTCCCTTTTTAGACCCTACCAACCGGTAATTAATTGATTACCGGCAAAAATGAATAGTCCCGTGCATAGTCCAGCATTTGGGTTTTAAAATCTGACGGATATTCAATTTTTACATCCTTGATATTTTCGCCTTCATAAACCGGTACCAATTTCGGCTGAATAAATCCTGCATAAGGTGCAATATTCAGTTTGGAATATCTTTCCAAAACTTCTGCATGGATGACCGGGTCCACTTTTACTCCATAGGTTTCGATCAGCTGCTGGGCAGTTTCGTAATCACCTTCCGACGTAATCCGCTGCATTTCATTTAACAATTTTCCAAAAAGACTTCTGAGTTTATCATAATCTCTGATAACAAAAAAGGTTTTTCCGTTAATTACCGTTTTTTCAATAACATTTTCAGCTTTTCCGTTTTCATAAGCCCACATTGCAATTAATTGCCGGTTTCGCATGTGGTCTTCTTCGATATTTTCACCTGGTTTCAGCCTGACGAGCTGGGTCATCAGGCCGTTTCTGATGTAGCTGTTATATTCAGTTTTACCCACATCGGTTGATGGCATAACACCGATTGAAACCATTTTCGGATCCATGATGAAATAAAGAGCAACCAGATCAGCACGGGTTTCTTCAATCGTGGATGCATAATTTTTCAAAGTCTCGCGTGGTGTCCCGACTCCAGGCTTAATTTGTCCGGATGCGTGGCCAATGACTTCGTGCAGATCAGTGTGAAGATTGTTACCAAGGGTTCCATAGGCTTTCGCAAGCTCGATTTCTTCCTTTCCTGAGCAAAACTCTTCAAGCATTCCGCTCGATTTTCCTGCTTCATCGTAGGCATCAACAATATTTCCCAGATTGACAGATTTTGAACCGTGCGTCTTTCTGATCCAGTTTGCGTTAGGCAAATTTACACCAATCGGGGTGGATGGTGCTGCATCACCAGATTCAACGACAACCGTAATAACTCTGGCCTGAATGCCGGTCACTTTTGCTTTTTTATATTGCTCGGGGATGGATGAGTTATCTTCAAACCATTGAGCTTCATTACTGATTGCTTCAATTCGTTTGCTGGCTTCAAGATTTTTAAACGAGACCATTGACTCAAAAGAACCCCGCATTCCCATTGGGTCGTTGTAAGTTTCAATGAATCCGTTAACAAAATCAACAAGAGATTCTGTATCTCTTACCCAGGCAATGCTGTAATCATCAAACATAGCCAATGAACCGGTTTTGTAGAACTGGACCAATTTTGAAATGACTTCCTTTTGTGCCTCATTTTCAGCAACCGTTTCAGCTTTTTCAAGCCAGTAAATGATTTTTTCAATGGCTGATGAATACATTTCTCCCGAACGGTAAAGCCTTTCTTTGATCATTCCGGCTTCTTTAATCAGTTTTGAATTTAAACCGTATGAAATTGGCGTTGTATCATTTCTGTCAATCAGGCGATTATAAAAATCTTCAGTTTCCTTCTGACTCACACCTTCATAAAAATTATTTGCAGATGATTTTACAAGATCGCTGCCCGGATCTTTACTTGTTTTCTTGGGTGCGATTGCCGGATTATAAATGATATCGGTAATCCGCTCAGCAAAATCAGAAAGTGACTCATCGCCTTGTAATGGGAATTTGCCCGAGGGAGTTTGGGTAATCAGCGATTTAAAATAGTCACGGTCACATTCCGGAAAGAATTTGGAAAAGGAATAGTGGTGGTGGATTCCGTTTGAAAACCAAACTCTTTTGGTGTAAACAATAAATTGATTCCAGGATTCACTTCCTTTTTCACCCTGGAAAACAGTTACAAGTTCTTCAAGAGTTTTACGAACCGACAAATTGTACCGGCAATTCTGATCATACATCATATCCCGGCCTGAAAGGGCAGCTTCGTAGAGATAGTAAAGCAAAAGTTTTCGTTCATGGCTTAGTTCCTCGAATCCCGGAACCTGGTACCGCAAAACTTTGATATCTGCAAATTGCTCAGTTTGAAACTGAAAGGGTTCAGATGGTTGCATGTCTTCCTTGTTGCATGACACAGAAACCAGTGTCATGAGTGAGAAAATAGTTAAAGTTGTAAGTTTCATAAGGTCTTTCGGTTCATATTAAGTTGTGAAGATAGCAGGTTTTCTTCAGTTAATTCAAGAGGTTGACTATTTAAAACTGCAGTCATGTAGTCTTCTGAATTCAGTATCAGTTCAGGATTTTCGAATGGAAGTGAGAACGATTCAAAAACAGATTTAATCAATTTATGTGCAAATTTGATTCCTTTTGGAGTTAAACTCTTTGCCTTTACATGGCCTGATGATTTTAACCAGACAATAAAAAGTTGAAGTACCGGGTCAGAGTAAGTTTGACCGGTCAGTTTCATTTCAAATATTGATTTTACAAATTTTCCCCAGTCCTCGTCGTGAGTTGACCGTTCGGCTACAAGTACCCTTTTTTCTGAAGGATTAAGATAAACAGGTAAAACTGGATTGACAGAATAAGCTTTTTCTGAAACTGAGAAGGCAAAAGATCCAAATCCAACAAAATCAGATGAGAGTTGTTTGAGCGGAATGTTATAAGTTTCGCCGGTTTTTGAAAACGTCCAAAGTCCGGTACGGTAATACCCGTGCCCGGTGAGTAAACCTGCCGACCATTCAATCAATGCAAATTGTTCACGATCCTCAAGTACAGGCTTTAATGTGACTGGTGGTAAAACAATAAAAGGCCGAACGGTTACCTGATCAGGTAAAACAGAAAGCAACTGAAACAAATCAAATTGCAGGGAATCAGCGCTCGTGCCTGGGATTCCGGTTAATAATTCAGCATTGATAAACAATCCGGCAGATTTTGCACTTCTGATAAAGTCTAGTAAGGGAAACTGGTTTGAATCATGGATGGCAGAAAGTGACCGGCTTTGAGATGAAAACGATTGAATACCTGCATTGATGTGAGTAAATCCAAGGTTTTTAAGTTCTGAAAAATAAGTTGGGTCAATTTTCTCTGGCAACAGATCTATTCCCATTGTTGAAAAACTGAATTTTTTCCGAAGCGCATTTGAAATAGTAGAAAGTTGTTCGAACTTCAGCAGACTCGGACAGCCACCTGAAAAGTGAACCCAATCTGCCGGTCCGGATACTGGAGACTTAAGAATTTCATCCAGCAAACGTGCGATAAACCGTTCAATAAGGGTTTCATTTGGTTCCACTTTGTAAACAGGGCAAAATGGACAATTACGATTGCAAAAGGGGATATGAACCGAAACACCCGGATTATTTGAAAAGTGGGAGAAATCAGCTTCCTGAAACCGAAATTTGAGTGATTTGAAACGATTCAGGTGCAAAATAATCGATTCAGGTTTTAACATGAGAAAAACAAATTAAGTGAAGTCGTGTAAGGGTAGAAAGATAATAGGATAGCGTCTTTGTTCTCATTAGATTTTGGCTAAATTTTGGATAGATATTTTAATTGTCCGTTATTACTAATGGAAACGCCTGCCGATTGTAAAATAATTTCACCTGTTTTGTCAACGAAAGTTTCAATTGTAAACTTACCAGGAGAGAAAAAGACAATTTTATAATGAAATCCTCATGATAATAAATTGAGTGATATTTCAGGGTTCGGTACCTTTGTATGCTTAAAAAAACACAGAAAATTTAGATTTCTGCCTGAAATAAGCGAGATTACTTTCAGGGAAAAACAGAAAAAAAAGAGGAGTAGTTTGTATGAATATCAGCCATATTGAACATATCGGAATCGCAGTAAAAAACCTCGATGAAACCGTAAAATATTATGAAAACGTGCTCGGCCTGAAGTGCTATGCCGTTGAAGAAGTAAAAGACCAAAAGGTAAAAACTGCCTTTTTCATGGTCGGACAAACAAAAATTGAATTGCTTGAATCGACCGACCCGGAAGGTCCTGTCGGCAAATTCATAGAGAAAAAGGGTGAAGGCGTTCATCACATGGCTTTTGCTGTTGATGGTGTTGCTTCCAGCCTTGCAGAGGTCGAGTCAAAGGGTGTTCAATTGATTGACAAAGCACCCAGAAAAGGGGCTGAAGGATTGAATATTGCTTTCCTTCATCCGAAATCAACATTTGGTGTTCTCACAGAACTTTGTGAAAAACCCAAAGATTAATCCAACCTGAAAGTCAATAAGTCACATGCAAACTGTAAATGATAAGCTAAAACTCCTTCGGGAAAAAACTCAGCACGTTCTGCTGGGTGGTGGTAAAGACCGCCTTGAAGCGCAGCATAAAGCCGGAAAAATGACGGCTCATGAACGCCTGCACCTCATGTTTGATAACGGTTTTTATGATGAATTGTATCGTTTTGCCGAACACCGTGCAACCCTGTTTGGTCTGCAGGATAAAGATATTCCTGCTGATGGCGTAGTAACCGGTTTAGGTGCCATTGGTGGCCGTCTTGTCTATGCATCAAGCCAGGATTTTACCGTTATGGGCGGATCTGTTGGCGATATGCACGCCTGGAAAATCTGTGAAATGATGGATATGGCTCTGAAAGCCGGCGCCCCTTATGTGTCAATCAATGATTCCGGTGGTGCAAGAATCCAGGAGGGTGTTGATTCCCTTAAAGGTTATGGCCGGATTTTTTATTACAATACACTGCTTTCGGGTGTTGTGCCACAGATTGCCGTTGTAGCAGGCCCTTGTGCTGGTGGTGCTGCTTATTCACCTGCTCTGATGGATTTTATCGTGATGGTTCAGGGAACCGGGCAGTTGTTCATCGCAGGTCCTGAAGTAATTAAACAGGCAACCGGTGAAGTGATTTCTGCTGAAGAACTTGGCGGTGCCCATGCTCAGGCTTCACAATCAGGAAACGTTCACTTCATCGCCCGTGATGATGCTGATGCCATGGAAATCGTTCAGAAACTGCTCAGCTATCTTCCTTCCAACAATATGGAAGAATCTCCTTCATTGCCAACTGACGGTTTGCTGATGATCGAAGATGAATCGCTGAATAAAGTGGTTCCCGATGATTCACGTGACTCTTATGATATGTTTGAAATTCTGAACCGTGTTTTTGACAAGGACAGTATTTTTGAAGTCCATGGTCACTATGCAAAAAACATGATTACCTGCTTTGCCCGGATGAACGGACAGGTTGTAGGTGTATTTGCAAATCAGCCATGCGAAATGTTTGGTGCCATTGATATTGATGCATCAGACAAAGCGGCCCGTTTTATCAGATTCTGCAATGCCTTTAACATTCCGATTATCGCTTTTGTTGACGTTCCCGGTTATTTGCCAGGTGTTGAACAGGAGTTTGGCGGAATTATTCGTCACGGCGCAAAAATGCTCTTTTCACTTTCAGCTTCTACCGTTCCGAAAATCACAATCGTGGTAAGAAAAGCCTACGGTGGCGCTTATCTGGCAATGAGTGCAAAATCACTCGGTGCAGATCGTGTTGCTGCATGGCCAACGGCAGAAATTGCTGTAATGGGTGCTGAAGGAGCTGTTTCTGTGCTTTATCGGTCAGAACTTAAAACCGCTGAAGATCCGAAAGCAAAACGCAAAGAACTTATCGAAGATTACAAAGCCAAATTCTCAACACCTTATCAGGCTGCTGCAAGAGGAATGGTTGATGCTGTCATCGAACCGAAGAACACCCGCTCATACATTTCAGTTGCTCTGGAATCGCTGAGAAATAAACGGGATCTCCGTCCACAGAAAAAACACGGACTGATTCCACTCTAAGGGGAAAATTGATATGACCTATGAAGAAAGTTTGATTGAAGCTCTGTTATTAATGGTTGTTGGAATCAGTGTCGTTTTTGCCTCACT
>JAFLBE010000082.1 GCA_017303995.1 Bacteroidota bacterium | reverse complement strand
GATTTCTTCTATAGTCCATGGGGATCTTACACCAAGGGCAAGGGCAAATAGTTCTGTTTCTGTCAACTTATTCAAACCCTTTCTTTTTCCCTAAATTAATCCTACCCACTCATTTTCACAAAGAGCCTAATTTTTTACTCTCCATGATTCAATACCAGACTCGAGTTTTCCAAAAAGTGTAAAGTAGGATATTGGCAAAATAACAGTTTTTAGGTTTTTAAAATTATTTCGATATTTATTTAATATTTCATAATCATAATTCAATGACTGAGATATATGGCTGGCATTGAAACTTGGTTTCGAGAAGTAAACAGGATTTAGACCATAAAAAGAATGAGAGCTTCCCAAAATTAAATTTTCTATTTCATTCGAGTGAATCTTAAGGAAATTATTTTTGAATTGATAATCATTTGGTATGTTTCTCAACCCGGATTCTATAATTATTACAACTAGTAAAATTGGAAATAAGTATAGATTAGTTTTTGAGATAAATCTTTTCATAGCTTAAAACTGAAAATAAATAAATTGTTGCTCTTTACCACCAAACCAGAAAATGGAGATAATGATTGCATAGTACATTGAATACCTCAAGGTTGGTTTCCAATTTAACCCTAGTCTGGAAATCGCATATTGTCCTTCTCTGCCAATCCATTCAATTATCATAAATATTGAGATTAGTATAAGGATCATGTGGTATTCCCAAAAAACGCTGAACATTAGAAATGAACCCGGGTGTTTGAAAATATCAGTGATATATTGCAGTGCATGTTCAATATTTTCTGCCCTGAAAAATATCCAGGCAAAAACAGTCATAGAAAAGGTTGTACCCATCAGGAAAAATTCTTTTAGAGACGGAAATAATTTCCCTTGGGCAACGATATCTAGATTACTGCGGTTCTTTTTGGCAAGTAAAAGAGGTAAAAAATAAATTGCATTTAATGCACCCCATACAATAAACGTCCAGTTGGCCCCATGCCAAAAACCACTGACTATAAAAATAATAAAGGTGTTTCTAACCTTCATCCAGGTTCCGCCCTGACTTCCACCTAATGGGATATAGAGATAATCTCTAAACCAGGTTGAAAGTGAAATATGCCATCGTCTCCAGAATTCGGCAATATCTCTTGAGAAATAGGGGAAGTTAAAGTTTCGCATGAGGTCAAAACCAAACAGGCGGGACGTACCAATGGCAATATCTGAATAACCAGAAAAATCACAATAAATCTGGAAAGTAAAGAATAAAGCGCCAAGAAAAAGTGTACTTCCTGAATAGTCGGAAGAATTGTTGAAAATCAGGTTTGCATATTCCGCACAGTTGTCTGCAATTACAATTTTTTTAAATAATCCCCAAAGAATTTGACGCATGCCATCAACGGCCTTTGAATAGTCAAAAGTCCGGTGTTTATAAAACTGAGGTAATAAGTGCGTTGCTCTTTCAATAGGACCTGCAACCAATTGCGGAAAAAAACTTACGAAAGCAGAAAATGCAATAAAGTCTTTTGTTGGTTCAAGTTTGCGTTTATAGACATCAACGCTATAGCTTAAGGTTTGAAAGGTGTAAAAACTGATTCCGACAGGCAAAATGATATTCAACGAATTCGCATTTATTTCTGTACCGAAAAATGAAAATGCAGCAACAAAGTTATCCAGGAAAAAATTATAGTATTTGAAAAAACCTAGAAATCCCAAATTGACTATAATACTTGTCCAAAGCAGAATTTTGCGTTTGATCAGATTCTCTTGTTTTAAAAGTCCAAGACCAACGAAATAGTCAATCAATGAACTGAAAAGAATCAGAGAAAGAAACCTCCAGTCCCACCACCCATAGAATAAATAACTTGCTGCAACAATGAGAAAGTTTTGCAGGCGCAGGTTTTTGTTTGCAACAAACCAATAAAGTAAAAAAACAATGGGCAGGAATATTGCAAAGTCAATGGAGTTAAAAAGCATTATTTTTATAGGTTAAGGTTTTTGGTTATATTATTATCTCAAACAATGCTTTGACACTTTTGCCCTCTAATTTTAAAACGCCGAAACCGATCCTTTTCCCTGTTTAAACCGGATGGTTTTGGCGATGACTTCCATTTCTCTGATGAATTGCATTTTCTCGGGGAATTTCGGTCCGAAAACTGACCCGTTAATCATGAAAACCTGTTTCAGGGAATCATTGTAAAAGGTGTAGGTGACGAATGGTCCACCCATGGAATAATCATTCAGCCGCCATGTTCCACGGGTTTCGAGTCCGTAAAACCCGTTAAAGTTCACTTCTTTGAAGGTAAGGGGTGAAGGAACAGTTTCAGAATAGGAACTATCATCTGCCTGAATATGGACTTTCATGATCGAATCCTGTTTAGCCAGCAATTCTTCTCTGGTTGGGAAAAGTCCGGAAGGCTGATTCCACCAATGAATCCAAAGCCAGCGGTCGAGATCCGGCTGAATGCGTTTCATGTAGAAAAAATTGGGTCCGACGGTATCCCTGATCATGACATAGTCATGCTGAAAAGCAACCGAAAAACCAGTTTTTTCCATCATTTTTTCAGAAAGTTCAGGTTGAGTATGTCGTTTGAACATATCCAAAGCAGTACGGCGTAAGGTGAGATCAAGAAAGGTATTTGTAAAATTGGCTGAATCTGAACGAATGATATCAGAAAGATGATCAGGAGTATCGGCAACTACAAAAACAGCCAGTTGCCTATCCATGTACTTATTTCTGGTTACGAAAATGTTCTGTTCACCGGTTTTTACTTTTTCGAGAATTTCTGGGGAAAGCAATCGTTTGGCCAGTTTTCCCGAAGGAGTTGAATCATTCAGGGTTGTAATGAAAAGCAGATAAGCTCTCTGTTTCAAATCTTCAAACCGACCCGGCTGACCTTGCATGAGTGTAAACAACGGTTCAGGCTGAGGAAGAGTGGTTATTGACTGTTCAAGTGTATAGATAAGTCCGTTTTTTGCCTGACGAAGGAGACTTGAATCAGCAAAAACAATAATTTTGCCGTCAGGACCAAGTGCGAGTGGTTTGTAATCGCCACAGGATGAGAGGATAAGAAAAAAAACAGGAAGAATGTGAAGAAGTTTCATATGTTTAAAGGTATTTAAAATATTTTTTTACAAGTATAGTTCCCCTCCTTTTGTAAAGGAGGGGTTAGGGGTGGTTTGGATATTTGTATTTTGGAAAAACCACCCCGGCTTCGCCACCTCCCGAAAACGTTCGGGACAGGCTCTCCTTTACAAAAGGAGGGGAACTTATAACATTTAGCTTTTTCTATCCCGCAATCATAAAGAGCCACATCACCAATGCTGACCCAACCGGAATGGTAAGATTATCATCAACCGGAATTGGAAGCAGTTCAATGATTGTTGCTGCAAGTGCACCGAGAATCTTCGTTTCCCAGTTTAAACTATCAATAAACCAAGCTGCGGCAAGACTTGAGAGGAAAAAGGCCAGACTTCCTTCCCAGGTTTTTTTGAGTCCGAAAATAGGGAAGCGGCCAAACTTTTTGCCAACCAGAGCAGCCATAGAATCCCCGATGATCAGCATGGTAAAAGCATAAACTGCAATCGGTTTCGGAAAAATAAGAATGACAATGACTGCAGCCAGAAGTACGTAAGTAGCTCCTGAATAACTTTTACGCTTGTGATCCAGCTCATGTTCCCGCATCATGAAAGCAAAGCCTTTTGCAATGATATCATGAACCTTGCCAGGTCGGAATCTGAAATATTCGATGAACAGGGCAAAAAGCAAAAATCCCATCAAAATTAAAAGGCTGGGGGTCATATCCAGCCAATAAGAATAGATGAGAGGAATGGAAAGTGAGGAAAGATGGATGCCTTTCCGCCAGAGTTCAATAGAAAATTCGTCAGTCTTGCTTTGTGCCTGGCTCAAGGTTTTTCCTGTTTAAATTTGGCAATAATCACATCTAAATCTTCACCGGTAATCGTTTCTTTTTCAAGTAAAAGGGCACTTACTTCATGGAGAACTTCAATGTTGTCTCTGAGTATTTGTTCGGCTCTGTGCTCGCAGGTTGTAATCAGCGTCTGAATCTCATGATCAATTTCGATGGCTGTTTTTTCGGAATAATTTTTCATGTGTCCGAAATCCCGTCCAAGAAAAACTTCACGATCGGCATTGCTGTAGGAAACAGCACCCAGTTTTTCACTCATACCAAATTCACAGATCATTTTTCTGGCCATTGAGGTTGCCCGTTCAATATCATTGGCCGCCCCGGTTGAGAAGTCACCGAAGATTATTTTTTCAGAAACCCGACCGCCCAACATGTAACAAATTCTGGAAATCAGGTCAGTTTTGGTGTACGAATATTTGTCTTCAATCGGGAGATAAGTGGTTACCCCCAAAGCCCGGCCACGGGGAATGATTGTCACTTTGTGAACAGGATCGGTATCATCAAGATATTTGGCAACGAGGGCGTGACCGGCTTCGTGATAAGCTGTATTTCTCTTTTCCTTATCACTCATAACCATACTTTTACGCTCAACCCCGGTTAAAACTTTATCCTGAGCCTGTTCAAAATGGAACATGTTTACTTCATCCGCATTTGCACGTGCTGCAATCAATGCTGCTTCATTGACCAGATTGGCCAGATCGGCACCCGACATTCCCGGTGTGATTTTCGCCAGAATTTCAAGATCAACATCTTTTGCAATGGGGATTTTCCGGGTATGAACACGAAGAATTCCTTCACGGCCTTTAACATCAGGGCGGTCAACTACCACTTGCCGGTCAAAACGACCGGGTCTGAGCAAAGCAGAATCCAGAATATCCGGACGGTTGGTTGCTGCAATTAAAATCACGTTGGTGCGTTCATCAAAACCGTCAAGTTCAACGAGAAGAGCATTCAGGGTTTGTTCTCTTTCATCATGCCCGCCGCCCATACCGGCGCCACGCTGACGGCCGACTGCATCGAGTTCATCAATAAAAATGATGCTTGGCGAATGTTTCTTGCCCTGTTCAAAAACGTCTCTGACCCGGCTGGCACCCACACCGACGAACATTTCTACAAAATCTGCCCCTGAAAGTGAGAAAAAGGGAACTCCTGCCTCACCGGCAATTGCTTTTGCAAGCAATGTTTTCCCGGTTCCGGGAGGGCCAAGCAATAAAACACCTTTCGGAATTTTGCCGCCAAGACGTTGAAATTTCTCGGGCGTTTTCAGAAAATCGACAATTTCGCGCAATTCTTCTTTGGCTTCTTCACAGCCTGCAACGTCTGCAAAAGTGACTTTTGGTTCGCCTTCAAGCTGCATTTTTGCCCGGCTTTTCCCGAAGTTGAAAACTGATTTGTTTTCTTTGGAATTGTTCTGTGCTGACATCCGGCGCATGAAATAAATGTAAACGACCAGAAGTAGAATCCAGGGCAGGGAATTGAGCAGAATAATAGTCCAGTCAATACCCGGTTTTCCCATAGACACTTTAATTCCACGTCGGGTTAATGTATCTGCTGCCGTCATATCAAAACCGGGAATAACCATCTGGAAACGGGCGAGTTTTTTTACCCGGCCATCAGTAAATTGAATGTTTTCTTCCTGGGTTAACCTGCCGGTCAGAGTTGCTGATTGTCCTTCTGGAATCACATGGATTTCGGAAACATGATTAAGTTCAATCAGTCGCCTGAATTCATTCCATGAAATTTCCGGATTTCCGAAATCATCTCCCCTGATCACCCGTTGGGCAACCAGAATCGTGGCAACTGCAAGCAATCCAAATAAAATGAAAAGTGCAGTTTTCCTGAAGTTCGAGTTTCCTTCAGGTTCTGTTGGGGAAGGTTTAGGTTCCTGTCCGTTTGTACTCATAATTTAAAATAAATTTCCTGTTTAAGGATTTTGGTTCTGACTGATGATGTAAACATCCTTCAGATTCCGGGCTTTTTGTGCATAATCAAGTCCGTAGCCGATGACGAACCATTTGGGGATTTCAAAACCCACATAATCAATCGGGAAATCGAGATTGGAAACTTCCTTTTTATAGAGGAAGGTTGCAATTTTAAGACTTTTGGGGTTGTGTGACAAAATCAGATTCCGGATGAAAGTCATCGAGAGACCTGAATCAATAATATCTTCAACCACGATCACATCCCGGCCATCAAGATGCGCACTGAAGTCTTTGAGAATGTTGACGTTTCCTGATGAGATTTTCCGGTCGCCATAACTGGACAGTTTCATGAAGTCCATTTCACACTCACCGTCAAATTCACGCATCAGATCTGCCATGAAAATGTAGGCGCCATTCAGAACACCCATAAAAATCGGAGTTGTTCCTTCATAATCTTTGCTGATCTCACGACCTAAACTGACGATGCGTTCCCTGATTTGTTCGTCAGACATCAGCAGATCGAACCATTCTCCGTTAACATTAATTCTTTTCATGGGGTGCCAGGGTTAGTTTAATAATTGAAGTTGCAGATGATGTTACTTTGATTGATTCGCAGAGTTCCAGACCACCAACCCAGATAATTTGTCCGTTTGAGTCACAGACAAGCGGAAGTTGATGTTTTCTTTCAATCGGTACTTTTCTGTTAATAAAAAAATCGCTGAGTTTGACCGGCTTTTCCATCCCGACGGGTTGAAATCGGTCACCATTTTTCCAGGTTCTGATGGATAACGGTTGGATTACTTTGTCACCATCAGCATATATATAAAGTTGTTGTTCCGGCCAGACTTTCGGCTTTTCAGAAGGCTTAATTGTTAATTTCCAATTTTTTTTAGGTGGATTTTTATCCGTTCTGATGAGAATAAAACCATTCTGACTTCTTTCAGCTGAAAAGATGCCGGAAATCGATTTTCTGCGTTTTCCTGATTTCAGCCAGCTTACCAGTTCATTTGCCCGTTTCCATCCGAAAGAGATTTGGGTTAATTCCGATAACAGTCTTTCCAGATAAAAAGTATAAAAAACTTCATTATAGAGGGAATTCCCATCAAATTCAATTTTGAGTCCGGATGGATCGTTATGAACGGATGAGTTTTTCCAGGTTGGATAAGACTGATTCAGAACTGCTGAAACTTGCTCAGACTGACTTGCAAGCAGTAATAAGCTTGCACGCCAACGTGACCCGAAAAGGGTTTCCAAAACCGGAATAAACTGGTGCCGGATTCGGTTTCTATCATAATGGTCGGAAGCATTACTTGAGTCTTCCAGCCATAAAACACCGTGTTTTACTGCCCAGACCTGCAATTCCTTCCGGGTGATACCGATCAGCGGATGAATCCGGTTTCCATCCCGTAAAGACATAGATTTCAGATTTGTCAGGGAGGCCCCTGTGAAGAGCCGGTAAAGTATGGTTTCGAGCTGATCATCGGCATGATGGGCTGTGCAGATGAAATCGGTGTTAATTTTTTCGGCAAGTACATTCAGCCGGAGTGAACGGGCTTTTCTTGCTTCATCCTGGAAGTTACCGGATTCTGTTTTGTCTGACCAGGTTTCACCATAAAATGGAATTGAGTTCTTCCTGCAAAAAGAGTCGACGAGATTCCATTCTGCCTCATTTTCACCAGGTCGTGTGAGATGATTGAAATGAAAAACGGAAAGCTGAAGTGAAGGAAATTGTTGTCTGGTTTGATGAAACAGCTCAAGTAAAACCATGCTGTCGAGTCCGCCACTGACGGAAACGAGAAAATGTTTCCGGGTAAAGTCAGGAATGGATGAAAGTGAAATATGGAAGGAGTCTTGCAGCATGAAGGTTTTTGGTAGTAAGCCGATTTGTTTGTGCAAAAATAAGGGAAGAAGAGGGAAGGGGCAATGTTTAATGGTAAATGGTTAATGGTGAATGGTTAATGTAATTCCTGAATAAAACCCTGAAGGGGTGAAATATGAATAGCCCGGGTGACAACCCGGTGGTAAACGAACAAGCCCACAAAAAACCGCCCGTGCACAACCGTCATTTAAAACGCACAATTTCAATTCGGGCGGAAATGGAAAATTCATATTTAACAGGGATGATCAGGATTGGCAGGATGAAAAACGAATGGTGAATGGTGAATGAAATTCCTGAATAGACCCTGAAAGGGTGAAATATGAATAGCCCCGGGTGATAACCCGGTGGTAAACGAACAAGACCCCCAAACCACCGACTGGGCATTGTAAGGGCGAAAAATCTTTCGCCCCAACCTGAAAGACCGGGCGGAATGGGAAATTCTTTTCAACAGGGATTTTCAGGATGTGCAGGATGAAATTAGAATGTTTAATGGTTGTTGGTGAATGATTAATGGTAAATGTAATTCTTTAATTGTAACCCCAGCGGGGTGACCTCTCGGTAGAAAACCAATCCAAACAAAAACCACCGCCCGGCCACAACAGTCATTTAAAAGACAAAATTTCATATCGGGCGGAATGGGAAATTCTTTTTTAACAGGGATGATCAGGATATACAGGATGAAATACGGTTTTTTTATAAAATTCTGGATGGGTAAAATCGGGAAAATAAAAAAAGGCTGTCTTTTGGACAGCCTTGCTTGTACCGAAGGAGGGACTTGAACCCCCGACACATGGATTATGATTCCATTGCTCTAACCAGCTGAGCTACTTCGGCGTTTTAAAAAAAATG
>JAFLBE010000081.1 GCA_017303995.1 Bacteroidota bacterium | reverse complement strand
GCGCTTGCCACCAAAGTTTTTGACCTGATGGCTCACTTTGCCGGTTACGGATTCAATAAATCGCACTCTGCAGCTTATGCTGTTGTTGCTTATCAGACGGCCTTTCTCAAGGCCCACTATCCTGCTGAATTCATGGCCGCATGTTTGAACTCAGAATTAAGTTCAACTGATAAAATCGTTTTTTTTATCCACGAATGTAAACGGATGGGGATCGACGTTTTACCACCGGATGTTAACGAATCTGCAACTGAATTCAGTGTTGTAAACGGGAAAATCCGGTTTGGGATGGCCGCAGTTAAAAATGTTGGCATTCATGCGGTTGAATCGATTATTGCTTCCCGTCAGGAACAAGGTCCGTTTACTTCCTTTTTTGGATTTTTTGCCCGGATTGACCTCAAACTTGTCAATAAAAAAGTCCTTGAAAGTTTAATCCAGGTTGGCGCTTTTGATTCGTTATCTGGCCATCGGGCTCAGAAATTTGATAGCATTGAAAGAGCAATTAACTATGCTCAAAATCTGATTGAAGCAGAAAACCGCGGGCAATCCAGCTTGTTTGACACGTTTTTATCTGAAAATCATCCAAAAGCAATTGTAGTAGAACCAGCACTGGTTGACGCTGAACCATGGAAAAAATCAGATATTCTCGCAAAAGAAAAAGAATATCTTGGTTTCTATGTGTCTGGTCATGTTATGGATGCTTACCGTTCCGAATATGAATCATTTGCCAGACAGTCCATTACCGGATTAAACTCCTCATTATTTGGTCAGCAAGTAACCATCATGGGGATTATTACCACGGTTACAAAAAAAATTGACAAAAAAGGAAACATGATGGCCTTTTTTGGTGTTGAAGATTTTTATGGGAATGTTGAATGCATTGTCTTCAGTAAATCATTTGAGAAATTGAAGGAACTGATTGTCGAAGACAAAATTGTTCTGGTTAGTGGTAAGCTGGATGGAAATGCTGAAGCTGACATGGGGAAAATTCTTGTCGAAAACATTCAGTCTGTTGATGACGTCAGGAAAAAAAGAACCGGCTCAGTTCAGATTAACCTGAATCTTTCAAATGTAAATGAAGAATCGATCAAAAAGGTCAAGAGTCTGCTGGTTGCCCACCATGGCGATGCGCAGGTTTATCTTGAACTATCGGGACAGGGTCTTCAACGGCCAATCAGAATGCTTGCAAAAAACTACAGTGTAAATATTTCACCTGCCCTTGCTGACAGTATTCAGTCTATTTTGGGTGAAGGTGCAATGAAATTTTTAAATTAATCCAACTTTGAAAAAAAGGAAATAAAATGAAACCCGTTACCGTTACTGATTCTTCTTTTGAACAGGAAGTTATTAAATCTGGTGAACCTGTTCTGGTTGACTTTTGGGCTGCCTGGTGCGGTCCCTGCAAGATGATTGCGCCGATTCTGGAAGAAATGTCTGCTGAATATGCAGGAAAATTGAAAATTGCAAAAGTTGATGTTGATTCAAACCCGGTTATTGCCACCAAATATGGCATCCGGTCCATTCCAACCCTTCTTGTTTTTAAGAACGGCGTTGTTGTTGATCAGATCGTTGGTGCAATGCCAAAGAAAATGCTGACTGAAAAAGTAAATCCACATTTAAGCTGAAAATTTATGAAAACGATTGATGTTGGAATTATTGGTGGTGGCCCAGCCGGGTATACTGCTGCGATTTATTCCTCACGTGCCAATTTAAGTACAGTTCAGTTTTTGGGTGTTCAGCCCGGCGGACAAATCACCCTTACGAATGACCTTGAAAATTTCCCAGGTTTTCCTGACGGCATTGGCGGACTTGAGCTTGCAGAAAATTTTGAAAAACAGGCTACTAAATTCGGAACCGTTACGGTATATGATAAAATTGATGCGGTAGATTTTTCAAAACGTCCATTTTATCTGAAAACGACTGGCGGTGAAGAATATCTTGCAGATTCGGTTATTATCAGCACAGGTTCCAGTTCACGGATGCTTGGCGTCCCCGGTGAAACAGAAAGTATTGGCAGGGGAGTTTCAACCTGTGCGACTTGCGATGCTTTTTTCTATCGTGATAAACATGTGGTAGTAGTTGGTGGCGGCGATTCTGCTCTCGACGAAAGTTTGTTTCTTACCCGATTTGTAAAAAAACTGACACTCGTTCACAGACGTGATAAATTTCGGGGCAGCCCAATTCTTCAGAACCGTGTTTTGAAAAATGAAAAAATTGAAGTGGTATGGAACTCGGTCGTAGAAGAAGTCCTTCATAATGAAACCGGTGTTTATGCAGCCAGATTAAAGAATGTTGAAACCGGCAAAGTTGATGACCTTCCGGTCGATGGCATCTTTGTTTTCATTGGTCACCTCCCAAATACCAGTCTGTTCAAAGGTAGTATTGACCTTGACGAACATGACTACATTTTGACTGACCGGAACGGACATACCAATATTCCCGGTGTTTTTGCTGCCGGTGATGTTCAGGATTCAATTTACCGGCAGGCAATCACTGCTGCCGGATCAGGTTGTATGGCAGCACTTGAAGCCTATAAATTTCTGGAACACGAAAAAAGTAATGCTGAAGTTTCTCTGACCCCTTGATTTTCAAGTTGGCTGGTCTTTAAGATCAGCCAACTTTTCATATCCTGTATTTTCCGGCCAATTTTTACCTTTCTTGTGAAAAATATCACGTATTTGCTTGCATTCATTAGATTAAAATTAAAACTTGGATTGTTTTAAAACGGCATTTTATTATCTTTACGCTTTAGAAGTGAAAAACCCGTTCTTAACCGATGTTTTTCTGGGAATTAAATGAAAAAAATACTACTTATTACCTCGGTTTTCTTTACTTTCTTAACTGTTGATGCCCAATCAGTTCAGGAAGTGTTGAATGGTAATTTAAAAAACCCGCCAATTTACCATTTTAATTACATACTTGCCCGACAAACTTATATTGCTGATTATTCAAAAGTAATCTATGGTGAACTCCGTAGCCGGATTAGTGAAGACCCTAATTTTAACCGTCAGGCTTACCAACAGGTAAATTATGAAAAAATAGAAATGGATGATTATGGTGTTAAGGGTGCTGGTAAGGGTCGGTTGTTTACTTTCGATTCCCAGGATGCTTATGATCAGTTCAAAGACTTTTCTGAAACAGAAAACCAGCTGAGAGAACTGAATAAATTCAAAGAAATCTTACTTAACGGTGCCTCTAAGGATCGTGCCAGCAGTTTATTTCAAAACCGTCTAATGGTTGCCCTGGAATACTATAATAAAGGTGAATTTCGAATTGCGAACATGATGCTTGATGACATTATTGAAGAATATAAAACTGTCTATACACAACTGGATGATGTCTATTTTTCACGTGCTGAGGCACTATTTGCACAGAAAGCCTACTCAAAGGCCTTAGAAGATTACCGTGTAGTCATTCAGAAATATAGCGGAGCATCAGCTTACACGAATCAGTCAATCTATAGAATTTTGTTTATCAATTATGTCTATGGAAATCCTGAGAATTTGTTGCTTGAATGGGAAAAGCTTAAAAACTATGTAAACAATCAAGATGGTGTTTATTATAATATTCAGATGCTTCTCGCAGTAGTTCAGCATCAGCGTGAAGATTATCGGAAGGCAATTAGTTTACTTGAGTCTATCCCATCTTCATATTCCGGATATATGCTCGCGAATTATATCATTGGAAATAGTTATGTTAACCTCGATGACATTGAAGGTGGTATCAGATCTTACAAAAGACTTGAAAATATTACACTTTGGCCTTGGCATTCTGATGCCCTGAAAAAAATTAAAACTTCTGCACTTCTCCAGCTTGGATACCTCCACTACCTGAAGGGTGTTAAAATGATCAGGGAGGGACTTCCTGATGAAGAGGTAGCTGGAACTGCTGGTGAAAAGAAGATTTACATCACACCAAAATCCTACTTCGCAATGGGTAAGGATTACTTTAGCAGGGTTCAGCGTAATCACCCTGAATATTCAAGTGCAGTTTTGGCTGAAACCTGGATTGATCTTCAGAATTCAGACTATAACACTGCTTTGATTAAAGTTCAGAATTATATCAGTACAGTGACCAATCAGGAATTGATTTATCAGGCAGTTTTTCTTGAAGGATATATCCGGCAGAAAAAAAATCCGGGCACAATCAAACAATCTGAAACTGATTATAATTATGTAATCAACGGCATGGTAGCCAATCAGTTTCTTACCGATTTTTTTGATAACAGAAACTTGATTTCCCGTCAATTAATGGCTGCTGAAGACTATATTGAATCTAAAAATATACCGGCAGGATCATTAACTGTGGCTCAAAGTATGGTTGAAACCATAAGAGATGTTTCCGGAAAGTTAGGAATTGGTTCCAAAATCCAATTCAGAAAAGATAATCAATTATTTGATGATGCAATTATTGAAGATTTAAGGGCAGATCTTTCTGTTTTGGAAAAAAAGAAAACTGCTGTACGCCAGAAGGGTCTCAGGGAACTAGTGATTTTTGGCGATAGTGCCTATTTCGCACTCAAGGGAATTACAGATAAAGTATCAGCAGACCCACTTGGAAGAGATATCATTTTATTTGCTCAGCATTCCCCCTTATTAATCAGAGCTGCTGAAAAAGGACTTTCCAATTCTTATCAGGCCTTCCGGGAAGTTGCCGGAAAAGAATACAGCAGGGCTTCCGCCTTACACACCCAACTAAATTCAGCAATCACCTCAAATGCTGATCCTTCCAAAAAAGATGTAATGAATTACCTTCTGGATGTTGTTGATGATATTAGAGTCAGATACAATTCTATTGAAATCAGTTTGTATGAGCGTGATTATTATAAACAACAGACTGAAATTGAAAGATGGGGCGATGCTTCTGCATTTGGTATCAGTTCACTTCTTTTTCAGGAGTACGAACGCAGACTTAATGAAAATCAGGACAACCTCAAAATCAGATCAGCTCTTAAAAATGCAATATCAGAGAAAAAAGAGCAGTTTGAGAAATATATGGGAGACCTTGGGAAAATTGAAGCCCAAAAGGCATTTGTTTCCCGTATCGATTCGGTTAATCAGGATTTCAGAGTAAAATTAACTGATTACAGAAGTGTTTACTTTGATCCGATAACAATTAAGCCAATCCCAAAAGACCAGCTTGAAAAGTTGAACCAGAAACCAACTGAAACTGTTCAGGCTGCACCCAAAACTGAAACCCCACCTGCTTCCGCTCCCAAAACAGGGAAGGATCAGGGAAAAAGTAAACCCAAGTCCACAGGGAAAAAGGGTAAGTAGAAACTCCAGAAATTAATTGCGGTTAAATACTATGACCCACATGCTAAAGTATTCGTTTTCTGTATTCTTTCTGATCATTTGTCAGATCGTCGGATTTGGACAAGATACTTCCATTGTTAAAGGCCGTCACATTGTGATAAAGCCAATAAACGAGGACATTCTGAAAACCAAAACCAATGATCCGTCAACAGACCGGATTTTTGATAAGTTTTCCATTTCCCAGGTTGAACTTATATTGAAAAAAACGCAGGAAAAAATCAAGTTAAGTCAGGATGAAGAACAACGGCTTGCCGAACTGCTTGATGAGAATAACGAGCGGTTTATAACCATTTTCAAACGGTCTGCTGTACTTGATGAGATTATAATGCGCCAGGCTGAGATCCAGTATCAGCGTGTATTGAAAAAGTATTTTGAAGATCAGTCTATCTATAACATCAAACTTGACGCTTATGTTAAGAAATTAGATCAATATGAAAAAAAGGAAATTTCAGAAAGACCTGATGAACCCAAACCGGCGATTAAGGATTTCAGTAAAGTAATTGGCTTATACGATTACATTATAAATGAAATGCCTGATAGTAAGTACGTTCCCGATGCGTTATACTCAAAAGCTTACATTTTTGGTTGGGAAGAGCAAAACAATGAATTAGGTGTTAAAACGCTTGAAATCCTTACCAGAAAATACCCTAATTCCAGATATGTTCTTGAATCAAACTGGCTGATTGGGGAATTTCTTTTTACAAGTCCTGACGATGCCAGATTACGTCGTGCTAGAAGCCACTATCAGAAAGTGCTTGAATTAAGTGCTCAGGCTGATTATCCTACCCGGAGGTTCGGTGAATCTCTTTATCGTTTGGCCTGGATCAGCTATAAACTCCGTGAGTTTTCTGATGCAATTGCATATTTCACCTTCCTTATGGATGACATCCAGTCCAACAAGGAAATGTATGATGGCAAACAAATACCTTCATTTGTAAGACCAGAAATGTTTGATGAAGCCGCCCAATATATTGGGATTTGCTTCATGGATATTGTAAAACGTGACTTTTCAAAACGGACAGATAGTCCTCCAACTGGGTCTGTTCTTGAAAAAATGGTGTCCTATTTTGCAAATTTCAATCCACCGAAAAATTATGAACCTTATATTTATGAACGTCTTGGACAATCCTATTCAGAAGTAGATGAAATTAAAGAGGTTGTTCACATCTACTCTTATCTGATCAACCGTTATCCCAATTCTGAACGTTCTGGGTTGCTTGCCAGAGAAATTGTAGAAATTAAAGAACGTGAAGTTGGTGGGTCAACCGGGTTGGAGGAGCTTGCCTTAAGAGAAGACGTTTACAAACTTAAAAAGATCTATTTTGAAACTTATAATTACCGGTCACCCTGGTATTCTTCCCAACTATCAAAATTCAACGCCCAAAATGCACCCAATGCCGATATCACCTCAAAAGGATTAGTTCAACGGTATCTGGAACCTGGAATGTTTACTGAGATTGATTCAACTACTCAGAAATATTTTATTGATAACATGAACATGGATCTTTTCTATGCTCTGGTTTTCGCTGGTGATGAACAACGTGAAGGGTTACGTGCTGACCCGGTAAAAGCCCCGGTTTTTTACGACCGGTATATTTTTGATGTAAAAACATACTTTGATTTTTATTCGCGGTATGATTCGGTTGCCTATGAAAATGGATATTATCTGGCCTTGGTTCTTGATCAGAAAGTAAACCGTTCTCTCGAAGCCTATCCTTACTACCTAGAGGTTTCAAGAAACCCATTTTCTGAAAGCCACCGGTTTGAAACGTCATTGAGTGCCATTTCCATTGCAGTTGATGATCTTAAAACTTCTGAGAAAACCACACCCAAGGTTGGACTTAATTCCCTGCCAAGAGCAAGAGCGCTGGTTTCAGATTCCCTACTGAAAGATTTGAAGTTTCTGGCCTACGTTGATACCCTTGCATTAACTGTATCTGAAAAACGGCTTATTGAAGCTTATGATAACTTTTCAAGATTATTCCCGCATGTGGGCAAAACACCCGAGTATCTTGAAAATATATCTCTGATCTATTTTAATAAAAATCAACTTGATCAGGTTGCAGACTGGCAGGTCATTCTTCAGAAATATTATCCAGACAAGAAAATTAATTCAGGTTATGTAACTGACCTCATGCAGGGATATTTTCGTGTAAAAGATTATCCGAATGCAGAATTGCTTGCAAAGGCAATTATTAATATGAAGGATGCATCTGTCAAACAAAAGGAATATGCAACACTTATCTGGTCAACAAGTATTGGTTTGATTGCTCAGATTGAAGAGGGAAGAAAAAATTTCAGTGCTGCTGCAGAACAATGGTACCGAATTTATCTGGAAACTCCAGGGTATAAAGATGTTGACCAGGCTATTTATTTCGCTGCAGAAAACTATGATAAAGAAAAGGAATTTAACCGTTCAAATGAACTTTATAATCAGTTGATTGAACGTTTCCCAAATTCCACTAAACTAGTTGAGAATGCACACCGGAATATTTATTCAAACTTTATTGAAATGAAAGCCTTTTCTCTTTCAAGTAAACAGGCTGAACGGAACTATTATTATTTCGCCAAGAATAATAACGCTGAGCTTTCAGAGTATTATCTCTACAAAGCCTTTGAAGATGTTCGTAAGGCTAAAGACCTGAAAGAAGCTTTCCGTTTGTCTGAATTATATGTTGAAAAGTTTCCCGGTTCTCCATTTGCATCAGAAGTATTGTTTGGAACAATCGGGCTTCAAACTGAGCTGAAGGATGAAAAAGGGGTTTTTGACGCGTACGGAAAATTTGCCAGTCAGTTCCCTGATGATTTCAGAACCGTTGAGGCGTATTATCGTCGGGCTCTATACCTCGATAAACAAAACAATCCTTCAGGGGCACTCGTCGAGTATCAGGCAGCAGTTGACAGAAACCGATCACTGAAGAAAAATGGAAAGGCATCAAGCCCATTTTACGCAGGTGAATCACTGTTTAAAATTGGAAATGAGTTATTTAATGCCTTTGAAGGCATTACCATCAATTTCAATAATGGCGAAACTGAACTCCCAAGAAAAGAAACAGCATTTAAAACTTATCGGGACAATCAGATCGAACTCAGAAACCTGGGTTTGGAATCGGGTGGTAGTTTTTATCGTGCGATTGAAGCAACTTACAATATTGGAAAGGCATACGAAGAAATTGCAGACCAATCTGCACACCGAAATGCTGAAGATGGTGGTTTCAGAGGAACTGATTACATCAGTAAGCAAACTGAAATCCA
>JAFLBE010000080.1 GCA_017303995.1 Bacteroidota bacterium | reverse complement strand
CATCCGGCGGTCCCACCACACCCAAAATTTCAAGCTGATCAATCATTCTTGCGGCTCTGGAATAGCCAACCTTGAGTTTTCGCTGTAAGAGTGACGTACTTCCCTGCTGGGCAAGAATAACAATCTGACCGGCTTCTGCCAGCATATTGTCCCAATCTTCCATTCCGCCAGCATCTGTATTTCCAATTGCTTTTTTGGTTTTTCCAGCGGCAGTTTTATCTGGCGGATATGGCAAACGGTAAGCTGAAATAAATCCAGGCTGCTTGGCAACATGTGAAATAATCGCTTCGCACTCTTCAGTCGAGACGAAAGCATTCTGAATCCGTTCCGGTTTGGGTGAACCGCTTGGGAGATACAGCATATCGCCGTTACCCAGAAGCTGATCAGCCCCATTCATATCCAGAATCGTTCTTGAATCAATTTTACTTGTCACCATATAGGCAATTCTTGCCGGGAAGTTCGCCTTAATAATACCTGTAATCACATCTACTGATGGACGTTGGGTTGCAACCACGAGATGAATTCCAACTGCACGGGCTAATTGGGCAATCCGGGCAATTGGTTCTTCAACTTCTTTCCCAGAAGTCATCATCAAATCTGCAAGTTCATCAATAATAACAACGATATACGGCAGTTTTACGTACGGATCATCATCTGGCCCAAGTAACTCACCGGCCTCAACTTTGCGATTAAAATCTTTCAGATGTCTAACACCAACTCGGGCAAGCAAACTGTACCGTTCATCCATTTCACGTTCAACGGCACGCAAAAGAGTTACTGCTTTTGAAGTATCGGTCAAAATCGGCTCATCCAACTCAGGCAAAACAGCAAGAAAATGCTTTTCAAGCCGTTTATAAATCGACAATTCAATTTTCTTCGGATCAATCATCACAAACTTCAGATTGGATGGATGGGAATGATAGATCAGCGAACAAATAATGGTATTAATTCCGACCGATTTTCCCGAACCGGTTGTACCGGCAATCAACAAGTGCGGAAGTTTGGCCAAATCTTCAATATAAATTCCGTTATTGATTGTTCTGCCAAAAGCAACGGGAAGCATGTATCCATTTTCTGCTGCTTTTTGGAATTTATCTGATTCCAGAATTTCACGAAGCAGCACATTGACCGATTTTTTATTGGGGATTTCAACTCCCACAACTGACTTCCCAGGAACCGGAGCCATGATCCGGATGCCACGGGCTGCCATGGCCAGTGCAATATCATCAGCAAGTGAAGTAATCCGGCTGACTTTAATTCCCTCAGCTGGTTTAATCTCAAAAAGGGTGACTCTGGGTCCAACTGTAACTTCAGGTTTTCCATCGACTTGAATTCCGTAGGTTCCAAGTTTGTGAACCAGTTTGGCTGCGTTTTGTTCGAGTTCAACCGGATCAATAATATCTGCAACGGTCTGATGATTTTGCTGAAGCAGTTCAAGTGACGGTTTACGGTAACCAAATCTAAAAATCGGATCTTTGGGAAGATTTGCCTTTTTCTCTTCAACAATCGGGTTGATTTTCAGTTCAATAACGGGTTCATGCGGTTCAGGAAATTCATTGCCAATCGTCACACCCGGAAATTCTGGTTCATGATGAATGACAGGTTGTGGATTTACTGGCGGCTCAGTTTTTTGAACGACAACCGGCTGAACTCTGTTTGGTTCAATTTGCTGAATTGCAGGTTTTGGTTCGGAATATTGCGGTTTGAGTTCAACAGGAACAACAGGTGAAGCAGATTCACTTCTGGCCGGTGCAAAGTCCTCTTCAGGAATCTCGAGAAGGTCAGGAATTTCCATCTCATTTGAATCATCCTGAAACGTACTATTTTGAGGAAACTCATTTTCTTGTATCGAACCGGAAGGTTTGGTTTCTTCTATTTTTTTAAGCAGTTCACCAAAAAATGAGGGTTTTTGTGTCTGACTTTCAGGTTGGTTTTCTGGTTTTTTAGCAGAAACCGTCTCAATAACTTCAATACGATTTGGGGTTGTTTTAGGCTGTTCTATAATTTCATGTGCAAAATCAGGTTTTATATCCTTATCTGGCAGCACATTTACAGAATTATCACTTTTCGGAAGCTCTGGTTTGAATGGCTGTGGAGAAACAGGTACGAAATCTTCTTCTGTGCCTTTAAACTCAGACAGATCAACTACCACTTCTTTTGGTTTTAGCGGAACAGGCGGCGGCTGAGAGGCAGCCCGTCTTTCGTCACGTTCTTCCCGCGTAATAATTTCGTTGATCGGAATCCCGATTGACCTTGCCGGATTTTTTACTGTCTGTGTTTCAGGTTCGTGAGTTTTTTCTGGCGGATAGGACTGTGTTGCCGGAATTATTGGCTGTGCCGATACACGAATGGGTTCCTGAATAGGTTCAGGAACAACTGGTTCAGGTATTTGGGGCTGCACAATAGTTTGTGGATTGTCAATTTCGATTAAATCGTCTTCTTCTTCAGGTTCAGATTCTGCAGATTTAACGCCACGGTTTTTCCATTTGTCGGCGGCCTTTTCACCAAAACCTTCAGCAAAAGTTTGAATTCGCTGTGCAGTTGCTTTCAGATCAAGATCAATGAATAAAACCAAAGTCACAAAAATGGCAGTCAGCAGTACAATCATACCGCCAATTCCGCCGAGAATTGCATAGGTCATCGAGGCAAGAAAAATGCCGATGATTCCTGACCAGGCATTATCAGTTAAGGATGAGTCAGAAAGAATAGCAACAAAACCAAAAAGAGAAGATAAAAGCAGATTGAAAACGAGGGCATAGACCGTAAAATAAGTCGGTTTTGAGAGTCCGTGATGACGGAGCATAACCCATCCCCAGACAAACAGCATCATTGATTGAATCAAAACCGGATAGCCGAGATAATTATAAATCAGGTGATGTGAAAGCACAGCACCAAAAATACCAAGCCAATTATGGATCTGAGCCGTTTGTTCAGATTTGAACAGGTCAAAAAAACTAAGTTGAGTTACAATTTGGTAATCAGTTTCCTGGTTGGACAGAACAGCAAGAACGCTAAGCAATCCCAAAAGGAGCAGAAAAACCCCAAGGATTTCAATTTTACGTTCAGGACTGATTCCCTTTGAAGCTGGAGGTTCAGCCGCAGGGGTTCCAAGCTGGTTTTTTTTTGCCATTAAAGATCAACTTTTTTAAAAACCGTTGTGGTTTCTGACCAGGCTTTCAGTGTACTTGAATCCTTAAGAACTGGAACAACCGGGTATTTATCCATTGTGGCACAGTCAACAATATCTGCATCGAGACCCAATTCAATCAGAACTTTGCCATGATCTGAGCTTCTGAGTTCTTCCGCAAGGTTGAACTTTTTGCTTTCCCAGATCATTTGTGACGCTCTTGCGGCATCAGAAAGAATAAATTCGCCATCCGGATTTTGATGGTTCAATCCAGAAATCAACGCACCGGCACACAGGGAATCTTCAATGCAAAATTCATTTTCTTTTCCGGCACAGAGAATAAATAATTCTGAAACCGGATTTTTTGCAAAATGTTCAAGAATGGCAGACAGATTGACGAAACCTGCAATAAGGGTTTTGTCTGAATACCGGGTGCGGTGAATGGCAACTGTACCGTTTGTCGTTGCAAATACGATTGACTTCTTCCCGACTTTTTCAACGGAATATTCACTGGGTGAATTTCCCAGATCAAACCCATCAATCATTTTGCCCGATCTTTCCCCGCCAAGTAAATACTGGCCGGAAAAAAGATTGGTTGCAATTTTCATTGCATTATCAACTGTGGCAACAGGAATAATTTCCTTTGCACCTGAGTGAATAGCAGCACACAGGGTGGTGGAAGCCCTGAGCACATCAATCACAATAACGGTCTTGCCCTTAAACAGTCCTTCATCAGACTGACCGGGCTGAAAGTAAACTTGTATTTTCATGGGGACGAAAACTTTCGGTTACTTTTTTAAAAATGGAAATTTAACAACTGAACCCCACTGAACGCCATTCCGGATTTTAATTCCAACCCGGGTGCCTTCTTTTGCGAATTCAGTTTGCAGATAAGCCATGGCAATTCCCTTTTCCATTGAAGGTGAAAAGGTGCCTGAAGTCACTTCACCGATGAGTTCACCGATTTCGTTTACAACTTCATAATGGCTTCTTGGAATTGCCTTTTCATCAAGCACAATTCCGGTCAGACGTTTTTTTAATCCATCTGCTTTGATTTTCAACAGGGCATCACGACCGATAAAATTGACCTTGTCGAGCTTTGTGATCCAGCCCAGTCCTGCTTCAAGCGGATTGCGATCCTGACTGATATCATTTCCGTAAAGGGCATAACCCATTTCAGTACGCAAAGTATCACGGCAGCCAAGTCCGACAGGTTCAATTCCAAACTCAGCACCGGCTTCAAAAATTGCTTTCCAAACAGAAGCTGCATGCGGCGTATGGAAATAGAGTTCAAAACCTGGTTCACCGGTATAACCTGTGCGGGAAAGGTACATATCAACGCCAGCAAGTTTACCAATTTCGAATCCGTAATAGGGGATTTTTGACAGATCGGTATCAGTAAGTTTTTGCAAGGTTTTTTCTGCATCAGGACCCTGAACGGCAAGAAGAGCTGTTTCATCTGATTCATCACGGAGCTGAACATCGCCTGAAACGTGCTTTTTCATCCACTCAAAATCTTTGTCTTTGTTGGATGCATTCACCACAACCATGAAATATTTCGGCAGCTTGTAGATAATCATATCATCCACAATTCCGCCATTTTCATAGCACATGGCTGTATACTGAGCTTTTCCAACAGTTAGTTTACTAACATCATTGGTTGAAATCAGATTCAGAAATGCTTCGGCACCGGCACCTTTTACTTCAACTTCACCCATGTGCGAAACATCGAAAACACCAACTTTATTTCTAACGATGTGGTGTTCATAAACAATTCCGTTTTTATATTGAACGGGCATATCCCAACCGCCGAATTCAACCATTCTGGCTCCGGCTGCGACATGGATATCATTAAAAGGCGTTTTCTTTAACATGGATGGTCAGTCCTTTATGATTTTATTTATTTTTTTCTGCTGATGGCTTTTTTTGCAGCCTTAACCAGATCCTGGGTCGAAAGTCCGTATTGGGTTAGCAGTTCATCCGGCAAACCTGATTCACCGAAAGTGTCATTCACCGCAACAATTTCTAACGGTACAGGAAATTGTGTGGAAATCACGTGAGCAACGGCATCGCCAAGCCCGGTATTTTTCTGATGCTCTTCTGCGGTAACAATTGCACCGGTTTCTTTTGCGGCGGTTACAATGGCTTCAACATCCAGTGGTTTGATGGTATGGATGTTGATTACCCGAACGGTTAATCCTTCAGCCTGCAGAATTTCTGCTGCTTCAAGTGCTTTCCAAACTAAAATTCCGGTTGCAATGATAGTAACATCTTTGCCAGGGTTGAGCACATTGGCTTTTCCAATTTGAAAATCCGGATTGATTTCGGTGAAGTTCGGTTGATTGGGACGACCGAACCTGAGATAAACCGGACCTTTGAATTTTGCAATAGCCATGGTAGCCGAATATGTTTCGTTGGCATCACAGGGAACAATCACGGTCATTCCGGGAAGTGCACGCATGAGACCAATATCTTCAAGCGCCTGATGGGTTGCACCATCTTCACCCAAAGTAAGTCCGGCATGGGAAGCACAGATTTTCACGTTGGTGTTCGAATAGGCAACCGATTGACGGATCTGATCATAAACCCGGCCGGTAGAAAATTCAGCGAAAGTAGCTGTGAAAGGAATTTTTCCGCCAATTGCAAGTCCTGCAGCTGTTCCGATCATGTCAGCTTCTGCAATCCCGATCGAGAAATAACGGTCGGGATGGTTTTCAGAAAATTTTTCCAGTTTTAGTGAACCTTTTAAGTCGGCACACAAAACGACGACATCGGGGTTGGATTGTCCGAGTTCCGCCATTGCTTCCCCGAAAGCGTTCCGGGTGGGTTTGTTGTCTTTTACAGGATAAATCGGCATCAGTTTCTCCCCTTATAAACCCGGGCAGCCGGATCATCATAATCTTTCCATTCAGTTGGTGCCAGTTCAATCAGGGCTTTGGCTTCCATTTCTTTTGTGGGTGGAGTTCCGTGCCATTTTGCAATATTTTCCATAAAGGAAACGCCTTTACTCATGACAGTATTGGCAATAATGACGGTTGGAATTCCGGTTCCCAAATTTGTTTTTGCTTTGGCAATGGCAGCGAGGATTTCAGCGAAATCATGTCCGTTTATCTCAAGAACATTCCAGCCAAATGCTTTCCATTTATCAGGAAGTGGATCAAGTTTTTTCACCACTTCTGTACTGCCGTCAATTTGAAGGCGGTTTCGGTCAACGAAGGCAATCAAATTATCAACTTTCTGGTGCGGACCGTTCATGGCTGCTTCCCAGATTTGTCCTTCGTTTAATTCGCCATCCCCCATCGCCACATAAATCCATTCCGGGCGGTTATCCAGTTTGTAAGCCATGGCAGCGCCAATAGCTACTGAAAGTCCCTGTCCCAGAGAACCGGAAGCAACCCGAATGCCGGGAAGTCCTTCTTTGGTTGCCGGATGGCCTTGCAGGCGGCTGTGGATTTTGCGTAGAGTGGAAAGTTCAGCCAAAGGAAAATAGCCAGTCCGGGCCAAAGTGGCGTACCAGATGGGCGCAATGTGTCCGTTGGAAAGAAAAAACAAGTCCTGTCCTTCAACTGAAGGCCATTTGGCGGGATCATGCTTCATTTCACTGAAATAAAGAGCAGTAAAAATATCTGCCATTCCCAGTGATCCGCCGGGGTGACCCGATTCGGCATGGGTGATCATTTTTATCACATCCCGTTTCAATTGACGGGAAATGGTTTGCAGTTCGGAATGGGTCATAAGCCTTTTCTGTAAGTATAGATAAGACTTTAATTTACAGATAATTTAAGGGGAATTCAAATCAGGAGAGAGAATGGGGGGAATTAGGGAGTGATTTTAGTATTGGAGAAAAGTGTTTTCCTTGGTAGTGGAAATTCTCCCGCAGATCACACGGATTGACGCGGAAAGATTCGAAGGAGGGAAAAGGAAAGTTTTAAGTTCAATTTTACGGGTTAAATAAGTCACCCAATTAACATAAAACAGTCAATGACCGATGATTGTCTTCATCCTGAATATCCCAAAATAAAAGGTATTTCTCCCTTCCGTGAAAATCCGTGTGATCAGCGGGAGAAATGCCGTTTTGGTATGGATAGTTTCAGGGCACAAAATTATGTGCCCTTCTAAAGAACAGTTTTACTTCACAATTGTCAGTTCATCGAGAATATTTTTAGCACATGAAAATTTATCCAGAATAAAAAGAACATATCTGGAGTCGACTGCAATTGTGCGGTTATTGGAATCTTCAAATTTCCAGTCACCGGTCAAGGCTTCCCAAACGCCATCAAAAGCACAGCCGATAAGTTCGCCGTTTCCATTCAGAACCGGGCTGCCCGAGTTTCCACCGGTAATATCATTGGTCGTCAGGAAGGCAACCGGAACGTCTCCAAGTTTCTTATCAAGATAGGAACCATAATCTTTGGTTTTATAAAGCTCAAGCAATTTTTTTGGATTGTTGAACGGTTCTTCGCCTGATTCCTTTTCAATTACGCCTTTAAACCTGGTAATGTAATCGTAGGAAACTGCATCTCGGGGATTGTAAGCCTTTACCGTTCCGTAAGAAAACCGGATTGTTGAGTTGGCATCCGGATAAAAATCTTTTCCTTTGAAAGCCATCATTCCTTCGATTAAAAGCCGGCGAAGTTCTGTCAAATTCCGGTTAAATTCAGTGGTAAAAGCCGTCAAAACTGCCAGTTCTTTTCCAAGAAAATCTGCCAGTTTAATTGCTTCATTTTCAGGGGATTTCCCGGCAGCAATGTCATTCAGCAAAGCTGTAAAACCTTCAGTATCCCCAATTTTCAGACTGGTTACGATGGATTCTGCCAACTTTGAAGCAGCTTCATCAGCCGACAACGCTCCTTTTGAAAAGGCAGATAAACTTTGGCTTTCAGGAAGTGTGAAAGCAATGGTGGCATTATTTCTGAACACAAATTTTTCAATTTTTACATTCAAATCACCAAAGGTTGCCAGATTAGATTCAATAAACGCTTTTTTAGCCTCTTCGGTCATGGGCTGACCGGCCTGTTTTACAATTGTTTTATTTAATCCGTTTGCAAGATTGTACCATCTGGCACGGGCCATCCACTGTAGAACGGTATTTTTCTGGTTCCGGCCTTCCAGTTTTTTATACCAGGTTTCAAAATCAGAAAGTAAATTGCCATATTTTGCTTTCCGTTTCGGGTCTTTGTTCACCCAATCCATAAAAGCTTTTTCGTCTGCTTTCTTTTCTTCAATGAGTCCGTTCTTACTCATTCCGGCAACATTTCCCTGAAAATTCTTTATTGTATTCATGTAACTTTTTACGATGGATGCATATTCAATTTCAAGGCCTTTGTCATTTTTATAAGCTTCTTCCATACCCTTAATTCCGGCATCAAGTGCCGCAATACTTTGTGGATAGGAATAATCGAGTGCAAAAGCAGTTTCGATTGACGTGCGGTAACGGGTTGTACGGCCTGGGTAACCCAGAAT
>JAFLBE010000008.1:84271-105530 GCA_017303995.1 Bacteroidota bacterium | reverse complement strand
GTGCGGGAAAACAAAGGTCAGAGCGAATTCTGATCCGTCAGGAACGGCATTTGTTTGAAAAAAAAAAGGGCTATGACTCAATTATCATATTTATTTTCTGCCCACCATTCAACCGTTATCTTTTTCCCAACTTTTGACTGCGGAATTTTAAGCAAGTGAACCCTGATCCGATTGCGATTCACAGAAACCAACATATTTTTTTCAAGTTCACTATCACTAATCAAAATTTTTGTGTTAATTTTTGTAAACCTGAAAAACACAAAATCGGTAACATCCCAATCATAAATATCCAGATTGTGTTTAATATCAAAACCAAATTCCTGATTAATTAAAGTTACCTGTTGAACACCAGAACGACTGGTAAACCAATTTTCATTATCAAATTCAACACAACTGCCTGAACCGCTTGTCCATGAATCAGCTTTGATTCTTTTTTTTGCCCCAAGCATAACGTTTCCGGTTATAGAAATATTGGTTGCGCAGGAATTTACCCAAACAGCGTGTTCATTGGTAACCCCTGTTACAAATGTATTATTAACAATGTAAATATATTTCGACTTACTCTCATTTTTATTATCAGGCCAGGAAGTATCTGTAATCTTGATGTTACTGTCATACCAAAAGTCATTTTTCTTTCCATTATTGGCAATGTAATTATTTGAAATGACCAATTGTTCAGAGTCATCCAACCACAAACCTTCACGACCAGAGGTTGTAATTGTATTGCCCTTCATATTACACCTCACTGAACTCCGCTCAATGGTGACTCCCCGCGAACCGTTTCCTATAATTTTATTATTCAACCCATTAATATCTGAGCAGGTTTCAATAAAATAACCCCCCATTTTATTATTCAGGATTTGGTTATTTGAAATCTGACCATTTGAACAATAAAAAAAATGAGTGCCGTCTGAATGTGAATTTTCGAGTACAGAATTTAAAATATGAAAGTTACGAACAAAGTACAGGGCAATATTTCCCTGATCTTTCATACTTGTTCCGGGTGCGGGACCCTTGTTTGGCAGCAGATAGTCAATATACTCGTTACAACTTTCGTTTATTCTGACATTATTGATCAGAATATCTTCAGACATGGCCTGAGTATCAATTCCGTAGATACGAATACCGTTACTGCTCAAATGATGGAAATAGGATCCTTCAATTTTGATATTTTTCGACAACCCGGTAATATGTATTCCTGCAATATTTACTGAAACGGGAAGCTGATCCCGATTACCGTCAAATTCCCCATTAATGATTTCAACGTTTCTGAGATTTTCACCATAAAAAATCTGGCCATCCTGATCAATTTGGGGATCCACGATAAATTTAACAGACGAAAGATCAAGCCGGATATTTGACTGCAACCTGATTCCCTCAGGTTTATCAATCAAAAATACTGACGGAGGGAAAACAAGGGTTTGAGCATTTGAAGAAGCTAATTCTATGGCTTTTTCGATTTCCTTTATGTAGGAAACCTGACCATCAGTTTTAAATCCCTGGGGTAAAATGGTTTCCAGATAAATGGTTTGTTCGAAATTTAACTGAACCGGTTCACCATTTTTATTACTGTCAAAACTTCCAACTGGATCAGTTCCTGAACAAGATACCAGTATTCCTGTCCCCCAAAAAAGGAGCACCAAGGTAATGTGCAGTCTGGAAGGAAGAAGTTTTTTCATAGTGAAGGAATTCGGTCCTGAAATAGGTTTAGATAGGCATTCATCGCTTTTTCTCTGATGTCCTTAATAACACTACGGTACTCAGTGTGATGAGAACTGAGTTCTTCATATTTTGAAACCAGAAAATCAAAAGACGCATCATTTACAAATACACTTTCAAGCCCAACTTCAGCAGACATTTTGGCACGGGTATCATTCCCAATGATCAGTGAGGGTTTCCCAAGACTTCCCTGCATAAATCCACCATGAACACGATTCAAAAAACTAAATTTTGCACGGGAATAAAATTTCATATAATCAACATAAGATGCTGAGTAGAAAAATGTACCGGCCGGATCAAATTTCTTAGCAGCCTCAAGTTCAGCTTCATTGTGGCAGACCAGAGCTACCTTTTCACGCTCCTTCAGGAAAGAGTAAAATTTCCCGAATGTTTTTTCCCATTCTTCAACGTGAATATCTTGCCCTAATGTGTAGTGTGCACCACCTTTCATATAATTAAGGAGTACATACTCATCAGGTCCGGGTAAAACGCCATGTTCTTCTGCTGCAAAAATAGAGGTACATGGTAGCAGGGGAACATCGTAAAGTCCAAGATTCTGAACCAGATTTAGAGCAAGGCGATCTCTGACCGTCGATAACACTGAATCCTGATAAAATTCTTTAATGTAAGCAACAACATCGGGGTTTGAAAGGAATTCGCTACCATCAGAAAAATAGGGTTGACAGGTTCCTGCTGCAATGTTAAGTAACTTTGCTTTACCAAATTTTTTAAGTCTTTCACGGATCAGAGGCGTATACCATTCGTTATTTGAACAGTATGAATTATCTGTAGGATGGCACCAATAAACCGGGGCTCCTGATTGAATAACCAGATCGGCTTCAGTTATTCTGTCTGGTACCAGTGATTTTGGGAGAAACGGGTCAATTCGTCGGCCATAACGATGAGATCGCAACCACTCAAACCCATAGGAACTGGTTATAGGTGAATGTTTGTGGATACTTGTAAATTGAATTTGATCATTCGAAAAATGCTTCTTTAAAAGGAATTTTAAGCCTTCCCGAACAAAATCATCACCAACATTATGGCTTACCGTTGTAATAAACGTAATCTTTTTCTTCATCAAAACCTGTTATGAGTAGAATTTTTCAACCTGTAAAAATACAAACCAAAGACCACAAAAACCAAAAGACCGTTGAGAAGAAGCCAGAAGGGTGATGACAACCACAGGAAATTAAAAAAGAGAAAGGATGGAAATAACAACAATAAGCCCCACAACCCCGTAGGCTCACGCAAGACCTTCTTGTGCAGAACCATTCTTCCTGCGAGGGAAACGGTAATTGGAGTTAGAAAACGCCCGGCTACAAATCCGACCGGACCTAACCAAAAATAACCGATTATCATTCCTATCAGATTCAGGATACTGCTTGAAAACCCGATAATGGTGTTCATCTTGACAAAACCTGAGCCATTCATAAAAAAGTAAGGAATTATTGAAGTCAGGCTAAATGCATTGTAAACCAGAAACAATTTGATAAAATCACTGCTATTACTATAAACCTCAGCCCCCAACCAGCCCTGCATTAATGGATCAAGAATCAGCATCAGAATAAAAATGGCAAGGAAACCCGAGCCTGAAATCAAAAACTGCATCCGGTAATAGGTACTTCTGACTTCTTTACCTTCAGCCATTTTTTTTGAAACAGAGGGAAAAACCCACTGGGAAGCAGCAGAAAAAACAGTATGGAGTTGACCAGAAACCATCGAAGCAATTGAGTAATAGCCCAATAATGCCGGGCCTCCTAAAATTCCAACCAGAATCCGATCGGCCTGACCAGACAAAATTCCATTCAGCGATTGACCCCATGACCACATGCCATAAGAAAACATTTCATTAAAAGTGGATTTTTCGGGAATTTTTACAGATAACTTGACAGAAAACCTACGACTAACTAAAAAATATTCAACAAAAAGGATTACTAAAACCAGTATAAAGGAAAACTGAAAGAGTAAAACAAGACTGCCACCCTGCCCTATAACCAGCAAGTTTAATCCAAACAGAAGTGACTTTGATGCCATTGAAAGCGTAGACGAAAACTGGTAATTTTCGTGTCCTTTTGGAATTGCAAGCAAGCTCTGTTCTGAAAGTTTGAGTGAAAAGGTTAAACCACCCCACAAAAGTAAATAGGGGACAAGTTGGGTAAGTTTAGTTGATGCAGGTAAAAAGAGAAAGAGGAAGGTGCAAATGATAAGAATTACAACGGCGACCAGACACGAAATATAAAAGGAATAGGTAAGACCGCCATTGGCAACCCTATCCTTATTTATAGAATCATCATTCCCACGATAATTGGAAACATATCGGATAATACTGTCTGAAAGACCAAAGTTCAGTACACCCAGACCAGCAATCAGAGAGTTTATAAACGCCCAAATCCCAAATTCTTCAATCCCCAGTTTTTTTATAAAAAAGGGACTAAATAAAAGCATAAGCATTGGGAACAAAAATGCATCAGAAACACTCCAGAACGAGTTCCGGAGTTTCTGGTTAAGCAGAACCGTTCTGATTTTATTAACCGCCATGGATAGGGTTCCGGTTTATAAAACCGGCAATAAATTTACTAAGAGGTTGAATTTTGGTATCTTCAGATTTGACTAAATATAAAGAAGTATTTTAAAAATGAGCTTACATACAATCCAAACTCTTCTTTCAACCCGTATCCTTCTTCTTGATGGAGCAATGGGCACAATGATCCAACGCCATTCACTTGAAGAAGAAGATTTTCGTGGTGAGAAATTTAAAAATCACGCTCATCCGGTTAAAGGCAATAATGATCTTTTAGTCTTAACTCAGCCGGAAATCATTCTGAATATTCACCGTGCTTATCTGGAAGCCGGTTCAGATATTATAGAAACCAATACATTTAACTCAAATTCGTTTTCTCAGGCCGATTATCACCTGGAATCAGAAGTTTACAATCTGAATCTTGCAGCAGCAAAACTGGCCAAACAGGCAAGTGGCGAATTTACGAAGTTAACTCCTGAAAAGCCAAGATTTGTTGCCGGTGCCATCGGGCCAATGAATAAAACATTGTCCCTTTCCCCTGACGTAAATGACCCCGGATTCCGTGCTGCAACCTTTGATCAGATGGTTCAATCCTATCTTGAACAGATCAGAGGGCTTGCTGATGGCGGTGTTGACTTATTTTTGGTTGAAACCATTTTTGATACATTAAACTCTAAAGCTGCCCTTTTCGCCATTGAAGAATTTTCTGATTCAACCGGAATCAATCTTCCTGTCATGATTTCTGGAACCATTGTGGATGCATCCGGCCGGACGTTATCCGGTCAAACTCCAGAGGCTTTTCTGACTTCTGTTCTTCATACCCGGAACTTGCTTTCTGTCGGGATTAATTGTGCATTGGGTGCCAGACAAATGAGACCATTTCTGGAAGAAATTGCCAACAATGCTCCCGTTTTTGTGAGTGTTTACCCAAATGCCGGACTTCCGAATGCATTTGGCGGGTATGATGAAACTCCGCATTCAATGGCCTGTGATGTTGAAGATTTTGCGGTTTCAGGGTTGGCAAATATCATTGGCGGCTGCTGCGGAACAACACCTGATCACATCAGCCACATGGCCGAACATGTTAAAAATCACAAACCCAGACAAATTCCTGAACTCCCCCATTACCTTCGCCTGTCCGGAATGGAACTGCTGACCATCAGACCGGAAACCAATTTTGTAAATGTGGGTGAAAGGACCAACGTCACCGGATCAAAGAAATTTGCCCGTCTGATACTGAACGGCAACTTTGATGAAGCACTTGCCATTGCCCGCCAGCAGGTAGAAAATGGTGCGCAGGTTATTGATATCAATTTGGATGAAGGCATGCTGGATTCAGAAGCCGCCATGGTGAAATTTCTGAATCTTCTGATGGCCGAGCCGGATATTGCAAAAGTTCCCGTCATGATTGACTCATCAAAATGGTCAGTCATCGAAGCTGGACTTAAATGTCTGCAGGGAAAATCAATTGTAAACTCGATCAGCTTAAAGGAAGGTGAAGACGCTTTCCGAAAATATGCAAAAAAGGTCAGGCAATATGGCGCTGCCGTTATTGTGATGGCTTTTGATGAGCAGGGACAAGCTGATTCTTACGAACGCCGGATCCAAATCTGCAAGCGAGCTTACGATATCCTTGTGAATGACATAGGTTTCCCACCTCAGGACATCATTTTTGACCCGAATATTCTTACCGTTGCGACTGGAATTGAAGAACATAACAATTATGCGGTCGACTTCATCAGAGCAACCAAATGGATCAAGGAAAATCTCCCTCTGGCGAAAGTCAGTGGTGGAGTCAGTAACATTTCGTTCTCCTTCCGCGGAAATGACCGTGTTCGTGAAGCCATGCATTCAGCTTTTCTTTACCACGCCATCAAAGCCGGTTTGGACATGGGCATCGTCAATGCAGGTCAGCTTGAAGTTTACGAAGAAATCCCCAAAGATTTTCTTGAACTGATTGAGGATGTGTTGCTGAACCGCCGTCCTGATTCAACTGAACGACTCGTAGAATTTGCAGAAACATTGAAGCAAAAAGATTCTGTTGAAAAAGTTGCCGAAGAATGGCGGAATCATCCTGTTGAAGATCGGCTGAAACATGCGTTAGTTAAAGGTATCGTTGAGTTTATTGATGAAGATACCGAAGAAGCCAGATTAAAGTATGGCGACCCGATTCTGGTCATTGAAGGTCCGTTAATGGCCGGGATGAATGTTGTTGGCGATCTGTTCGGTGAAGGAAAAATGTTTCTTCCACAGGTTGTGAAAAGTGCCCGGGTTATGAAAAAATCGGTTGCCTGGCTTATTCCCTATATAGAAGAACAAAAACGCCTGAAAGCCGATACCAGTGCCAGAGCAAAAATTCTGATGGCAACTGTAAAAGGTGACGTTCATGATATCGGAAAGAACATCGTTGGCGTTGTGCTTGGTTGCAACAATTTCGAAGTTATTGATATGGGCGTTATGGTTCCGGCTGACAAAATTCTTCAGGCGGCAAAAGATCACAATGTCGATGCGGTTGGGTTAAGCGGACTGATCACCCCTTCCCTCGATGAAATGGTTCATGTGGCCAAAGAAATGGAACGTCAGGGATTTAAGATTCCGCTTCTGATTGGCGGAGCTACAACATCCAGAATTCACACTGCCGTTAAAATTGCTCCGCAATACAGTCAGCCTGTTATTCACGTTTTGGATGCATCCCGTTCGGTTCCGGTCGTAAACTCACTTACAACACCCGATCTGAAGGTGAAATTTGCCGAAGAAATTGCTTCAGACTATGAGCAAATCCGGCAAAAACATGCCAAACGGCAAGCTGAGAAAAACCTTCTTTCCCTTTCTGAAGCAAGGGCCAATAAGTTTAAAACGGACTGGTCAAAAGCAGAAATAAAAATCCCGGCAAAACCGGGAATTACCGTTCTGAAAAATTATCCGCTTGAAGAAATCAGAACTTATATTGATTGGACTCCCTTTTTCATTACCTGGCAGCTCCACGGAAAATATCCTGAAATACTCAAAGATCCGGTTGTGGGTGAGGAAGCAACCCGCCTGCTCGCTGATGCCAACAAGATGCTTGATGAAATTATCAGCCGGAAACAATTAAAAGCGGATGGCGTTCTTGGTATTTACCCGGCAAATTCAGTTGGTGATGATATTCAGGTTTATAAGGATGACAGTTCAAAAGAACCTTTCGTCAAATTTCATACCCTTCGGCAGCAGGCAGAAAAAAGCACCGGAAATTCGAATAAGGCATTGTCTGATTTTATAGCACCAGTTGAATCAGGGAAAATGGATTATCTGGGTGGCTTTGCAGTTACTACCGGAATCGGTCTGGAAAAAATTGTCGAAAAATATCAGGCAGACCATGATGATTACCGTGCCATTTTAGCAAAATCGTTGGCAGATCGACTTGCCGAAGCTTTTACTGAACTGTTGCACAAAAAAGTGAGAACAGAATTCTGGGGTTATTCACCTGATGAATCCTTGTCAACCGATGATCTGATCAAAGAAAAATATTTGGGAATCAGACCTGCTCCAGGCTATCCTGCCTGCCCGGATCATACTGAAAAACCTGAAATCTGGAATTGGCTCCAGGTTGAAAGATATACAGGAATCAATTTGACAGAATCTATGGCAATGTACCCGGCAGCAGCAGTTTGTGGCTGGTATTTTGCGCATCCGGAAGCTGACTACTTTGGTTTGGGGAAAATTACGAAAGATCAGGTTGTAGATTATGCTTCACGGAAAGGACTTTCTGTTGAGGAAGTTGAGAAATGGCTAAGTCCGGTTTTGGGATACTGAGACCCATTTTCGTTGAACTTACCTTAAAACGGACAATTCAAACCTAAAACCACTTTTATATTTCAAAACAGGGAGTTATATTAGAGAAATTCTTGGGGGAATTTATTTTAATGGCAACCTGTCTGAGGTTTTTTCTTTTTGTTATTTTGGGTTGCCTTCAAACCATTTCAATGGTTCGTGCCCAGGATTTGCATGTTTCAGTTGAATTGTTCACAATTAGAAATGGACTTTCCCAAAGCACGATTAACCGGATTGCTCAGGATAGTCTTGGATTTATCTGGGTAGCAACCCAAGACGGATTAAACCGTTTTGATGGCTACTCTTTTCGTGTTTATCGTCATGATCCCGATGATTCTACAACAATTGCCGACAACTATGTCACCGATCTGAAAACAGACGGCCATGGTAAATTATGGATGTTTTCAAATCAGGTTGTAGATGTTTTTGATCCGGTAACAGAAAAAGCAACACACTACTCCTCCCTTTTACGGCAACTTCCCAACTGGTCACCACTTGATGTGACCAATCTCTTCACAGCTCCTATCAACAATCTGGTGTTTTTTTCAGGTCAAAACGGTCTGATTGTTCTTGATCCGGTTAAAAAGACAGTTAAGCGTTTTCAAAATCAGGCAAGTAATCCTAGATCTTTAATTTCAAATTCAGTCTCCTATGTTCTGGAAGATAATGATGGCCTCATTTGGATAGGAACCCGCAAAGGACTCTGCCAATTTAACCCCGGAACACAGGATTTTACGTATTTTTCGCCGGCGGTTGATCCTAAAGACAAATTCAAAGAGGGCGCTATCAATATAATTTTTATTGATAAACGCAATCAAATGTGGTTGGGAGGCAGCTCCGGATTACATCAATTTGACAGAATGACTGCCCGTTACTCACATATAAATTCAGAATACAATACAATTACTCTCGATGATGGTCACCCCATATCAGATATCACCGAAGATGAAAACGGAAATTTGTGGTTGCTGACATATGGAGGTGGTTTAAAAATCTACAATCCTAAAGAGAAAAAAATCATTGCAGTTCTGAGTTCTTCAACCGGATATGGAAAGCTGTCTTCTGATTTTCTGAATGCACTTTACCGGGATAGATCAGGTATTATCTGGGTTGGAACTGATGGGGCAGGTTTAAATAAAATTGATCCGAGAAAGCCAAAATTTTCAACCATTTCCTCCTCTGATTATCAAATCTCAGATCCTGTTGCCATGTCAGTTTTTGAAGACTCAGATGGCTTGATCTGGATCGGGACTTTTGGCGGTGGAATCAACATTGTCGATACAAAAACCAGAAAAGTCACCACTTACAGGGCCGGCGAAAATAAAACTGGCATTCCCAGCAGTGACCGGATCATGGTACTTTTTAAAGATTTGAACGGTTTGGTCTGGATTGGAACTCAAAATGGTGGGATTTCAAGTTTTAATCCCGTAACCAAATCAGTAAAACGATATAAAGTGAACTCTTTTGTTAATCCGGCATCTGAAATTTTAATGATAGTTTCGATGCTCCAAACCAGCAACGGGAGTCTGCTTATTGGTACCGCACAGGGTGTTTTTGAGTTCAAAGCTGATTCTGATGAATTCAAACCATATAAACCGGGCATTATTCCACCCTTCCCAATAAATACAATTGCCGAATCAGGTTCTACTTTATTTTTTGGTACTGATGATGGTCTTGTCATTTTCGATTCAAAATCAAACAAAACTATTATCAAAACATTTAGTGAAAACTCATCTGAAAGTCTTAGCCACAATACTGTAAATCACGTTTCAATTGACAAAAAAGGTCGCATCTGGGTTTCTACAGTTCGGGGACTTAATCAATATCTGCCTGAAACCGGACTATTTAAACGCTATTTTGAAAAAACCGGGCTACCAAATTCATTTATTTATTGTGTTCTACCGGATGAAATGGGAAATCTTTGGATCAGTACCAATGGTGGACTTTCCCGGTTTTCACCAGACCTGCCAGAAAAAACCCAGCTAAGAAATTATGATGAATCAGACGGACTTCAAAGTAATGAATTTAATCAGGGTGCCTTCTATTTCAGTAAAAAAACCGGAATCATGTATTTCGGTGGAATAAACGGAGTTAATTACTTTAAACCTTCAGAAATACGCGATAATTCATACCTGCCTCCAATTGCCATTACCAATTTCAAGAAATTAAACAATTCGGTTAACCTATTACCTTTCATAAACAATGAAAAAGTAGTTGAACTCGATTACCGTGACTATTTTTTCTCATTTGAATTTGCTGCTCTTGATTATACGAATCCTGTTAAAAACCAATATCAATATAAACTTGAAGGATTTGATAAAGAATGGGTTTCAATCGGAAACCGTCGATTTATCACCTTCACCAATATCGATCCAGGGAATTATACGTTGCTCGTGAGAGCCACAAACAATGATGGTGTACTCAATGAAGCCGGGATAAGAGTTAATATAGAAATTATTCCTCCTTTCTGGAAAACTAAAACTTTTATCGTCTCAGTTTTCATTTTTCTGATCGGGTGCATTGCCTTTTATATCAGGTACCGTGCAATTCATCTGCAGATGAGAAATAAGGAACTTGAAACCATTGTGCAGCAAAAAACTGCTGAATTAAAGTCAAGTTACGAACAGCTTCGCATCAGTCAGGAAAAATTACTTCAAACTGAAAAGATGCGGGTCGTTGGTCAGCTATCAAGCGGAATTGCCCATGATTTGAACAACATTCTTTCCATTATACTGGGATCGGCCACACTTCTATCAAGAAAACTAAATGAAGTCAGCGAAAAACACCGGGTGAGTATAATTGAAAAAGCTGCTCTTGATGGTGCTTACATTATTAGTCGCCTTCAGGAATTCAGTAAACAGCTTCCTGAAGATCACCTTGTAAAAACAGATATCAATAACATTCTCCAGGATGTTATCGAAATGACATCCTACCGTATCAATGAACGGCAAAAGCGGGAAAATATTACCATTCAATTTATTGATCAGAGAAAACCGATTCCGTTGATTCTCGGGAATCCGTCTGAACTCAGATCCAGTTTTACCAACCTGATTTTAAATGCGATAGATGCTTTTCATGACAACGGCTCCATTCATCTTCAAACTATTGAAAAGGAACCGGGAAAAATTCAGGTCACTATCACCGATACCGGATCTGGAATGGATAAAGAAACAACCAACCGGATTTTTGAACCCTTTTTCACCACAAAAGGTATCAAAGGATCAGGTTTAGGACTCAGTCAGGTTTTTGGCACTATTTCAAGACACAATGGTACCATTGAGGTTTCATCTGAGGTTGGAAAAGGAACGTCATTTATAACGACACTTCCGACGCTTGGTGAATTTGAAGCCATTGAATCTGAACAAACAAATTTTGACACCCGCTCTGGACAGTTAAAAACTGGGAACGTTATTCTTGTTGTTGAAGATGAAGAAGAAATTCGGTCGATTTACCAGCAAATTCTGGATGACCTGGGAATTCCTGGTTTGTATGCGGCAACCGGAGAAGATGGGTTAGATTATTGGTTTACCGAAAATCAAAAAATTAATCTTATTATATCTGATATCGGTTTGCCCGGAATCAGTGGCTGGGATTTTATTAGGGAAGTGCGGAAAAGCCAGAAGGATATACCCATTTTGGTCATTACCGGGTGGGGAAATGAAATTACGGCGTCACAAATAAAAGAGTTGGCGGTTAATAAAGTTATTACAAAACCATTTACCATATCACAACTGGTCTCAGAAATCCAAACTCTTATTCCTCAAATGAACGAATAAATTTTAACCTCAATGGCACTTAAAAGTCGTTTGTCAGCCATTTCATTTCTCTTCTTCAGCGTGTTTGCTATTCAAACATTTTGGCCAAAGTCAATCGTTGCCCAACAACAGGATATCAGATTTACCCATTATTCAGTCGAAACCGGACTTTCACAAAATTCAGTTCTGGATGTCATTCAGGATCACACCGGTTTTCTATGGGTTGCTACTCAAGATGGACTTAACCGCTTTGATGGGTACCGTTTTCTGGTTTATCGCGGTGATTTTAAAAATGAAAAATCACTTTCAAGCAATCACATCAGAACGTTTCATCTTGATTCCAAAAATAATTTATGGATGGGGACTTTTGGAGGCGGAATCACCATTTTCCCAGCCGAGGGAAAAGATTTTCATCGGCTGACAGCCACCGAATATTCAGATTCAGGCCTTAGTGATAATTTCGTGACCAAATTCCATGAAGACAATGAAGGGCATCTTTGGGCTGGCACCCGTAATGGTGGATTAAATCTGTGGATTCCCGAAACCAGAAGTTTTAAACAGTATTTACCTTCCCCAAAATTCGCAGCACAGACAGCAGAATTTCAAATCAATGACATCACATCACTAACCAATAACCGCCTTCTGATTTCAACAGAAAACTCTGGAATTATCCTTTTCAACTGGAAAACAGGACAATCAGTTGAGTTTAACACTCAGCCATCGGGTGACCCACTTCCCTCCAATTCAATTTCAACAGTTTATATCGGGCAAGATTCCCTTTTGTGGGTTGGGACCGAGAATGGACTCGAGATCAGATCACTTCCGTTTTTAAAATCTGTAAAAGGAAAGCTAAGTTCTGCAATCAGCCAATCTGTTTTAAAATCAGCCCGAATTACCCGGATCTTTAAAGACTCAAACGGGATTATGTGGGTTGGAACAAACGGTTCAGGCCTTTTCAGACTTAATTTGACTGATTATTCAATAAAGAATTTTATCAGTTCAATAAATAATCCTGCTGGTTTGACTGATAATAACATACGCTCAATCTACGAAGACAAAAATCATAACCTCTGGATCGGGACTTACTCTGGTGGTCTTAATAAAATCAATGAAACGGTGAACTTTTTTGACCACTTTAAAGATAATAAGGGCTTAAATAATTCAATTGTTTCGATTTTTGAAACCTCTGATGGATCTCTGCTTTTCGGGGGAACTTTTGGAGATGGGATTATCAGATTTGACCTAAAAAAGAATACAGCAAGCAGGCTTTATCTGTCAAAAGAATCTGAGTCAACCGGGCACCGTGAGATCATGTGCATAGTACCTTTTGATGACAACAAAATTCTGGCCGGCACTTACAATGGATTGTATCTGCTCGACATGAAATCAGGACAGTCTGCACCTTTCGAGAAATACCAACCGTTAAATACTTCTTTTCGGGGATTAAAAATCAGGGCAATATCCCAAGGAACGGATGGTTCTTTTTGGATTGCGGCATTTGGACATGGTTTATACCAGATCAAACCGGGTAAAAAAGAGGTTATCCACTGGAGTACGCAAAATAAACCACCTTTTCAGCTTCCGGCAGATGAACTGGTTTCTCTTCAGTTGGTTAAAGATCACCTTTTTGTGGGCACTTATGGTGCAGGGTTGTTCAGGCTATCACTGTCAACCGGTAAAATTTCACAATTCAAATCAATACCCACAGATTCTGGAAGTATCAGCAGCAATTTTGTTCTTGGTATGGAAACAGATGAAAAAGAAAATCTTTGGGTCGGCACCCGTGACGGGTTGAACATTTTTGATCATAAATCGGAAAAATTCAGACATTTCCATGAAATCAACGGTCTTTCAAATAATATTGTTTACACCATCCTGCATGACCAACAGAATCGAATCTGGGTTAGTACAAACAACGGCATTACACTCATCGAACCAAAAGATTCACTTTCATTCAGTTTAAAAACCTTTGACCAATCAGACGGACTTCAAAGCAATGAATTCAATACCGGCGCCGTTTTTAAGGGGAAAACGGGCTATTTTTATGTTGGTGGAATAAATGGAATTACCAGATTTTATCCAGATGAAATAAGTAAAAAACCAACTCAGGCAGCATTGGCAATAACTGCTCTTTCCGTCGGGAACAGGGGGGTTTCTCTAGATAGAAATGGCGTTAGTTTTATAAAACTTAAAGATGGAAACAATGACTTCAATGTTGAGTTTTCAGTTCTTGAATTCATCAATCCGGCACGGCATCAGTTTGCCTACAAACTTGAGGGTTATGACAATGACTGGATTCCTGCAGGTGCCAGGCGTTTTTCTAACTACACGAACCTGCCGCCCGGTGACTACCAATTCAGAATAAAAGCAACAAATTATGCAGGTTACCTGCAAGATTCCCTGTTTGCAGTTGCTGTTCAGGTTTCTACGCCACTCTGGCGAACCTGGTATGCAATGTCTGCTTACTTTTTGTTCACGGCACTAGTAGTCTACTTGTTTATTATTGCACGGGAAAAAAAACTTGCAAGGGAAAATAAAATTCTTGAAGAGAAAATTCAGGAAAAGACTGCTGAGCTCATGAAAAGAACACATGAACTTGAAATTAGTTATGATCAATTGCGTCTTTCCCAATCTTATCTTGTTCAATCTGAGAAAATGGCCTCACTAGGTACGCTTGTCGCAGGCGTTGCTCATGAAATTAATAATCCGGTCAATTTTATCACCTCATCCATTGAACCGCTCAGGCGTGATGTCTCAGACATGGAAAACCTCCTTATCAGGTTTTCCCTTTTATCAGAAACCATAGAACAATACCTGGGTAAACCAGGTGATCCTGAAAAAATTGCTGTTCTTACAAGGGAACTGAATGAACTAAAACATGGAATTAATCTGCCTGAACTTTGCAGTGAAATCGAAATTCTTCTGCGAGGCATTGAAAACGGTACACACCGAACAGCAGAAATTGTGAAAAGTCTCAGGAATTTTTCAAGAATGGATGATAAAGACAAAAAATTATTCGATATTCATGAGGGACTTAATTCAACAATCCAGATTCTATCTATTGAATTTGAAAAAAATAAAATTGAAGTAGTTCGGAATTATAACAAAATTGGCCTTATTGATTGTTACCCTGGACAACTTAGTCAGGTTTTCATGAACCTGCTCATGAATGCCATTCAGGCACTTGAGGGTAAAATTGGGGGAATAATCGAGATCACCACAGCAGAAGCTGATGACATGATTTTAATAACCATTCAGGATAACGGTCCTGGAATTGATAAAGACATACAAAATCGTATCTTTGATCCATTTTTCACAACCAAAGATGTGGGCAAAGGTACAGGAATGGGTCTTTCCATTTCTTACAGTATCATCCAAAAACACAAAGGTACCATTCAGGTAATTTCTGATGATGAAAGTGGTACCGGTTTTGTGATTACCTTGCCCAAAAACAGCCTTTGACGGAGTTTTTTCATGCTGGAAAATAAGTTCAACATCCTTTATGTTGATGATGAAGAGTTTAATCTGACATCCTTTAAGGCCATTTTCAGAAGGGATTATAATGTCTTTACTGCAACATCCGGAAAGCTTGGACTTGAAATCCTGAAACAAAACGAAATTCACCTGATTATTACCGATCAGCGAATGCCTGATATGACTGGTGTGGAATTTCTTGAGTCTGTTGCTGAAGATTATATGTTTGTTCGCCGGATCATTATTACCGGCTTTTCTGATATTGAAGCCATTATCAGAGCAATCAATAAGGGTAACATTTACCGGTACATTACCAAACCATGGGATGTTAACGACCTTAAGATTACCATTCAAAATGCCCTCAATGCCTATCGGACGGATAGAGCAAACCGTGATCTTACCATTGAACTTCAGCTTAAATTAAACCGTATTGAAGAACTTACTGCTGAACAGATAAAATTACAGGAAGAAAAATTCAAGCAGGAAGCAGAAAAGAAAATTCTTGAAGCAGAATCCGAAAAACTCAAAGAAATTCAAACGATTCGTGAAGAACTTTCAAATATGATCGTTCACGACCTTAAAAATCCGCTGGGTTTGGTGATCGGTTATGCAAAAATGGCAGAAGAACAACTGCTAAAGCCTGAAATTGATCAGAAAAGCCTCGTTCAGTTTGTGAAATCTATTCAACAGGCTGGCAATAACATGCTTACACTTGTTCTTAATATATTAGATGTTTACAGGTTTGAAAACGGTAAACCAAGTCTTAGACTTGGAAGTGTTCCTCTTTCTGAACTATTTGAAACAAGTTTGGAAAGAGTTTCATTTGGCCTTGAAAAGAAAATTGTAACTATTGTCAGAGAATTTAACCCTGATGAGAAAATCAATCTTGACAAAGAGCTCATCAGTCGGGTTTTGGTAAACCTTTTAACCAATTCACTAAAATTCACAACAAGAGAGAAACGATTCTGGCTCGGTGTTGAAACGAAAGAAGATCAATTCATTTTATACGTCAGGGATGAAGGATCCGGAATTGCAGAAGATAAGCTCGACCAGCTTTTCAAACGATTCAGCCAGATTAATGCTGCTGATGATGTTCAAGGGATAAAATCAACCGGAATCGGTCTTACTTTTGTTAAGTATGCAGTTGAAGCACATGGTGGCAGGGTTTGGGTTGAGTCAGTTTTGGGTGAAGGGACAACCTTTTTCTTTTCAATTCCAAAAGAAATCAAACACTAGACAGACCTATTTTACAATAGTCATTTTAAAAGTTTTTGAAAACTTTCTTTCTCTGGCTACCTGAATAAAGGCCCGGTAAAAATAAAGTCCGCTTCCAAGGTGGATTGATGAAAAAGCTTCATGATAAGTACCAGGCTGTAAAAATCCCTTGTTAATTTGGTAAACCATCTTTCCTAGCACATCAAAGAATTGAATGTGTACAGATCCGCTTTCCTGTACTGAAAAAGTAAATTGGGTTGTAGGGTTAAACGGATTTGGAAAATTCTGTGTTAACACAATAGTTTCTGGTCTATTTGGTGAGTTTTCACGACCCGAACTGGTTAACTTTTTGCCTTCGATCCTGCCGGAAACCGGATTGATAAAAAAGATGAGATGTGAATTTGGATTTTCCGGAATCAGCGGACTATAATTGATTATCCAGTAAAGTCTATTTTCAACTGGCAACTCCAAATCTTTAAATGCTGATAAATCTGATAGTGAAACTGTTAAAACCGACAATGGGTATTTTTTACGGAATTCCTTTCCGCCTGCTGCTTCAGAAATTTGAATAATTGAATCACTTTCAAGGATAACCTCCGGGATTGGGACAAAGGAAGAGAACGAAGGTATAACTATTCTGAACTCGTCTTCATTATTTGCAAAAACCTCGAAAAATCCCTTTCCAGTTGAATAAAAGATATAACTGGCCTGATTAAACCGTCCGGTGGCAATCGAATCATCAGGATAGGTCATTACCATTTTTGTTTTAATTCCCCGAAATTCTGCATCCGCTGAATATAAATGAACACGGACCTTTGCTTCATTTGCCTTGGAAATCAAACCAAAGGGTTTCACACTTCTCAGATAGGTATTAATTATTGACCCGGAATACGGATCTATCTCAAATTCGAAAAGTTCATCAATATTGAATTGGATTGAACCCGAATAGTAATTTATTGTAGAAATTCCATAAACCAAATCCCCTGAAGGCATTTCCCTGAAATGTCGGGTAAAACCCAGGTAATAGACAATTTTAAAAATCACCTTATCAGCCCGATAATCTGCTCCCCCACCGGCTTCAGTGAATCCAATTAAGTTGGGTGAATCCAGGAAATGTGATTCTAAAGGTTTTAACGGAAATCCCGAAACTGTCCAAATTGAGGATTGTATTGACCCATCCGAATTCACGGTAATTTCATTTCCTCTGGTTGAATCCGCATAAAAGAAAAATGAAATCGATTCGAAATAACCTGATGGTTCAGGTAGTTCGAGAAGATCTTCCTGAGCCTTAATCCCCGCAAGTTTGGCGTCTGGTGACCACAATTTTGCAACAGAGTCTGCTGAATCAAAACCAGATTTAAAGGTGAGGTTGAAAGATTGTGCTGAATAAACAGTCAATGACCATTGCAGGCACAAAATAAAAGGAAGGATATACCTTGCAAAAAAAAAATCTGAAGACCCGAGATTTTTTTTCCCAAACTTTTTGACAAGTTGATTCACAGCTAAAAAGACTCTTTCAAATTAGTAGGGCAAATAATCTAGCAGGTTTTTTACACCCAGACGATTTGCAAGGTTGGCAAGTTCAGCGGTTACGCTGTTATCAGTTCTGATTTCTTCAAATCCAATAGAATATTCCTGTCCTGATAGAACTGCCGGCATGCGGCGGTTTTCACCCTGGATAACCATTTGCATTAGTTTTCTTGCCATCCGTTGTGCCAGGGTTATGTCCATATTATTGGGTTGTGCACCTCGTATATCCCGTGAAAATCCCTCACAAATCACCCTTGTTTTAACATCAAGTCCGGCAAGTACAAGTTCTTCCTTGAAATATTCAGCAGCGTTGCCCTCAAATCCCTTTTGCTTTCGTTCATTGGCTTTGTATCCTTCAGCAACAACAATCACGGTATTGTCCCGGTTTTTCATTGAGTCGCCAACCTCTTTCGGGTCGAAACGGGAGGAAGGAAGAACAGCAAGGTGAGCACCAGCACCAAGGCAGGAATGAAGTGCGTGATATCCACCCTGAGCACCCATCATCTCAATAATGTAGCATCTGTGGTGTGTTCTTGCATCTGCCATGTAACATCTGATTTTTTCCGCCCCAACTTCTACACCTGTATGCTGACCAATACATTCGGTTCCGAAAACATCACTATCAATTGTAACGGGAATGAAAAACAACTGAACCGTATCAGGTAATAACTTTGAGAGTGCTTTCATCCCCTTTAATGTACCATCACCACCAATTCCAATGATAATCTTGACTTTTCTTTTGATAACATTTTTTGCAGCCTGCTCCTGAACTTCAGGTTTTCTGAAATCGGGATATCGCTCAGACCGGAAATCGGCACCGCGGGCTTCACGAAGCGGAGGTGCAAAAACGACGCCAGGAATACGTTGAATCTGACGATAAAGCCGTGGGCTGTTAACCAATGCCCTGAAGTCTTCGGTTTTACCGCTTACGACCGATTTGAACCCTTCAGAGGCAACAAATATTTTCCGGCCCATTGCTTCAAGAAATTGAGTAATAAAGGCTGTAACCGTATTATATCCCGGTGCACAACCACCATCCTGAATGATTAATACATCCATTTCATGATAAAAATCTTCTTCTTCACGAATGTAAGATGTTGATAGCCTTGCAAGTTCACGGTAAAAGTGACCATAGGTGGTTGCATTCACAACCTCAGTATTTTCGAGATCCTTACGGGTAAAAAAGAAAAGAACCGTGTCACTTAAAGCTCTGACTGACCCTGTTCTTGGCTGTTCATCTACAAGTGCAATTTCACCAAACACCGATCCTGACTGGAATATTTTAATGGTTCTGTCAAATTTTTCGAGGGCCAGTTCACCCGTTTCAACCACGTACGCTTCACTGCCCGAATTTCCTTCATGAAAAACGTAATCCCCGGCTTTGTATTTTACCTTTTTTAAAATGCTCGAAAGAACCCTGATGTCAGTTTCTTCGAGACTGGCAAAGTGAGGCACTGTTTTTAAAAAGGCAATAATTTCAGGGGAATCAGGTTTGAAAGATAAAGGTACAGACATTATATCCTCGACTGCATACTTAAATAATTTCTCTAAACGGTAAATATAGGAATAAATATCAACGGATAAAATGATCTCCATCCTATTTTGTTGGGTTAAGCTCTTTAATTATTTAGGATATAGACCTATTTCTCCGTAAAATAAATGTGTTTTCTGTAAAGCGGAATGATTCAATATATTAATTTGTTTGATGCGTAAATATGGAAATTTTATCATGACCGCACCTTCCCAGAACACTTTCCTAAACGAGAAATTGCTCATTTTTATATTGTCTGCAGTTCAGTTCACCCACATTATGGATTTTGTAATTATTATGCCGCTCGGTCCACAACTGATGCGGGTATTTTCAATTGATACACAACAGTTTGGTCTTTTGGTAAGCAGTTACACTTTCAGTGCCGGCATTTTTGGGTTTATAGGGGCATTTTATTTAGACAAACTCGATAGAAAAACTGCCTTGCTGTGGCTGTATGGTGGGTTCACAGTTGGAACATTGCTTTGTGCAGTTTCACCATCCTATGAATTCTTACTTTCTGCAAGAATTTTGACCGGTGCTTTTGGTGGGGTTTTGGGTGCAACAGTTTTTTCGATTATCGGGGATGTTATTCCCTACGAAAGAAGAGGAACTGCAACAGGCATGATTATGTCAGCTTTTTCAGTAGCTTCCGTTATTGGAGTTCCAACCGGACTTTTCATGGCAAGTCATTTCGGGTGGCATTCTACCTTTTATCTGCTTGCTGCTACCAGCGCCCTGGTGTTGTGGTTTGGAATCATTTATTTGCCTTCGATGAAAAATCACCTTGGGCAGGAGGCTATTCATAAAAATGTTTTTAAAGCTCTAATTCCGGTTATAACCAATCCGAACCATATAAGAGCATTTGCACTGATGAGTGCAATGATGTTTGCGGGGTTTTCAATTATTCCGTTTATAAGTCCTTACATGGTTTTTAATGCCGGAATGTCAGAATCCCAACTTCCCTACATCTATCTGGCAGGTGGAATGTTTACATTTTTCACTTCACCCTGGGTAGGGAGACTTTCTGACCGGTTCGGAAAACAACGTGTGTTTTTTATTGCAGCCGTAGCTTCTCTGATTCCCGTTATGTTGGTAACCATATTGCCACCATTGCCCCTATTTGCAATTCTTGGTGTAATTATTGTGTTTTTCATTACTGTCAACGGAAGAATTGTACCTGCAATGGCGATGATTACCGGTGCCGTAGAACCCAGGTTTAGAGGGAGTTTCATGGCCATTAATTCATCAGTCCAACAACTCTCAAGTGGTTTTGCGTCCCTTGCGGCTGGTCTTGTAATTGGAACAACAGCAACAGGTGCCCTAACCAATTACTGGATTGTAGGACTATTCGCAGTTGCAACAACTGTGATTGCTATTGTAATTTCAAAAAAATTAAAAACCCCGGGAACTCATTCAGTTAAATAAAAAAAGGCTGCTCAAACAAAGAGGGTGATGAACCCTGTTTATCTGAGCAGCCTTCTTCGTGGCTCTGGATGGACTCGAACCATCGACCCACTGCTTAAAAGGCAGTTGCTCTACCACCTGAGCTACAGAACCGGCCTTTTCTTGTGTGCCCAGGACTGGACTCGAACCAGCACGCACGTAGTGCACCACCCCCTCAAGATGGCGTGTCTACCAATTTCACCACCTGGGCAAATCAACCTTCTCCGTTAAAGACACAGATCGGAAGAGCACACGTCT
>JAFLBE010000008.1:0-84261 GCA_017303995.1 Bacteroidota bacterium | reverse complement strand
AAAACGTTGTGGCTCTGGATGGACTCGAACCATCGACCCACTGCTTAAAAGGCAGTTGCTCTACCACCTGAGCTACAGAACCAGCAAAACAAAATGTTTCCATTTTATTTTTTTGAGAGCGACAAAGATAAGTAACTTTTTCATTTCAGTCAACCTATCCCTGACGTTTAATTCAAATAAAACCGAATTTTATTTGAATTAAACGATTGTTTTTTTAACTGGACGGTCATACAAATCGCCAAGGAATTTATATCTGTCAGCGATTCCGAAGGGTACTTGTTCCCAGCTAAAACGCCAGAACCAGTTACCACCGAGCCTGCCAGGGAAGTTCATCCGGGCTTCACCGCCAAGATTCAGTAAATCCTGCATCGGGAAGACCACCGTATTTGCAACAGAAGCATAAGCAACCCGAATTAATTCATTTACTACATCATCACCATAATAGTTCAGATATTTTTGAGTGAATTCGTAAATATCATTCTTATCTTTTGATGCACGGGCTGTATCAAAATAAGACCTTGTTGTGTCGTTGTCGTGGGAGCCAGTATAAACAACACAATTTGGAATATAATTGTGAGGAAGGAATTTGGTTTCCATGTCAGTTCCAAAAGCGAACTGCATAATTTTCATGCCGGGAAAGTCGAATTTATCACGGAGTGCAACAACACCGTCTGTAATGACGCCAAGGTCTTCGGCAATGATTGGTAACTGCCCGAGATGTTTTTCAATACTAGAGAAAAGTTTCTTACCCGGGGCTTTAACCCATTTCCCCTTTTCAGCAGTTTTGGCATCGCCTTTAATTTCCCAAAACGCCTCAAAACCACGAAAGTGATCAATACGAACGATATCCATAATTTCAAACAGACTTGAGAAACGGTTTCTCCACCATTTAAAATCGTCGGCTTCCATCTTGTCCCAGTTATAAAGCGGATTTCCCCACAACTGTCCGGTTGGAGAAAAATAATCGGGGGGAACTCCCGCACAAGTCAGCAACTTTCCTTCATCATCCACGCTGAACAACTCTTTGTTTGCCCAGGTATCTGCACTGTCGTATGCAATAAAAATTGGCAGGTCACCAACGATTTTAATTCCGTTTTCATTTGCGTAATGCTTCAGTTTCATCCATTGATGGAAAAAGTTAAACTGAATAAACTTTTGATATTCAATATCATCAGCAAGTTTTTTGGTCCACTCTTTAATCGCTTTCGGTGTACGATGAGCGATATCTTTTGACCACTGTGTCCAGGTTACACCGCCATGGTGGCTCTTGACTGACATGAACAATGCGTAATCATCAAGCCACTCAGAATTATCCTTGCAGAATTTCTTCCAGGCTTTTATGTATTCCTTTGACAATTTTTCTTCATTTTTTTGAAAATTTGCAAAGGCTTTTCTCAACAGGTCTGTTTTGTACCCGATCACCCAACCAAAATCAATTTCAATCGGATTGAAGGCAGGAACATCTTTAAGATCGGCAGGAGAAAGCAAGCCATCTTCGAGAAGTTTATCAGGACTTATGACCAGTGGATTTCCTGCAAAAGCAGAAAAACATTGATAAGGGGAATCCCCGTAACCGGTCGGTCCAAGTGGTAAAACCTGCCATAGCCCCATTTGAGCGGACTTTAGAAAATCGACAAAACGATAGGCGTGATCACCAAGATCACCAATACCATAGCGTCCTGGGAGTGAGGTTGGATGAAGCAGAAGTCCTGCTGCACGTTCAAATTTCATGACAAACCTGTAAGTTGTTGTTATTATTACAGTTAGAATTTCCGGATCGAGATACCGGAATCAACTTGCAAAAGTAAGGCATTTATCCGCCTGAATCAAAATAATTCAAGCATGAAAGCGCTTTTTTCCGTTCTTCTAATTAGTTACCAATTTAGAGCAACCGGGATACCAGAAAACCAGACTTTTAAAACCTTCACTTTAAACAAATCTGAAGTGCTCATTTCAAAAATATCCTGATCAATCTGAATAAAATCTGCCCGAAAGGATGGCTTAATTTTTCCAAGGATTTTTTCATTGAACCCTGCATAATTCGCACCTTCGGTGAAGGCAGTCAATGCTTCCTTTACTGAAAGCGCTTCACCAGGAAACCATCCCCCTACCGGATTTCCATTATGATCCTGACGGTTTACTGCAGAATAAATGCCAAAAAATGGATTTACTGATTCTACCGGAGCATCACTTCCAAATGAAAGAATTCCGTCATCATCCAGAATACTGCGCCAGGCATATCCGCCTCGAATCCGTTCATTCCCTACCCGATTTGCAGCCCACCACATATCACTGGTTGCATGAACCGGCTGCATGGAAGCGATTACTTTTTCAGAACCAAACCGGGAAAGATCTTTTTGGGCAACAATCTGCGCATGTTCAATGCGAAAGCGATGATCTGCGCTTGCTTGCTCTGATTTTTTTCTAAAAACATCAAGTGTCATTTGATTTGCTGCATCACCAATGGCATGAACGGCGGGTTGCATGCCACAACGAACAGCTTCACCAACGATTTTTTCAAGTTCATATTGGCTGATTTGCGGAAGTCCGTGATTTCCCGGTTGATCTGAATAATCTTGTAAAAGCCAGGCGCCTCTTGAACCAAGTGCCCCATCTGCATAGATTTTAACGCCGCGAATGGTCAGGCGGTCATCGCCAAGTCCAATCTCAGTACCCTTTTTCTTATAAATTCCCCAGGTTAAACTATCAGAAGATACCAGGGAGTAAACCCGAAGATTAAACCAGGGTTCATTCAGCTTTTCCTTCAGAACTTTGATTTCTTTGAGTGTTGTTCCGGCATCGTGAACAGAAGTAAGCCCAACCTGATTGCAGGCTTTCACTGCAAGTTTCAGCGCCTGTGTCATTTCCTTTTCATCAGGTTCCGGAATCAGATTGGTAATCAGTTCCGTTGCTTTATCGATAAAAACCCCGGTCGGATTCCCAGTTGCATCCCGAAGAATTTTCCCACCAGCCGGATCTGGCGTCAATTTACTGATGTTAGCTTTTTCCATTGCAGCAGAATTTACCCACACAGCATGGCCATCGATCCGGGTAAGCACAACCGGACGGTCATTTACAACCTTATCAAGATCTGCAAAGGCTGGAAATTCTTTTACCTCCCAAAGGTTTTGATCCCATCCCCTGCCCTTAATCCATTGCAGTGATGGGTTCTCATTGCTGAATTTAAGCAACTTTTTTTGAAGAGAGCCAATACTTCTTTCACCGGCAACATCAAGGTTCATAAGTGAAAACCCGAGGCTAAATAAATGAAGATGTGCATCGGTTAAACCCGGTAGTACCATTTGTCCACCAAGATCAACAGAATCTGAGCATGTTTCTGAAAGGGTTGCAACCTGATCTGGATCGGTCGCAAGAATCCGTCCATTTTCAACAATGAAACTGGATATTTCTGGATTGTTTTCATCCAGAGTCATCACTTTCCCGTTATAAAAAAGAATCCGGGTTTCATTTTTTCCACATCCAAATAGTGAAATTAGGGCGATTACAACGACCAGAAGATTTCGAAACATGTCGTAGTCCTTCTTTATAATAAACAAAAAGTCCGCCAGGTGGCGGACTTTAAATTAACTCTTTTTTGCACCTTGTAAAAATCTGGAGGTCAGAAACGAAATACGAAGGATATTTTGGGTTCAACTTTGTAAACAGTTTCATACCTGACGATATCGCCACCACTTTTTACAGGAACAAAGGTCCATTGATAAAACATCGAAATAATGAGATATTGGTAGGGTCTGTAACCGGCTTCAGCAGTTAAAATGCTTTTTTCATCCAATTTAAAAAGTTCACCAGCCTTGATTCCACGTCGGTAATAATCTGCCCGGGCAATTGCAAATGGAATGATATCACCCATATCAGTTCCCAAATGGAGCATCCCGCTATTTTTGAGTTTATACAACTCTTCATAACTTCCCAATATTTTCACTGTACCAAGAATGGTTGCCTGAAGACTTCCGTAAAGCCCGTTTCCTGGTGATTTCACATCCTTTAACATTTGAAGCTTTGAGGTATAGACAGAATCTTTAACCTGTGAAAATCGTTCAATTTCGTAAAACGGTCCAAAATAATTGGGTAAGAACTGGTCGCCATTTATTCTGTGCTCGAATTTTGCTGAAACCGAAAACAAAGATCCAAGTCCTTTAAGATTGGATTCAACACCAAAACTTGCACCCTGACCGTACCCAAGAATTTTTCCAAATTCAGAATAGATGCCAAGATCAAGAAATGAATTATCAAGAATCGGAAGACCAACATCAACACCGGCTGCAGTGACGGGATTTGATTTATCGAAGTTTTTAATGGTCAGAGGTGCAGATCCGTTTTGAAGTTTCCGGCCGTCTTCACTCAAATCTGTTACGAAGGACGTACCAAATTCGAGACTCTTAAAAAGTGGGATTCCAGATTCGCTAAGTGGAAGATAAAAGAAACGTCCGCCAAAAAGTTCGGCTCCAAAGAAATTGGAGGTCATGGTTTCAAAACCCCAACTGTCAAACTTCATATCAAATTCAAGTCCGACTTTTCGGTTATCGTAAGATATAACGTTTGAATAATTGTACATGAGTAAACCATGACCAATTCTAGCAGCATCAAGCGCACCAACCCGAACGTATAAGGGTGCTCTTTTTTGTCCGTACCGAACATATCTGATCAGTCTGAGGATATCATATCCCTGATCAAAGTCCTCTTTTCTTATTTTTCCATCAGTATCAATTCTGAGATTCAGGTCAAGACCAACACCCCAATCTGAGAAGGAAAATTCAGGTGCAGTATTAATAAGGAAGTAAGACTTTCCGTCTATTACCGTCATTCCCAATCCACCGGTCATATTATTTCCGGGGACATCCGGCAACTGGGCAATGGCAGAAGTTGCAGCAAAGAAAGTCAGAAAGGCAAAACACAATTTTCTCATCGTTTTCTCGTGGTTGATTAAAAAAACGTACAAAAATAGTAAAACTTATCAAAAAATACTTTTTACAGTTGAGTTGTAACTAATCAGGTTGGGCAGGAGAATCTGACTGAATCAGATTCTTGATTGCGGTAAGAGCTGTTGATTCAAAATCGTTGAAGAGTAATTTACAACTATCAGGAAGTTCTTCCTCTCTGATTTTTCTGCTTATCTGATCCATCTTCATCATATAAAGGCTGGTTAGTTCAAAACGGTCTCGTTCACTGGGTTTTTCAATTTGTTCAAGCATCTGAATATTTACGTTGATCCAGGTCAGGTCAGCCATGAATGTCTCCGGTTGGGTTTTGGGGTTCAATAGAATCATTCCACACAATAGTTACTTTTCCGTTTGAGAGTTCAGTGAGGGCAAAAAGGAAAGGTTCTGCTTTAGATGGTAAAACCGCCAACGGATAGTCAATCTGGTCGCCATAAACCGGATTGCCGGGCAGGACCTGGAATCGGTGACACAGATTCAGAAAACTGGAAACAAAATCATAAGAAATCACAGTAATTCCATTACGATAAAGGAAATGTTGAATAACTTCTGCCTTTTCAACTGTCGACTTTGTCGTTGAACTATATGCCTTTACAAGCCCACCGGTTCCAAGTTTTGTTCCGCCAAAATATCTGACTACAACAACCATAACATTTTCAAGATGGTCTCCTTCCAAAACCTGAAGGATTGGTTTACCGGCAGTACCTGAAGGCTCACCATCATCATTAAATCTCGAATCAATGTTTCCTGTCTGTTCATTTCTGATCCGCCAGGCATAACAATGATGGGTTGCATCATAAAACTTTTTTCTCAACTGGTTCAATTGAAACTCTGCCTGGTTTACCGATGTAACAGGAAATAAATATCCGGAAAACCGACTCCCTGTAATTTTTTGCTCAAAAACAACGGGGTCTTTGCAGGTTAAATAGTAATCGGGTACAGACATTCGGTAATTGAAACCTTCAGATTCAGATTTTTTGTTGTGAAGAATAGGTGTTTTGGTTTTCAGACGAACACCATTTTCACTAAATTGAATGATTTATTTAACGGAAGCAAAAATCACCAGCCATGAAAATCGGAATTACCTGTTATCCAACCTTCGGCGGAAGCGGAGTTGTAGCCACTGAACTTGGACTTGCACTTGCAGAACGCGGGCACTGTGTTCATTTTATTTCTTACGCCATGCCCATGCGGCTCACCCACATTCCGCCCAACGTCTTTTTTCATGAAGTTCAGGTCAATGTTTATCCGCTGTTTCAGTATCCATCATACGATACGGCACTGAGTTCAAAAATGGTTGATGTAACGCTGCACGAGAAACTTGATCTTCTGCATGTTCATTATGCAATCCCTCATGCAACAAGTGCTTATCTGGCCAAACAAATTTTAAAAACTCACGGCCGCGACATTAAGGTGGTCACAACTTTGCACGGAACCGATATCACGCTCATCGGTCAGGATCCCAACTATATTCCAAGTGTTGAATTCGGAATTGACCAAAGTGATGGCGTAACAGCAGTTTCTGACTGGCTCAAAACGGAAACCAACCGGATTTTCAACATCAGCAAAGAAATAAAAGTCATTCATAATTTTATTGATTTTGAACGGTTTTTCAGAAAACCAATGCCTGATCTTTTAAAACGGTTCAGTTCGGATGGGGAACGGATTCTAATCCACGTTTCCAACTTTAGGCCACTAAAACGGGTTAATGAAGTCGTTTTGATGTTTGCAGAAGTTTTAAAAAAGATGAAAGCAAAATTACTTCTGGTTGGCGATGGCCCTGAACGGGTTGAAGCTGAAAGATTGTGCCGGCAACTGGGTTTATGTGACCATATTTTTTTTATGGGAAAATATGAAGCAGTTGAAGAATTGCTTTCCATTTCTGACGTTTTCATCATGCCAAGTGAATCCGAAACATTTGGACTGGCAGCACTTGAAGCCATGGCTTGTGGCGTTCCGGTAGTTTCTTCGAACATTGGTGGCTTGCCTGAATTAAATATTGACGGCGAATCTGGCTTTCTTTGTGAACTTGGAAATGTGAACATGATGGCAGAAAAAGCCCTTACTATCCTTCAGTCTGATGAATCCCTGTTACGATTCCGTGAAGGTGCGTTTGCCCGGGCGAAAAAATTTGATGCAAACCGGGTAATTGAAATTTATGAAAACTTTTACAAGGAAATTTTGGCAGGCAACTGAGTAATATGGTCAGACTTTCAATCCCCACCCCAATCGGATTCCTGGTAATATCCGGTACCGAAACCCATATTCAGGAAGCTCATTTTTCTGATCGTCCCTTCCCTGAAGAACCTGCAAATTCACTTTGGTTTGAGGAAGTCAGAAAACAAACTGATGCCTTTTTTGCCGGTGAACTAACTCAATTCAATTTGCCTCTCGACTTAAAAGGAACGGCTTTTCAGCGTTCAGTTTGGGCAGTGGTTTCAATGATTCCGTTTGGTGAAACCCGCACCTACCTCGAAATTGCAGAAAAACTCGGGAATGAAAAACTTACGCGGGCAGTTGGGCAGGCAAATGCTCACAATCCCTGCCTTCTTTTTGTTCCCTGCCACCGGGTGATTGGCGGAACCGGAAATTTAACTGGTTATTCGGGCGGCACAAACAGAAAATTCTGGTTACTCAAACACGAAAATTCCCCCAAATTTGAAATTTCCCAGCTCACCCTTTTTGATACAGCAGAAACACAACCAGATCATGGAAACTGAAATTTCTGCAATTGGGAAAAAGTGGACAGTTGAAAGACTTTTAGGAAAAGGAAAATCGGGATATTCTTATCTTGTTAAATCTGGCGATATCCTTGCTGTCTGGAAAATAATTCATCACGAACCTGTAAGTTATTACACATTCAGCAATAAACTTTTGTCTGAAGTTAATGCCTACCACAAATTAAAAAGTGTTGGTGTTGAGGTCCCTGAATTATTAGAAGTCAACGAAAAAGATGAATGGCTGCTGAAGGAGTATATTCCGGAACCGACACTTGCGGAACTGGTTGCAAAAGGGCATTTAGAAAATCAAATTTGGGTTTCCATTTTTAATTTGGCTGCTGATCTTCAGAAAAATGGAATGAATGTGGATTATTTCCCCACAAATTTTGTCTGGCACACTAATCGTCTTTATTATGTGGATTATGAATGGAATCCGTATCTCGAAGAGTGGGACTTTACTCATTGGGGAATCTGGTATTGGGTCAACCGGGAAGGAATGAAAATTTTTCTTGAAACCGGAAATCATCTGGCCATCAACAAGGATGACCATTCAGGAAAACCATTAACCCTGGGACTTGAAAACCGGGTTTCTGAAATTTTAAGTATTTTTTAAACTACAAATTTATGATACTTTCTGATCTTTTCGGATTTGAGTTGAGTTGGTTTCATCCCATTTCGGTTCATCTGCTCACCGGTGCTTTTTTTATCCTTTTTCTGACGGAATCAATCAACTTTTTCACGGGTAAACCAGAATTTTTCAAAGTAGGATCATTTCTTTATTTGGTCATTTCTGTTTTGTTAATGATTTCCGCCGGTTCGGGCCTTTTCGCAAAATCGTATGCAACATCCTCACTTACTGAAGTAGATGATGTGTTTAATTATCATCAAACTCTGGCCTTATTAACCCTTATTTTTTTTGTTCTCGCCGGATATTTGAGACTCTCTGACTATCAGAAATCTAAAATGACCCGGATTTCGAAATTGACTTATTTTGTACTTTTACTATCCGCGTTGAGTCTTACTATCACGGCTCTATTTGGCGGACGTCTTGTATTTCATTATGGAATTGGAGTAAACTCTTGATCACACTTTCGCCGGATGTTCAGAATGTTATTGATGAAATTCTTCCTGGCGAACAGGACAAATTCCTGGGTTGTTTGGATGTTCGGGTAAAAACCAAACTTCGTCTTTCACCAATAAAAATGGATCCGGAGAAAACCCTCAGGTCCCTTACTGAAGAAGGAATGACGCCTGTCAAAATCCCTTATTTACCTGATACTTACTCAGTTGAACCTGAAACTTCCTACCCGGGACGAACACTCGTCCATAATCTTGGCTATTTTTATCTGCAGGATCTGAGTTCGATGATTCCTGCTCTGGTTCTTGACCCGCAACCCGGTGAACGGATTCTTGATCTGGCAGCTGCTCCGGGAAGCAAGACAACCCAAATTGCCCAGATGATGAAAAATACGGGTACACTCGTCGCAAATGATGTTGATTCCGGACGGTTGTCGAATTTATCTTTTAACCTCGACCGGATGGGTATTTATAATACAGTTGTCACCCATTTGGAAGGTGCTTTGGTCGGGAAACGGTTTCCTGAATATTTTGACCGGGTTTTACTTGATGCACCCTGTTCTGCTTTGGGCGTTCTGGCAAATAAACAGGATGTTTTAAATTGGTGGGCTCAAAGTAAAGTTTCCAAATTTGCAACTTTACAAGAGAAACTCCTCATTTCTGCTATAAAGGCGTTAAAGCCAGGTGGCAGATTGGTCTATTCCACCTGCACCCTAACTCCAGAAGAAAATGAACTAACGGTTCAATCTATTCTCGCCAAATATCCGGTAGAACTTGAAAATATTCCTGTTATCAATGGGTTTACCATGCGAAGCGGACTAACAAGCCGTGGAATCAGTTCAGAGGTTTCTGAAAAAGTTCGCCGGATTTATCCGTTTGATAACAACAATAATTTGCAAGGTTTTTTTGTAGCCTGCTTTAAAAAGACAGGAACCACACAAAACGAAGATTTCGCAGTTCTTTCCCTTCCAACCATTCAAACCGGAGTAAGAAACGAGGCTGTTTTATTTGGGAGAATGTCGGCTTATTTTGGGATTGAACCTCATCTGCTTGAAGGTCTTAAGCTCATAAACAGGAAAGATCTCTGGGTTGTACCAAACGATTTTGATGTCAGGTGGGCAGGAACCTCAATCAGAACGGGAATGCGATTTGCACGTGAAATGTATGACGATGCGTTTAAATTAACGACAGACGTTCTTCAGCTCTACGGCAGACATATATCTGAACATAAAATTACTATTGAAAACCCACAGGAAATGGATCAGTTCCAATCAGGAAGTAATATTCATTCTGAAAAGGAACTAAGAGGTCAACAAGCAGTTTTCTGGGGTGATTTTTGTTTGGGATCAGGATTGGGAATGGGAAGAACTATTAAAAGTCAGATTCCAAGATCAAAAAGAATGGGCTCTGATTCTGAGATTTAGGTCAGGTATTGAGGTGAGTTGAAATCATTTCAAACAATTCTCTGAGATTAAAGGGCTTTGGCAGTAACCCGAGTGCACCAGATTCAATCATGGCGCCGACATCGTCAAGATTGTTATAACCCGAACAGATCAGGATTTTTTGTGATGGATTAATTTGTCTGATTTTGTAAAAAGCCTGTTCGCCATCCATGACCGGCATGACCATATCCAGGATTACCAGATCAAACTGATCCTTTTGCTCTTGAAACCGGTTAACTCCATCCATTCCATCAACAGCGGTAATAACCTGAAAATTTACAGAAGTAAAAATATCTGTCAACATGTGTCTGATTAGAAACTCATCATCCACAACCAATATTTTTCTACCACCACCATCAATCTGACTCATCCAGTTTGAAGATGACCCTGGTTTTGAATCAATCCCTTTATCAGAAATTGACAGAACCTCAACAGGATAGGTTTGGTACATTTCGAAATTCTTTCGGCCTATATCTGTTCACTAAAGTTGCTGGAATAGCTTCAAGAGTCCTGAAGCAAAGAAAAAGACTCTTTGGTTTTAAAGATCAACTAATTTCACCTGATTGTCCAATTTTTCTTTATTTTTTAATGTAAAAAACGAGATGAATGTGATCTATTTGGCATTTATTACCCTTTTCACTTTCAGCCTGCCAAACCTGTTTTGACAATGGAAACCTATTTAACCATTTGGGAAATCTGATATAATGAATTATAAAATGGAAATTGAGCACTAACGTTTTCATTAAAAACTGAAAGATCAAGCTGATCCTTCTTAAAGTAAGCAGCTTCAAAATATTCAAAAAGATATTTATGGATTAGTTCAATTTCGGTTTGATCATTTGGCTTAATTGCTGGCAATTGGATTAACTGAAAATTGAGATCAGCACCAAAAGTTAGAAATAGTTTATCGCCAATAACTTTTTTATACGTCTGGTCTTCAATGTCACTTGTATCAAGTGAAGAACAATAGTGCTGGAGATAGATATAAGCAGAATCCTTCATTGCCTGATAATAAAGTCTTGAAACCTCTTCAACCCAACTAATAACATCACCACCAACTTCTCTTTTTGTTTTTAGAATCCCATCCGATGAATAAATATCAGGGAAAGTAACAGTTGTTTTATAGCCATATGTTTTGGTCACTTCAACCCATTTCAAAATGTCAATGGAAACGGTATCCGTTTGGGCATAAGTCTGAGCCCAAAACAGAACAAAAAATAATGAAAAAAGAAGTTTCATCGAGTTTGCCTATAAATTAAAAAGGGAAATTAAGCTAATTTCCCTTTTTAAACAAAACATGTCTTGATTTGGTCAGAATTTCCAGTACAACAAACTAACCAAAGATTTGGCTTGGGTTGGATCTGCAGATAATCTTCCACCATAAGCCAGAATGTTCTTAGAATCTTTTAGTTTTGCGTCTTCTTTTTTAATTGTGTGTCCAGGTCGTTTTTTGGTTGCTAAAGCTTTTTGCATCAACCCCCTTATTTCTGTGCTTGAAACCTGTTTATTACCTTTGTCTGCACCACGGGTTGATAGTCCGAGTTCCGTCAGGTTAATTCCCAAAACTTCACTTGCCTTTTCTTCGCCACCCAATTTTTCCATCCCGGATGCAAAATATTCAACAGCCGTGGCCGTATCACCGGTAAAGTAAAAGAGGAAACCCATATTAAAATCAAGTCCGCCATCTTTGGGGTCTGCTATCATCGATTTTTTGAACCAGGAAAGAGCATCTTCTGTTTTCCCGGCGAGCAAACTGATATTCCCCTTTGCATTTTTTACTGATGCAGAAGCAGAATCAAGTGCAGTTAAAATTTGAAAAGCTCCATCGAAATCAGATTGACCGGCCTTCAGTTTTGCAAGTCTGATGATACTTTCCTGGCTTCCGTCACCTACGGCTTCCCCCTCTGCTGTAAGTGCAGCCATTTCCTTTTTAAAACCTGTAGACACAAGATCTTCCGCAGGAAGACCAGTCGCCACACCGCTTTCAAGTGATGACGGACTAAACACCGTCCAGGTTTCAGAAGTTTTGAGAACTTTAAAGCCAGAATCAGAAGCTTTAGCACTTTGATATTCTTTTGCGCCCATTTCCCAAGCGGTTTTAAAGGGAAGATGCATCAAGGTTGTTTCTACCGGAACCCATACATTTCCATCCATGAAAACCAGATTTTCTTTAACCGGAGAAACCTGATCCCAGTTTTTCTCTGCAACACCAGAATTGAACATGATAAAAATGTGATCACTGGTCAGGATCAGGGCAGTTGGAATATTTACATTTTCAAGACAACTGGCAAGCAGCACCGAACTATCATCACAATCTCCAGATTTTGAATTCAGCATCTCATTTGGGTATTGAATATAATCAAGCACCTGAGCAGATGAAGCCGATCTTGGATCCTGAATGTAGTTGATTTTTGACAGATTCAATCCGGACCAGATGGCAACTGCATTTTTAAGATTGACAGGAAATTCTTTAAAACTGTCACGCCCGGCAGAGTTGATGAACTTCCGGGTTGCATCTGCAACAGCACGGTTGGTTGGCGTAATAAAAGCACCAACCGCTCTCGGGTCATTCCAGCTCAGCGCGTTCCGGTCGTGAATCACCACCGGCCTCACCAATTCACGAATCATTTCTTTTCCTCGCAGAAAATAAATGATTTCAATTTTGGCCTGAGTAAAGACTTCCTTGTTTACCTCCTGAAGTTTCACAGCATTGAAAATTAAACTTACTGGTAAAGATTGCATTTCCCCACTTTTAAGAACCGGTAAAATCTGCTCAACCGGCAGATTCATGTAGTCAGGAATATTGATCCTGATTTTGATATTTTTCATATCCTGATCAAGATTATTTTTCAAGGAAAGTGATCCGAGCGGATTTGACGCATAGTAAGAAAGATTTGCTGGGAAAATATCAGGAAAATCAAATCCGATGATATCAACCGGAGGTTCGTCTAACATAGAAAGCGCCTCGTCACCTTTGGCGGCGCCAAACTGTCCGAATTTAAGATCCGCCCGGTTGCTCCCGATTCCAATAATTGAAAAATTCCGGGTAATCTGACTGAAATCGGTTCTGAAAGCAGTCAATCCACCTTCATAATCAAGATCATAAACCGCAGCAGGACCATCCATATACCGCAAAACGTAACTTTTCACCTGTTTTCTATCAGCAAGAGACTTTTCAAATTCCTGAAGTTGCTGGTTGGTGGCACCGCTGATTTTCAGTTGAATGGTACTTCCTGCCAGTGATCCCTTACTTTGAACCCGTTGTTTGAACTTGTCTATCATTTCCTTTGCCAGTTTATCGGCAGCAAACTTTCCGGCATCAGCGGCGGCTTTCATTTTCCCCTGGGCTGCACGGGTAGAAGATGAATTTGACGAATAAATGAGCTCAGCTGTCGACGTGTTGATTGCTTTCACATCAACCTGACATTCATACATGATGTTTAGAACACCGTAAATTTCTTTTTCGTCCATCAGGTTAAGTTCGGCAATTCCGTTTATGACGATTTCAGCGCCAGATTGCTTACCTAATTCTGCAGCTTTAACCGGATTATTTCTTGATGCTGCCAGATCTTGTTCATTTAATTTTTCAATCTGTGTCTGATCGACAAGGTCATAGCCGGCTTCAAGAAGATTTTTTTCGAGCGCAGTTGAAACTGATTTCCGCAAAACCGGTTTTCCGTCGAGGGTTTCCTGAAGCACAACCATAATTTTAATTTTAGGTTGAGCCGGCGCTTGTGCTATGGCAACAAACGGCAGTAGAAATGAGAAAAAACAAACAATTGACTTAGTCATACGATAACCCTTTATTCTCTGATTTCTGAAACATTTTTATACAGAAGTTTCCCATCTTTTGCCCGCAACCAGCTCGTAATCACAACATAGTCTTTCCCGATTTTCTTCACTGAACCCGAAATGATGCTTTCAGATTCTTCAAACTGGGTTCCAACCTCTGCTTTTCCTGAGGAAGTTGCTGAAGACATCAACAATTGTTCATCGGCAACTGCAGAAAGCTGATTCCGGTCAACGATGTTGAATTTTCCTGATTTAACCAGAAATGAAATAAGCTGATTTGAATAAACCTCGGCAAGAGAGAATGAGGGTTCATCAGATGAAAATGGTAACACAGCAACGGTTACCGACACATCTGAATCGATCAGGTCAACCATTTCTTCACCCACGATGTCGGTATGGCTTTTCAGTTTTGTTGTTAAAGATGAACTTCCACATCCTGCAAGCAAGATAAGTGCAAGTATATAAAGTGTGGTTTGTTTGAACAGCATTAAAATCCTCAGTTATTTCGGGTCAGGAACAAACAAATATATTAACTTTAACTGAACCTTCACGTGATACCGGTGACTAAATTGGCCTAATTTTATGAATTTCTGAATTATAATTAATTTCTAATCAAGATTTAAGGGCACATCTAAGAACCCACAAATGTCACCCATTTATTTGTGTTTCATGATAAAAATTCCGTCCCAGTTTGTGTCTGGCGGATCAGCAACAAATTCATTTGCTCTCCGGATGTAAGTTTTTGAAGGTCCGTCGTCCGGTTTTAATTCAAGAACCTTCGCAAACAGATTTTTTGATTCTTCGAATTTGCGGTTGTAATAAAGGGTCATGGCTTCATTGTAAAGTCTGACGGGCTCAATCCAGGTTTCAAACTCAGGCGTAATTTCCTTGCAGGCGAGAAGTTCATACACTTTAACCGGTTTGGTTTTCCCTTTCACAACCAACAGATCCAACTGGCGGGTTATAAAGTCAGAATTGAGTTGGGCAAGCGTGAATTCTGAAATCATCAGGGTAGAACCAAATTCCTTATTTGCAGGTTCTAGACGGGCAGACAAGTTGACGGCATCACCCATAACTGTGTAATTAAACCGTTTTGCCGAACCCATATTCCCAACTACCATCGGACCAGAATTAATGCCATATCTCGCCCAGATATCAGGTTTCCCTTCCAAACGCCATTGTTCAAGCATTTTTTTAAGGACTTCAACCATTTCAAGCGCCGATTTACAAGCCCGGATTGCATGATCCTGTTGTGGAACCGGGGCACCCCAAAACGCCATGATGGCATCCCCGATGTACTTATCGAGAGTTCCTTCATATTTCATGACGATATCGGTCATAGCTCCCAGATAATGATTCAGAAAATCGACGAGTTCTTCAGGTGTCAGTTTTTCCGAAATGGTTGTAAAACCAGCAACATCAGAAAACAAAACGGTTAACTCCTGTTTGGTTCCGCCCAATCTGAGTAAATCGGGTTTTGCCATCAATTCTTTGACTACTGTTTCGGGCAGGTATTGGATAAAAGCGGATCTGATTTTTTTCTTTTCTTTATCGGATGCAAAAAACCGGTGCCCCTGCATCCAGATGGTTGTGAGAAAAATTCCGGCGGTAGGAATAATCCATCCGATCCAAACGAAAGATGTAGTAAATAAATAAAAGGAACCCAGAACCGGCAAAACGAGCAAGCCTAAACTTAGAAGCAACGAGATTTTTGTTGCGGTGATCTGATTAACCAGAAAACCCAGAAAAATGAAAATGACGAGTATAAGTCCGGATAACCAAAACGGTACACCCAGAATCAGTTCATTTCGGATGATGTTGCTGGCAACAGTAGCGTGAACGAGGCAAAGCGGCGTGAGTTCACCGAATGGCGTCGGACCATAATCGCCAACCATGTTGGAAGAATGCCCAATAACGACCATTTTCCCGTTGAATAATTTGTTCAGGCTGTCAGTTTTTCCTTCATCAAATAAGGTTGTGAGTTCGGTGTAGCTGTAGTTCGGAAAACTTTCATAACTTCCGTAGAAATTGGGAATAATTGAACCGTCAGCTTCCAGATTCATGGTTTTAATCTTACCGTTCAAAGCCATTTCAAGCGATTGAAATCCGTAATTGCTCTTAACATCAAACCAGTTATTTTTTCCCAACCCCAGGTAATCAGCCGCTAAAAGAAAACCAAGTGACGGATAGTAATTTTCACCGTATTGGATAAAAAGAGGGACTTTCCGGTAAGTACCGTCATTCAGGTTGTTCATACTGATGTGGCCCAAACCCGCCGAAGATTCTAACAAGGACTGATAAGGTTTTGCATTGATGGAAGTTGCCTTCCAGAACGGCACACTTTTTACATTTTTATTTTCAAATCCGAATGGCCTTATCTGGGTTTCAAAGGTGGAATCGAAGGAATACGTTGAAAAATTCTGTTCAGGAACATGAAACGCCACAGCATGAAGTCCGTTGCCCAAAGCTGATGAGAAAACCGAAAAAAGTGAATCGCCAGCCAAATCAAACGGAAACGGATTGAACAGCATATCGTAGGCGATGTATTTGGCACCAGATTCTGTTAATAATGCCTGTAAACCACCAATTTGCTCCCTGCTAATGGGAAATCCAAGATTATCAATATCAACGTTGTTAAACTCAACAATGACCACAGAAGTATCCGGCTGACGTTCTCCACGCAGTTGGAAAAGGGTATCCATTCCCCAGAATTGGGATATTTTCGTAAGGGATAAAAAGAAAAGGGAGATTATTATGAGAGTAATAATAACCAGATTGATCCGGTAATTTGGGCTGAAAATTGATTTTTTTCCGGATCCAGACATATAACCCTCAGGAAAGTTAAAATCAAAGTTAACATTATTTGCATAAAAGGAAAATAATACCCTTAACTATACTGATCAAAATTACCAATTAATCAAATTTCAGTGATTTGAAACATACTCCAACAACGTCACTTATTTATCCCAAACGCCATTTTTATGGTGCCCTTTCATTTATTCTCTACTGAAATTTTAATATATTCAGGAAATAGTTCGGAAAAACCTTAATACAATCAAGAATAACTGAATAAATACCGGATTTCACCTGGCAATTCAGAAAATCCGAAAATCTCATCCGAAAAATCACGGCCGGTTGGCTGAGTTGGAGTTGGTAAATGACTGCGCATCAGATTAATAATACTCACGTTAAAAATTATCGTAAACTGATTACGATCAATGATCTCAGAACAAAAATTCCCCTGACCGAATCTGCAAGTGATACGATTTTTAAAGCGAGACAAGAGTTTTTCAACAATATTGACGGCACTGATGACCGGTTTGTTGTCATTACCGGACCTTGTTCCATTCATGATATTCCGGCTGCAATTGAGTATGCAAAAAAACTCAAGGAACTGAAGGATAAATACGAAGACAAACTTCAGATTATCATGCGGGTTTATTTCGAAAAACCAAGAACTGCAGTAGGCTGGAAGGGTCTTATCAACGATCCGCACATGAACAATACCAATGATATGGAAACCGGACTTCATCTTGCCCGGCAGCTCCTCATTGATATTGCTGAACTGGGAATGCCAACTGCTACTGAACTTCTCGATCCGATTATTGCAGCTTACATTGGTGATCTGGTTTCCTGGGTAGCCATTGGTGCACGAACAACTGAATCCCAGACTCACCGCCAAATGGCTTCGGGACTTTCAGCTCCGGTCGGATTTAAAAACGGCACAGACGGAAATCTTGACGTCGCCGTGAATGCAATTCAATCATCTGCAGCAAGTCACAGCTTTCTTTCTGTTGATGATGACGGAATCTGCAGCATCGTTCAGACCGCCGGCAACAAATATTCACATATTGTACTTCGTGGCGGAAACGGCAAGCCCAACTACCACATGGAAGATATTGAAGAGTGTGAAAACAAACTCAGAGAAAGAAACTTCCCGTTAAAGGTAATGGTTGATTGCAGCCATGAAAATTCCGCCAAAAATTACCTGAAACAGAAAATTGTCATCCGGGATATTATTGCACAGAAAAAATTCGGGAATAAATCTCTTTTCGGGACGATGATGGAAAGTAATCTGAATCCGGGAAATCAGAAAATCCCGAAAGATTTAACCCAGTTAAAATATGGTGTGTCGGTTACCGATGCCTGTATTGGGTGGGAAGAAACTGAAGATTTACTCGGATTTATTTATGAAAACCTGTAATACCGGGGACAAGGGACAGGGGACGAGGGACTTTGGGGTTACATATCACGGGTTACGGGTTACAGTTTAGGACAATCTAAATTCTGGTGGCTGTGATATGTGATATGTTATATGTGATATGTGACCTGTAATATGTAACCTGTGATATGAAATAAAAAAACCGGGTAATCCCGGTTTTTTTATTTCAATCCAACTCAAACTTTTTCAGATACGCTGAATTGTCATGACCTTCCGGCATTTCATTTTTATATAAAACAAAATCACCGAGAACAAGTACGTCCATTCCTGTATTCATGAAACAATGAAAAGCTTCTTCCGGTCGGCAAACAATGGGTTCACCCCGAACATTGAAACTGGTGTTGATTACCATCGGCACACCCGAAAGTTTCTCAAACTCATCAATCACTTCCCAGAAAAACCGGTTCGTTTCTTTGTGAACGGTTTGTAACCGGGCTGAATAATCAACGTGGGTAATTGCCGGCACGGTCGACCGTTCCTGATTTAACAGATCAATTCCAAAAAGTGACGAATCTGCCATTTCTTTCCTGTGAACAGGCAATACATCCGCCACCATCAGCATGTACGGACTTTCACCCTTAAAATCGAACCATTCTGAAACTTTTTCAGCTTTTACTGCCGGAGCAAATGGTCTGAAGGATTCCCTGAACTTGATTTTCAGGTTCATGACTGATTGCATGTCGGGAGAACGGGGATCACCGATAATGCTCCGGTTTCCCAAAGCACGTGGACCATATTCCATCCGTCCGCGAAAAAGTCCGATCACGTTCTGATCCGCGATGAGCTTGGCTACAACCGGAGCAAGCTTCCCTCTCATTTCGTGATATTTCACACCTGTTCCATCAAGAAACGTTCGGATTTCTTCATTCTGTGGTTCAGGTCCGAGATAACTTCCCGATTGAAAATCCATTGCCTTTGGTTTTGCCCGTGGTTTATCCAAAGCAACATGCCAGGCGTAAAGTGCCGCACCGACGGCACCACCGGCATCACCGGCAGCCGGCTGAACCCAAACCGAATCAAAAATTCCTTCTTTGTGAAGAAGTCCGTTGGCGACGCAATTTAATGCAACTCCGCCTGCCATCACCAGATTTTTTTCTTCAGTTACTTTTCTGATTTCCCGGGCAATTTTAAGAACAACTTCCTCGGTGACAACCTGAACCGAACGGGCCAGATCCATTTCCCGTTGAGTCAGTTTACTTTCCGGTTTTCTGGCAGGACCACCAAACAACTTATCAAATTTATCGTTTGTCATTCGTAATCCGGCAGGATAAGCAAAATAATCCATGTTCAGCCGGAAGGATCCATCTTCCTTTACATCCAAAAGATGATCATAAATTTGCTGGACGTAAACCGGTTTTCCGTATGGTGCGAGTCCCATCACCTTATATTCACCCGAATTGACTTTGAACCCGGTGTAATAAGTAAAGGCAGAGTAAAGCAGCCCAATCGAGTGTGGAAACCGGATTTCCTTCATCATTTCAATTTTATTTCCGGAACCACGTCCCCACGACGATGTCGTCCATTCACCAACGCCATCCATGGTCAGAAAGGCAGCTGATTCAAAAGGGGAAGGAAAAAATGCCGAGGCAGCGTGACTTTCGTGATGTTCGGGGAAATAAACAGGCCCATCATAATCCGGAAGTTCTTTATATATAGAATCCTGAGTCCAGAGTTTATCCTTCAACCAGATGGGCATTGCTTTTAAAAATGACTGTAAACCAACTGGAGCATAAGAAACATAAGTTTCGAGGAGCCGGTCGAATTTCTGAATCGGTTTATCATAGAAAGCAACAATATCGAGATCCCGGGTTGTGAGTCCGGCTTGTTTCAGGCAGAATTGGATAGCTTCATGCGGAAACCGGTCATCATGTTTGATGCGGGTAAACCGTTCTTCCTGAGCGGCGGCCACAATTTTTCCGTCAACGACCAAAGCCGCAGCCGCATCATGATAAAAGCAAGAAATCCCGAGGATTGCAGTCATTTTAAAATAAACTGTAGATAAACGGAGCTAAGGCACTTCCCTTAACTAAAACCAGAATCAAGCCAATTCCGACCAAAATAACCAGAATCGGCATCAGCCAGAGTTTTTTTCTTTCTTTCAGGAAGTGGAAAAATTCAATCAGAACAGACGTTTTTGCCATTTTTAAAATCCATTTTATAAATTGAAAATATCGTTAAAAAGCAGAAAACCTAACCACCCCGGCTTTTCAAAAGAACGGGCACTTCGACTCCGCTCAGTGACCATTCCTTGCCCTTGTCACTTGTAACCCCGAAAGCGTTCGGGACAGGCTCTCCTTGAAAAGGAGGGGAATTTTAACACTTTTTTGGATAAAAACTTGTCACTTATAACTTATAACTTGTTTTTCGTCCCTTGTCACCTGTCCCCGTAATTAGTGACCCGTGACCCGTAATTCGTGACCAGCATTTCCTACCACTGCCGTTTCCAGCCTTCGGGTTTCTGAATTTCGGGGTTTTCCCAGTAAGTCGTTTTGGATGAATCCGGTTTTTTCACCAGCGGATCTTTTCCCCTCATTCGCATGAACCAGCCAACAGGTGTAATCAGCAGATAGAAAATCACGGTAAGAATCAGGTTGGAAACAAGAAAACCCAATCCGACCGCCAGCGACATCCAGAGTTTATAAAAAAAGTCAAGAACCGGCTTAATAGGATAGATAACGAAAAAGAAAGTGATGATCGAAATCCAGACAAAATCCCATCCGCCAACCCAACCATGAAGCCATAACCGGATGATGAGAATAAGTGCAGAAACACCCGTCATCACCCATAAAAAACCACGCCGGGTTTTATCAGAAAAGGAATGCTGGCTCCACAAATGAGAAAATTCAGCGATAAGTGCCTTGATCATTGATTATAATACCGTTTTTTCTGAAGTTTGGTCATCTTCAAAATTAACGGAATCCTTTTCATAAGCCAAATGCAGTTAACCAAATCATCAGCAGGGAAAAAAGTTGATCTTCCGGAAATCGGGATGGTAACCTTCAAAAAAACAGCAAAATCTCGACGGCTGACGATCAGGATCAAGCCAAAAGAAGGAATTATCGTCACTTATCCGCACTTTACTACCCTCGAAACTGCTGAAAAGTTTGTTTCCGAAAAAAAAGCATGGATTCTCAAACACCTGAACGGCCTTAAAAAAATCGAAGAAAAAGCAACTCAGTTTGATTTTGATCTGGATTACAAAACCCGTCAGCACAGCCTTAAACTTTCACAGGCTCTTACTGACGACATCTGGATTCAGGTAATAAATGGCCTGATTTCAGTAGAATTTCCACTTTATCTGACACCACAGGATGAACTTGTAAAATCAGCTATAAAAAAAGGCATCGAGGAAGCCTGGAGAATTGAAGCCAGACATTTTCTACCGAAAAGAACTGAAGAACTTGCCCGGCTGCATGGGTTTTCTTACACAAAAACCGGAATCAGAAACTCAAAAACACGTTGGGGCAGTTGTTCGGCAAAAAACTCAATTTCCCTTTCCCTTCACCTGATGCGATTGCCTGATTATCTGATTGATCACGTGATTCTTCATGAATTAACACATACGATTCACAAAAATCACGGTGACAAATTCTGGAAAAAACTTGGTGAAGTTGATCCCGAAACAGCCAAACACGATAAAGAATTGAACTCTCACAGAATTACTATCTATTAAATATGGCCTTACTTCAAATTGATCCAAGCGAAAAACCGGACATTCTGACTTTGCTTGAAAGCCAGAATCTGCCTGTTTCTGATGTTTCAGATCAGATTCTTTTCTATAAGTGGATGGATGAAAATATCGTTTCAGGATATGCCGGAACAGAAGTTTTTGGAAAAACAGCCCTTCTTCGTTCAGTTGTGATTCTTCCGGAAAAACAAAAATCGGGAACCGGAAGAAAAATGATAACCGACCTTCTTGATCACCTGAAAAAGTCGGGGATTTCTGAAGTTTATCTGCTTACGACAACCGCAGAAGGTTTTTTCTCAAAACTGGGATTTTCAATCATCAACAGATCAAACGCACCCGAAGACATTCAGGCAACAAGTGAATTCAAATCGGTTTGTCCGTCATCATCAATTTTCATGGTAAAAGAACTGAAATGAATAACGAATTCAGTAAAACGGTTTCACCTGAAGGATTAGAAGTGATCGTCATTCAGGTTGCTGCCGGGAAAAAACCCCAACGAATTGACGTTTACCTTGCAAATTCCATCGAAAATGCAACCCGGAATAAAGTTCAGTCCGGAATTGAAGCCGGTGCAGTTCTGGTAAATGGAAAAACGACCAAATCAAGTTATAAAGTTGCTCCTTTTGATGAAATCAGAGTCACACTTCCCCATCCACCTGCACCCGATGCTGAACCGGAAGATTTACCGATTGACATTGTTTACGAAGATGACGACCTGCTGATTATCAATAAAGCACCCGGAATGGTGGTTCACCCTGCCCTTTCAAACTGGACGGGAACTCTCGTTAATGCGTTACTTCATCATGTTGGTAAACTTTCTGATCATCACGATGACCCGATCCGGCCGGGAATTGTTCACCGGATTGATAAAGACACGTCCGGACTGTTGGTTATTGCAAAAAATGCAGCCGTTCACGCAAAAATTGCGAAGGATTTTGCCCGCCATGCCATAGAACGGGAATATTGGGCTATTTGTCTGGGTGTTCCGAAAGAACCAAAAGGAAACGTGGCCGGGTTCATTGCCCGTGATCCAAGAAACCGGAAACGATTTGCCCCGCATCCTTCAGACGGAAAATGGGCCGTCACTCATTATGAAGTTATTGAGGAATTCGGAATTGCCAGCTTGGTTCGGTGTCATCTTGAAACCGGCCGGACTCACCAGATCAGGGTTCATTTGAATTCAATCGGTATGCCGATTTTAGGCGATAATACTTATGGTGGAACTTCACCCCATAACGCTTTGAAAACTTCAAAACAAAAACAACTTTTCAATAACCTTCTCGAACTGATGCCCAGACAGGCTCTCCATGCGAAAACATTGGGTTTTCACCATCCTGTTAAAGCTGAGTTTGTTAGATTCGAATCTGACCTGCCGTCTGATTTTATTGAAACCCTTGCTAAATTGCGGTCATTGAAAGGAATCTTGCTGGATGACTAAATTTTTAAAACGGGGATATGACTATTTCAGAAATTGGTCAGCTACCGGAAAATATAAAAATGAAACAGATCCTGAAACTGCACAAAAACCCAATTACTGGTTGCATGCAATTCTTCTTTTTTCAACTTTTATCACCTTGTCAATTTCAGGGTTGTACCGGCTTAACCTGATAGGACCCGACATTCCCTTTGACATTTCAATGTTTTTTATGGGGTTCCCTTACTCTGTTTCTCTGCTTGCAATTCTGGGTTGCCATGAATTCGGCCATTATTTTGCAGCAGTGTATCACCGCATAAAAACCTCTCTGCCGTATTTTCTGCCAGCTCCTCCGATTCTTTTGTTATTTTATGTAGGAACTTTCGGAGCCGTAATCAGGCTTCATGAGGCAATTAAAAACAGGAGACAATTAGTTGATATTGGAGCCTACGGACCGATTGCTGGTTTTGCAGTTGCCATTCTCGTCCTGATTATTGGTGCAGTTACGCTTCCCCCGATCGAATACATTTACACCATTCATGCGAATTACCGTTTCCTGCATGAAATACCAGATACAGGCGCCTATGTTAATGGTGATGCTTTATTTTTTGGTAAAAATATCATTTTCCATCTGTTAACGACTTACATTCTCCCCTATAAAATTCCGATGAGCGAAATATATCACTATCCATTACTTCTCGCCGGTTGGATTGGGTTATTCATCACCGCATTGAATTTGTTGCCATTCGGACAACTTGATGGTGGCCATATTCTTTATGCAGTTGCCGGTAAACGAATTCATCTTTTTATTTCCTGGTCGATTGCCATTGTTTGCCTGCTTGCCGGGTTATTGGGTTACGCTCATTTATTTTTTCCCGAATCAGGAATACCTAAAATATGGGCTGGTTGGCTGATCTGGGGTTTGGTTTTACTTTTCATTATTAAACCCTGGCACCCGCCCGTTATCGAAAATGGCAATTTGAACAAACGCCGCATTGTATTAGCCTGGATCAGTTTGTTTATCTTTGTACTTTGCTTTACCCCAATCCCGTTTGATCTGCAGTAATGGGTACTTATTTTTGTATTTTAATTAATCTTTTTTCTCCCTTTCTTTGTCCCTATGAAAATAACACACATTTTAATTGTCTTTCTCTTAAGTAGTGCCTGTTCAGAAAAGGGAGAGTTACCTTTAAATCCAAATCCGCTTCAACCTGAAACTATTAACCTGGGTGAAGTAACGGTTACGCCTTCTTCTATTAACCCTGATACCGTCAGTTCATTGCCATTACCAATCAGGATTTCCGGAAAAATTTATTCGGATGAAAGAATAAATGCCATTTTAACTTTGGGCATTAAATCAAAAAACGGGTATTCATCTACCGTTTCTGAATCCATTTTGCTTACTCCAAATGTGCCCGAGTTTATTTCAAATTTTAATCTTAATTTTGATCCCTCGCTACTGGAAAAACCTGAATTTTTTATTTCAATTTCAAAACAGGATGGGTATCCGGTTGTAACCCAAACTGGAATTATCAAAATTGACGGTTATGATAATTCAACAGCAAAAATTGATTCAATACTCTTTTCGCCCGCAAACGGTGTAAAAAGAGGCAATCAATTTTCAATGCAAGTCTATGTATCAGACTCAAAAGGAATTCCAAATATTAAACGGGTTTTTGTTCTTGGGAAACGTCCCGATGGAACCCAGCAAACGCCATTTGAGCTCACACTTTTATCACCTTCCGGAATTTTCAACCTTATAACGACTACTGAAATCACCACTCAAACCGGTACTTTTAAATGGACGTTTTACGCTCAGGAAAAGTCAGGGGCACTTTCAAGGCCGGTTACCAAATCTTATCAGGTTCTACCTTAATGAAATTTTTCACTCTCTTGCTAACCCTTTTTCTGTTCTCGTTTTGTGCCATTGCCCAAATTGCACCCGATTTTTCTATCGAAAAAGCAGGCTATTCAAAACCTACACCTCCCACAAACTCTATTTCAAATATGGACGATTATTACCCTTACGTCCTGATGGGAACATCATCCGGCCTTTTCAAATATGGTTATGCCGGGTTTGAAAATGTTGCAACTGGTTTTTCAGATCTGGATACAAAGGGAATTTACACAGTTTCAGGTTCTGGAAAGATGGTTTTTCTTGCCACAGGAGAAATAAGAAATAAAGGTGGCGCCGATGTGACAACAGGAGTGGCATACGGAGTTTCTTCTGATTCAATGAAGACCTGGAGCCAAATCAATCTCCCGCTGGATAAAAGAACAGATGATACCCTTTATTTTGGATCAGATACTATTCCAACTCTGCCGGTTGTGGTTCCTGAACAATTTGTGACCTATGATTCAGAAATAAGTGGAGATACGATCTGGGTCTCAACCTGGTCCGGCGGAATCAGGCGATCAAACGATGCCGGAAAAATCTGGAGCCGGGTTCTGCTCCCGCCAGATGACCGGGATTATATTTCACCTGACTCTTCCTATTATTTTTACTACAGCCCGGTTGATGAAAAAACAGGATTAGCCAGGGGTGGTGGGGATTTGAACTTTCTCGGGTTTTCTGTACACAAAACGGCTTCGGGTGTTCTGTGGGCCGGCACGGCTGGCGGGATCAACAAGCGGTATCAAAGCGACGGATGGATCAAGTATACTCACTCCCCTCTTAGCACAACAATTCCGGGAAATTGGATTGTTGGAATCGGTTCACATACTTTTAAAGGAAAAGAGCGGGTTTGGGCAATTTGCTGGCGCGCAGTCGGAAGTTCTGAGGATAATGGACTCGCATTTACCGAAGACAACGGTTCCACCTGGACAAGAACACTCGAAGGTGAAAAAATCTATGATTTTGCATTCCAGGGAGATTCTGTACTTGCAGCCGGCCAAAATGGCATTTTTTATTCAACGGACGGGATTCGATGGGGTTTCCGTTCTAATTTCTCCGACCCGGTTTCGAAAAATATCATTCCGTCTACTCAATTCTTTTCATCAACCTGGAGTTCAATTACGAAAAATTGGATAGTTGGAACCGGACAGGGATTACTTATCAGCAAATCATCAGACTTTTTCGGGAAAAATGACTGGTCAATTCTCAGAAAAAATGCTCGTGACAATGAATCAGGAACTTTCGCCTACCCGAACCCATTTAGTCCTGATGATGACAGATATTGTCGTTTTTCATATCCGGAATCCGCTTCAGCTACATTGAGTATTTTTTCAAATGACCATCTTTTAGTCAGAAAAGTTGAACCTGTTTTTCCAGGTTCATCAAACGAAATTTTGTGGGACGGGCGTGACAATTTTGGGAACCGGCTTAGCAACGGTGTTTATCTTTATCAAATTAAAACCAATGGAAACGAATTTTGGGGAAAATTACTCATTTTGGAATAACCGGATTTCTCTGGTTTGCCCTTTTTTCAGCAACAGTTGCTCAGACACCGCTTTCAGGAGCTCCGGGTGCCTATTCACGTCTGGGTTCTGACGGATTTGCATCTTCTACTGGCAATGCAGTCGTTGCAATGCCCGGGCTTTACAGTTCCGGTTTTGAAAATCCTGCATTACCAGGCTACAACCGGCAATCGCTTTTTTATGCCTCAACCTTTTCACTTGGACTTGAAAGACAACTTTTTTCATCCTATGGAATGAATCCAATAGGTCCAACCGGGGCTGTTTCTTACGGAATCCAATATTTTTCATCCGGCGACATTGATGCCAGAAACAACAACGGTGAAAAACAAGACGCAATCAGCACCAAAGAAATTACAGGGTTATTCGGATTTTCAATGGCGCTCAAAAATACGCCAATTGTCGTTGGTGTGAATTTAAAATACCGTTATGCAAACCTTTACACAGAAATTCCTTCAACTTCCTCATTTGGAATTGATGCCGGTTTTCTTTGGACAACAAAAATCCCGAATCTGTTGGTAGGTGGCTCTGTTCAGGATATCAATGCTGAGTACCGGTGGGATACGAAGGATATTTATAATGAAGAGGCCAATTCCACAATCGATTATTTTCCCATCAGATACCGGCTTGGGTTAAGCTACAGAATTGAACCCATTTCTGCCATTTTTTCGGTTGAAGGTGAACATTGGACTTACAAAACGGAAAGACGTGAGTTTTATTATTCAGACCCACCCTTTTCGACCCTTCAGATTAAAAAAGTACCCAAACAGAAAAATTCCGGAAATTACCTTCGATTAGGCGGAATCTGGGAAGCAACTGACGCACTTTCATTTCGGGCAGGTGTTGACAGAATTGATTTGACTTACGAAAACAGTGACCCCAAAATTGGGGTTGGGTTCCGCTTCAGCCACCATTTTGGAAAACTTTCACCACTTATTGACTTCAGTTATTTATTTGAACCAAACGGACCACAAAATATATGGGTTATTTCAACCGGATTTACTTACTGATTTTCTTTACATGTCTACCGTTAATTTCTTTTGCTCAAACCGAAATTTCTGGCTTTCAAAACCTGCTGATTTCTTCTGATGCTACCTATCTGGGTTCCGCTCAGTCAAATTCTGCTTTGATTACCAACTCGCAAAGCCTTTTTCTGCATAGTTACATCTCCCGGTCCGATGCAGGCAATCAGGATATTTCTTTTGGATATCAGAATTATATCGGCGATCTGAAGCACATTTCACTTACCTCCAGATTCTTATTTTGGAATCAACCCATCCAGTTGGGCTGGCAAAAACTTAGTGCCGATGGGATTGAATTTCGTGACAAACCTGGCGATTCAAAGGGATCATTTGAAGCCTATTGGATGACTTTTGCCGCCGGAACTACTTTTCAGTGGGACCAGACAGATATTGGAGTAACTCTTAAATATAGTCAGCAGCGATTATTTCTGGATGAGAACTTTGCAATAGCTGGTGATTTTTCTGTTTCTCACCCGGTTATGCGTGATTATTCACTTCAATATGTATCCCTTCAGAATCTGGGATCTGCATCCAAAATCGGATCACAAACTCCCAACCTGCCGCTTCAGTTAAAATCAGGCTGGATTTTTTATGACTTTTCAAATGCCCAAAAACAATTCAGGGTTCAGATTGTAAATGAAATGTCCTGGTTGTTTCACGGAAACCGTTTTGTTTCAAATATTGGCGCTGAAACAACCATTTTTGAAACCTTTTCACTCCGTGGCGGATATCGAATCAACCATGACTCCAATCCTTTTAGTTTTGGAACATCATTTTCTTACGGATCAATGAAAATTGCTTACAGCTTCAGCTATTACTCAACCGGTCTCAACTCTGGTCATGCTTTGGGCTATTCCTGGCAACTTTAAGGTATGAAAGTCCTCCTGCTGTTTGTTGGCAATACAAAATTTGATTCCCGATCGCAAAAGTACCTTGCAGCGTTAAGTGGGATATCAGCCGAAATCATCATCTGTGAATTGTCACCCCGGATTTCAAAATTTCCATTTCTTTTGAAATGGCCATTGTTCCTATTTAAAGCAGTAACTTACAGGCTTTTTAACCAGTTTTCACTACTTATTTGTCTGGATGTTTTTTCGGTTCCAGGGTTGATTCTTTTCAGAAATAAAATAGTTTTTGATGCCAGAGAACTGAATGACAGGGTTCATTCAATAAAAGATTCGAAACTGAAATCCAACCTGATTGGCTTTCTTGAAAAAACCGGCTTTAAAAAGGCTGATTTTGTAACAACTGTTAATGATTACCTTTCAGATTCGTTTAAAACTCGCTACCAGGTAAACTGTGACATTCTTCTTAACCTGCCTGAGTTAACACCAACCTTGCAAAAAGAGTCATCCCGAAAAAAAATGGGTTTACCATCAGACCTTTTTCTTTGGGTTTTTCAGGGGAATTTGCAAAAAGGCCGTGGCGTTGAAGTTGCTTTCCAATTTATTAAAAGTCGCCCGGCGGACGAAGGGCTTCTTTTTATCGGACCTGATTTGGAAAATTACCAATCCCGGCTCACCAAAACTGATCAGTCACGTCTCTTTTTTATTGGACAGGTACCAAGCAATGAGATTTTGAATTACACAGTTGCTGGTGATGCAGGTCTAATGCTGATTGAAACCAGCACGGAGAGTTATCTGAATTCCCTTCCGAATAAATTTTTTGAATATATTACTGCCAGACTTCCAGTTTTGACTACCCCGTTACCCCAGGCGGAAAGATTTATCAATAAGTACAACTGCGGAATTTCTTCAAATTGGGATAACATCCAGACTGAAGCAACCCGACTTCGAATCTATCTTTCAATTTACCGGAATGGCTGTGAGAAACTTTTATCTGAAGTCAGTGGTTCTCAGCAAATAAGTCATCTCAGAAAAAAGTTACGTCACCTGTTGAAGTGACACTTTTTACCGGATTTTAAATCTTAGAATTGATAACCAACTCAGGAACCCTTATGATTTTTTCTTTTTTACTTCAATTGATGCTGCTTACAGGTTTGAATTCCGATCAGAAAACTACTGAAAACCTTAAATGGCATGACTTCAACGAAGGAATTGAACTGGCTCAGAAACAGAAAAAGTATATTCTTGTTGATTTCTACACAGATTGGTGCGGATGGTGTAAGAAAATGGATAAAGATACCTACACCAACCCAACGGTCATGCAGATTTTGAAAAAGAATTTTATCCTTATAAAAGTAAATGCTGAAGATGCAGCTAAATCTGCAAAGTATAAGCAATACAATGTGACTTACCCCGAACTCAGCCAGGGATTTGGTGTTACTGGGTTTCCTGCAACCGTGTTTTTAAATGCACAGGCTGATTATGTTACATTGGTTCCAGGTTACCTTCCAGCAGACGAAATGACGACCATACTGAAATTTATCCACACCACCGCCTTTGAAAAAATGACCTATCCTGATTTTAAAAAGTCTCTGACTTCCAACTAACTCCCTCCAAATAAACAATTTTTGGCTTAATCTTTGCTGTTCTGCAAACCGTTACGGGTATCGTGACGGATTTGCAGTATTTTTGTCATTTTTACCCGAAAAATCATTTTTTACTTTTCAACTACAAGAGAATTATGTCATCTAAAAAAGTTCAACCAGACAAACAGGCGGAAGTCAACCCGGTTCCGCAAGAGGAATCTAAACCTGAGCTTAGTCAGGACTCAACTCTGAATTCTGCTCAGAACATCCAGGAAACAGAAGAACTTAAAAAAAATCTTGCAGAAAAAGAAGCTGCAGTTAAACTTTTGGATGCACAGATTCAAACCCTCAGAGATCAGTTACTTCGTAATGCTGCCGAATTTGATAATTTTCGAAGACGAACTGAGCAGGAACGTGCCGACCTCAGAAAATATGAAGGCGAATCGGTAATCAAAAATCTGCTTACCATCAGCGATGACTTCGAACGTTCATTTTCCGCTTTGGAGAAAACACCCGATCCGGCCACCTTCATTGAGGGAATTAGGCTCATTGCAGGAAACCTGTCAAAATTGCTTGACCAAAAAGGGGTAAAGCCGATCGAATGTATCGGACAGACTTTTGACGTTAATCTTCATGATGCACTTATGCACATCGAAAAAGAAGGTGTTGCATCTGATACAATTATTGATGAGGTCCAAAAGGGTTATACGTTTAACGGTAAGGTAATCAGGCATTCAAAAGTTCTGGTGGCTAGATAGGAGGATTTTTTGGCAAAGCGTGATTATTACGAAGTTTTAGGTCTTAATAAATCGGCAACTCAGGATGAATTGAAAAAATCCTACCGGAAACTGGCAATGCAGTATCACCCCGACAGAAATCCGGGAAACAAAGAAGCCGAAGATAAATTCAAAGAAGCTGCCGAAGCTTACGAAGTGCTTTCAGATGCAGATAAAAGGGCAAAATATGATCGTTTTGGTCATCAAGCTTTTCAAGCAGGTGGCGGAGCTGGTTTTGGTCCCCAAGGGTTTAATGACATCAATGATATTTTCTCCGCCTTCGGAGATATTTTTGGCAATGGCGGATCCCCGTTTGATGACATCTTTGGTGGTGGACGGCAAAGAGGAAGAGCCCGTTCAACAGGTGAACCAGGTTCAGATCTGAAATTACGACTTTCACTAACTTTAGAAGAAGTCGCAGCAGGAGTTGAGAAAAAATTAAAGCTAAAAAAATACATTCAGTGCGAATCCTGTTCCGGAAACGGTGCTGAAAAAGGATCTGACCACGCCACTTGCACCACTTGTAAGGGTGCGGGTGAAGTCAGACAGGTTCAAAAAAGTGTTTTTGGTCAGTTTGTCAATATAACAGCGTGTTCTGCCTGTTCTGGTACTGGTAAAACAATAAAGAATCCGTGCAAATCCTGCAAAGGTGAAGGTAGGATTCAGGGCGAAACAACCGTAAAAGTTAACATTCCCTCCGGAGTTTCAAACGGCAACTATCTTACCCTCAGAAACCAGGGCAATGCAGGGAGAAGAGGCGGAGCTGACGGAGATTTGATTATCCTGATCGAAGAAGAACGACACGCAATTTTCACCCGTGAAGGTAATGACATTCTTTGTGACGTTGAAATTAGTATCCCTGAAGCGATTTTGGGCACTGAAATTGAAATTTCAACCCTTACAGGTAAAGCAAAACTTAAAATTGATGCAGGTACCCAATCCGGAAAATTATTAAGATTCCGGCAAAAAGGAATTCCCGAGTATGGTTCCAGCAGGGTTGGTGACCAGATTATCAGGGTCAATGTTTTTATTCCAAAAAACCTTTCCTCAAAAGAAAAAGAGTTGGTAAAACAAATTGAACACCTCGAAGGATTTTTACCTGAGCAGGCCAGAAATAGCCCGGGTGGTTTTTTCTCAAGAATGAAAAATGTCTTTTCCTGATGAAACTGTTTCGTAAATTATCTTCCGTTCTTGTCAGGTTTTCTTATAAAATGGGATTGTCCAGAGAGGAATACCGATTCCTTTCGGGACTTTTCCTTATTGGTATTGTATCCGTTCTGGTTTTTCATTTCTGGAAAACGGATAGAAACACTAAAATTCAATCAGAATTTGACCGGATTGATTCCATTTTCAACCAAACCCAGCTTTCAAACCTGACTGAAGACACAATTTCCGTCCAAAAAACAACAGTTCGACCAACCTCAATTATAAAACCATTAAATTTAAATCGTGCAGGACTAGAAGAATTAACAACTTTGCCTGGCATCGGTGAAAAAACGGCAACAAATATTATTGGATACCGATCAATTAACGGTAAATTCAAATCTTCCACTGAACTTTTAAACATAAAAGGGATTGGAGAAAAAAAATTAGAACGAATCAGACCGTTTCTTGTGGCTGATTCGTTATTGTCAGAATAATTGGTTTGCATTTTTCAGCTAATCCAAGTATTTTCGGTTCCGGTATTTGGAACATTTAATTAGATATTGGAGAACAGTCACATGGCTGATACACGTGAAGGAAAAGGTAATATTTTCCTTAAAATCTTAATAGTAATTCTTTCTGTTGTTCTTATTTACATAATTGTCACTCCCTGGCAGCAAAAGGTTGCTGCAGATCGTTTGAAATTAAACTCGCGTGAAAGAATGGATTACATTCGCAGCGGTCTTCTTTATTATATTGGAAAAACCGGAACCTACGCGCCAAGTTTACAAGAATTAGTTAATGATTTGAAAAATGACCCGGTTGCAATTGCCAAGCAGGACTCTATTTTTAAAATCAGACCCGGCAAGGTTGTTTATCTTGACTCATTACTCGTATCTCCGGTAACGAAAAGCGCATTTATTTATCAGTTGAATGACTCTTCTGCTGTAAAAAAATATCTTCTTAAATGTCCGGGTGGTTCAGGTTGGATCGGAAGTCTCAGCTTTGACGATTCGACAAATAAAGCGTCTTGGGAATAAGATAAGTGTCATCCCAATCGCTGAATACAGGAGTTAGCTTTTCTGGTCAGAAAGCCTATGTAGCTACCTCTAATCTATTGATGCAAGATAAAGTTGCCGTAACTTTATCTTGCTCAGAATTTGGTTTTGATCTTAATAAAGACCTGATTCTCAAAGGAAATGACCCCTTAATTAATCAGGTCATTTCCGAATTAGGTAAATTCATAACCAATCAAACGGCGCCCCATCTTTCTGTCGCCATTGATCCTACACTTTTTCTCTATTCGGTAATTCCTGTTGATCACTCTGGCCTTGATGCAGATTCACTTGAAAGAAGAGTTCACGAAGAATTCTCATTTATAGCCGGTGAAAAACTTTCAGCCTATATCTATGAATGGATTCCCCTTCAACGGGACAAAGTTTTAATTCTTTGGGTTCCGGGGGTTGTTATCAATTTCCTTCAGATCCTGGCTACCCGGCTTTCCAAAAAACTTTCAATTGTTGATTTTGAACCCCTTGCAATCATGAATCTCATGAATGAGAAACAGATTGCACCTGGACCAGGGAAATTCTACCTGGTAACCTCCTGCATTGACAATGGGTTTACTTTTATGGGTTTTTCTGACAAAGAAGTTCTGTTTTATGAACATTTTGTCTCTTATCCACAAGAAGATCTGCCCTTTTTTCTTCTTCAGGTTTTAAATCAGTATGGTTTAAATCTTTCAGAAATGGAATCCCTGTTTTGGTACGGAAAGTTTTCACAAACGGTTTTAAGCAGCCTGAAATCAACTTTGAACATTCAGCCTGAAAACTTGTTTGAGAAAATGAAAGTCCTTTATCACAGACATCAGGAATCAGGTTCTTTTTTCCTTGAATCTGCCCTTTCAGCAATATCAGTGAGCTACCGGACAGAAGGCTAACCCAATTTCCAGAGAATCAACGTGACCAATATTCTACTGATTTCTCCGGATTTTATTTTCGAAAACAGATTAGGTGAACTTTTCAGTCAGGATGATATCAGAATCCTTTCTGAAACCACTGTTCCGACGCATTCCAATCAATTCCCAATTCCACCCGATTTACTTATTCTTGATCGTTCCGTCCTGAAAAACCAGGTCAGTGGCTACATTAACCTGCTCGGGACTTTTTTTATTGAGACTCCAATCCTCCTGCTTATCCCTAAAAATGCTGAAGAAGATATCGCCACCGCGTTCCGTGCGGGAATATTTGACATAATTGACCCAGATTCTTCTGATGTTTACTTACTCACCCAGGTACAGCGGGCTATCAATAAGCGTCGGGAATGGCAAGGGGTGAGACAGCATATAGAGCAACTCAAACTTTTCAATGCCAATCTTCAGAAAAAAATTGATGATCTCAGAAATGAAGTAAAGAACACCGAAAGCTTTACAGAATCCATCATGATGGCTCTTGGTGCCGGATTGATAACCTTTGATATGTCGGGTAAAATTAATTACGCAAACCCATCTGCCGCAAACATTTTTGGGTGGTCTGTTATTAATCTGCTGGGTATGGAAGTTAATTCAATTATGCCGATTGAGGCCAATATCGGGCAAATTCTTGATGGCAGTGAATTTGAAAAACAGTATGAATGCGATGCCATAAGAAGCGATGGAAAAAAACTTAAAATTGGTTACACCCTCTTCCCCCGGAAAAATGATCACAACGATGTTATAGAAATGATTTGTATTTTTCGTGATCTTTTTGAACTGGAAAAGGTAAGGGAAGAAAACCGTCGACTTGAAAAAATTTCAACTTTAGGTCAAATTGCTGCCGGTATTGCCCATGAAGTAAAAAACCCGCTGGCTGGTATTCAAAGTATCGTGAGTGCAATCATCCTTGATTTTCAGGATGACGATATCAGAAAATCACAAATTGAACAAATCGGAAAAGAAGTTGCCCGCATCAATCAGCTTCTTGAAAATTCATTTGCCTTTGCCAGGACAAAAAAACCACAATTTACGCAATCCGATTTAAACGAAGTCGTAAAATCTGTTATCAATTTACTGACTCTCGATTTTCAGAAAAAGAAAATTATTTGCAGATATGAATCCGGTCAAGATGTACCAAAATTCAGATTTGACCCAACCCAGATTCATCAGGTTGTACTTAATCTTGTGATGAATGCCGTTGATTCAATGACAAACGGCGGTACTTTATTTATAAACCTGACACATAAAGTTGCACCAAGGCATGTAAAAGGATTTGTAATTCTTGAAATTGCTGATACAGGTTCAGGCATCCATCCAGATAATCTCAGACGAATTTTTGATCCGTTCTATACAACAAAGCCATTGGGAACAGGTTTGGGTTTACCCATCACCTATAAGATCATTCAGGATCACATGGGGAAAATTGATGTTGAATCAGAGATTGGCAGAGGAACAAAATTTACTTTATATTTGCCGGACTGATTTTGGATTAAATTGATTTACTTGGTTTTTGACTTCGTAAATAGTGGTTTTACAAAATTTTAAATTGATTTTTTGAGATCTTTTTGTATCTTGTTTAAATAATATTTATTGACCATGCCCGGTCAGGGGCTGATTCTTATGAGTTTTGCAGGAAATTTGCGGGGATGGGGCATTACAGAAATGCTCCAATTGATTCGAAACGGAAAAAAAACCGGCGCGTTGGTCGTATCTACTTCCAGCGGAAATATTACCATTTTTTTCAAAAATGGTATGGCTGTTGCCGTTGATAACGGTGTTGGGGAAGTTCTTGGTTCAATCATGCTTCAAGACGGCTACATAACGGTAGCAGATCTTGATGAGGCGATTCAATTACAGAAGACACAATATCGCGGAAAGCGTATTGAGCAAATTTTGATTGCTCTGAAAAAGATTGAAATTCCGGCATTAGCTAAGACAATCAGAAAACAGATTGAAAGTACAGTTACCGAACTGATTCAGCTAAAGGGTGGCAGCGTCAATTTTGAGGCCGATGCCCTTCCCAAGTTTAATGCCCTTAGTACCGGTGTTGACGTTCAGGGAATGCTTTTAGGTGCTGCTGTTGTTGTCGATGAAATGTCGGTCATTCGCGAGAATATTGCCAATAGTTCGGTTATCCCTAAAAAAACAAAAAAGGGAGAAGATCAGCAGGAAGAAATTTCGCTTAAATTAAAAGAGTGGAAAATATATCTTGCCATAGATGGCATAAAGGATATTAAGGCACTTTCAACCAAACTTAAACTTGAAGAATTTTCTGTCATGAAAATCGTCAACTTTTTTGTCACTGAAAAGTGGGTTGAAATTTTAAAAGTTGAAGACAAACGAAAGAAAATTTTGGTTGTCGATGACAGTTTGACCATCCAAAAAATGATTGAACTTGCCCTGGCTGATTCGGGATTTAATCTGATTACCGCCACGACCGGTGATGCTGCAATCAAAGCGGCAACAGAATCAATACCGGATCTTATTTTGCTTGACGTTATGCTTCCGGATATAACCGGATATAAGGTTTGCCGGTCATTACGTGATATGGGTGACGCTTATAAACGGGTGCCCATTCTTATGTTGTCAGGCAAGGATGCCGAAATTGATAAAAATCTTGGTAAGTATGCCGGCGCTGATGCCTACATGACTAAACCGTTCGAAGCAGCTGATCTGCTTTCAAAAGTAAAAGAGCATCTTGGATTAGGATCATAATAAAGACTATGGCACACATTCTTGTAATTGACGATTCAATGGTAGACCGGCAGATTATTGCCAATGCGCTTATAGCCGCCGGGCATACGGTAACCGAAGCGGCAGACGGAGAAGATGGTGAGAAAAAAGCAGTTAACCTTCAGCCTAACCTGATTGTTCTTGATGTTATCATGCCAAGAAAAAACGGGTTTGAAGTCTGCAGAACCCTAAAGAATACTCCCGAAACCGCGGCAATACCTGTTGTGATGCTCACTTCCAAAAATCAGGATTCTGATAAATTCTGGGGGATGAAGCAAGGTGCAGTCGAATATATTACCAAACCATTCAGTGACGAAGCGCTTCAAAACGTAATTAAGAAATACGTCTGAAAATATGGCAAAATTTGATACTTTTAAACCAACCGATACACTAGCAGCACTGATTGCACTTCAACAGTCTGAAGGATCACAGGATTTTCAAAAAGAAAAGAATGTTACCCAGTGTATTGTTGTTTTATTAGGGCGGGAACAAGTTGCAATCCCCATCCGCTCAATCAAGGAAATTATTGAGGTACCTAAAGTTACCTTTTTACCTAATGTTCCCAACTATATTCTTGGAATTTGTTCAGTTCGCGGTGAAATCATTTCTATAACTGACATCCGACTTATGCTGGGGCTTAAACTACATGAGTCAAAAACAAGAAAAGAGTTACAAAAGGAACGAGTTATACTTCTTGATGGAGACCGGTTTGTAACCGGTATTGTTGTTGATACGGTGGTTGAAGTACTTGAAATACCATTTGAAGACGTAGAAAGCAGTAAAAATACACTTACCGGCCGTTTGGCTGACTTCAGTGAAGGTATTTACAAAGAGGGGGGCAGGATTTTGGTTGTGCTGAATGTGAATGCCCTTCTAAACAGTAACGAGCTGTCACAGTTTAATTTTTAATGCGACTGAGGAACCCTTATGCCTGAATTAAAAGACGAAGAAAACAAAAAAGACAAGTTACCTGATAATCCAGCCGATCAACCCATTAAAAATGACTCAAATGACGATTTTTTAAGTCAGTTAGGTTTGGATATTGGGGAGTTTGCCGAGGGAATCGGCGATTTTATTACTGATCAGCCTCAGGTTTCTGCTGATGATGACAGGGGTGCCAATGTTCGACAGACAGCATCGGGAATTGAACTTACCATCGACGAGGAATTGGATTCTCAAATCGATGAAGAAGCTAAAATGTTCCTTGCTGATAAACATTTTAGAGCAAATGAGTTTTATGAAGCCCTTATCCCTGCGCTGGAACTTAACATTCGGGTACGTCAGGGCAGGTCTAAACGGGATGATGTTCTTGTAAAAAGACAGGATGAAATTTTATTTGAGTCCAACTATCAGTTAGGTAAACAGCATCTTACCAATACGAAAAAGGCATCAGGCGAAATGGCTCTTCATCATCGGCTGATGGCGTTAATGCATTTCTATGGCGCAATTGATCAAAGTTTTCAGATTGGCCAGGAAGCCAAACGTAAAGAAATCGGCCTTTTATGGAAAGATTTGATTTACGGATATCGTTTCGGTCAGTATTATATGAAATCAGGCATGTTCAGCAAAATCACAGTTCCCGGCCCTGAAGATAACTCATCAAAAGCTGAGTTTTGGTCATTTCTTGGTGTAAATGAAAATGAAAAACTTGCCAAAGAAATGTACATGCTGATGGCATACAGTTATGACCTTTCATATTACCGTTACCAGGTTCGGCTTGCCAATTACTATCTTGACAACAACCGGATCAGAGAAGGTACCAAATATATTCAGCTTGCAATCCCGCAAATTGAAGATGACGGAATGAAATTCCTTCAAATGCTCCAAAAGAAAAGTCAGGCAGAATTTGACCTGTTTCTCAATAAAGAATTCACGCGTGATATCAAAAAGTTAACTACTTTTGAAGCAGAAAAAAACTATAAGCACCTCTTTGACTACATGAATGAATGGCGCTTCAGATTAACGGGTATGACAGCAGATGCACCCTTTAAAACGTCAACTGTCAGACTTGAATATTTGAAAGCCTTCCAGCGGCTGATTGATGAAATGATGCGGGTTAATCCAAATATTTTCATTGATCAAACATTGGCAGAATATAAATCCAGCAACCTTGCAAACAAGGTGCCGTTTATTCAGGAATTTGTTTATGCACAACTTTTCTATTCACTTGAAATGAATGAAAAGGCAAAAACCGGAATGAATGTATTTGATATCGATACAGAAGGCTTTATGGCCTTGGTGTATGCTACAGAAGATTTTTATCGGTGGGAAACGTACCCTGGCCTAAGAGATAAGAACAATTCAATTGATTCGATTAAGAACACAATCAGAAAAGCATTCGGGAAGCTTCAATCCTCTCTTCAGTCAAAAGGATATAAACTGAACAGGGAACCCAGACTGACTTTTTAATTTTATAACCAGAAAGTAATTGCAATGGGAAACAGCCTGAAAGCAATGCTACTCATATTTGGGGCTGCCATCGTAACCGCATTGGCAGCGTATTTCATTTACAAGGGCATAGCCAGTAACGAAGGAAATCAAAGGCTAATGGTTGACCAGCGAAATTTAGCGGTCAGCCTGGATGAAACCTGGAAAGCTGTCTCAAACGGGTTTAACTTAACTGATAAAGTGCAGGATTCTGAAAATCAAATTTTAGCAGTTCATCCGGTTCCCCAAACTTTAAAGGCTGATTCTTCTTCAGGGAAAACACGTATCAGCGTTAAATTGATAGCAACTGGGCAATATTCAGTACTTGATTCCATTGCCGCCCAACGGATTTTCAATGATCTCAAAACGGATACAGTGGTTTCTGGTGTATCTATCCTGATCAATGATGGAACAGCACAATATTGGAGTTCCGGTTCTAAGGGTGAAGTTCTTACCACTCTCGTCCCCCTAAAAGCCGATAATTCCTGTTTAACCTGTCACGGAAACACAAATCCCAAAAACTTATTACAAGCCAAATCTGCAGGATTCAACGAGGGTGATCTGATTGGTTTTGCAAGTGTAACAACAACTCAAACACCAACGGGATCTTCCCTATTATGGATAATTCTATTCTCATCGCTACTTCTCGCTGTTGTTGCAGTAATTGTTAACAAAAGACAGATAAAGTCTGCAGTTGAGGGTCCTTTACAAGCCGCTACCAAGGCCGTTGAAGCTATTGCATCCGGTGGAACTTTTTCATCCACAGGGGCAGATGATTACCAGGAATTGGGATCTTTTTATGCTTCCGTACAGACAATTGCAAACCGGTACCGCAGTTTAATTGACGATGCCAGTTCAATGACCTACAAGGTCAATAATGTTGTAGCGACAATTGAATCACGCATAAGTGCAGTTTCAAGAGCTGCCGAAGACCAATTGAACCAGTCACGTGATGCCTCTGCCAATATCCAAGATCTAAGTTCAGGTATTGCAACTATAGCTCAGGATGGACAAACCCTCACTTATTCGGTTTCAGAGACCACCAGCAGCATTCAGCAACTAATATCCAATATTCAGGAAGCTTCCAAGAATATTCAGGACTCTTCCGGGATTATCAATAATATTATTAATGATGTTCAGGAAGGCCGATTTGCCATTGACCAGATCAATAATGGTATGCAGGAAGTAAACCACCAGATGGAGCAAATGGTAACTACCATCAAAAAACTTGAGAGTAGTTCCCGTGACATCGGTAAGGTAACTGAAGTAATTAATAAAATTGCAAAACAAACCAACCTTCTCGCAGTGAACGCTGCTATTGAGTCTGCTCTTGCCGGGCAGGCAGGCCGTGGTTTTGCGGTTGTTGCCGAGGAAGTCCGGAAACTTGCATCACGTTCTACAGAAGCAACAAGGGAAATTGAGGAACTTGTATTTAGTATCCGTGAAGAAACATCACGTGCGGTTCAGGCTGCTTTATCAGCGACCCAAACCACTCAGGAAGGTGTTGAACTGATCAGAAATGCTGAAGTTGTTCTTGAGCGGATTACCCAGCATGCAAACAGAACCTCTGTTATTATGAGCAGACTTTCTCAGATGATGGATTTTCAAATCAAGAACTCCCAACAAGTTGTACTCAAAGCATCTGAAATGACTGCAAAAGCATCAAAAGTTTCTACAACCACCGGTAGTTATGTGCAAACCGGAGAAAAAATTGCGGTTTCAATTCAGAATATTAGTTCTACTGCAAACCAAAATAAAGATGCTGCTGTTGAGATCTACCAACTTACCAGACAGCTTGCTGCAGAATCAAGCAACTTAAAGTCATCGATTGAAAAATCCTGATGATTTAAATAGTATTGTTAAACAAAAAAAGCCAGTTAATCTGGCTTTTTTTGTTTAAGAACTTATGTTTTATTTCATTCAGATTTTTTCGAGTGAAGCTCTCAGGTCTGCAATTATATCAGAATGGAATTCAAGTCCGATACTCAAACGAATACCTCCAGGTTCCATCCCATTCTTAACCTGTTCTTCTGCGGGAATTGCAGCATGTGTCATACTACCAGGATGCTCAACCAGTGTTTTAATATTTCCAAGACTTACAGCTAACGTAACTGTATAGGCATTCGTTGCCAGGAAGTTCATCATGATCTTCCCTTTTTCCTTTTTATCCTCAGGAGAATTACCTTTCAGAACAAAATAGATCATTGTACCCGGAGCAAAATGTCCCGAGGGATCTTTCATTTGTTTTTTTGCAAGTGCGTAACCGGGAAAGGAAGGTAAACCTGGATAATTGACGAATTCTACAGCAGTATGACTGGCAAGAAATTCAGCTATCAGAAGAGCGGTTCGTTCCTGTTGACGTACACGAAGGTTCAGGGTTGGAAGTCCATAGACCAAATGAGTCCATGCAGAGTGAGTGCTAAGCGTATTTCCAAAATCTTTACGGTACAATAAAAGTAAATCATATATAAACTTTTTACCTATGACAGCTCCCCCCATATCAGTTCCAAAACCCCCGATATTTTTGGTCAGGCTATGAACAACAAAATCAGCACCCAATGTTAACGGCTGCTGACAAACGGGTGTGGCAAAAGTATTGTCGACAACCATAAATAGCTTCCGGCCATCTCCCCTTTTTATATTTTCTTCCCTGATAACTCCGGCGATAGCCTCAATATCGATCAACTCAAGCGTTGGATTGACCGGTGATTCAAAATAAAGAATTCGGGTTTTGGGAGTAATTGAGGCTTTAAGTCCTTCAATATCATAAAAACCTGCGCCCTTTGTTTTTATTCCAAATCGTGGCAACCAATTGACGAGAAGTGAATAGGTACAGCCGTAAAGTGTATGATGGTGAATAATTTCGTCACCTGACGAAGCAAGTGTGCACAGGATTCCGGAAATGGCTGCCATCCCGGTAGAAAAACTAAGTGCCATTTCACCAGATTCGGCAATGGCCAGGTTTTCTTCCAAAATATTTTTATTTGGTTCACCTAACCGTTCATAAATATAAATTGGTCTATGAACCTGTGAGTCAGGATTTTCATTGTGAGCAAATTCAACAAAACCCTGAGCTCCCCGTTCTACCGAGTCAAGTTTAAAAGTAGCACTTGCCGATACCGGAGGAACAAGGTGATGGGAATAATCCCAGTTTTCAGAATTTGTTTTTCCGTGAATGAGAAGCGAGTCGAGGTGATAATTGGTCAGATCATCTGTGGTCTTCATGGTTTGCCTTCTGGTCGTTATCGTTCAATTTTGTATCGGTAGCTTTTCTTCATGTTTCTGAGTACAAAGGCAGTGTTCAGGCGGTCAATCCCAATCACTTTTGTTAACTTTTCACGAAGAAACTTTTCATATTCAGGGATGTCACGAACCGCAACCTTCAACATGTAGTCTGACTGTCCGCTGATATGGTAACACTCAAGTACGTCTTCAATTTCATCAACAGCTTTTGCAAACCCTTCAATAATATCGGCATGGTGTGCTTCAAGTGTTACAAAAACAAAAGCATGAACTGATTTATGAATTTTTTCAGGACTTACAATTGCTACATATTTTTCAATGTAACCGCTTTCTTCAAGTCGTCGAACCCGCTCAGAAGTGGCAGAAGGACTAAGTCCAACTGACTGAGCCAGATTTGCATTTGTAATCCGGCCATTTTCCTGCAATACGTTCAGGATTTTAATATCCAGCTCATCCATAACATCTCCTGGTTTTGAGTTAACAAACTTACAAGTCTTATTCGTATAATTCAATACTCTAACATTTATTATTCTTATAAATCAACAAATATCAATATTTTATACTGATTATTCATAATTTGGCAGTATAACTTACTATTCCGTTTTTTTCGGATAAAAAAAAACCCCGGAAATTCCGGGGTTTAAAATTAACAGTTAAATTACCTTAGGATATCGCCTGAGTGACCTTTTGTGCAGCATCCTTCAAACCTTCTGCCGGAATCAGGTTCAAACCTGAAGCAGCCAGAATTTCCCTGGCTTCAATTGCATTCGTTCCGGCAAGCCGAACTATTATTGGTACTTTGATATCCATAGATTTTGCAGCTTCAATGACCCCATTTGCTACCCGGTCACAACGGACAATTCCACCAAAAATATTAATCAGAATTGCTTTCACATTCGGATCGGATAAAATAATTCGAAAGCCATTTTTCACTGTTTCAACATTGGCCCCACCCCCAACATCAAGAAAATTAGCTGGTTCACCACCTGCCAGTTTGATGATATCCATGGTTGCCATAGCTAAACCTGCACCGTTTACCATGCACCCAACATTTCCGTCAAGCTTAACATAATTCAGGTTACTCTTGCTCGCTTCAACTTCAAGCGGATCTTCTTCAGCTACATCACGCATTGAAAAAACATCAGGATGACGGTAAAGCGCATTATCATCGAACGTTAACTTGGCATCAAGGGCAAGCACTCTATTGTCATCGGTGACGACAAGCGGATTAATTTCGGCAATTGAGCAATCCATTTCTTTATAAGCTTTATACAATGACATGAAAAATTTTACGCCATTTTTAAAAGCATCACCTTCAAGACCTAGTGCATACGACAATTTTCTTGCCTGGAAACCTTGAAGTCCGACTCTCGGGTCAACATGTTCTTTGACAATTTTTTCTGGCTGATGGGCAGCAACTTCTTCAATATCCATTCCGCCTTCAGTAGAAATCATGATGAGGTCTTTACTTGCAGCCCGATCCATCGTCACAGCAACATAAAGTTCACGAACGATTTTCATTCCTTCTTCGACCAGCAGAGTACTTACTTTTTTGCCCTCTTCACCGGTTTGAATGGTGACCAGAATATTACCAAGCAACTTTTCAGCAACTTCGCGTGCCTGCTCAGGTTTAACGACCTTAACGCCACCCTGAATGGCAATTTCTTTTCTGTTCGAAGCAAAATAAACAGTTCCCTTTCCACGGCCACCGGCGTGAATCTGTGACTTAACCACCACAACCGGTGTTCCTAATTTGACTGCAGCTTCAGCAGCTTCTTCAGGTGTTCTGGCTACGAAACCAGCGGGAACTGCAACCCCATACCTTCTGAAAATTTCCTTACCCTGATACTCATGAATATTCATGTTCTTCCCTCTTGATTATAATTTGGTTGCAACTGATTTCGCCTGAAGGAACAGTAAAAGGTAATCCTTTCCTCCAGCCTTTGAATCAGTTCCTGACATGTTAAATCCGCCAAACGGATGAGACCCAACCATTGCCCCCGTACATTTCCGGTTAAGGTACAAGTTTCCGACGAAATATTCGTTCCTTGCCCGGTCCAGAATTTCAGGATTTTTTGAATAAACAGCGCCGGTCAGTCCGTATTTGGTGCCATTTGCAATTTCAAGTGCATGATCAAAACTATCCGCTTTAATCACAGCCAGAACCGGTCCGAAAATCTCTTCCTGTTCAATAACAGCACCGGGTTTAATATCAGCAATAACTGTTGGAGCAATAAAGTAGCCGGTTTCAGAGGTTCTTACACCACCTGTCATCAGACGACCTTCCGTTTTCCCAATTTCAATATAGTTTAAAATTGTTTTCATTGCACGTTCTGAAGAAACGGGTCCCATGTTTGGGTTTTCAGCAGAATTACCAATGGTTAATTTATTGGTAAGTTCAACAACTCTTGCAAGAACAGTATCATAAATATCTTTGTGGAGAATGGCACGAGAGCATGCAGAACATTTTTGTCCCTGAAAGCCGAATGCAGAAGCTACAATTCCCTGAGCAGCTGCTTCAAGATCTGCATCATGATTAACAACAATCGCGTCTTTTCCGCCTAACTCTGCTATCAGACGTTTCAGCCAGATTTGTCCGGGATGAACTTTAGCAGCCATTTCATTGATCCTGAGACCCACATCCAACGAACCGGTAAAGGCAATCATTCTTGTTTTTGGATGGGAAACTAACGTATCCCCAATAGTTCCGCCCGACCCGGCAAGGAAGTTAAGAACGCCATGTGGGAAACCCGCTTCGTACAATAATTCTGCGACCATATAGCCAATTGCAGGTGTGTCAGAGGCTGGTTTAAGAACCACAGAATTTCCAGTGACCAAAGCTGCAACCGTCATTCCTGCAAGAATTGCACATGGGAAATTCCAAGGAGGAATGACAATGACCACGCCAATCGGGATATAAAACATTTCATCTTTTTCACCCGGCATCTGGTAAAGATTTGAAGGTTCAGCATACCGAAGCACTTCACGTGCATAAAATTCCATAAAATCAATTGCTTCAGCAGTATCGGCTTCAGCTTCAGCAAAATTTTTACCGGCTTCGAGAATCATCATGGCAGAAAATTCATGCCGGCGGGCTTTCATCAGACTGGCAGCTTTTAACAGTATTCCAGCACGATGTTCCGGGGTTGTTTTTGACCAGGATTGAAAAGCCTTCCAGGCACTTTCAACAGCCTCATTGGCCTGATCAATTGTTCCTAGTGGAAAACTTCCGATAACTTCAGATGTATTGCTAGGATTTAGTGAATTGAAATACTTATCAGAATGAGCCGGCTTTCCGTCAATCCAATTTGAGTATTTGGTGTTAAAGGTTGACCTGATTTTAGCAATGGCGGTCTCCATTGCTGTTTTGTTTTCCGGTTTGGTGAAATCGTGATACGATTCCGGTGCATAAGCCGGAAGTTGGTCTTGAAGTTTCATATTTCTCCTTTTAAGGCATCATGGTCTTTGGTCAGTGGTCAGAAATCAAGGATTAAAAATAAACAGAAAAATGTAAAAAGTAATGGCAGTCAAGGCCATAGCAAATGGAATAGTAATGAACCAGGAAGCCAGAATATCCCGAATAATCTTACCATTGATATTGGCCATTCCTCTTGCAAAACCAACACCAATCACAGCACCAACCAAAGTATGGGTAGTTGAAATTGGTAACCCCATCAATGAGCAAACAAGAACTGTGGTCGCAGTTCCAAATTCTGCACTGAATCCCCGGGTGGGTGTAAGTTCGGTAATTTTCTTTCCGATGGTATCAATTACTTTATAGCCATAGGTTGCAAGTCCCAGAACAATACCGGCACCGCCTAAAATCAATGCCCACATGGGAACGGTTGATTTTGCTGATATAACACCGGTTTCAATCACAGAAACAATTCCTGCAAGAGGTCCGACTGCATTGGCTACGTCATTGGCACCATGAGCAAAAGCAACATAACAGGCAGTTAAAATCTGAAGGTATTTAAAAACGGTTTCAATTTGCTCAAATTGAGTTTTAATAGCGAGGTTAGTTCCGGCTTTTGAGATATAACGGTCTACCAATATTTTGGCAATCCAGGCAGCTAAAAGTCCAAATCCAACTGAAATAAGCATAACAACCGGAAATGAAATATCCATTTCTACATTTTTTAATCCCTTGTAAACGACAGAAAGAGCAAGAATAAGAACCACACTAAAAACCAGATACGGCGTGTATTTTCTTAGATTTTCAGAAGGTGTGTTGCTTTGGTAAAATGTTTTTTGAACCAAAAGGAAAACGAAGTAAGCCAAAACTGCGCCGGCGAGCGGAGAAACAATCCAGGACATTACAATAGGAATTAATTGGCCCCAGGAAACCATTTGAAGTCCGTTGCCGCCAATCCAGAACCCTGCAACGATACCTGCACCTACAACAGAACCCACAATCGCATGTGTTGTCGAAACGGGCCAGCCGAAAAAAGTTGCTACATTAATCCAGATTGCAGCCCCGACGAGCGCAGAAATCATTCCCCACATAAAGAGATGTTCATGGCCATCAAACATGTGGATGTCGATGATTCCTTTACTTATGGTTTCAGTGACCCTTCCGCCTACCAAAACAGCTCCTGCAAATTCAAAAACGGCAGCGATTAAAACCGCAATGGAAATTGTGATTGCTTTGGATCCGACAGAAGTTCCAAATGCATTGGCAACATCATTTGCGCCAATGTTCCATGCCATATACAGAGACACAACGATGGCGATATATAAAGCAATAGTCATAGTATCCATAAACTAAATCCTGATTGGTGATAGGAAAGATTTGAAAAAGTAGAGTTCTCTCATGCTATTTCAGGTAGGAATAAGGAAGACGCGGGTTCGCTTAGCCATCATTTCGGCAGTATCGGCAAGTTCACCCAAATTTTTAAAAAGCTGGAACCACATAAAAATATCGACAGGATTCATGTCTTTTTCGTGGAGGAACATTTTCTGTCCGAGTTTATATTGCAGTTTATCTGCTTCAAACTCAAGTTCGCCAGTACGGTCACACAATTCGAGTACTTTTCTGGCTTCGAGTCCGCCAAAACTTGATTCAACCATTTCATCGAGTTCATCAACAATTTTTGATGCAGTGGTGGTTGCTTCTAAGCATTTGTCGACGTAGGCAAAAATTTCATCTTTCAGAAAATCAGGAATGCTGGTATGCCGGATGGTAATCAGAACAGCAACATCTTCAGCAGCATCTGCAATGTCATCCTGGGCACTTAATTGCCTGAGGAGATCTTTTTTATCAACCGGTAAAAACATTGAATCGTGAATACTGGTTCTGATTTTGTCTTTTATCAAATCAGCTTCGTGTTCGGCAAACATAACCTGCTTGGCAATGGCCTTCACTTCATCATGTTTTCCATCGGCCAATGCATTGAAAATCGGTCTGATTAAACCTGTACATTTATCAACTTCGGCCATGTGTGCCTGAAGCTGATTAAACGGAGATTGGGTGAACAATCCTGACAAAATATTTTTCATCTCTAAACTCCTCAATTAGACTATAAAAGTAGGTGGAAAGGATCTCAGAATCAAATTTACCTTCCGGCTGGAAAGGTTTTATAATTCAGTGTTCGGGCAGCCAAAATGCCAATTGGAAATTAAATATGGATTTTAAGACTGGAAAGCCCGTCAGGGTTTGAAAATCCCAACTTTCTTGCTTATCTAAGCACTGTCAGATTAATGAGGAAAACTACCATGAACTGGATTTGGGTATTATTTTACTCGCTGCCTGGGTTTCTTATCGGATTTCTTTCAGTATATGGCATTACAGGTGACTTTGAAATCTGGTATTGGATTGTTCTTGCCCTTTTTATTGCTTTCATCTTTAGCAAATACACTGAGGATTTCTGGTTTCGGAACGGATTTATGACTGCATTCCTTACCGGAATATGGAACAGTTTAACTCTTACTCTTTTTATGGAAACGTATTTTGTCTCGAATCCTGAAACTGCTGAAATGTGGATTGAAACAGCAGGCGACCTAGAGGCGGATGGATTCATCTTTTTCAGTGGATTTCCGATTGGAGCTGCCTATGGGGTTTTCGTTGGAATTATCACTTTATTAATGGCCCGGTACATCTTTAAAAAGACATTGTCAAATTCCTAAACCTCGTGGACACAAAAATGAAATTCAATCATTTCGTCTCCCGCATTTTCCGAGTCCTTGCGCTTTTATTTTTATTTTCCTGTTCCTCTTTAAATAAATCTCAACTACCCGATACACTTTCTGGTCATTGGAGAACCATTTCGCCTGATTCAACGAGAATTGAAATCTGGAAACAAATTTCTGAAGATTCATTTTCTGGCTATGGCGGATTGATCACCGGGCGAGATACCCTGATCACAGAAACCCTCAAATTGATAAAACGATCTGATACCTGGATTTATCAGGCAACCGTGCCCGATCAGAACGAAGGAAAAACCATTTCATTCACTGAGTCAAAACGGTCAGATAGTTCAATTGAGTTTTCTAATCCTGAACACGACTTTCCTCAAAAACTGATCTATTCACTTATTGAAAAGGATTCACTTCGGGTTGTCGTTTCAGGTGGAACCGGATCGTTTTCCCTTCAATTCGTAAAAACCAAATGACCTCAAAATCCAGAACCACTCTCAGCTATCTTGACATCCCATTTTGTTTGAATTATCTTTACTGAATGAACATTCATTCTTTACCAGATAAAAAACTAGCCATACTGGAAACCACACTGAGACTAATAACAGAAAATGGATTCCATGCAACACCAATGTCACTTGTTGCCAAAGAAGCTGGTGTTGCAGCCGGAACCATTTATCATTATTTCGAAAACAAGAACCAGCTTATCGGTGAATTATACTCTCTCCTAAAGCAAAAGATGGGAATAACCTTACTCCAGAATAAAGACACTTCTGAATCTTACTCTGTTCAATTTTCATTATTCTGGAAGAATTTATTTATCTATTTCACTCAAAACCCAATTGAATTCAGATTTTTAGAGCAATATTCTACATCCCCCTTCATCAGTTCTGAAACCCGGACAGAAAACCTGATTTACTACAAACCAGTCATAGACTTCATTGAGTCTGGGATTGAGACTGGCCATATCCGATCGTTACCCCTTGATTTTCTGGTAGGAACCCTATTCGGACAAGTTACCTCTGCAGCTAAACTTCATCTTGCAGGAACTCCTGAAATCTCAGATGATCTTCTTGATGCTGCAATAAAATCCAGCTGGGACAGCGTCAGGACAGAATCCTTTTCTGATTATTACTAATCAATACGATCACTTAAGTTACCTGGAATATTTTTTTAAATCTGATACCGAATGAACATTCATTTTATATTAATTAAACAGAGGGACAAATGAACAAAACCGTTTTAATTACCGGAGCCTCAACAGGAATCGGCAGATCGGCAGCTTTTTATTTTCAAAAAAAAGGCTGGAATGTTGCAGCAACCATGAGAACACCTGAAAAGGAAACCGAGTTAACTAAACTTCCAAACGTAAAGGTTTACCCACTAGATGTTTTGGATGAAGCCGGAATTGAAAAGACAATCAAAAATGCAATTACAGACCTCGGAAATTTGGATGTTATTGTAAACAACGCGGGCTATGGTGCTGTTGGTGCATTTGAGGCAGCTTCAAAAGAGCAGATCAAACGCCAATTTGATACAAATGTTTTCGGGGTCATGAATGTTGTCAGAGCAATACTGCCCTATTTCCGTGAAAAAAAATCAGGCACCATCATTAATGTTACGTCAATGGGTGGACTGATTACCTTTCCGTTGTACAGCCTTTACCACGGAACCAAATGGGCAATTGAAGGTTTTTCTGAGTCATTGCAATACGAACTGAACGAACACAATATCAGAATCAAGCTGGTTGAACCAGGTGCCATTAAAACAGATTTTTATGATCGCTCGATGGATTTGTTCAAAAAAGAGGGACTATCTGCCTACGATTCCTATACTGAACTCACAATGCCAAACATGCAGGCGGCTGGAGCAAACGGGCCGGGTCCGGAAATTGTTGCAAAAACAATTTTCCTTTCAGCCTCAGACGGAAAGAAAAAAATGAGATATCCGGTTGGAAGCAATGCCCCGTTGTTGCTATTTCTCAGAAGAATTTTGCCAAATTCATGGTTTTTTGGAATGGTGAAGCTGGTTGTTGAGAAAAAATCAAAAAGTTAAACGATTCATTTTCTCCAGTATGATCCGGACGTTAAAATCCGGATCGTGCTCTGCATTCAGCCAGTTAATTACCACGCCTTCCTTTTCCATTTTCCTGAACCAGGTCAACTGCCGTTTTGCAAATTTATGAATCGCCCGGGCAAGTTCTGTTTCAAGGACTTCACGGGAAATGATTCCCTGAAGGTAGTCGGTTACAAAACGGTATTCCAACCCGTAGAACCTGAGCTGATCTGGCGTAATTCCTGAGTCAAGTAACCTTTTCACTTCCTCAATCAATCCTGAATTTAACCGATCAGACAACCGTTTGTCTATCCGGCTATAAAGTAACTCTCTGGGACAATCAAGACCAAAAATGAGTGGATCAAGCTGGATTTTCTGCTCTTCACATTGAGTTGTTTCTTCGCCCTCAGCAATTTCAATCGCCCTGATCAGTCGTTTTCTGTCAGTCAGATCAGTTTTATTATGAAGTTGTTTTTTTGAGGTTAGAATATCGATGAGGTTTTGGTCGGATAAAGAACCAAGCTGTTCACGGAGAATGGGGTTTTCAGGCACTGATGAAAACCGGTAATCTTGCAGCAGAGAACTTAAGTAAAGTCCGGTTCCACCACAAATGACAGGTAATCGTGATCTTTTTGAACAGTTTTCAATGACGTTCAGGGCTTCATTCCTAAATTCGAATACATTGAATTCATAACCGGGATTGCGGATATCGATAAGATGAAATGGGATTTGGCCGGAAGGGGTTTGATATTCAGATAAGTCTTTGCCGGTGCCAATCGTCATTCCCTGGTAAACCTGACGGGAATCGGCAGAAATAATTTCGCCCTTCAGATGTTCGGCAACTTTTACGGCAAGGCGGGTTTTTCCAATTGCAGTGGGACCCAAAATGACAAGAACAGGAACCGGATTCATGCATCCGGTGAGGAAATTTCTGCAACTGGGTCAACCGGAAGGTCATTATTCAGAACCTCACGGCCACGGGGAGGCAGACCCATTGTGCGCTTTTCCATTGCTTTAATAAGCCCGGTAAACATGGCAGCGGTTTCTTCAATCTGAGGATAAAGCGGATTTGTTTTTTTGGTATATCCCAATTGGTCAGCAATTTTAAGCAGATATTTCAATTCATCCAAGGCTTCACTGGCTTTGAGGTAGTACTCAAGCTTTTCTCGAAAATTACGGCGTTTGAATCCTCTTTCAATGAGAACCGGGATATCAATCGAAATGTTTTTTGTACGCTGAGCCAGACCACTCCATTCACTGATCGGATAAGCCTTCACCGATTTCAAAACATCAATGGTAATGACATGAACTTTTTGCCAGATATCAAGGTCTTCTACATTTTCAAGCTTTTTGGTTTGCTTCACTTCATTATTGCCCGTTACCATTCAAACTCCCGGATCAGATCTGTATTCCTTCAATCAATGTGACAGGATCAGACAGATTACGTGTGACAGATGATTTATTTTCAGCCTATTTTTTGTAAAGTTAGATTTCCGGTATTCAAAAAGCCATTAGGTTTCAGTGAATTAATAATGTCTTTGCTGAAAATCCGTGAAAATAAATGACCTAATTTCAATTTTTTTCACTATTTGGAAAAAAAACATTCACATTTTTATCTGAATTTTCTATCTTGATTTATTCAGCAATCAAAATAAGAGCACATGCGTAAGTACTACCACGTTAATAGTTTTACCAGCCAGCCACTTAAGGGAAATCCGGCAGGAGTTGTTTTCAATACAGAACAGCTCACCACAGAAGACATGCAGGGTATTGCAAGAGATTTAAATCTGCCAGAAACTGTTTTTATCCTTCCCGGAAAATCAGAAAAATCAATTTGTTCACTTCGCTGGTTCACCCCGTCTTTTGAAATTTCACTGAGCGGACATTCAACACTTGCTGCACTTCATGTATTAATCAAAGAACGGGTTATTCATGTCGTTGATGGATTTGTAAGTCATCACCATCTTGACTATCAAAAGGGGATTCTTCCGGTTAGTATTGAAAATGGGCAGGGATTAAATCCGATAATCTGGATCGGGCTACCCGTTCCCTCTTTTAAACCTTATGGCGGTCCGCAGGAAGATATTTTCAGGTTTCTTGGCATCACAGATAACGATATCGATTCCCGTCTTCCTATTTATATAACCGATTCAAGAGTTTTCATGATTCCGGTTCTGGGTCTGCTTACTTTGAAGAAAATCCTGCCGAATTTTGGACAGTTACGAAAGATACTGATTGATGAGAACATTTCAGGAGTCTGTACTTTTTCAAGAGAAACCATAAAACCCTCTTCGAGTTTTCATTCCAGGTACTTCTCACCCAATCTGGGAATCAATGAAGATCCGGTGACTGGCACGACCAATGCAGCACTTGCGGCCTACTGGCTAAATTTCGTTTTTCCTGGTCTTGAAAACCGGTCTTACCAATTCACCGGGGAACAAGGTTCAGCCATCAACCGTGACGGAGAAGTTCATATTAAAGCCGATGTCAGGGATCGTTCGATTTCCCGGCTTGAAATCAGTGGATCTGCAAGAATTTTCATGCAGGGTTATCTGGAAATATAAATCCAGCCATTGTCATCCAATCTGACCCATTTGGCTCAGATCAAAAAAAATAAATCAGAATCTTAATATCCGGAGAATTATTATGGAGTGGATGCACAGTCTTGCATTTATTCTTGTTCTCGCCTCGGCGTTAACTTTTTTTGTATTCAGCTGCAATCGTTTATTGATTGGCCTGAAAATGGGTAAACCTGAAGACCGGTTTGGGAACATTGGAACCCGGCTCGGGAATATGTTAAAGATTGCCCTGGGTCAATCAAAAATCATGCGTGAACCTGTTGCCGGATTGCTTCATGTTATGATTTTCTGGGGATTTCTTGTTTTAGGTTTCGGGCTGATTGAAGAAATTCTGAAAGGGGTATTCAGAGGCATTTTTGATATTTCCTTTTCATTCTTAGGTCCTGTGTATACCGTGATTTCATTTTCGCAGGATGTATTTGCTTCACTGGTTGCCCTGGCTGTCATTTCTTTACTGATCCGAAGATGGATTATCCGTCCAAAACGGCTTTGGACAAGTGAAATGACTATTAAAGCACAACTGGATGCGACTTCAATCCTTCTGCTTATTTTGGGTGTTGTCGTCACCTATTTTCTTCAATATGCTTTTCATTCAGGATCGGCAAACTGGGAATATCGTCCCATATCAGCCTTCATCGGAACCATTACCAATCAGTCTGAAACCGGCTATTATGTAGCCTGGTGGATGCATATGATCATCATTTTCACATTTCTGAATTACCTTCCCTATTCAAAGCATCTTCACGTTTTAACCTCTGTTTTCAATGTCTATTTCAGCCGATTGGAACCTTCAGGGAAATTAAAACCGATGCATATCATGGAAACCATGGCAAAAATGGAAGAAAATCCGGATATGGAAATGCCTTCATTTGGGGCGAAGGATATTGAAGATCTGACATGGAAACAGCTTTTCGACAGTTATACTTGTACAGAATGCGGAAGGTGTACCTCAGTTTGTCCGGCAAATCTCACAGGAAAACCTCTTTCTCCAAGAAAAATCATTGTGGACACGCGTCATCGTCTTTCTGAAAGAATGGATGTGGCACAAGGAAAAATTGAAGCAGAATCAGAAGCTGGAAAAGGAATTCTTCAAAAACTTTTAGTTGGCGATTTTATTTCGGAAGAAGAAATCTGGTCGTGTACAACCTGTCAGGCCTGCATGGAAGAATGTCCTGTTATGATTGAACATGTTCCTCAGATTATTGACATGCGCCGTCACCTGGTTTTAAATGAGTCGAAGGTTTCGCCTGAACTCAAAATTATGTTCGATAATCTTGAAACGAAGGGATTGCCCTGGGCATTTAACCCACAGGATCGTGAAAAATGGACAGAAGGACTTAAAGTCCCCCGAATTGACGAAAAAGGCGGAGCAGTTGATGTTCTTTTTTGGGTTGGTTGCGCCGGTGCCTTCGATGATCGGTATACAAAAGTAACCCGTGCACTTACAACAATTTTAAATGAAGCCGGACTCGACTGGGCGATTGTTGGAAAAAAAGAAAAATGTACAGGCGACCCAGCAAGACGTGCAGGAAATGAAATGCTTGCTGAAACGCTGATCATTGAAAACGTTGAAATGCTGAGTCAGTACAAGTTCAAAAAAGTGGTTACGAGCTGTCCGCATTGTTTTAATATCCTTAAAAACGAGTATGGTGATTTTGGCGGACATTATGAGGTTATTCATCACACCGAACTTATCCAGCAGTTGATCAGTGAAGGAAAAATAAAACTTTTGCCTCAGGAAAAAAGTAAAGTTACCTTCCATGACTCCTGTTATCTGGGACGTGCAAACGGAATATATGATGCGCCAAGAGAAATTCTGGATTTTCTTGATGGGATTGAAACCGTTGAAATGAAGCGGTCTAAAGACAAAGGACTTTGCTGCGGGGCCGGTGGTGCAAGAATGTTCATGGAAGAAAATACGGGAAAACGTATTAATCAGGAAAGAGCCGAAGAAGCAGTTGCTACCGGAGCGGACACGGTTGCAACATCCTGTCCATTTTGTATGACCATGATGTCGGATGGTGTGAAATCATCTGAAGGCGGCAAGGATGTGAAGGTAAAAGATATTGCCGAGTTTGTTGCAGATTCAATGGAGAAAAAGTGATAAGTCGAGTGAAGCGAAGATCCCGAACTAGCTTCGGGGTGGTAAGTTGCAGGTGAACAACTTTTCTCAACACATTTTCAACCAGATTGTCGCAGGAATTCTGATTGCCAGCGGTTTTCAGGCCTGTTCATCTGTGACTGAAAACCTGGGAGTTATCTCATTAGCCGGAAAGGATACTTACCTGACAAGTAATCCTCCATTTTTGGATTCTGATCGGCTGGAGACAATCTCCCAATCTGTAATTCTGGTTAACTCAATCACTTATTATCGTGTCTTTTACTTTCCTGAATCAAAAAACGTATCGGTTGCAGATTTAAAAAGAAGATCACCTGAAGCGTATGCAACTGATCTGAAAATAAAAAACGAACCGTCAACCGGAACCGGGTTAGTCATACACAACCGGGATTCAAAACTGGCCGTTCTAACCTGTTTGCATGTGATCATGAAACCAGACACAGTTTACCAGTATTACACTTCAAAGAATTCTGATGGCCTTCCCCACCTTCGAACCCTGGCTTTAAAATTAAGTACTGATTTATTTCTGCCGGAATACCCTGAACTTGACCGGCTTTCAATTCTTTCTTTTGATCAACAGCTTGATGTGGCTATTCTTGGACAGGCTGTAACAACAACGACTTCTTCACAAATTTCAGAATTTAAAGGAAAACCAGGAAACTCTTCAAAACTCAAACTTGGAACCCTTGCGTATCATTTTGGTTATCCGGCGGCTCAAAAACAGATGACAACAGGGCTCATAACTATGGGAAGGCGGAATTCCAACGAATTTATTTCGGATGCCGTGACCAATAAAGGTTATAGCGGAGGTCCGGTTTTTGCCTATCGTTTCAATTCTTCTGAGCCCGAATGGATTGGAATTACCCGGTCTTCACCAGTTCATTATGAATGGGTGGTTGCACCGATGGAAGATTTTGATGAATCGGTTGAAGTGAGGGAATTTAGTGACGGAAAGTTACTGATCAAGCGACAAACGATTCAACATTATGGCACAACCAATACCCTTTCAATCAATTCAATACTCAAGTTCATCAGCAATAACCAAAATAATCTGAAGGAAAAAGGCTATTACCTGCGATTTTCAGAAGAACCGTTGAAATCTGACTGAATCCGGCTTTATATTTGTCTCCCCATTACCAGCAGGAAACTACGGAGATTTATGAAAAGTTGGCTGACTTCCCTGATATTACTCACCTCCCTCACTTGTTATTCGCAAAACCTTCCGTTATCAACCGCTGAAATTTTTTCTCAGTCTTTTCTTCCGGGAACCCGTCCCTCGTCTCCGGTAATTTCTCCCGACGGAAATTGGGTTGTTTACCGGTGGAATGCTTCAGGAAATGACACTCTTTTTCTTTATTTAGGCAACACTTTGACTGGAAAAACTCAGCAAATTTCGCAAAATAAAGGAACCCGATTTCAACTCTGGCGTGCAGACAGTAAATCCTTTCTTTTCATTGAAAAAGGTGAAATCTGGTCTTACTCGATACCAGAAAATACAAAGGAAGTTATTACTTCAACCAGCGGAGAAATTTCGGCACTTTCAGAAAATGTTGACCTGACATCACTTACTTTTTTAATGGGAAATTCTCTCACGACCATTAAAAAAGGTGTACCTCTTTTCAGCAGTAAAAACCTGAAAGAAAACCAATCTCAGATCAACCTAACCGGACGGGTTGGAAAAACTTCACAACACATTCTTCAATTGTCTCAAACTGATTCACTGATTGAAAACCCTGTTCCGCAATGGCTCAACCAAACAGTTGAACTAAATCCATCCGCCCGATATGGGTGGTATAAGTTCAAATTTCTTCAGGTTGATTCTGATTCAACCAAACCCAAAACACCCGGTGGTGAGCAATGGACAGCAGGTTATGGCGGATCAACTGCAATTTCAAGTGATGGAAACTGGTTTGCCTGGTCCAATATCAGGATGGATCAGAAAAGCAGAGACTTTATGATTTGTGATTTGAATACAGGAAAAACGGACACCTTTTTCACTCAAACTGACACGGCCTGGATTAATCCTTTTGATGGTTTCGGATTTTCTTCAGATAATAAATTCCTTGCCTATTCACACGAAATGACCGGATGGAACCATATTTATCTTTGCGACCTTCAATCAAAAAAAAGCCGGCAGCTCACCAGCGGTGATTTTGAGGTTGACTTCTTTTTGTGGAATCCCGGTAACAAAAATGAACTTTTTCTGACTTCGACTGAATTATCACCTTTTAACCGCCACATCTGGAAAGTGAACATTCAAACGGGCAAAAGAGAAGTTTTGACTACCGGGGATGGCGTCAGAAGTGAAATTACGGTTTCGGCAGATGGCTCCCGGCTCTCCTATTTTAAAACAACCCTGACTGAACCCGGTGATCTTTGGTTACTTGATTTAAAAACTTTAAAAGAAAGGCAAATCACACATTCGGTTCCTGCACGGTTTTATTCCTTTAAGCAAATCAGTCCAGAAACAAAATGGATTGAAAATCCGACTCTGAAAACAAAATTTCCTGTCCAGATTTATCTACCGGACGGATATTCTCCCGAAAAAACCTATCCGGCTGTGGTGTTTGTTCATGGTGCAGGTTATCTGCAAAATGTGCTGAATCATTTTGGATATTACTGGCGGGAAAATCTGTTCAATCAGTACCTGGCCCAGCAGGGTTATATCGTTTTGAATGTTGATTATTCAGGAAGTGCCGGTTATGGCAGAGACGTGAGAGTTTCAATTTACAAGGATATGGGCGGAGCCGACTGGAGTGATTGTGTGGCTGCTGCCAACTATTTAACTGAAAAGGGCTTGGCAGATTCTTCACAGATTGGAATTTATGGCGGAAGCTATGGCGGATTTCTGACGTTGATGGGACTGTTTAAGAGTCCGGATGTATTTAAAGCCGGAGCCGCACTGAGATCAGTTGCAAACTGGGAATTATACAACCGGTGGTATACAGAACAACGGCTCGGACCACTCAAACAGAATAAAGCTATTTATGAGAAAACGTCACCGGTCACTTATGCCTCAGGTTTGAAAAACCATTTATTACTTCTTCATGGCATGGTTGATGACAATGTTTTATTTCAGGATGTTGTGCAGCTTTCACAAAAACTGATCGAACTGAATAAAAAATTTGATGTGATGTATTATCCTGCAGAATCACATGGGTTTAAAAGTCAGAAATCCTGGCGGCACCAGTATGAAGAAATTGAAAGTCACTTTAATCGATATCTGAAGGGCCGGTGACAAGGGACGAGGGACGGGTGATACGTTTTACGTTGTACGTGGTACGATGAAATGCATGAAAAGCAGGAACCCTGAATGAGCTTCGCAGAATTTCGTTAGCCGGGTTTGCTTCGTAGATCTTCGATCCGTCGGTGGACGGATCTTCGACTTCAGAGATGCACAGAGCATTTTATTCTTTTCTAAAAGCTCTATTTACCAACTTTCAGACTTGCCAAAATCTGACTTTTCACTGATTCAGCATCTGGAAAATTGGGATCGATTTTTAGACAGGCTTCAATGATTTCCAGGGCTTTCAGATTATTTTTCTGTATCATTAAAGCACCAGCATAATTATAAAGCATCTGTGTGTCATTGGGCTCTTTTTCGTAAGCTTGTTCAAAAAATGGAATTGACTGCGGTGCATTTCCTTTTGCAAGTACAATAATTGCAACCCATTTGTTTGAGAACGCATCATTTGTCATTTCTTTTAAACGAAGCAGATACGGGTAAGCTTCATTAAAATCGCCACGATTAATCAGTAATTGGGCGATCATTCTTACAGGGGAATCATTGAATCTGAATAAAGCCCACAAAACCCGCCACTGTTTAATTGCTTTTTCTTTTCCGTCAGGAAAACGCTCGTAGATTTTTGCCAGTTCAACATGCGCTTCTTCCCAGCCTAACTGTCCGTTGACTACTTTCACAGCAAGCACGTCAGCTGGGTCATTTTTATTTTCAGGATCCAGGCGAAGTCCGGAATCAGGCGATTTTTTCACAAATGGCCATGACATTCTCAATTTTTTGATTTTGTAATAGGCAATCAATGAATCGAGATTGGTTAGCGGGAAAGCACGATCGGCTAACTGATTCAGTTCAAATTGAGAGAACGATTTGGGTTCAACAGGCGGAACCAGTTTTTGGGCAAGTAAAATCCGGGTGAATTCTTCACCTAACAGGCGATAACCGCTGGCAATCGGGTGAAGGTGATCAACCATCATAGAATTCCCGACAATTCCGTACTGACTTTTTGCTGCAAAAAGAGAATCAGCCTGAACGACTGTGCAATTAAATTCTCGCCCAAGATCAGAAATTATAGTATTGAAATCTTCAGAAGCCCTGAATCTCAACAAGTCGAGTTCCCTTGCTCTCATGAATTCAGATTTTGCCTTAACAGAATCGGTAAGAAGGGTTTTTTGCGCCTGAAGAAAAACATCATTAGCAGCCGGAAGTGAATCAACCTGCTCTGAAATAAAGGGCGGCTGATCTTTAAGATTTGAGACCAAACGACTCAGAATCACAGGAATGCCAGCATCCCTGAATTTGGAAAGAATATCTGACATATTTCCACGAAACTGACTCAATCCTGTTTCATAAAGTGACGAACGAAAGGGAATAGATTGTTCCTTAACCATTTGCTCCATCAATGTGCCGGTTTTTGCTTCCATTTCATCAGCACCAACCGACATTAACCAACCAAGAAAACTTCGAACGAGCTGAACAGTTCTGTACTGCTCAAGCTTTAAAGTCCATTTCACAATCCAACGCATATTCCCGATTGAAACAGAAGAACCAACTCCCAAAGCGCCATAATATTCATTGTGGCCGGTGTAAATCAGAATAGCATCCGGTTTTTGTTCGATAATCGGATCGGTCAGATCGAGAAGTGTGTAAGAACTGATTGCTGACATTCCGGTATTCACAATCTCGATATTCCAGCCTGGATACAAAAGGGTAAGGCGACGTTCAATTTCCTGTGAAAATGTCGCATTTAAATCGTACGGATAGCCTGCTGCACTGCTTTCACCCAAAACGAAAATCCGGAAAGTTCTGCCAGTTTTTACTTTCAGGAAGGGGTCAGGCCAAGGTGTTGGACCGTTATTTAGATTATTGAAGTATTTTTTTGATATTTCACTGTTCAGCACCAAATAGTCGGGAAAATCAGGTGATAAAGGTTCCCAATAAGGCGTTACTTCACCATAATCCGCAACTCTCAATGAAAATTCGAGAAGCACAAAAAACACAACCGGAATGGCAAGCGCGATCAGATAAAAATAAACCGGATAAGACTTTTTTTCCTGGGAAGCTACTTTAGACTCTTGAGTCAATTTAGACATAGATCAAAACCTTTTTAAAGAAACACGTGTTGAATAATAAGCGGCACCACCACCTTCTCTGCTCATGAGGGGTTCAGTGATAGCATTCGGACCCCAGCCAGTTTTCAGCCAGCCACCCCGAAATAATAAAACAATATCTTTCCTCTGCCGATCATCATAGCGGATGCAGACTTTCATTTTCCCGGCACGGGAAACCAATTCCGCAGTTTCACCATCTTTCAAATCACAACAAGATTGATTCTCTGGATGAACAAAAGCTTCCGGCAAACCCATTTGAACCGATTCTTCCAGTTGAGAATTGTGGGCTTTGCTGCCAGCAACGGTCATAAAAAATAAGGGATACTCACTTTCCTGGGCATACTGGTAAGCATCGTACTTTTTCAGAAATTTAAACTTGCCGGAATCTGTATAAAATTTTCCATCTTTAAACGGAACCGGATTTTCCTCTGACCTCAGAGTTCCGGCTGCTGACAACGATTTTTGGGTGATTCCGTGCGAATGAACCGGAGCCAGCAGTTTTTCAATCCATTCTGAAGCTGAACCTTCCATTCCTTTTATGTTTAGTTTTTCTGCAAGCAACTGAAGAATTTCTAAATCTGTTTTTGATTCACCAACCGGATCAATAACCGGTCGCATGTAAGTCAGGTAAGGATGTCCGTAAGAACCCATCACATCTTCTTCTTCAACAAAAGTTGTTGTGGGCAGAAAAAGAGTAGCACAATCTGCAGTATCGGTCAGAAACGAATCAACCAGAATAACTTCATCCATCATTTTAAATGCCCGGATGACAGATTGAGAATTTGGGATTTGTGCAACCGGATTCCCAAGTTGGATAAAGGCAACTTTCACTGGTGGATTGACTTCCCTGAACAGATCAATTCCAAGTAAAGATTTTGAGATTTTCCTTTTATGAATGGCCTGATCGGAAGCTTCAAGACTGGTATCAAAAAAACGCCATTCATCTGTGGAATGGGAGACGCCACCGCCGGGCAGGGAAATATTTCCCGTCATTGCACCCAAACAGTGAATCAGTTCAACGATTTCGTTTCCATCAACATACCGTTGAACACCAAAACCCATGAGAATTGCACAGGGTTTTGTTTTACCGTAAAGATCAGTCAATTCATCAACTTCAGCTTCGGTAAGTCCTGATTTTTCAACAAGATCAACGTTTTCATATTCCCTGAGAACAAGAGTCAGTTTGTCGAAATCTTCAGTATGATTTTTTATAAATTTACGGTCAATCAGGTTACGGTCAATAAGTCGTTTTGCGATGGCTAAAGCAAGGTATCCATCACCGTTTGGGCGGGGCTGATAAATTTTATCGGCAAACTTGACTGAATCAGAATAAATAGGATCAATCAGAACAACCGGAATTCCTTTTTTTCTGAGTTCGGTCATGATAGGAAGCAGGTGAATACTTGTGTTAATGGGATTCCGTCCCCAGATGATCACCCCTTTGCTGTTTTTAAGATCAAGCGGATCCTGAATCACCGTTGCGCCGGTACATTTCAACCTTGCTGCTGAAGAAGCACCGCCACACAAACTTCCCCAGGTTGTCGTCACACCGCCAAGAAGATTAAAAAACCGGTGATGAAGAATTTTAAGCGCCGACATCGAACCGGCAGACTGATAAGATAAAATACTGAGGGGACCGTACTGATCAATGGCCTTTTTCATAGCTCCGGCCGCAAGATCAATCGCTTCAATCCAGGAAATCCTGACCCATTCGCCGTTCACTTTTTTCATGGGATGGGTGATACGATTGGGCGAATAAACCCGTTCATCGTACTTTCTTACCCGCTGGCAAATGATATTGGCCGTGTATGGATTTCCGGGTCCGCCACCCATTTTTGTGAGAATGCCATTTTCTACGGTTGCATGAATTTCACATCCTTCATAACAATCACGCGGACAGGCAGTTTGCCGGATTTCAGGTGTCATTACCACTTTCAAAACTTGTAATTTCCTATAAAAATAAAAGAAGTCGGGATGAAATACAGTTTTTAAACCAATTCATTTATTCACACCGTGTTTTTACTTAACTTTATGGCTATGCTAAATCAAATTCACTTTATCGGATATGGACTCATCGGGGCTTCCCTTTCGGCTGCTATCAGGAAGTATTTTCCAGGTTTAAAACAAACCGGAGAATCAGCTGATGATGGTGCAGATTTTGGTGTTCAATCTGGTTTTTTAAATCAAAATTGCGCTTTCGAAACCCTAATCGAAAGCCAGAATTGTTTGATTATTATCGCCACCCCGATGCTCACGATTCCGAAAATATTTGAACGAATCAGTAAATCTGATTTTAAGGGATGGATTACAGATGTTGGCAGCGTTAAATCTGGACTTCATCTGGAAGCTGAAAAATTGGGGATTCACTATTTTGGCGGACATCCGATGGCTGGAAGTGAAAAACAACTTGCCCGCAGTTACAATCCCTTTCTTTTTGAAAATGCCGTTTTTGTTCTGACTCATAAGGGAACTGAAAAACCGGATATCCTGAATGAGTATCAGCGGATTTTAGAAACGATCGGCGCACTTCCGCTGGATCTCGAACCTGCCCTTCACGATGAAATTGCGGCCACGATTTCTCACCTTCCGCAACTTTTAGCCGTTGCTTTGGTTGATTTCGTACGTGAAAACAACCAAAATCACCCTGCATTTTTACAGCTTGCTGCCGGTGGTTTCAGGGACATGACCCGGATAGCCTCAAGTCCGTCTGGAATCTGGAAAGATATTCTGACTTCGAACAGAACCTTCGTTTCCCAAAAAATAAGAGAGTTCATTCGTTTACTTAGTAATCTGGCCACTGAACTTGAAAATGAAACGGAACTGAATGAGGTTCTCACCCGTTTTAAAAGATCGAAAGAAACCCGTGACAGTATTCCAAGAAATACAAAGGGATTTATTAGTCCGCTTTTTGATTTACTTGTTTTTGTTGAAGATCAGCCGGGTGTAATTTACAACCTTTCAAAATTGCTTTTTGAAAAAGGAATAAACATCAGGGACATCGAACTTTTGAAAGTCAGAGAAGGACTTCAGGGTGCCTTCAGAATTTCCTTCCTTTCAGAAAAAGAATGGAAAGAAGCCAACACGATTTTAAATCAGAACAGATTTCAAAGCCAGTTTATGGTCTGAAACGGCCGGGGACAAGTGACAGGTGACAAGGGACGGAAATGCTGGTTACGGGTCACGAAAACCAGGGACATGGGACAAGTGACATGGGACAAAATACTGGTTACGGGTCACAGATCACAGGTTACAAAAAGCAGAGACAAGGGACGGAAATGCTGGTTACGGGTCACAGATTACGGGTCACGAAAACCAGGGATGTGGGACAAGTGACAAGGGACGAAATTTAAAAATAACGACTAACAAATTACATACAAATAAAGGCGTACGACGTACCCCGTACAACGTAAAACGTACAACTTACAGCAGACCCAGATTTTATGACGAAAAAAGTAAAAGATTCAATCGTAGAAATGACTGAACTGGTAACCCCGCAGGATACCAATCACCACGGAAATATTTCGGGTGGAAGGCTTATGCACTGGATTGATATTGCAGCAGCGATGGCAGCCATGCGTCACGGGAACCGGCCGGTTGTAACCCGTTCGATTGATTCGATTTCTTTTAATTACAGCATTAAACTGGGCCAGGCGGTCGTGATCAAAGCTTCAGTTAACCGGGTTTTTAACAGCTCAATGGAAGTTGGTGTCATCGTTTACAGTGAAAATCTGCTTACCGGTGACCGCAAACATACCAACTCAGCTTATCTGACTTTCGTGGCTCTTGATGCAGACAGCCATCCTGTTAAAGTGAACCAGATTGAACCCGAAACTGATGAAGAAAAACGACGTTTTGCAGATGCCCTGAAACGCCGTGAACTCAGGCTGATAAAATCATGAGAATAACCTTTTCCATCCTGTTTTTTCTAATTTATTCTGCTCTATTGGCAAACCCGGCTGATACGGTGGATTTTGGAAAATGCAGAATGATCAGAACGCCTTTACTGAAAAAAACTACCACACTACCATCTTATACTGTCCGCGTTGTTTCACCTTCAGGGCGCTTCCGGTTTTATTATTTTACAGATGGTGATAGTTCTTTCAACCCCGTTTCTGATGTAAATCTAAACGGAATAAATGACTATGTTGATACAATTGCAGTTGAGTGCGAAGAAATATATAAAAAACAGGTTTTAAATACTGGAATAAGTGAAGAAGGACTTGATTCAATACCTGTTTACTTTACCAATATGGGTGGTAGCTATTATGGATCTACCCAAATAGGACCCAATGGCGAAACCACCATTGCGATAAATTCAAAAATTCTGGGACCCAAGACCAAGGGGATGAATATGATCAGAGTCACCCTGGCTCATGAGTTTCATCATGTACTTCATTTCAGAAAGCCATTTTGGGCAGAAGCCGATTTTCTTTACTATTATGAAATGAGTGCTACTTTTTTTGAAGAAGTTAGTTATGATTCAATCAATGATTACCGGTTTTATCTTTCAAGCGGAATTTTTGCGAAAACTGACGTTCCTGCACTTCATGGTTCAGGCGGGAATCTGATTTATGGTTATGCCATTTTTTTTGAATTGATCAGAGACCAGTACGGCATTGAAACCGCAGTTAAAACTGCAATGGATTGTCTCGGTTTTCTAGATAATTATTCCCCAGCCGTTGCTTTATCCCAGGCTGTTTATAAAAACCTGGGAATACCCATTCAGCAATTTTTCAATGAATTTGCTATGGCAACCATGCATACTAAAACCAAATCAAAACCTGATTTATTCTTCGCTGAAGGTGAATTTTTTCCAACTTACCGGATGCATCAAAATTTTGACGACACACTTGTCGTTTCTGAATTCAACCGGCTGTCATATTTGATTCCGATGGCTAAAACCGGTTTTAGTGTGAGATGGATCAAAACGGCTTCCGGAGTTTATCCACTCGCTATTTCAAATGGGGATTTTAACAGATTTGTAACTGAAAATATGAGTTTGCAAAGTGATACGCTTCTTCTTGAAACCGGACCAGCTTTGGAAAACGGAACGCATCTTGATCATAACTTATTTGTAAGGCTATCTACTGGTAGTACTAAACACGGGCTAGCTGGCAGTTTAATGGCTCCAGGGTCAGATGAAATTAAGTCACTCACGATTTTTAGCACGACAGAAATAGAAAAATTGCCAACGCTGTTGTATCCAAACCCATTTATCTGGGAAAAAACCGGATTTTTGTCAGTTTCAGGGTTACCTGTTTACCCAAATTATACTTATCAGGTTTTATCGGTCACTGGTAAATTGGTTCTCGAAGGAAAAACAGATTCCTTTTATAATTTTGAAATAATTCCCATTAAGTCGGCTCAAGATCTTGGGTCTGGCATTTTTATAATAAATCTTTTTAAAAACGATAAATTGGTTACATCGCAAAAACTGGCTATTATCAGATGAAAACACCTGTTCATCTAAAAGTCGAAAACCTTGGACATCGTTTTGGAAGTCAATGGCTTTTCCGTTCTGTTGATTTTGAAGTCCACTCCGGATCCAGTTTGATTATTCGTGGGAAAAATGGCAGCGGAAAGTCAACCTTACTCAGGCTTGCCGGTCAGCTTTTGCAACCGGTTGAGGGAGAAATTACCTTTGATCCTGCAAATCTTCATTCGAAAATTAACCGTCATTTCTGGATGGGTTATCTTTCACCGGGAATGAACCTTTATGGAGAGCTTTCAGGCAAAGAAAACGTTTCACTTGCGCTTGAAACCCGCGGAATAAAAGAAAGTGATGAATTATCGGGTTGGATGGAAGGTGTTGGATTTACCAAAAAAGACTGGAATAAATCCTATAAGTCATATTCATCCGGCATGAAGCAACGAATAAAGTTTCTTGTTTCCTGTCTTCACCACCCAGAATTGGTTTTGTTCGATGAACCCTTTTCTAACCTCGACCGTCAGGGGAAAAACTGGGTCAGGAGCATTCTGCCTCAAATCCAAAATGACTCCATCATTCTGATAGCCACAAACGAAGAAGAAGATTTCGACCTTTCACCCCTTCAACTCAATATTGATGACTTCCAAAACAAATAAACTCTTTTTGGGGTTTTCGGCTCTTGCAGCCAGTTTGTTCCCTTCCTGTTCACCAACTCCAATCATTTTTGGAACCCATCTTGATCCCGGATTTACTTCCATTTCGGGCGATTCTGCTTTTCAGGTTGCCAGTTATTTGGCTTCTGAAAAATTTTCAGGTCGTGAAGCCGGGTCACCCGGTTTGGATTCTGCCCTGATTTTTGTTCAAGAAAAATTGCAAAAAAACGGACTGGTTCCATTCGGGTCGCAAAAAAGCTTATTTCACCCGTTTGACGTCAAGGTAAATTATTCTGATGCTGATTCAGCTTTCTTTCTGGCGGGTAGCCAGCAATTGACCTTTGGGGTCGATTATACACCTTTTTATCTGGATCACAAAGTGAGTTATTCTTACTCGGGTGATCTGATTTTTGATGGCTATGGGTACAAACCTGAAGGAATCCTGGCAAGTGAACTTTCAGAAAATCCAGTAAAGAATAAATGGGTTTTACTGGCGCCGGGGTTTCCAGCTGGAAGCAAAAAAACAAAATTTAACGACCCTGGTGGATTAATTACCAAGCTTGCAGCTTATCAGGCTTTGGGTGTAGCAGGAATTCTAATGCTTCCCGATTCTTCCCTTTCAGCAGAATTTGAAGAACGGTCACATTTCCTGACATCAGACCATTTTGAGCTGATTTCTGAAACCATTTCTTTTCCCGGATTAAAATCGCTTCCGGTTTTTGTGTTAACCGACCAGGCGGCAGGTTTGCTGCTCAAAGAGTTTAAAATTGATGCTGAGAAATTTTCAAATTTGATAGGGAAGGGGTTACCTCTTCCCAAATCGGGTACGTTTATACAGGCGAAATCGGAACTCAGGTTAAAATCCAAAAACATGGAAATTTCAAATCTCGTTGGATCGATTCCAGGTAAACGTTCTGATGAAATCATACTGATCGGAGCCCATCTCGATCATCTGGGAAAGAAAAAAGACGGTTCTTACTATCCTGGCGCTGATGACAATGCATCTGGCGTTTCGGTGGTTATTGAGCTTGCAAGAGTACTTCAACTTGCCGAAAAAGCAGGTCTCAAACCGGAAAAAACCCTTGTTTTTGCAATTTTTAACGGTGAAGAAAAAGGATTACTAGGTTCAGCTGCTCTTTCAGAAGATTTCTCAGCATCTGGAATCAAAGTAAAAACAATGATTAATCTTGATATGGTTGGAAGAGAAAGTCAGGATTCAATTGAAATTGTCGGGCATAACCGCCTCAGCAGTCAATTTAAAGAATTTGTTGAGTCCTTTGATAAGAGATCGGGGTTAATCTTCAGTCAGAAGTTAAATATTCCCGGGTTAACTGGTGATGTTTTTTACCGTAGTGATCACTATCCGTTTGCAAGAAAAGATATTCCCGTTCTTTTTTTAACCGATGGGATGGGTGAAAACTGGCAAAGGCAATCTGAGAGTGATGATTATCATCTCCAGTCAGACACTTCTGATAAACTCAACAAAAAGAAATTGGAACGGGTTACCCGGCTTTGCTATCAACTTATTTCAGGTTTGAGCAAAACCCAACTTGTTTTTCGATATAATCAAGATCAAACCGACCCATGATTGTCTACTATTGACAACAGTTTATCGTCAAATCTATTTCGTTCTTTATTTTTCGAAATCCACCTTGCCTGATCTTTTCTGATAAATGAAAATAAAATCTATTTATTTTAAGCTCAATAACCCGCTTAAATGTTTCGTTTCCCGATTATAAGTCCGCATTTTTTATACTCAGAACTATAATTCATATATAAAACATCACAATATCACCGCTTTGGCATGAGATTTGTTTCTGTAATTTATTGAAATTGATAATAAAGGAAAAAAAATGAAATTATTAACCGCGTTTACCGTTCTTGCTCTATTTGTTGCCGGATGTTCATCTGAACCTAAAAACGTTCAGGAATTCCAGGATCTTGTTCAAAAACTGGATTCGAAAAATGTCGAAATCCAAACCATCAATAAAGACATTTCAAGTCTTGTTAAACAATATAATCAAACTGTTGAACCCGGTCAGCAAATTAATTTCACCGGAGTTGATTCTCTCGGATTTGACGAAGGCCAGCAAAAAGTCCTGAAAGAAATGCTCGATAAGGAAGAAAACGTTTCCTATCGTGGTATGCTTCAAAAAATTGTTGATAAAAACTCAGAAATTCAGTCCTTAAACGATCAGTTAACCGAACTCAGAGCCAAATTGCCTGCACCACGTCGTGTAAAAGCAAATCAAACCCACATGCAGCTTGCATTGGATTATCTGATGAAGGAAAAAGCGCTCGATTCAAAGACTGCTCATGATTTGGTTGACAAAACCATGCTGATTGATGAACTCGTTCCCGGTTTCGATGTGTGGATGTATTTTAACGAAGGAACCTTCGGAACTTTCATTACTCAGGGATCAGCTCCTATTTCTCCTAACAAGTACAAATATTCAATTCGCCGTGAGCAAATTGATCGTGCTGCAGAAAAAGGAATTCAAGCTTATAAAGATTCGCTTGCCAATGCCAATGCAGACACCCTCAAACTTCAGGGTCAATAAAAAATTACGTCAGTTGTGTGTGTGAGTGTGTGAAAGCCCGTCCTTTGTGACGGGCTTTTTTTTGCAGGAAAAATTGGCTTTAAACCTGATAACAAACCAACGTTTTTCTGTCTGCGACTGCCATCAGCAATCCCCCCTTCCATAAAAACAAATCACCTGCCTGTCCGGCCAGATCATCAGCAAGAAGGCGGCGAAATTTTAGAGAAGCAGACCGACTATCAATCACCGCAAGAGAGTAACACAGATTTTTAGGTGCTGTTTTGTGGTGAAAACCGAAAACAACATGTTCACCCAGATCTAAAACATCCAGTCCGGCAGTTGGATCAAACCCTGATTCAAATTTTGAAATCAGGGTGACCATTTCAGGCCATAACGGATTCCCATCCACGAGTTTTTCTGTCCATTTCACATCAAGAAAACCTTCGTTTTCAGAAAACGCGCCACGCAATTTCTCAGCTTCACCTTCAGACATGGGCTGATCTGATTTCTTTTTTCCCGTTTCAGGATCGAGGAAAAAATACGACCGTTCCTGGCTTTCCTGGCTATAACCAATGAGAAAATCTGGACCTGAATGGTAATAGGTTAAAGAAGGTTCGTACCAGAGCAAATCTCCAGATTCGAGTGAAATTGTATAAATTCCTAAATGTTCCGGCAAGTTTGGATTGACATATCCATGAAGATAGACTTTTCCATTCCGAACGGCTTCGAGTCCGGTATACCATTTTTCATCAAGCGTAAACTCTCGCCACAACGGAAGTCCGGTTCTGATATCAGCGCAAAGAAAACGGGTTAACCGTTCTGCCTTCAACCGCTCTTCAATAACGATATGGGTTTGGGATGAAAACAGAAACCGCCAGATCACGCCATCTGTTTTTAATTCCCACAGGGGTGGGTGTTCTTTTTTTCGGAAAAATGGAAACATTTCAATTCCTTATTTGCCTGCAAAAATGCTGGGTAAGAATTAAAATGTCTATTTGGAAACGGGAAAAAGCAAATTCCGGGCGACCAGCCGGTCGCCCCTACAAATTTCAACAATATCTCAAAAAGGATTTCACTTCCAAAATATCCGGGCGACCAGCCGGTCGCCCCTACCATTAATGAATTAAATTAAACCCCTGCATGAAATTGATTTAGACGTTAACCAAACCTATTTTTGCAGACTTTAATGCAAATCCACCGGAGTTCTGGTTGTCTGAGTTTGTCCTTCCTGAGAGATTGAAATCGCCAGTTCAGATTGGTGTGATTGCACCGTCAGGTTTCATCAGAGACCAAATTCAAACCGAACTGTTTAAAACCCATTTTACCAGCCTAAAACACAACACTTTTTTATCTTCCAATCTTTCCAGCCACTATCTGTACTTTTCGGGCACTGACCCAGAACGACTCGCAGACATTCAATCAACAACCCGGAATTCTGAAATCAAACTGGTTATGGCTGCCCGTGGTGGTTATGGGCTTTCCCGGATTTTGGCTGACATTGACACGTCGAAAATTGCCTGTTCAGGACAAAATTGGGTTGGATTCAGTGATTTTACTTTTTTAAACCTTGCGCTTCTGGCAAAAGAAAATTACGTTTCTTTTCAGGGTCCGATGGCAGCAACCGATTTTGGGAAACCGGATATCAGTTCCTTCACACGTGACCATTTCTGGTCCACAATGACCAAAAAAAGTCACACAGTTGAAGATATCCATTCTCCGCATCCGTACCGGAATCAGATTCTGGATGGCACGATCTGGGGTGGTTGTCTTTCTATTCTGGCTTCAGCAACCGGAACTCCCTTTATGCCGGAAATCAGAGACGGAATCCTTTTTATTGAAGATATTCAGGAAGAACCGTACCGGGTTGAACGGATGCTTTATCAACTTTATCATGCCGGAATTCTGAACCGGCAAAAGGCGCTTCTTTTTGGTCAGTTTTCACAATGTGAACCTACAAAAACCTCCGCTTTTCCTTACACGATGGATCATGTGGTTCAGCATCTTCGCCATCTGCTTGATATTCCGGTTTTAACTGGTTTTCCATTCGGACATATTGCCGATAAAATTACAGTTCCCGTTGGCGGACAGGCGCAGCTATCCATCAGAAAAAATGCTTTTTCAATTCGATTTACGGATTACAACAAATGAACATCTGGTCACTTGAGACAGTAAATATCGCTTATTTCGTTTCTGGCAGCGGAAGTAATTTCCAAAATCTGGAAGAACATTTCAGGGAAAAATACCCGAAGGCAATTGGTAAACTTGTCATTTCAAACAAAGCCGGAATTGGTGCACAGGAACGGGCAGAAAAGCTTGGGATTCCCTTCATCATTCTGAAACCCGACTTGTTTACTTCAGTTGAAGCCTATGAAAATCAACTGATCAGCCTGCTTGAAGACAACAACATTCACCTGATCTGCCTTGCAGGCTATCTGAAAAAGTTACCCGGTTCATTAATTTCTACCTTCCGGAACCGGATTGTGAATATTCATCCGGCATTGCTTCCCTCTTTTGGCGGAAAAGGAATGTGGGGACATCACATCCATGAAGCTGTTCTTCAAAAAGGATGTAAACTCACCGGTGTTACCATTCATTTGGTCAATGAAAATTATGACGAAGGTCCAATCGTTCTGCAGGAAGCCGTTCCCGTCCTTCAGGATGATTCACCCGAAGATCTGCAAAAACGTGTATTAACGATGGAACATGAACTTTACCCGATCGCAGTCGAACTTCTCACGTCACAGCCGTGGGAAATAGCAGGAAACAACTTTAAATTGCTGGAAAATAATGAAGAAAATTGAACGTGCCCTGATTTCTGTCTCAGACAAACGGGGAATACTAGAATTTGCTGCCGGACTGACCCAGCGTGGTGTTGATCTTTTATCAACCGGCGGAACTTATAAACTGCTGAAGGAAAACGGTATTCCCGTTACAGCAGTTGAGGATTACACCGGTTTTCCTGAAATGCTCGATGGCCGGGTAAAAACCCTTCACCCGAAAATCCACGGCGGAATTCTTGCAAGAAAAAACCGTCAGGAAGATCTTGAAATTATTGCAGAACACGGAATCAAGGTTATTGATCTGGTTGTCGTGAATTTATATCCGTTTGAAGCAACGGTTTCAAAACCCGGCGTTCACCTGGAAGATGCCATTGAAAATATTGACATTGGCGGACCTTCGATGCTTCGGGCTGCTGCCAAGAATTATCTGTTTACCTCACCGGTTGTTGATGCGGCAGATTATGCAGAAATTCTTTCTCTGATGGATGAGAACGGAAATGATTTACCCGAAACCTACCGGTACAACCTCATGGTAAAGGTATTTTCGCACACCGCCCATTATGACACCGCAATTGCCAACTATTTCAGAACGCATCACCAGCCACAGGAAGGATTTGCTCCGTTTCTGCAAATTTCACTTCCTCTTTCTGAAAGCCTCAGATATGGTGAAAATGCGCATCAGGCAGCTGCTGTTTATGGAAAATTTGCAGACTCGTTTACCAAACTTCATGGTAAAGAACTTTCATACAACAATCTGGTTGATGTTCAGGCTTCGGTTGAGCTGATTGAAGAGTTTACTGAACCTACACTGGCCATTATCAAGCATACCAATCCGTGCGGAGTTGCAAGTGCAGCAACGTTGTCTGAAGCCTGGGATTTAGCTTTTGAAACCGACAAACTTGCGCCATTCGGCGGAATTATTGCAGTAAACAAGTCCCTCGATATGGCAACTGCCGAAAAAATAAACGATATTTTCACAGAAATTATTATTGCCCCCGATTTTGAACCGGGTGTTCTGGAGTTTCTTCAGAAAAAACGGGATCGCCGTTTGCTGAAACAAATCAGAAAAGTTTCAGGAACCTATCCTTTTCAGATCAAATCTATCGCCGGCGGTTATCTGGTACAAACGCCTGACAACCATCAGACAACCCTTGAGCATTTAAAAATTGTGACCAAACGTCAGCCAACACCGCAGGAACTCAACGACCTGCTTTTTGCCTGGCGGGTGGTTAAACATGTTAAATCAAACGCCATCGTGTTTGGCGGAAATCAGAGAACACTGGGAGTTGGTGCCGGGCAAATGAGCCGGGTTGACTCCTCTAAAGTCGCCGTTTGGAAAGCACAGGAAGCCGGACTTTCATTAGCCGGATCTGTTGTGGCTTCAGACGCCTTTTTTCCGTTTTCTGACGGCGTAATTGAAGCTGCCAAAGCTGGTGCAAAAGCAGTCATCCAACCGGGCGGAAGCGTGCGTGATCAGGAAGTGATTGACGCCGCCGATGCAAACGGATTAACTATGGTATTCACTGGAATCAGACATTTCAGACATTAAGGATTTAAAATGGGATTTTTAGACTTTTTAGCCACCGAAATCGGGATTGACCTTGGAACTGCAAACACACTTTTTTACGTCAGAGGTAAAGGTGTCGTTCTGAATGAACCGTCGATTGTGGCCATTGACCGGGTTTCAAAAAACGTGGTAGCCATCGGCTCAGAAGCCCGGCAGATGCATGAAAAAACCCACTCAGACATCGTTACCATTCGTCCGTTAAAAGATGGTGTGATTGCCGATTTTGAAATGACTGAAGAACTGATCAAGGGATTTATCAGGAAGGTTAATACCTCCTGGTTTCCGTCCATCAGAAGAATGGTGGTTTGTGTTCCTTCAGGTGTTACCGAAGTAGAAAAACGGGCCGTTCGTGATTCAGCTGAACATGCCGGTGCCAAAGAAGTTTACCTGATTGCGGAGCCCATGGCTGCAGCAATTGGTATTGGTCTTGACGTTGAACAACCGGTCGGCAACATGGTTGTGGATATCGGGGGCGGAACTACTGAAATCGCCGTAATCGCCCTTTCAGGTATTGTGGTCGATGAATCCATCAGAATTGGCGGGGATGAAATGGATCAGGCCATCATCCAGTTTTTCAGACGGAATCACAACCTTCTCGTTGGTGAAAAAACCGCTGAAAACATCAAGCAGCTCATCGGAAGCGCAACTCCGCTCGAAGAAGAACAGTCTGTAACTGTTAAAGGTCGTGACCTTGTAACCGGCAATCCAAAAAATATTGAAGTCAATTCCCTTGAAATCCGGGATTCACTCAACGAACCTATCGAAGCTATTGTTGCTGCCGTCAGACAAGCTCTTGAAAAAACCCCTCCTGAATTGGCTGCCGATATTCTCGACCGTGGCATCATGCTAACGGGCGGTGGTGCACTGATTCGTGGACTAGACCAGCGAATCCGTGAAGAAACGGGTCTTCCTGTTCACGTTGCTGATGATCCGCTAACTGCCGTCGTAAGAGGAACCGGTCGGGTTCTCGAAGATATTGACCGGTACAAAGCCGTACTCTTAAAGGCAAGACGTTACTAATCGTCTGTTAAAAACCTTTATTTCACCTGATTTTTAGTTCCCCCCAACCGGAGGATACCCCGTTTGCAGCGGCTTTTTGAATTTTTACTTCGTTTCAAAGATCAGTTTGTTCTGATTCTGCTTGTTATTCTGGCGAATCTCATGATTCTGTCAAACCAGAACTCACAGATTAATTTTCTGCGGGCAGCCTCTTTTGGCTTTTTTGCCGTGATTGAAGAACAACTTTCCTTCTTTTCAAGATATCTCGATGCCATTGAAACTGCTGAAGGCCTTCGCCAGGAAAACATGTTGCTTTCTGAAGAAGTTTACCGGCTCAGAACTTACCGTATTGAAAACCTGCAGCTCAGAAAAGATCTCGGTCTCAAAGAAGGTATTGGGTTTTCATCAGTACCTGCAGATGTGATTCATTCCTCAATTTACAGTTCAGATAACACCATTACCATCACAGCCGGATCTGAGCAGGGAGTTCTGGTAAATAACCTGGTGAGAAACTCTTCAGGCGTTATCGGTCGTGTTATTCTGACTGACAATCAATATTCAATCGTTCAACTCATGATCAGCAGCAACTTCAGAATGGGTGCAAAAGTTGAACGGACAAGCACAGAAGGATTGATCACCTGGGATGGAAAAGCAACTTCTCACGTTTACCTGAGCAATGTGGTTCAAACCTCGCCTGTCGAAAAGGGAGATCCGGTTGTTTCTTCACAAAATTCAACTTTTGCTCCTGAAGGAATTCCGGTTGGCTTCGTAGACTCGGTTTTCATCGACCCGAAACAGCTTTTTAAAACCATCCGGGTTAGAACTGCCGTCGATTTTTCAAGAGTGAATCACGTGTTTGTCACGATTCCCGAAAAACCAGATTCCGTTCTGCTGAATCTGGATGAAACTGCAACCCGAGGTGAAAAATGAATCGTGAATGGGTGACACTTACCGGAGTTTCCCTTCTGGTTATTTTACTTCAATTTCTTTTTATTGATAAAATTGCCATCGTTGGCATCAGTGCAGACATTGTTCTGATTCCGATTTCTGCCATTGCGTTTCAATATGGACGAATGAAGGGCATGGTTTACGGGTTCAGTGTTGGTTTTCTGCTTGACATTATGACCGGATTCTGGGGCGTGAATGCTCTCGCAAAAACAATCGCCGGGTTTATCTGGGGTTCGTTCTATGTGGATTCCAAACCGCTAATCGGGTGGTATCAACGCCAATATCTGCAGGTTTTTCTTTTCGGAGCCATTTTCCATTTTGCTGTTTTAAGCGGATTGAATTATGCTCACCTTTCTTCTTCAATCGGCCAGTTTATCTTTAAATATGTGCTTGGTCAAACCGCCTATACCTTTGTCTTCACTTACCTCTTTGCTATGTATTTCTGGAACCGGAAAAGGTAAGTTATGATTTACAATCCGAACTGGTTTGGAAATCTTTTCAGACAGCAATCGCTTACCATTCTGGGTTCTTTTCTATTCCTCGTCATCATCAGCAGGTTGTTTTACCTTCAGATTATCAAGTCTGAATCGCTTTTGGTCGAATCCAAGAAAAACGCAATCCGGGATGTACCCATTATTCCGATCAGAGGGAATATGTTCGACCGGAACGGCGTTCTAGTGGTTGACAGTTATCCGTATTATTCCCTGACCGTAACCCCCAAAGATTACAATCATGATGCAGACGAACTCGTTTCTGATCTGCTCAACATTGATACCCTGCTGCTAAAAAAGAAAATCCTGGATGCGAAAAGATATTCACCTTTCGTTCCCTCAGTCATTTTCAGAGATATTTCTTTTTCCCAGATGGTTTCTCTCGAAGAATACGGATTCAAACTTTCTGGCATCAATTACCGGGTTGAAACCAAACGGAATTACCCGGCTCAGATGAAAGGAACCCACATTTTCGGTTACCTCTCAGAAGTCAACCCGAAAATGATCGAAAAACAACCCGAAGTCTACAATCTTGGCGATATCACCGGCGGTTCTGGTCTTGAAAAATTCTATGAAAATACGCTCAGAGGGATAAAAGGACACGAGTTCTGGCTTGTGAATGCAACCGGACAGTTAACCGGTTCCTGGGAAAATGAAGAAAAAAATATCCCCGCCCTCAACGGTGATGATCTGTATCTGACTATCGATGACGGACTTCAGGGTTACACCGAAAAAATGATGGTTGGCAAAACCGGCGGTGCGGTTGCGATCGACCCGAGAAACGGTGAAATCCTTGCCCTCGTGAGCAAACCTGACTTTGATCTGAACGCACTTTCGGGAGTAAAATCATCGTCGATCTGGCGTGATCTTGTGAATGATCCAACCAAACCACTTTTCAACCGGGCAACCTTAACCCGCTATCCTCCGGGATCTACATTCAAACCTTTCGTTGCTGCCGTTGCCCTTCAGGAAGGGGTTATTACAGAAGACACTAAGCTGGTCTGTAACGGCATTTATTATTTTGGAAACCGTGGATTCAAATGTCACGGCGGCCGGCATGGTGCTTTGGATGTGAGAACTGCCATTCAGCGGTCATGTAACTCCTTTTTCTACCAGCTGATGACTAAAATCAATCTCGATAAATTGCACAATTACGGGATGGAATTTGGAATGGGACAGACAACCGGAATTGATATTTACGAACAAAGAAACGGCTTGATTCCCAGCACAGAATATTACGACCGGGTTTATGGCAAACGTGGCTGGACGAAGGGATTTCTTATTTCTCTTGGTATCGGTCAGGGCGAAGTTGGCGTTTCACCCATTCAGTCTGCTGCCTACGCATCTGTAATGGCCAATGGCGGCATTCTGCATCAGCCACACTTTGTCAGACGGATTTACCACAAACAAACCGGTACGTTTGAAGATATGCCAATCAGTTCAAAGCCAGTCAGTGTCAGCGCAAAGAATATGGCAATTGTAAGAGAAGGAATGAGACGTGTGGTTCAGGCCGGAACAGCTGTAAGTGCTGCCCTCCCGGATGTGGAAGTTTCAGGAAAAACCGGAACGGCTCAAAATCCGCATGGAAAAGATCACGCCTGGTTTATCTGTTTTGCTCCGTATGACAATCCTGAAATTGCCATTTCTGTCATGATTGAAAATGCAGGATTTGGTGCCGTTGCTGCTTTACCGATTGCCAGACAAATGATGAAATATCATTTCTACGGACGGAATTTCATCCTCGATGAGGAAATGAAAATGGGTGTGATGGTACTTTCAGGAACCGGTGATGTAATCATGAGCCGGTCTGATTCATTAAGAGTGGCGGATTAAATACAGGGACAAGGGACTGGGGACAGGGGACGAGTCATAAGTTATAAGTCATAAGTTATAAGTTACAAGTGGTAAGTGGTAGGAGTTAGGACAATAACAAAACCATCTGGCAGGTCATCCTGAGTTATTTTTGCTGTGCAAAAATAGGTTCGAAGGATGCAATCTTTTACGGGATTGAAACAAAATTGACTTTGTAGGGGCGACCGGCGGGTCGCCCGGAATTTGCCGAAAAAACCTGGCGACAAAAGACATTCAAATAAAATAAAAATGAAATTAACAAAACGTTTTCCGATTGACTGGGTGATTGTAGTTCCTGTTCTGATTCTGATTTCTTTCGGAACGCTGGCTATTTACAGTTCTACGATCAATTCAGAAGTAAGTGAAAACTTTTACCGGCAGGTGATGTGGGTTTTTATCTCGATTGCACTGGCTGTCTCTCTTTATTTTATCAATCTGAAAACATTTCAGATTCTAGCCATTTTGCTTTATGCAATCAGCATCGTTCTTCTGGTTGCCGTTTTATTGGTCGGTAAGGAAGTTTACGGGTCAAAATCGTGGCTTTTTATTGGTCCGATCGGAATTCAGCCATCTGAGCTCACGAAGTACACAGCCATTCTGATGGTTGCCAGTTACCTGTCCATCCAAAAATCCGGCCGAAGCGCAACCATCCAGTTATTTATTGCCATGGCATTTCTCTTATTCCCTGTCGGACTTATTCTCATGCAGCCAGATACGGGTACAGCTTTGGTTTTTATCGGGATGTCGGTGCCACTTTTATTCTGGCTGGGACTTGATGATCTGTTCACTTTTATGCTTGTGTCGCCAATTCTTTCTGCGGCTCTGGCCTTTTTCAATTTCTATCTGTTTATCGGATTTGTGATTCTGGGGATCTTCTTCATTTTCTACCGGCGAAGTTCCCTTCTGAAGGCGTTTTATTACATCACAACCAATATTGCAGCCGGATTCGGAACGGTATTTTTTATTCAGCAGGTTCTGCTTCCTCACCAGAGAAAACGCCTCGAAATTCTGATGGATCCGTTTATTGACCCGAAAGGTGCCGGTTATAACGTGATTCAATCTGAAGTCGCCATTGGTTCAGGCGGACTGGTTGGAAAAGGGTTTATGCACGGAACCCAAACCCAGCTCGGATTCCTCCCGAAACAATGGACGGATTTTATTTTCTGCGTGATTTCAGAAGAATATGGGTTTGTCGGATCGATGATCCTCATTCTCACCTTTGCGGTTCTTATGTGGCGTTTGCTTAACCTTGCCAGCCGGATCAAACAGAGATTTGCTTCCATTTTTCTGATGGGAATGCTTCTGGTCATTTCTATCCACCTTTTCATCAATCTTGGCATGACAATGGGATTGTTACCTATTATTGGTATTCCTCTCCCCTTCGTTTCTTATGGCGGATCGTCTATGCTGACGTTTATGGCATTCACAGGCACTGCCCTGGCCATTTATGCACAGCGCAAGGAAGAGAATTTATAAACGAACCAACACAATTCCGTTCGTATTTTCTTAATCCTTCATTACAATCAACCAGCACCCCTTCCTTTTGTGATTTCAGAATCGTAATTTCTCCCTGCCAATTCTTTCTCCGGGAGTATTTCAATGACTGACTCAAACGGGACATCTTCTGCTATTCCCGGTTCACTTTCTGCCGACCTTCTCTTTTCAGCCATTAACCAGAATTCTGATGCCATTCTGATTACCGATTATGAGGGAAAAATCCTTTTTGTGAATCAAGGATTTGAAGTTCAGACCGGTTACACCGTTGACGAGGTTATAGGCAGATCACCCAGTTTCCTGAATGCAGGTATTTACGATGACTTGTTTTATAAAAACCTGTGGGAAACACTGCACGCCGGAAAAGTTTTCAATGGAATTGAAGTCAATAAGCGCAAAAACGGCACTCTGTTTTTTGTCGAACATTCTATAACACCACTCACCGATAAAAACGGTAAAATTACCCATTTTATTGGAACCTGGAAGGAATCCGCCAAAAAGAAACAGGAAAATGAAACACTGGACCTGGCCTTCAAACAATCAGAACTCATCCAGAAAAAGATGGAAGGCATTCTTGAACATGCCAATGACGCCATTATTTCCATCAATGAAAACGAAACGATAGAGGTTTTCAATAAAGGTGCTGAACTCCTGTTCGGATATGCCACTTCAGAAGTCATCGGGCAGCCCATCACACTCCTTATCCCCGAAAGGTTTGCGGGGCACCATTCAGAAAACGTAACCAAATTTAAAACAGAACCTGCGTTGAACTCTGGCAAACTGAAAAGAGGTCCGCTTCCCTGCAGAAAAAAAGACGGGACCGAATTCTCCGGTGAATTTTCACTTTCCCGGTTGCAGCACGACCAAACCCTGACTTTTACCGCCATCATCAGAGACGTGAGTGAACGTACAGGTCTGGTTAAAAAACTTCAGGAAAATGAAGAAAAATACCGAACGCTTTCAGAAAATGCCCGTGACATTATTGTGGGACATGATTTTCATGGCAGGGTTACCTATATCAACCGGGAAGGATTATCTTTTTTTGGATATTCACCCGATAAGCCTGTAAACCGGAATATTCTTGATTATGTTGAACCTGCATACGCCAGTGAATTGAAACAGAGAATATTTGGCAAACCTGAATCCTTCAATGAACCGCAGATTTTTGAAATTGAACTTATTGATTCAAACGGATCAAGAATTCCTTTTGAAATTAATACCTCGACAATCATCATCGACGGAAAACCTGAATCTCTCATTTCAGTTTGCCGAAATATAACCGACCGCAAACTTGCCGAACATGCACTTGCCCACCGTGAGAAACTCTCGCATGCCCTTCTCGACCTGACCCGGAAATTTGAACAGACAACCACTCTGGGTGAAGTTCTGACGGAAGCTTCTTTGGTCGTAAAAGCTTTGGTGGGTTACACCAGTTTGTGGATTTATCATTTTTCACCCGATCTTTCTTTTTGCAAGGCAATGGGTTATTCGGGAAATAATCCAGAAATTATGCTTTCAGAAATGCCGGTAGATAGTGATATCATGCTTCGTGAAATTGCGACGGCGAGAAGTCCGGTTCTGGTAGAAAATGCTGAGACTGATCATCGTACCAATAAAGAAATCGTGAAACAGCTCGGCAATAAAACCATTCTGAATATTCCCGTTTTCTTATTTGACGGAACCCTGATTTCGGTTGGAACCGGTACGTTTGGTGTTGAAGGAATAAAAGTACCCAACCCGCAGGAGATGGAATTTCTGACCCTGCTTGCCAGCCATATTGGCGTTACCTATGGCCGGATTGAGTCAGCAAAGGAACGTAAAAAAGCACTTGAAGCGCTCACCGCCCGGGAAAAAAGATTCAGGGCTTTGCTCGAAAATTCGGCCGAGGGTATTCTGCTTTTTTCACCTGATGGTGATTCTGGTGGGGCAATTACTTACGTAAGTCCATCCATCCACAAAATACTGGGCTATTTCCCGGATGAACTTCTCGGTAAAAATCCGGCTCCTTATATCCACCCCGAAGAGTTACCATCCATCCTGGAAAAACTTGCTGAATTGTTTCAGGTTCCTGATGAAGTCTTCACCCTTCAATACCGGGTTTTGCATAAATCCGGCATGTGGCGGTGGGTCGAAAGTACCATCAGCAATCTGTTGGATGACGAAAACATTAAAGCTCTGATTTTCAATTTCAGGGATATTACCGAGCGGAAAAAAGATACACTGAATCTCCAACGGCAGCTGGTTTTTACCCATGCCCTCAACTCGATTACTTCAGTTATTGCCAGCGGAAGAGGCAATCAGAAACAAATTCTCGATAAAATGGCCGAAATAACCGGTGAAACTCTGGGTATTGACCGGTGTCTGATTTTTAAAATTGAATCTGCCACTGGTCTGGCAACCAGTATTTCAAAATGGATCAGAAGAGGGTATCAAGATTTGTTACCTGAAAATGAAAGTTACCCGATCTCGGCCTTTCAGGAATCGACTGATGCAATGGGAACCCTGAAAATCAATTATATCGAAAGTCATGAAAATGACATTAATCCCCTTTTTATTCAGGATGGTGCAGGGAGTTTTCTTCATGGTCAACTTAAAGTAAAATCTTTGCTCTGGTACCCCTTCGATATTGTTGAAGACAGTTTTTACATGCTGGTTTTCAATCAGATGAATTGCATCAGAAAATGGCAGCCCGATGAGTTTGATTATATTTCATCGCTGGCCTCAGAAGTCACCATTGCCATCAAAAACATTCAATTGAATCAGAAACTCGTCAGAACCGTTCATGAAATGGAGACCATGGTTGAGGGAATCCCGGATGCGATTTTCTTCAAGGATGCTGCAGGCAGATGGCTGATTACGAATGCCACCGCACAAAAACTTTTCCGGATTGAAAACATCGACTGGTACGGCAAAACCGATGAAGAACTCGGTTTTATGCTTCCTGAAACGGCAGAAGCTCATCATGCCTGCATTGAACTGGATAACAAAGCGTGGGTCAAAGGAACCCGGATTGATGAGATTGAAATTCTGAAGTTCAGTGATGCTTCTGAAGTGGTTCTTGAAGTGACCAAAATTCCCATCTTCGAAGACCAGAAACCGATCGGACTTGTCATTGTTGCCAAGGATGTGACCTTTGAATTAAAAGCCCGCGAAACCATAACCGAGCAGGCGATGCTGCTTGATAATGCCACCGACTCGATCATCCTAACCGACCTCAGCCGGCATGTGCTGTACTGGAATCACAGTGCGGAACTGCTTTATACCCGGGAATCGGGTGAAATGGTTGGCCGTGAATTTTGTGAGAAAGTCTCCGCCCATCCTGAGGCTGAACTGCAGTCTTACCGGCAGGTGATTGAAAAAGGTGAACACTCGGGGGAATTTATACATTTCAATACAGAACGGACCGAACTGAACGTAGAAATAAGAAAAAGCCTGATCCGCCATTCTGATGGTTCTCCCCGTTCCATCCTTCACATTATTACCGATGTGACCGAAAAAAGAAAGGCAGAACAACAGTTTCTCAGAGCTCAACGGATGGAAAGTATCGGTCGGATGGCGAGTGGCATTGCGCATGACCTCAACAACATACTTTCGCCAATTTTAATAGCTGTTCAGACTTTCAGTGAAAAGCTTAAGGATGAACACAGCCAGCACATGATCGGGCTGCTTGAAACCAATGTTGACCGTGCGGCTGATCTGATGAAACGTTTGCTGATGTTTACCAAAGGGACAGAAAGCCGTAAGGAACCGATCAAAACCACGGCACTCATTCAGGAAATTGAAAAAATTCTTCGGTCAACTTTCCCGAAAAATATCAATGTGACCTGTGTGCTCCCGGCTGATCTTCATGACCTTACCGGTGATTCAACTCAGCTTCATCAGGTTTTGCTCAACCTGTGTGTCAATGCACGGGATGCTATGCCTTCGGGTGGCGAACTTATTATCTCAGGTGAAAACATAGTATTTCATGAAGATTACATTTACAGCTACCAGGAAGCAAAAGCCGGCAATTATGTGCTGATCAAAGTCATTGATACCGGTTCAGGGATTCCCAAAGAAATTCTGGATAAAATTTTCGATCCGTTTTTCACCACCAAGGATCTTGATAAAGGAACCGGACTCGGACTTTCAACCGTTTCTGCTATTCTGAAAAGTCATGGCGGATTTATCAATGTTCAGAGTGAACAGGGGCATGGCTCCCAATTCAGAATTTATCTGCCTGCAGGAAAAGTCACGTTTCAGTTGCCTGAAAAACCGGTGAATCTGTCTGCCAGAAAAGGCAATCAGGAAACCATTCTGATTGTGGATGATGAAGAAACAATCAGTTCAATTCTGGGCAAAACCCTCGAAGCTCAGGAGTACCAGGTGCTCACAGCTAATAATGGACTGAATGCCGTTGCCCTTTTTGCAAAAAACAAAGACATCAAAGTGGTAATTACCGACCTCAGTATGCCGGTAATGGATGGCAAAACCCTCATTCGAACGCTTCAGGCCATCCGCCCTTCCGTCAGGATTATTGCCATGAGCGGGTTAACCGATTCAGAAAACCAGTTTGAGAAGGAAGGTTTGAAAGTGGATGGATTTTTACCCAAACCCTTCCGGGCAGAAAAAGTTCTTGATTTGCTGAGCAGCCTGCTGGCAGGCTAATCGTTATAACTCTGAAAACTAAACTTTGTCATGCTGAATACTATGACTAAGTCAAGTATTTTGGGCAAATTTTGACACAAAGTTTTTATCAAAAGGAGTATTTGAATTCCAAACTGCGCAAGCAACTTTTAACAGTTTATTGGCGACATTGT
>JAFLBE010000079.1 GCA_017303995.1 Bacteroidota bacterium | reverse complement strand
GGTGGCGAAGCCGGGGTGGTTTCGCATTTCATGGGTTGATATCCCAACCCTGCTTCCTATAAAGAAAACGAAATTGGTGGTCATCTTCAACTGAATGGGATTAAAGGTGGATGAGAGAGGGGGAGTGGGGTATGTAATAAACCCCTGCTACCGGTTGGCAGCAGGGGTTGGTTTGTCTATGAAGTAGTGCTGTCAAAAAATGAATAGGTTCCCCGTCAATACCGGTTTCCTATAGTCTCGGTTGGCATCGACTTTTGAATTAAAGCGAAATCGGATGGCGTCAATTCCACATTAAAGGCACCCAGGTTTTCTTTGAGACGATGGATTTTTCTTGTGCCGGGAATAGCAACAATCTCATCGTTCTGACAAAGTACCCATGCAAGGGCGACCTGTGCTTTCGTAACACCTTTGCTCTGGGCAATCTGATCAATCACCTCAACAAACTTTAAATTTTCTTTGATGGCTTCATCAGAAAAACGGGGAAGCGTTAACCGCCAGTCGGTCGTTTCCAGATCTGCCCGGCTTTTAATTGCGCCCGTTAAGAATCCCCTGCCAAGCGGACTGTAAGCCACAAAGGTGATTCCGAGTTCTTTGCAAACCTCCAAAACTTCTTTTTCCGGTTCACGGCTCCAGAGGGAATATTCGGTTTGAAGGGCAGTAATCGGATGAACGGCATGTGCCCTGCGAAGTGTTTTGGCATCCACTTCAGACAGACCGATGTGTTTTACTTTTCCCTGTTTTACCAACTCGCTCAGAGTCCCGACAATCTCTTCAATTTCCACTTTAGGATCCTGCCGGTGCATGTAATACAAATCAATGGCATCAGTACCCAGGTTTTGAAGGCTTTGCTCGCAGGCTTTTCTGATGTAGTCCGGTTTCCCGTTCAGTCCCAGAAATTCGCCGTTTGGACCCCGCATCACAGCAAATTTGGTTGCAACAATCACGTCATCCCAGCGTCCCTTAAATGCTTTTCCCAGCAACCGTTCATTTGCACCCCATCCGTACATATCGGCGGTGTCGAAAAAATTAACGCCCAGGTCAATGGCTTTTTGAAGGGTGTTCACCGATTCGTTTTCATCAAATGAACCATAAAATTCTGACATACCCATACAACCCAGACCTATCCGGTTGACCTGCAGGGAACTGTGACCTAACTGTGCTGTTTGTTTCATTGTAACTCCTTTTTTAAATATCCTGATGCAAAGTTATGGCTTTTACCAGGACCGGAAAGAACCCGTTTCAAACGATAACTGACCAATTTCAAAGATCAGTTCAGGGCCGGTTCAGTTTTCTGAAGGCGTTAGGGGTGAGTTGGGTGTTTTTCCTGAAAAACCTACTAAAATGGGTGGGTTCGCTGAAGCCCAGTTGATAAGCGATTTCCTTCAGGGATAGGGGTGTGTTGAGCAGCAAAGTTTTGGCCAGTGAGAGGGTTCGTTTCGAGATCCAATCATTTACGGTTCTGCCGGTTTTGCTTTTAATCACGGAATTCAGATAATTTGGATGCAGATTCAGTTTTCTGGCGAAATATTGCACCTGCAATTTGCCTTCATAGTCGGACCTGTTTAAAACGTTTTTGAACTCGGATTCCAGAAGTCCTTTAAACGATTTAACGATTTGAGAATCCCGCTTTCCTTCTTCAATAGGGTTGTAACCCGACCAGAATTTTTCTTTTATCCTGAGCAGGATCACCATAAACAGATTGCCAAGAATTTTATTCCTGTACCGGGAGTCCTTATTAAATTCCTTCAAAATCTGACTGTACAACGTGTCAAATTCTTCCATATCCGTTTTCGACAGGTTTTTGGGCGGTGCGATTTCAGCCAATAAAAAGGGAAACTCGGCGTAAATTTCCGGATGAACATTTTCACGGAGAAACTTTTCGGATAAGGTTATGATGAAGGCATCCTTCGATTCAGTCAGCTCATAAGATTTGATATGTCCCGGATTCGTAAAATAAATGGATTGAGAAGTGAACGGGAACTGATGGTCATCAAGCCAGTAAATACCTGACCCTTCCTTCGTGAGAATGAACGAGAAATAGTCAGCACGCAAAACCGGTGATTTGAAAGGAATCTGCGGATGAAGGTCCGGGATGGACAGAATAGAAAAATCGAGTTCCTCGTCGCAGGGTAGCCCCAGGGTTTTATATAAATCAGCTATTGAATGATGAACAAGTATTTCCATTTTACCGGTGTTTTAAAAGGATAAGGCATTTCCAAAAACTTTTGAGGATGTCCTTTAAATTAACTTCAACTGAAATTGACCAGGTCATAATTGGCATTCCGGCCGAGCTGGTTTTCGGGTTTCAGGATGCGCTTTTCGACCAGATCTTTTATGTCTCTCAAAGCTGTATCTGTAGAGGTTTTGGTTAATTTTGCCCATTTGGATGATTGGAGCTTTCCCTCAAATCCGTCCAGTATTTTATTGAGCATGAACCGCTGACGTTCATTGATTGGCGTCCGATCATGCAATTTCCAGAATTCTGATTTCCGCAAAATGTTTTGCATGGTTAATTCGGTTTCCTGCATGGCACGTTTCAGGCATTGCAAAAACCAGTCAAGCCATTCAGTAATGTCTCCCGTGCTGTATTGAACATTTTGCAGTACTTTGTAATAGTGTTTTCGCTCTGCTAAAATCTGGCTTGACATACTATAAAATCGCTCTTTGCTTCCATCGGCCCGGGCTAGAAGCAAATCGGTAAGGGCTCTTGCAATTCTGCCATTTCCGTCATCAAAGGGATGGATGATAATAAACCAAAAATGGGCAATAGCTGCCTTCAGGACTCCGTCCATTTTTTCTTCACTGTTAAACCACGCCAGGAATTTATCCATTTCCAGTCTGACAAATTCAGGTTTTACCGCTTCATAATGCACTTTTTCTTTACCTAAAGCACCTGAAACAATCTGCATGTCACCGGACCGGTATTGTCCGGCTTCAATTTTAAACGGACCACTATGACCCGTAGGGAAAAGGGCCGCATGCCAGCCGCATAATCTGGCTTCGGTTAGAGGTTTAGTGAAGTTCTGAGTTGCATCCAGCATCATTTCAACGACGCCTTCAATATGACGGGTGCTGGTTACCATTCCGCCTGTATTGATTCCCAATCTTCTGGCGATGGAGGATCGAACCTGGTCATAATTCAGCAGTTCACCTTCAATTTCAGACGATTTTACAACATCAAGTGTCAGCGTAGAAAGTGTTGCCTCTTCTTTGGCAGAGAATCCCATGGCGTTCATTTGACCGCTTATTTTACCTTGTGTGTTTCGTACCTCACCAAATAGTTTTGATATTTCACTTTCCTGCCAGGTAAACTTGGTCCAGTTTTCATGATTGTAGATATAGTTTGCCATAGTTTTAACCGGTTATGCGGTAAATATACGAATTAAATACCGCATATTTGCGGTATTTGTTATGTGGAATCAACGCAAAAACAAAAAACGGATACCCTCTAAGTCCGGTTTGGTTCTTACTTGTAATGATCGTAAAACTTATTCCTGAATAACTCATCCGGATCATATTTCAGTTTTAATCTGAAAAACGCATCAGCCTGCGGGTAAACGATTCTGAATGTGTCCCTGTCGATGTGCAGCCGGTAAGGCAGATAGTAAGTCCCTTCCATTTGAATGGCAAGCTCAACCAGGCGTTTCGTGAGTTTTTCCATTTCGGCTTCATCAGACGCGTTCTTCTTCTGGTTGAACAAAAAGACAAAACCGAACACATTCTCCCGGGCATAGGCCAGATAACTGTCGGTATCCTGGTAAACATCCCGGATGGTGATGTTGAGCAGGTCGATGGTCTGATTGGGCAATACCTTTTTCAGTTCAGCGATGTACGCATTAAAATGCCGTTCCGGAATGAAGTATTCCTGCAAAATATCGGTTGAGGCGGTGTCTTTATTTTCAATGAGGGAAACTGAGTCGTTCAGCAGTTCATTTCTTGAAAAAGTCCCCCTGCCTGAAAACTCCCCGATGCCGGTTTCGAGATCCCACCGCAGCCGTTTGCCGAATTCACTGTTCACCGAGTTCCTGAAGATTAACCGTTTGACTTCTGTAAAAGCCGGATCTGACTGCATGGGTTTGGGCGGAAGGGGGATTTTGGCGGATGCAAACACGTTCAACGTTGCATGTTCAAGAAACTCTTTTTGTGAAACGTTCAGTCTGCCGAAGACCAGCTTCACATCCTGATTGTCTGAAGCGTAAGTTTTAAACCAGGTGAGGTAATCGGCGGATTTGAATTTGTAAAGCGTGAAAGTCAGATTTTCATTGGGAACGACCCGGAGTTTCACCTCCAGAATAATCCCGAAAAGACCATAACCGCCCATGACCAGACTGAATAACTCCTGGTTTTCAGTCCGGCTGCAGGTCAGAACCTCACCATTGTGATCCATCAGGGTAAACGAGACAACACTTGAGGACAGGGGCGGTGAATTCTTTTGCCAGCCGTGGCCGTTGACACTCAGTGACCCGCCGATAGAAAAGGAACTGAAAGCCTGCATGACGGCAATTGACCGGTTGAAAGGATCCAGATACCGGATGGCCTCTTCCCATAAGGCACCCGACCCGATGGTTAACAGGTTGGTGACCGTATCCAGGTGCATCTCCCGGAAAGGACGCATATTCAGAACGATGCCATCGGGGTACAGGGTGTGACCACCCATGGTGTGCTTTGCCCCTGCAATGGATACCGGCTTGTTGGCTGCCTTTGCATAACGAAGAACGGCCTGAAGCTGCGGGATGAGTTCGGACCTGGTTTCTGCAACGGTGATGATCGTATCCACCCGGGTAAAACTCAGTCCGCTTGCATCATTGGTATAGTGGGAAGGAAGCGGAGTGTTGGGGTTATTTTCGTTCAGGTTGGTTTTGAGTAAATAAATGGCGGGAATGGAAACAAAAACGAGCAGAACCCCAATCAGGACAGGTAAAACGTGTCGTTTTTTCATGGGATCAGTCCTGACTATGGGATTTTGTGACACCGGGTTCTTATTCCAGATACGAGGCCAAAACCCAATTTGGGGGTAGAGATAAGGTTTTTTTGGATTTCATATTGTGTTAAAGATTTACAAGTTCCTGGGACCTTTATTGGCTTTTCGACAATACGCTTTCTGTACTAGATTTTAACAAATTCTCTGAAATTCTGTCTGTCAATCAGGTAAGTTTTTGCATCGTATGTTTCAATAAAAACTTGTGGCAACTTTATATTTTTACTTTTCCACTTGAATTCAAAGCCAACAATTTGACCATTGCTTTCTTCGACAAGATCAATTTCCTGTTGTTGTTTTGTTCTCCAAAAATACATTTTTGAAAAGGTGTTTTTATAAATATTTTGCTTTCTTCGTTCGGATACCAAAAAATTTTCCCACAATGCACCTTTATCAGGTCGTAAATCCAATTGATTAAAATTCCCGATTATCATATTTCTGATACCATTGTCATAGAAATAAATTTTCCTGTTTAATTTGATCTCATTTCGAATGTTTCGGCTGAAGCTATTTAATCGGAATAAAACGTAACCTTTTTCAAGAATATCAATATATTTTTGAACTGTCATTTTGTTAATACCTATGAGTTGAGACAATTCGTTGTAATTGACTTCATTTCCCATTTGCAAGGCTAATGCCTGCAATAATTTTTCAAGAACTTCTGGTTTTCGAATATCAGAAAAGGCTAAGATATCACGATACAAATAGCTGTTGACAAGGTTTTTTAAAACTTCACGCTCCTGCCCCTGATTGTTAATAACCTCCGGGTAAAAACCGTACAACAATCGGTTCTCAAGTTGTTGTTCTGATTTAACAACGCCGATTTTATTCTCATACTCCTCCCAGGAAATTGGAAACAATTCGTATTCCCATTTTCTGCCTGTTAGCGGTTCATTGAGTTCATTACCCAAATCGAAAGAAGAAGAACCACTTACAAATAATTGAATTCCTTTAAATTGGTCAGTAATTATTTTCAAAGTTAACCCGATTCCAGGAATTCGCTGAGCCTCATCCAGAAAGATGTACTTATAGTCACCAATAAAAGTTCGAATTTGTTCTGTAGTTGGGCTTAGCAGCAGACTCCTTGTTGAAGGGTCGTCTGCATCAAGGAATAAAAAATCCTTATCCTTAAGTATCTCATTCAGCAAAGTTGTTTTACCAACCTGCCGTGCGCCGATTACAACGATGGCTTTACCGCTGTTTATCTTTTCTCTGATGTTTTTTTCAATCGTTCTTGTGACCATATTTTTTTATTTTAAAGATACAATTAAATAGTATAATAGCCAAAAGTTATGACTATTGGCTATTATACTATGCGTTTGGTCAAAAAAACATCAACTAAAAATCCTGTATATGATGCCGTAAACTGTTGTAAAGATAAGGACTTATAGAAAAATGCCTTTGAATTCAGATAAATAATCCTGCTTTTCTCATCATGGAACCGAAAAAATGGTCATCCTAAACCGAATCAAATCGAAAATGATGTAAGCGGGATTTCAAAGAAATGGCTAACCACAGAACCACTGGTGCTCAGGGTTTTATCCCAAAATGCGGGTTGAAAATCAAACCGATCCTGTTGCCCCACGGGTCTACCAGTGTCGCTACCCAAATACCTTCACCGACTTCTGCCGGCTTTTCGGATGCCGTTGCACCTAACGCCACCAAACGGTTGAACTCTGCTTCAATGTCATGAACACCCCAAAATGCGACCACACTTTCGACTTTGCCGTTTGAAGGTTTTTCCTGGGGTTGAAGACCCAGTTCATATCCACCGATATCAAACCCTACATAAAAGGGTTCATCAAAGTAAGGTTGGACTTCAAAGGCTTTTGCATACCAGGTTTTGGCTGCCTTGAGGTCATCAACGAAGTAAATGGTGGTCCTGAGTCCTGAAATAGTCTTTTTCATGGTGTTCCCTTCGAATGGTTTACCCTTAAAGTAAGCGAAATTGATAGCAATGTTCAACTGTATGGAGACAATGGTGGATAGGTGAGGGAGTTGTTTAAACCGAATGTGAACTATCGGGATTCAAAGGCACATTTCAATGTTCAAAGTGACCATCGGTCATCATGATGGCCAAAAGTTATGACTATTGGCTGTTATACTATGCGTTTAGACGGAAATATTTAATTTGCAAAAGCCATTTATGATCACGTAAACTTTTGAAAAGGTGCAACCCTGGAAGATCTGGGCAAACGCTTTCAACGGAAAAATGGAAAAACAGAAGTCGGTGCCTAATCCAATTTAAATTACTCTTCTAAAACCTCCCGCCTCAACTAACCTGCCTTATACTCGGGATCTGAACAGCCGGATGCAATGTCCGGCTGTTTGGCTTTTAGACCTACCGGTTTATCTTTTGAATGTAAATTCAAATACTCCCCAGAAACCCTTTTCCCAACAAACCAGACACCTTGTTCATTTTAATTGATTGCAGTTTAAAGACCAGGCATTGCTGTCTGAAAAACACTTAAAGATGATTACAAAACATAGACCGTTCATAGGTTGAGATAGAACCTTCATTGAATTTTATAGACTGTTCTATAAAAATGATACACCGTTGTATCCGCCGCATAGACCGTCTTATCAATTTGATAAGACGATGATATAATTTCATTCACCGCCTTATCAAATTGATAAGGCGGTGAATGAAATTTATAGAACGGTGTATGAAATGCGGGGGAGAGGGGGGCTATTAACATTTTCGGGCTTTGCATTCATGCGGTTATAAAAGCAAATGGCTGTCAACCAGCACTCAATTATAATAAAAGCACAAAGCTCAAAGTTTACACAGCTGCCCCACAAATACAAAACTCATTTAAGTGGTAGTAGGTTCGGATATTTCTTTAATTCAATTTTGAAACTATCGTGTTATAAAGTTTAATAAATTCATCAGTTGTTCCATCAAACCAAGTCATTCGCAATTCATTGAAAGTCAAATGGCAATAATGATGTTCGGCAACTTTGCTTCCACCCAACAGTGCTCTAATTCTACTATCAGGGTAATTTTTACAAAAATTTTTAGCATGGTCAAAATCCGTGTAAGTAATAACAGAACCTGGAACAAGTCTTTGCAATGCAGTTGGATGAATATAGTTTTCTAAAAGACGTTTTCGTGAAATTGCAAAATCTGTTCCGTTGGTTAAACCATATTCAACAAGGTTGATTTCGTTTGGTGAAACTGCTGTTGCATTCTCTTTGTCGCTATCAAGAAATATGAAAAATGGTTTTTCGAGTTTTGTAAAAAGATCAAGATTTACCCAATGTTTTACACCACCACAACCACCAATTGGAATTATGTTTATACTTAAATCATCAAATGTATGTGGAATTAAACCATTTTGTTTGTAGAGTTTGGCTTTTTGATGCATTGCATTAACGTCATCTATTCCTTCAACAAGGAACAAAAGTCTTGAAGTCGAAAATAAAGAGTTAAATGTATTATCTGGCTTTATTCCTAAATCTTTTGCCAGTTCCTTGTAATCAATTTCAGTTTGATTAACCGTATAAACATTAGCAGGCTTGGAAATATGAATGATATTATTCCGTTTTGTATTGCCGACAATAGTTGCCGAATGTGTTGATGTTATCACCTGAAAACCGTTTTCAGTAAGTAACTTCAATTTATCGAATAAGCTGTCTTGTGCCGATGGATGTAAAAATGTTTCAGGTTCTTCAAAACCAAAAATAATTTGTTGTGTATCATTTGTTCTTTGAGTTTCTGCTAAATACTCAAAGTAGGACATCATTGTAATTCGTCTAAAACCATCACCCCTTGAACTTAACGGAATATTATTTCCGTTAGCTGTACTTACAAATGAAGTCGAGATTAATTTACTCCAGTCAAATTCAACTTTGGGTTCAACTTTTTCTGTTGATTTTAAAACGTCATTAATTTTGTCCGTTACTTTTTGAGGTTCTTTATGAAATGGAATGGGTAACATAAGGATTAATTTTATTGAAATTGAGTTTAGCGCCAATTAAATAAATCATGGTTATGAAATTTTTACCGTATCCTCTTGCCTTAGCCTTCGCTGCCTG
>JAFLBE010000078.1 GCA_017303995.1 Bacteroidota bacterium | reverse complement strand
ATCTGCCCCTTTCAAGGGGTCAAAATCAAAGAAAAAACTCTGATTTTCTACAAATTTTCAAAGAACAAAAAATTATTTTTTAAATTTCTTCAAGTCCAATTTATCAACTTGGTTTTTAGAGGTGCCCGTTTGTATTTGATATTTCGCAAGGATTTATTTTAACTGCACTTTTCTTAGCTGCCATTCCGATGCTGATGATTTTTCTTTCCGTTGCCATGCCAGCTAAAGTAAATCGATTGACAAATATCAGTGTGGCCATCATTCTTATCCCCTATATGCTGTTCAATCTGGCAGGAGAGGTTTGGATGCACATGATTTTTGCTGCTGTTGTTGAAGTCGGTCTCCTTTGTCTGATTATTCGTTATGCATGGAAATGGCCCCGTATTTCAAATTCTATAACCGTAAAAAATTTATTAAATGAAGAAAATATTAATTATTAACGGGCATCCTGATAAGGAAAGTTTCAATTTTGCCCTTGTAGACTCATACAAAAAAGGAGCAATAGCATCAGGTGCAGATGTGAAAGAAATCAATATCCGCGAATTAAACTTCAATCCAAATTTACAATTTGGATATCGTAAAAGGACAGAACTCGAACCAGACCTTATTGATGCCCAGGAAAAAATAAGGTGGGCTGAACATTTGGTTTGGATTTATCCCGTTTGGTGGGGTTCCCTTCCTGCTATCATGAAAGGATTTATTGACCGGGTTTTTCTTCCGGGTTTTGCATTCCAAAAAAGAGAAAATTCAGTTTGGTGGGATAAGTTACTCAAAAACAAATCTGCAAGAATCATTTCAACCCTTGACCAACCTGCTTGGTTCTATTGGCTGGTGTATCGACAACCAAGTTATAATGCAATGAAAAAACTAACACTTCAATTTTGCGGTATATCACCTGTTAGCGTAACGACTATTGGTCCTATTCGTCTTTCAAAGGAATCTTACAGACAAAATTGGTTGAGAAAAGTTGAAAAACTTGGTCTTTCTAACAATTAAAGGATAGGATTTTGTTTAAACAAATCCCAATGAAGGCAGTTATTTGCACCCAATACGGAACCCCTGAAGTTTTGCAAATTCAGGAGGTTTCGAAACCAATACCCAAGGACAATCAAATTCTTGTCAAAATAGTTGCTGCTGCGGTCAACTCTGGGGATGTAAGGGTAAGAAGCCTTGATGTCAAAGGGTTTGAGAAAGTCATTATGCGATTGGTTTTGGGTATTTCAAAACCAAGAAAGCCCATTTTAGGAACTGTTTTTTCGGGGGTTGTTGAAACAGTTGGAAATAACGTTTCCAGGTTCAAAGCAGGTGATAAAGTATTCGGTATGACAGGTTTTAATTTCGGGACTCATGCAGAGTATATTGCTGTTAATCAAAATGGTACTGTAATGGAAATGCCAGAAAATGCCACCTACGAAGAGGCTGCAGCCATCATTTTTGGCGGGCAGACAGCCATTCATTTTTTGGAGAAAGCAAAGATAGCCGAAAAGTTAAACCCAAAAATATTGATTATCGGTGCAACGGGATCAGTTGGAACAGCCGCAATTCAAATAGCAAACTATTACAAAGGAGATATAACCGCAGTTTGCAGTTCAGAAGGATACAAACTTGTTAATGAATTGGGAGTTACAAACGTTATTTTATACGACAAAGACGACTTTACCAAACAAACGGAAAAGTTTGATATAATTTTTGATGCTGTTGGTACATCCAGCAAAAAACAATGTGAAAACCTCCTGAACAAAAATGGAATTTATACAAGTGTTAGTTCAGGATATGCTTCGGAAAACATACAACAACTTCAACTTTTAAAAGAGCTGTTTGAAAAAGAAGAGTTTAAGGCAGTAATTGACAGGACGTTTCAAATGGACGAAATAATAAAAGCACATCAATATGTTGATACAGGAAGAAAAAAGGGTAATGTGGTTCTAAGAATCAGCGAATGACATGAACACCAGCCACCAAAAGGGGTTTTCAATTTCGCACTTCACTAAATTAAAAGAAAAAAGGAAAGCAAAACAGTGAGAAAATCAATTGTACTGACCATTGCAATTTTTTTTGCTGCTATATTGCATGGACAATCCATATTTTCGGAAGAACAGCAGGAAATACAAAAAACTGTTGTAAACATGTTTGAAGCTTTATCAAATCGGGATTCGGTAAGCCTTAAGGCTCATTGCACGACCGACATTACCTTATACGAATATGGTCAAATCTGGACTATTGACACCTTGATAAATAAGGCAATAACGAAGAATACAGATGCTGATTTTAAACGTACCAATTCTTTCGAATTTATCAATACTGAGAAAGATAAAAATACAGCATGGGTAACCTATAGGCTTACTTCAGTGATTACCAAAAACAGTAAACAAACAACGATACAATGGCTCGAAACCGTAGTTTTAGCAAATCAAAGAAACCATTGGAAAGTAAAGCATCTTCATTCAACACTGATTAATAGAAGTTAGAAGAGCCGGTTTTAATGCAGGGATATTTGCAGGTACAGCAGCCAACAAGCGCCTTTTTTCAACCCAGGTTAACAAAAAACGCCGACCGTTAGCAGCAATTTTGTGTGAGCCTGGAAGGGATTCTTTAAAGTATTACTTCTGTAGTTAAATAGCGTTGAAAGTCTTCGACAAATTCTTCAAGCATGACAAATTTGGATTGTCGTGTTTTCTATTTATCCGCCAGAATAATAATTAAAGCAGTGTCTTTATCGAAAACCTTTCACAATTCCCTCCTTATTCGTGTTCCTCACTTTCCTTCCATCCTTTTCCTGTTTAATAATGTTTTTATTCCCACGTTAAAAAACCCGGCTTCCAACGGGAAGGCGGAAACATCAACCCACCTTCTTGAAAAAGGGATCGACATCAAGTATATTTAGACAAAATCTGAATACTAATAGGTAGTGGGGATGGGGAGTTAGCGTAAACCCTATTGCAATACTCAATGGTACTAAAACATTTACTTTCTAACGACCTGAATTTCAACTTGATGGAATGATGACCACTACCACTAAATCCCGAATAGAATCCATTGACCTATTAAAAGGTTTGGTAATGGTAATAATGGCACTCGATCATGTTCGGGATTATTTTCATTATTCAGCTTTCTATTTTGACCCAACAGACCCGACACAAAGCACATTGCCAATTTTTTTAACACGATTTATCACTCATTTTTGTGCCCCCATATTTTGTTTTCTTGCCGGGACATCTGCCTTTATGGTTGGAAAAAGAAAATCAAAAAAAGAGTTATCCGATTTTCTTTTAAAACGTGGACTCTGGTTGGTCTTTATCGAAATGACTGTCGTAAATTTTGCCTGGTATTTTGATGTTTATTTTAGAAGTCCGGGTTTGCTTGTCATTTGGTCTTTGGGTATCAGTATGATTGTTTTGGCAGCGCTGGTCCATCTTCCCCGTAAATTTATTTTGATATTTAGCTTAGTCATTATTCTGGGACACAATCTTTTAGATACTGTACACTTCAACGGCAATGTGTTTTGGGCAATACTGCACGAATTCGCTTTTTTCAACATAACGGACGGAGTAGAATTTCTTGTCGGATATCCAATAATTCCCTGGATTGCCGTGATGGCATTGGGTTATTATTTCGGTTCCTTTTTTGATGTATCTTATGATAGTAAAAAAAGAAAGAAATTGTTTAACATAATAGGAATATCAGCAATTTTAATATTCGTTATTTTAAGATTCAGCAATGGATATGGTGACCCGGTACTTTATAAAGACTATGGCGAGTTTTCAAAAGACGTGATTTCGTTTTTCAACCCTTCCAAATATCCTCCCTCTTTGCTCTATTTATTAATGACATTAGGTGGTGCCTTTCTTTTCCTGGCAAATACTGAGAAGTTAAAAGGCAAAGCTGTTGAGTTTTTCAGCACTTTCGGGCGGGTTCCCTTTTTCTATTACATTTTGCATCTGTATCTGATCCACCTTATCGCCTTGGTTTTTGCAGAATTTTCAGGGTTCGGTTGGAGAATAATGATTTTACAGGATTGGGTAACTGAAACTCCAAGCTTAAAAGGATATGGTTTTCCACTTTGGGTGGTTTATTCTTTGTGGATTTTTGTGATTGTTTTGCTTTATCCATTATGCAGAAAATTTGATAGTTATAAACAAAACCACAAAGACAAATGGTGGTTGAGTTACTTATAAAAGAAAGGAAAGAAAAGAACATGGCACAAATCAATCCTCACTATAACTTCAACGGAAATGCTGAAGAAGCTTTCAACTTTTACAAATCCGTATTTGGCGGAGAGTTTAAAAATATTGTCCGTTTCAAAGATCTGGCAAGTGATGAATTTCAGGTAGCAGAACATGAAGCGAATAAAATCATGCACATAGCTTTACCAATCGGTAAAAGTATGTTAATGGGCAATGACGTACCTGAATTTATGGGACGAACAAACGAAAATGAGAACAGAAGCAAAATTGTAATTACTGCAGAAAGCAAAGCAGAAGCAGATAACTTATTCAACGGACTTTCGGCCGGCGGACAAGTTGAAATGCCGATGGGTGACAGCCCATGGGGTTCCTATTTTGGCATGTTCAGAGACAAATATGGAATTGAATGGATGATTGATTTCGACCTGAATACCAAATGACAAATTAAAATAACTGATATGCTGACTGACATTCATCCAAAGTTACCGATGCGGGACAAAACGGTAACGCGGAATTTTTACATCAATAAGTTACACTTTCAGGAATTTGGGAGTGCTGACTTTGATGGTTATCTGATGTTGACAAAAGACAGGATTCAAATTCATTTTTTTGAATTCAAAGATCTTGACCCAAATGAAAACTATGGACAAGTTTACATCAGAACTGATGACATCAACAGTTTTTATCAGTCTTTGTTGGAAAGGAAAACAAGTATACATCCAAATGGACAATTAAAAAGAAAACCCTGGGGACAAATTGAATTTTCTATACTTGACCCGGATAACAATTTACTGACATTTGGACAAAGTATTTAACAATTATTTGGACTCAACCAATTTAAAAAAAACCTGACAACTATGACGAAAAAAGAAATAGCGAAAGCTTTCTCAAACGGAGAATTTGAAAGGACTTTTAAGTTCATTGCAGATAACGCAGAATGGATTGTCATTGAAGAAGGCAAATTTGTTGGGAAACAAGCTATTCTGGAAAATTGCGAACAGGTTGGAAACTACTTTAAATCTGTTACCACTAACTTCAAAACATTAAATATTATTGGTGACGGCAACAAAGTTGTTATTAACGGCACAGCTGAGTTTTTGAGAGATAATAAAAGAGTTGCCTTTGTTTCTGCCTGTGATGTCTACGAGTTTAATGACAATAACCAAATTCAAAATATAACTTCATATTGTATTCAATCAAAGTAGGTATTTTCGAAAATGAATAAGATGAGAAAATTTATCATGTGGAACGTTATTACTCTTGATGGTTATTTTGAAGGAAATCAAAATTGGGACTTATCTTTTCACAATATTGTCTGGGGACAGGAACTTGAAAAACTAAGTCATGAACAACTGCAATCTGCTGACTATCTCGTATTTGGACGTGTAACCTATGAGGGGATGGCAGCCTATTGGACAAATGCAGAAGCAGAAATTACAGAACCAAAAGTTGCTGAATTGATGAATAACATACCAAAACTTGTTTTTTCCAGGTCCCTGAAATCAGCTGAATGGTACAACACGACCATTATCCGTGAAAATGCTTCCGCCGAAATCAAAAAACTTAAGGACCAAGGTGGAAAAGATATTTTTGTTTTCGGCAGTGCCAATCTTTCGGAGACATTTATAAATGACAATCTTTTTGACGAATATCGTATTTGTATTGCACCCGTTATTTTAGGTAACGGCCGACCTCTTTTCAAACAAGGATTAGATACAAAAACTTTATCTCTTGCTTCAACACAGCAACTTTCGACAGGTGGCATGGTTTTGAAATATTCAAATACTAAAGCCTGACAACTTTGAAGAATTGAATAACAATTCAAACACCGGCTGAAGGAATAAAAAATCAGCCCATAATACGGGTTTTTCAACCAGACTACTGACGTGCAAATTTTGAATTTTACGCTTCTTCTTAAGTTTTGAACTTATTACCGGTTTTATGCAGGAACACGACAAAATTCAGGTCTTGAAAATGCATCCGGATTCGAATTAAAAACGCTGAGAAACCCAAATAAACTGTAAAAACCTTAAAAAAAACGGAGATCGTCTTGAGAAAAATAATTTCATTTATGCACATATCGCTTGACGGTTTTGTTGCGGGACCAAACGGTGAAATGAACTGGATTAAAGTGGATCAGGACATTTTTGATCATGTCGGGAAGCGGATCAGCGAAGGCGACACTTCTTTATACGGACGAAAAACCTTTGAGATGATGGAAGGTTACTGGCCAACCGCAGCAGACAAGCCAGGAGCAACCAAACACGACATTGAACATTCTAAATGGTACAGCAAAGTCCACAAAGTTGTGTTGTCAAAAACTTTGAAAGAGGCAGGGCTGACAAACACCACCGTTATCAGCGACAACCTTGCAGAAAGACTCAATGAAATCAAAAAATCCCCTACTGACGGAAGTGAAGACATCCTGCTTTTTGGAAGTCCGACTGCAACACATTCACTTATGCAGCAGAATTTAATTGACGGCTACTGGTTATTTGTTAATCCCATTATTCTGGGTCAGGGAATTCCTTTATTTGTGGATATCAAAGAAAAAATCAAACTCAAACTTTTGACGACCCGGTCATTTACCTGCGGGGTGACTGAATTGAACTACATCGTGGACAATTTTGATGAGAAATAAAATAGCTCTTTTATACCTTAGAAAATATGCAGAGAAGGACTTAAAAAGTATTGAAAACCTGTTTTCGGAGGATATCGTACTTAGAGACTGGAAAATCAGGGTTGTCGGAAAGAAAAATGCATTGGATGAAACACGGAAAAATTTTGAATCCGCAAATTCAATTGAGATTGAAGTTCTTTACATTTATGAAAACGCTGAGACCGTAGCCGCTGAGTTGAAAATTACAGTCGATGGAAGCGAAGAGCTTTTTGTTGTTGATGTTATTACGATTAATGCTGAAGGCAAAATAAATTCAATCAGAGCCTACCTTGGACGGGGTGATTCGTAACGGTAAGAATCGCACATGCTGAACACTAAAACAGCACCCCATCACACACCTGAATTCATCATTGATGATGCAGCATTTAAATTAGGCGTCATCACTTTTTGCAATCTGGTTTTTGATTATACTGAACTGAATAAAAAGTAAAAAGGATTCTCAATGGTTGAACAAATAAAAAAAACAGTTCTCAAGGTTAATTCAATCAGTAAAGACTTCATGAATGTGAAGGCTGTGAATGCTATTTCTTTCTCAGTTGAGCAAGGCGATATTTATGCATTTCTGGGTCCGAATGGTGCCGGAAAAACCACAACACTTAGAATGTTGCTCGATATCATTAAACCCGACAGCGGGAGTATTGAATGGAACCTGAACAACAAGCCAAACCAGGTACCTGATGCTGAAGATATTGGCTATTTGCCTGAAGAAAGAGGTCTATATCTGGATGTTCCGATACTTAATTCTTTGGTTTACCTGGCAACGATTCGGGGTATGGAAAAGGCCGATGCTAAAAAATCGGCGTTGGATTGGCTTGAAAAACTTGGTCTTGCCGATAGAGCCAAAGAAAAGCTGCAGGTTCTTTCCAAAGGAAATCAGCAAAAGATTCAGTTTGTGGCTTCAATACTTCATAAACCTGCATTTGCAATTCTGGACGAGCCTTTTTCAGGCTTGGATCCGCTTAACCAGGAACTATTTATTGGTTTTATCAAAGAAATCAATAATCAGGGCACAACCATTCTGTTAAGCGCTCATCAGATGTCGCTGGTTGAGAAAATTGCCAATAAGTTGTTTCTGATCAATAATGGGCAGGAAGTTTATAACGGTTCACTACCCGGAATTTATCAATCGTTTGGTGACAAAATAATCATTGAACTTCAGTTGGAAACACCTTTCAGCGAAGCTTCCTTTCAAAATTTAAAAGATATTGAAAGCATAGACAAAATTGATGATTTCCGGGTAAAAATTACATTCAACTTGCAAACAAACCTGGCGAAGGTGTTGCATGATTTGGCAAAAATTGAAGGCATTTGTGACATAACAAGCCACAAACCCGATCTACACGACATTTTTCTTCAACTTTTAAAAAAGAAATAATTATGAGATATTTTTCGCAGGTTTTAACTGTAACACGCTGGGAATTCAGCCGTTTTTTTAAACCAAAGAATGAAGCATTAGGCATAGTCATTATGCTGGCAATTTCAATTGTTGGTTATTTTGGCGGAAAATATGCATTTTCTGACACAGAGCAAAAAATGGAACTCTCTGTTGTCAACCATTCGGATACAACATTGTCCAATTTTCTCAGCAGCCGTTACATCGTAAAGGAAGTTCCAAAAGACGAAAAGGCGGATTTTCTTGAACTTATCCGGAATCAAAAAGAAGGTATTTTGCTTGAATCCGGGTCAGAAGGATTTGTTGTAAACGCCTACAAAAACACACGTGCCATTTCTAAACTGAAAGCTGATTTAACTGACTATCAAAAACAAAGAGAACTGAACAAAATTGGGCTGAGTCAGATTGAATTGGCTGCTGTTTTGTCACCTGCCCAGGTACAGGAATCTTTTATTTATTCCGATAATTCTGCAAAACGGGTTGTGCTTTCCTACTTTTTTGCAGGACTTATGGTTATGGTTGTGTTCCTCTGTTTTGCTTATCAGTTTACGGCGATAACCGGCGAAAAACAGTTGAAAATAACCGAGCAGATTGTTTCTGCTATAAGTCCCCAGGTTTGGATGGACGGAAAAATATATGGAATTACCCTTACTGGCTTATCATCCATGCTGACTTATGCAATCATGAGTATACTTGGTGGAATGCTGTTTTTCCAGTTTACGGGTTTACCCGTATCCAGCATATTTGATTATCTGTATTTACCTTCAATCCTAATCTATCTGCCATTTGCCCTGATCGGTATTTTGATTTGGAATGCAATACTGGCAGCCATTGCTTCAATTATTACCGACCCCAATAATTCGGCGAAAAGCTCACTGATGATGCTCCCCATTGTTTTTGTTGTGACTTCCTTTTTGGTCATTCGTGACCCTGACAGCGGATTGGCACTTTTCCTTTCCTGGTTTCCCCTAACCTCTGCAACCTCAATGCCCATCCGTTGGGCCATTACCGAAGTTGATATTTGGCAACTGGCCGGATCATTTATTTTACTTGTGCTGACGTTCTATTTATTACGGAAACTGGCAGCTAAGATTTTCAGGGTATCCATTCTGATTACAGGGAAGGAACCTTCGTTTAGCGAAGTTTTCAGGCTTTCAAAACAGGCATAGAAAGTATTTCTGGCAACAAACTGAAGTTTCATAACAGTAACAAAATAAAAGGAGCCTCCATGCCAACACAGACAAAAAACCCATTTACCTGGTTAGAAATTTATGTAGAAGATATGTCCAGAGCGCAAAAATTCTACGAAACCATTTTACAAATCAAAATGACTCCGATGGAGGCACCCGGGGGTTTTGGTGATTTGCAAATGGTCAGCTTCCCCTGGGTTGAGGGTGGAGCAAACATCAGTGGTGCCCTTTGCAAAACCAATGACATGAAACCTGGCACCGGTGGCACCCTGGCGTATTTTACCTGTGAAGATTGTGCAACAGAAACATCAAGAGTTGAAGCTGCCGGCGGACAAGTTTTACAACCCAAATTCCAAATTGGTGAACACGGATTTTGCTCAATCGTAATGGACACCGAAGGCAATACAATCGGGCTGCATTCAACCAAATGAGAATTTAAAATAATAATGGATCAAAAATATAATGAGAAAAATCTGCCTGGTATCGCTTTTACTTTTTGCTACGGTAAGTGTTTGGGCACAAACCAAAGAAGCAACGAAACCTGTATCGCCCAAAGTGGCTCTTTGTGAAAATGAGTGGGTAGGGTTAAATTAGGGGAAAAAGGAAAGTGTCTTACAATGTTAACAGAAACAGAACTATTTGCCCTAGCCCTAGGTGTAAAATCTCCATGGAATATTGAAG
>JAFLBE010000077.1 GCA_017303995.1 Bacteroidota bacterium | reverse complement strand
TGACGTCATTGAAAAATGGGTAACAGAATAAATATGCAGGTGACAATTCAAAACGCCACGTTTTTAACGCGTTTTGTATTTTTCCAATTCTTTTTGCCTTTCTATTCTGAGACAATGGCTCCATAGAAGGGTTATAATCAGCACGGTATTTCAGGTAAGGGCGCAAAATTTTGCGCCCTTACGGGGACAAGGTGGGTTGGGGTGTGGGGCATACAACAACATTTTCGTAATTGGTAATTTGGCTCCAGAGGAGCCGCATGTTGGTAGAATAAAGTTACCAACAAAAAGCCTCCGCTCCAGAGGAGCGGAATTGACTTGAATGATCCCCCTTATTGGTTAACACAACATTCCGCCCCGCTGGGGCGGTTATCGTTTTCATGGGTTCCGTATTTCTACCAATATATCACCCCGCCGGGGTGAGGAATACAAACCAAATCCAGTATTTTCCTGCAAATTGTATTATTACTGACCATCCTGTTTATCCCTGTTAAAAATGCATTTTCCTTTCCGTGAAAATCTGCGTGATCCGTGGGAAAAACGTATTTCATTTGCAAATTTACAGTTACCCTGTGGGTTTTTAGATGTTAATCTAATCGTGATGACCACCCGAGTTGGTCAGTTTAGCCAGAATAAAAAATGCACCTTTTCCAGCAATCCTGACATTTTCAGGTAACGGTTTAACCGGTGTTATTTCAGAAAACCCTAATTCTGTAGTTCCTTTTACAACTTGAACCCGTTCAAAAGTAATATCAGTTTCAGTTATTTCTGAAGAAGCATTTGGTTCAGGAACAGGATCAGAAGTAATGAAAATGAAATCCTTTCCGTCATCATTTAAAATGGCAACCGCTGGAACTGCATCTACCAACGAACTTTCAAGACTCACAATTGCCGTGATATTCATTCCGTCAATTAACCCCGTTTTATTTCCTTCGACCACTGCATGCACGGCAATTGCCTTTGAATCCTGCTCAAAGGTATTGCTGATTCCAAATATTTTTGCGTCATACTCTTTTCCGGGGTTGTTTGTAAGTTCAAAATGGATAATTTGTCCGGTTGTTAATTTGGCGATATCCCGTTCATAAACAAACAGGTCAAGGTGAATCTGGCTGTTATCGATTATTTCTGCTACGGGTAAATTGGCATCAAGAAATGAACCCAGGGTTACATTCACATCGCTGACAGAGCCAGAAATTGGACTGTAAACAGTAATCTCAGTTTTCATATTGTCTGCAGAAAATTCAGAAACGTTGATTCCGATTAAACCCAACTGTTTTTCCAGACTGATTTTACGGGCTTTTAGAATTGCAAGCTCTGATTCTGCAAGTTGAACTATTTTTATGGAGGTTGCATTGCCCTGCTGCATTTCCTTCTGGCGAAAGAAATCGAGTTCGGCAAAGCCAGCTTTTGAAGCAGTACTCAGGTACTCTTCCTGTAAATTTACAAAAGTAGGATTTGAAAGGGTTGCAATTGGCTGTCCTTTCCTGACCTGTGTTCCTGTCTGAACAAGAAGTGAGGTTATTATACCACCAAAGGGTGTACTGATTCTGGCACGATTTTGATTGGGAACCTTCAATACTCCGTTAGCTTTCAAAGATGCCGTCAGCTGTTTTTTTTCAAGTCTGGCAAACTCAAGTTTAATGGTTCTGATCTGGTTTGATGTGAGTGTTACCAGATTGGTATTTTCTGAAGCATGATCATCTTCACTTAAATCCTGTGCTTTGTTTTCATTTTTATTTCCACAGGATAAACTTAAAGTAAGTAAACTAACTAAAAGTGCGATTTGAATTAAATTTTTCATTTTAAAACCTTATTTATTGAGGATAGATTTAATTTTGATGAGAGACTGATCTCTTTGATTGATTGAATACAAGAAGGCCAGGCGGATTTCTGCTGCAGTTTCAACAGCGAGGATAAATTCATTATATCCAATTTCGCCAGACTTGTAACTCACTGCAGCAGTATTTTCAATCAAACTGGCATTTCTGAGACTTGTAGTTTCGTAAAAACTAACCTGAGAACTATACAGACTGTAATTTTCGATTTCGTTTTGAAGTTCAGCTTTTAATGCCAGTTTCCCGGCTTCAGCTTCTTTCTCAAGCGCCTTCTGCTGGTAATCCATTGCATTTACTTTTTCAAATGAACTGAAAACAGAAAGCGGAATATTGATCCCGGCTGAGAAACTTTGAAACCGATCCCTTTTGCCAAAGTAAACTTCGTTACTATTTACAGTCTGAAATCCGATCATGGTTTGGTTCACATATCCAATTGAAAATTCTGGAAGATTTTGGGTGAGCTCAACCATTTTCAACTGTCTGGCAACCTCTACTTTTGATAAAAGTAAGCCAAGGGCAGGATGCATTGATATTTCGTTGCCCTCAACTTCAATTTTATCTTCAATTTGTAATTCAGGTGGGTTTTCAATAGCAAAATCAGTTTCTGAATTCAGTACAACCTTTAATTCATTCCGGGTTATTTTCAACCCATTTTCAACCTGTTCCAACTGAATTCTAACTTGACCCATTCTGGTTTCGAAAGTTGTTTTTTCGAGTAACCCGGTATTGCCAGTCTTATATCCCAAATCAGCAGCCTTTATAAAACCCGAATAAATACTATCGAGCTGAAGTAAAACTCTTTTTTGTTTACCAAGGTAACTATGCTGGTAAAAAAGTGATCGAACCCGGGTTTTTATCCCGTTTGATGACACCTGAAATTTGAATTCACCTGATTGAAATTCGGCATCCAGCAAATTGGATTTTGACCAAAAGTAGAGAGGAAATGGAATAGTTTGGGAAATTTGAAGGGATACATCCTTCTCGATGCTGTTAAACTTTCCGGTTTGGAGATTAATGCTTGTTTTGGGCAATTCGAAAAGGGAGCCTTTCATTGATTGTGCTGCCTGTACTTCCAATTGACGGGATTGCAATTCCTGATTTCTTTCTAAAGCTATTTCAATTGCCTCATCCAATGAAAGTGTTTGAGGAGTTTGTGCCTTTACTGACCCGGCAACAAGCAGGAGTAAAAACGGCATAACCACTTTTGGTTTTAATTTAAGTAACCGTTGTTTTGAAATGATGATATATAGCAAAGGCAAGACAAACAAGGTAAGGACTGTGGCCGAAACTAACCCTCCGATAACCACAGTTGCCAACGGCTTTTGCACTTCTGCACCGGCACCCGTAGATAAGGCCATTGGAAGGAATCCGAGCGAGGCAACCACTGCCGTCATCAGGACTGGTCTTAACCGGATTTTCGTACCTTCTTTGATGCGATCAAAAACATTATCTACGCCATCTTTCAGTAATTGATTAAACGTTCCGATTAAAACAATACCATTCAGAACAGCCACTCCAAACAAAGTAATAAACCCAATCCCGGCAGAAATACTAAATGGCATATCACGAAGAACCAAGGCAAAGACACCCCCAATCGCTGCCATTGGAATGGCAGTAAACACAAGAAATGCCTGTTTCACAGAGTGAAAAGCAAAAAACAATAGTAAAAGAATAAGAAATAATGCAACAGGCACTGCAAACATAAGTCGTTTTGAGGCGGCCTGAAGGTTTTCGAAAGTGCCGCCATAAGTGTAATAATAACCTTCTGGCAATTTTATTTTTTCATTCAGGCTCTGTTCAATATCAGAAACCACACTTTCAACATCTCTGTCTTTTACATTAAACCCGATCACAACCCTGCGTTTACCATCATCACGACTTATTTGTGCCGGACCCATTTCCATTTTAATCTCAGCGATTTGGAAAAGCGGTATCTGCTTCCCGCCAGGAATTGGAATATAGAAATTTTCCAGATCGTTAATATCTGACCGGTGAGAGCTGTCTAATCTGACAACCAGATCAAAACGCCTTTCATTTTCAAAAATGACCCCGGCACTCCCTCCTGCAAATGCAGTACTGACCACATGGTTTACATCTTCAATATTCAACCCGTAATTGGCTATCTGGGTACGATTATACCTGATCACAATTTGCGGAAGGCCTTTAACCCGTTCAACCATGGGTTCTGTTGTACCTTTTACTGATTTTACGACTTCTGCCACTTTATCAGCATAAGCAATCAGAGTATCAAGATTTTCCCCAAAGATTTTAACAGCCACATCCTGTCTGATACCTGTCATCAGTTCATTAAACCTCATTTGGATGGGTTGATTTTTTTCAAAGAAAACACCGGGTATTGATTCCAGCTTTTCGGTTATTTCATCTGCAAGCTCATCGTAAGAAATATCCCGTTTCCAGTCATCCTTTGGTTTTAAAATAATCATCAAATCAGTTGCTTCTGGTGGCATTGGATCTGTCGGAACTTCGCCGGCACCTGTTTTGCCCACAACCATTTTAACTTCATCAAACTCTTTGGCAATGCGTGAAGCCTGCATACTGGTTTCAATACTTTGTGAAAGAGAAGTGCCCTGTGGTAATACACAATGAAAGGCAAAATCACCTTCGGTAAGGGTTGGTATGAATTCACCGCCCATTCTTGAAAAAATAACCAGAGAACCCAGAACCAAAAAAACCGATATCACAATAACACCTTTTTTAAACCTGATAGCCTGATCAAGAAGCAGAGAATACTTGTCTTGCAGCATCCTCATCATTTTGTCTGAAATATTAGTCTTGTGTCCAATTTTTTTGCTCAGAAAAAGCGCAGATGCAACCGGTATATAGGTTATTGAAAGAAGAAAGGCACCCAAAATTGCAAAACTGACAGTTTGTGCCATCGGACCAAACATTTTTCCTTCGATGCCAGTTAGGGTGAGGATAGGTAGGTAAACGATCAAAATGATGAGTTGCCCGAATGCAGCAGAATTCATCATCCTTCCGGCGCTTTTATGAACGGTTTCATTCATTTGTGCAGACGTCAGGCTCGTTTGTCCTGAATGACCTTTGCTCGTTGTTATCCGATGAAAAATATTTTCAACGATAATTACAGCACCGTCGACAATTAAACCAAAATCGATAGCACCCAAACTCATCAGGTTTGCTGAAACACCAAATAAATTCATCATTCCAAGAGCAAAAAGCATTGAAAGCGGTATTGCTGATGCAACAATCAGGCCTGCACGGATATTTCCAAGAAAAAGAACCAGCACAAAAACTACAATCAGAGCACCTTCTGCAAGATTGGTCTGAACCGTTGTTATAGCACGGTTAACCAATTCAGTCCGGTCTAAATAGGGTTCAATCAAAACATCAGCAGGTAACGATTTTTGAATAGTGGGCAATTTTTCTTTTATCCGGTTAACTACCTCTGCACTATTTGCTCCTTTTAGCATCATCACGACACCACCAACAGCATCTTTTTCACCATTCCAGGTCATTGCACCGTATCTGACTGCACTTCCAAACTGAACTTCAGCCACATCTCTTATCAGAATGGGTTTGCCGTTTGAATTCGATTTGACAACAATGTTTCTGATATCTTCAAATGAACTCAACAGCCCGACACCTCTGATAAAATAGGCATTTGGTTTTTTATCTATGTAGGCTGCTCCTGTATTTTCATTATTCTTGCCAAGAGCAATAAAAATGTCTGATACAGAAACATCCATAGAAAGCAACCTGTGTGGGTTTATGACAACTTCGTATTGTTTTACATTCCCGCCAAAACTGTTTACTTCGGCAATTCCGGGTGTTCCTGCAAGTTGTCTGGCAACAATCCAGTCTTGCATCGTACGCAAATCCATAGCATTATATTTATTTTCACTTCCTTTTGCAGGATGAATAATATATTGATAGACTTCACCAAGACCTGTGCTAACAGGTGCCATTTCAGGTGTACCGGCACCATTTGGTATTTTTGATTCTGCCTCTTTCAGCCTTTCACCAATTAACTGCCGGGCAAAGTAGACATTGACCTTTTCATCAAAAACAACGGTAATGACTGATAATCCGAACCGTGAAATACTTCTGATTTCTGATATATCAGGTAAGGTAGCGATACTTTGTTCGATTGGGTAGGTTACCAATTGTTCGACTTCCTGCCCTGCAAGTGTCGGACAAACCGTTATAATCTGTACCTGATTGTTGGTAATATCGGGAACAGCATCAACGGGTAATTTTGTGGCACTCCAGATTCCCCACCCGATAAGAATCAGAGTCATCAGGCCTATAAAAATCTTATTATCAAGGCTAAAAGAAATTATTCTATCCAACATAAAACTCCAGTTCAATTAAATAAACAAATGACTTCCATGCTAAACCCATTTAAACAGGTCAGCTGGTTTTTAATCGGTAAACGAAAAATCAAAGGGTTATTAACAGAACTTCGGGGGTTGCCAGACAGAGAAGGTGTATGAGGAAAGGAGGGTTGACTGCAAATTAACAGTATGGCTGACTATTTGTGGAAAATCAAAAACAAAATCACCGATATTGATTCTTGGGCTTCCTGCCTGACTGCAGCAAGTGCAGAAACACAAAGCAGAACATGTATCAGAATCAGATGATTGAGAAGTTTCAGATGAATAAACATCCTGATTACGAGCACTTTCAAATGAAAATAAATCATCACTGCAAGGCATGCAGAAATAAACTATAATCCAAAATGATAAAAATAAAGTCCTGATTTTCATGTAAATAAAGATACTGCTAAAAGCCGGCTGAAACAAAAGAACGTACATGATCCGCCAAACCGACACTTTCGAGACAATTCTTTCTGGTTGAAAACTGGCATTTAATCCGGTGATTTCAAATAATTAAATGTTGGTTTTTAACCCAAAACTTCCCGATAAAAGCCGGGTTGCAGAGGGGTTAACACAATATTCCGCCCCGCTGGGGCGGTTATCGTTTTCATGGGTTCCGTATTTCTACCAATATATCACCCCGCTGGGGTGAGGAATACAAACCAAATCCTGTATTTCACCAACAGCTCGCAAGGTTTTTTGTCGTCCTTTGATACTTCCCGAAAGCGTTCGGGATCTTCGTCTTCAAAGGGGGACTAATCGCCTTATGAATTTTCCTAACAGCTAACAGCTTACCCCTTACACCTTTAACCTTATGCCTTCTCCCCATCCCGCCTTACTTTCATTGCATCATCTCACCTTTTTCCTTTTTTTATAAGCCGATTATTCGTTATTGTTGACATAAATAATAATTTATTTTATTTTTGTTTTAGTCGGACCCGAGTCCGTATAACAAGACAGAAAAACCCCTATCATGAAAGGATACGTCCCATGTCAGTGCAGTATTCAATTATCACACGGAAAAATCTGCAAAAACCCAATGATCCCCCTAAATTTTATGCCGTCGCAAAAAGCAGGGGTGAAATCAGCCTCCGTGAATTGGCAAAAGAAATCTCTTCTACCTCAACGATTGCCATTGGAGACGTTTTAGGTGTGCTTGAAGGTTTCATTGCCTTGGTACCCAAACACATCTCGAATGGTAATATTGTCCGTTTGGGTGAGTTCGGAAGCTTTTCCCTGTCAATCAGCAGTGAAGGTGCACCAACCGAAGATGATTTTCATGCCGGACTGATCAAGAGCAACAGTCTGAATTTCAGACCAGGCAAAGAAGTTCAGGATGCTCTTGATGCAGTTAAATACAAGAAGGTTGTATAATTCCCTGCCACATTAACCCACGCTTTTCTTCGTTCAGATCAATAAAAGCCCGGAATCCCCTACCGGGCTTTTTTATTTCCTTTAAGATCCCCTGAGACCCATTCATTTGTTGTTTTAGAACCCATTTAAAGGGTAATATAAAATCATTGGCATGAGTTGGTCAAGTCATTGGCACAAGTTAGACAAATCATCAGCATGATTTATCTAAGTTATCAGCACGATTTTGAATGGGTGTGGTCGTGAAAACCCGGAACGCACGAACCTTCGCAACCGCGCATGCTCTGATTCTGGTGGAATTGCAATTCCTCACCCCAGCGCCCAAGACCATTGGTCGCGGGTTAAAAGGGTGAAATGTTTGTAGCCCCGGTCACTGAGCGGAGTCGAAGTGCCCGGGGTAAAGCATCCAATAACATAATCCGCTAGACCGTATTTATTTAGTCCCCCTTTGAAGGGGGAAATCCCGAAAGCGTTCGGGATGGGGGATGTTGTATTCGCCCTAATCCCGGGCAAAATTGCGCCAAACACAATTCCCTTTTGTCTTCGACGACCCCCTTTTGACCGGGCAAAAGGGGGCAAAACCCCGTACCGCCCAGCCGCTCTGTGACTTGCAACTGGCACTTCGGCCCTGATCGAATCTGAACTCAGTCGGCAGTAGCCTCCTTCAAACACAGATTCGATTTAATCGGGCACGGAGTAGGTTGCTGAGCCTGCCGAAGCATGGTTGCCGCGTCGACCGGCTGACGGCGGATTCTAAATCTTCACCCCAGCGGGGTGATATGTTTGTAGCCCCGGTCACTGAGTCCCGAGAATCGGGAAAGTGCCCGGGGTAAAAGATCCAATACAATAATCCGCACGGCCACAATTCTTCAATATTTCTTTGCTCTTATTCCGTGCGGAAAATAGCCACACAGACGGGTGTATTCCGCCCGGAATTGGTTATCATTTCACATTGGGATTTGTGGCCGGGCGGGTTGGGGTTTGGGCTTCTGTTTTCTATAAACATTTCACCCCGTCGGGGTGAGGAACAAACAACGACAATTTCGTAATTGGTAATTTGGCTCCAGAGGAGCCATATATTGGTAGAAAAACAATCCCAACAATAATCAACCGCTCCGGAGGAGCGGAATAAACATGAATATCAAACCAATTGGCGAAAACAACATTCCGCCCCGCTGGGGCGGTTATCCCTTTCATGGATGCATTTTCTACCAATATTTCACCCCGCCGGGGTGAGTAGGGTTCTGTGTTGTTCTTTCCACCGGGTTGCTCACCCGGGGCTATTCATATACCACCCCGTTGGGGTGAGGACATATTCTATCCTGTATTTCACCAACAAATTGTATTTATCCTGTCAATCCTGATCATCCCTGTTTGAATAAGAATACCGACCGGAGGTCGGTGTTACATAATCCATTAACCACTCACTTACCATTCCTGTTTAATTGTATTTCAATTCCGTTCTTTCTGCGCTTTCTGTGGTGAAAAAGGCATTTCCATTTCCGTCCGGGAATTCACCAACAAATTGAAGGGTATTTTTGTCGTCCTTCGATACAATTTTGCCAAAAGGCAAAATTACTCAGGATGACAAAAAACAATCGCCTATGTCATTATCCATTACGCTTTATTCCTTATGCCTTTTGCCTTAAACCTTTCCCCGGGCACTTCGAGAACCTCAGTGTCCGGGGAAATTTAACATTACACCTTATTCCTTACGCCTTATTCCTTCCTCATTAACCCCGTCAGGGCCGGGTTGTTAACATTAACCATTATTTTTGTTAACTTTATCACGTAACGATCATTTCCCTCAGGTATGCTGTCATGACCCCAAAACTGATTCCCGTAAAAGATGCTATCCGGGCTGCGCTGAAAAAACAATCGGTTTCTGAACCGGACTTCCTTCGGTTTCGCCAGTCGCTCTCCACTTATTTCACCCAATTGGATGAAGCCCGCAAACAAACTCAGGGCGAAGAACATACCAAAAAGCTTTTGACCGATCTGCTGAAAGGCATTCACTATTCCGGTGATCAGTTTTACCTCAATACGGTGAATTACCGGGGTCTGATCGGTGCTGATCTGGTCATCCGGAAGGGAAAGACCGCCGCAAGTCCGGCACAGGTGCTCATCGAAGTTAAACGCCCCGATAATAAAGCTGAAATGATTTCACCCGATCAGTTTGAGAAAAAGGCATTTTACGAACTCGTGCTCTACTATCTCTTCGAAAAAGAACAGCACAACAACCACGAACTGAAATCGCTCATCATCACCAACGGACTCCAGATTTACCTGTTTGATGCAGAAACGTTCGCTTCCCTCTTCTTCAGAAACACCGAATTACTTTCCTTTTTTAAAACCTGGAAGAATGGACAGGCTGATGAACCGCACACCCAACTCATGTTTGAGGTCATCCGGCGAAAAATGGCGGAGTCTGATGCCGACATTCCTTTTACGCTGATTGATCTGCCCGCAATCAAAACGGGCTCCCAATCTGAGCTCACGGCCGTTTACCGGCTGCTTTCTCCGTTTCAGTTGCTTAAAGAACCCGTTGCCAACGACAGCAATTCGCTGAACCGTGATTTTTATCTGGAACTGCTTCACATTATCGGACTCGAAGAAAAAAAGGATGGATCAAAGAAAATCATCGACCGGAAGGACGTTCCAGATGAAGGGTCCTTCCTCGAAAACACGCTTCAGCAGATCCGCACGTTAGACCGGCTGGTTCTGCTTCCCAATCTGACTCAGTATGGCGACACCAAAGAAAAACAGGCTTTCAGCATCGCCCTTGAACTGGTGATTACCTGGCTGAACCGGATTCTCTTTCTGAAACTGCTTGAAGCCCAGTTGAAAACGTATCACAACGGCGATCCGGCTTTTTCCTTTCTCAATCATGCCACCATTACCGAGTTTGATGATCTGCAGGAACTGTTCTTTGAAGTGCTGGCCGTGCCCGAAGAAAACCGGTCGGCATCGGTATCCGCCAAGTTCGGATATATTCCCTAC
>JAFLBE010000076.1 GCA_017303995.1 Bacteroidota bacterium | reverse complement strand
AACAATGTCGCCAATAAACTGTTAAAAGTTGCTTGCGCAGTTTGGAATTCAAATACTCCTTTTGATAAAAACTTTGTGTCAAAATTTGCCCAAAATACTTGACTTAGTCATAGTATTCAGAATGACAGGCTCAAGGGCCGGGTGGAATCTGCTACTGTTTTTCCCGTCACATGTCCCTCCCCGAAAGCGTTCGGGGCAGGCTGTCCCTTGTCACCGGTTATTTGTAACCTGTAATCCGTGACCTGTAACCACCCCAACGATCCCCTGAAAATATTCCCACTTTCAACCTGATTTTTACTATCTTTGCACGTCGCAGTCAAACCCTCAGGAGACCATCGTGAGTCAGCAAATCATTTCGGATGCTGTCAGTCAGAAAGATAATCTGATTGAGCAGATTTTTTATATTTTACACCAGCCTGGAGATCTCGTTTTATCTGCCAGTGACGTTCACGGACTCATCAGTCCTTATCAGACTAAAATAAACCCTGAAATTGCCAATCTGCTTGCTTCCATTCAATCTGTCATAAAAAAAGGTGATCAGATTACCATCAACCTTTCCAATCCCGGAAAAAACACGATTCAGATTGCCGGTTTTTCGGTCGATTTGTTCGCTGAACAGGTCATGACTGCCACTGCAAATCCTGCAAGTTTATCGTTAAGTTCGGTAAAAGGATTAAAAGCCGGCATGGGACTGATGAAGCTGGAACTTCAGGGTGTTCAGTTCAAGCGTGACAGTGGTGCCTTCCTGGTTGACCTGATGACGCCAATGAAGACCTTCACTGTTAAGATTGCAGTGATCTGATGCAAAGTCTCAAGGAATTAGCTGAACCTCAATTATTGACCTGCCTTGAAAAAATGCACCTTCATCTGAATGAAGTTGAAGGTGTATCCAAAATGTTCAAAGACACTGATATCGTTTCCATTCTTATCATGTCACCCACCATCATTGGTTTTACCCTTTTTGTTGATCACGGAAAACTCAAATTCAGAATTGGAGTAGATGAAGCGCATCCCAAAATGGTCTGGAAAGAAAAAGGACATTATCTGGAATGGCTGGAAGGGAAACGGGGAATGATGAAACTGATGGTTTTGCGGCGGGTGAAATTTGTTGGTGGTGTACCGGGTTGGGTTTCAGTCATTGCACAGCCTCTTCGTGATTTTGTGCAAAGTGAAGTTCTCAAAAAAGCTCAGATAAAAACTGACGAAAAATAAGGTGATCTTATGTTTGGATTGACCCCGCTCGAAATATTTGGTTATGTCGGATCGGTTCTGGTCGCTATTTCGCTGATGATGAAAAATATCTGGTATTTGCGCTGGGTCAATTTTTGGGGCGCAGGTGCATTTGCACTTTATGGGTTGCTGGTTGGTGCCTATCCGGTATTTGTGCTGAATGCCTTTATTTCAGTTATTGATATGTACTACATCATTCAGATGAGAAGCAAGAAAGATTTTTTCAGTTTGGAGCCGGTTCCGGAAGGGAATTCGTTTCTGATTCAGAAGTTTCTTGATTTTTACGGGGAAGACATCAGAAAACATGTTCCGCAGTTCAAAACTGAATCCGTTGAAACCGGAAGTAAGGTTTTTATTTTACGGAATCTGGTTCCGGTCGGACTTTTTATCTATACGCCAAAGCCTAACGGAAGTCTTGAAATTGAACTGGATTATGTCATTCCTGATTACCGGGATCTTAAAAATGCATCCTTCTTATTTAACGAACAGAGACTGGCCTTTAAAAGTCAGGGTTTTCATTCCTTCGTAACCCGGTCAACTGTTGAAGTTCACCAGTCTTATCTTCAAAAAATCGGCTTCGTTCCTGATCCTGCCGACCCGACTATCTACTACAAACCGATATAAAAAAGAAACCCTGACCTCTTCCTTGCCAGACCGGCAGGTGGTGATCAGGGTTTTCGAAAGGCTAAACCTTTTTGACGCGTATGTGCTATCAAAAATAGTACCGTCAGGGACGGTTATGAAGGCTCTTTGCTATGTGAGGTTGTAGTTTTGCGATAGTTCAGACCCTCCCCAGTTTTGTTTACCTGCCAATGGTTTCGACGTCAAAACCTGATTCAAGATTACGGCGATTTTTGATCATCCGCAAGGGGTTTAGATTAGAGAATTAATCAGGTTTATATGATTAATTAAGGAGTTAGAAGAAAGAAGTTAGAAGTAAGAAGAAAAAATGGTCAGAATCAGAATTTTATGGGTCAATGTATTTTCTGGGTAGGCATGATTCATACTTTTTGTCCTGCCAGGGATTGCACGCAATTTTCAGAAAATGAAACCTCACTTTATTGAATGATAAATTGTTTTCTGCTGGAAGTCGGTTGTATTTTTATCCCTATGAATTCTGTTGCTCTTTCACGATGGACATCCGGAATTCTTCTTGCAGCACTGATGATACACCTCAACGCCCAGGCGGTGATGACCCTGCTGTTTGAACTGAACCGGAAAAATATTGCAGCCTCGTCCTGTGAAAAAGTGGTCCGGAATTGCAACGGACAATGTTATCTGAATAAGCAGATCGAAAAAGAAACCGATTCACCTTCAGTTCCCTCTTCCCGGCAAGACCAATCTTCAAAAGGTTCCAAAGACGTTAAAGAAACCGGGATTCCAACATTTTCCCTTAATTTGCTATCTTTCAACCCTCAGGCCTCTTATACTTCACTTTTTGGTGACCGGCTGATATTCCATCCGTCAGATCCGGAAATCCAGCCGCCCAGACTACTTTCCTGAACTCAGTTTCCTTCACGGAACTTCAATAATTCACCTTTTTCTTAACCAGCTGAACTCCAGAAGTCTCAGCCATTGGTTTATTTTACACTTTTATACAGGATTTAATTATGAAATTGATCTATTTGGTTCTTTCGTTATCTGTTCTTGCTTTTTTATCCGCCTGCGATGATAACTCATCGGGGTCTGATTCTGATGATCATACCCACAGTCATGTGGTATTAAATATTTCAGGGGCTTTTGGTTCAAGTGCCCTGACATTGAACACACCGTACTATACCTCTTCAGGGGATACCGTTCAGTTCACAACCCTGAAGTTTTACGTTTCTGAAATTGCCCTGATTGACTCTTTCGGCGTTGAACACCCGATCGGTTCCATCCACATGGCAGATTTGTCTTCTGCAGATTACACTGCTGACGGAAAAGTAACCCTTGAACTTGAAGCAACTCCGGGTTTTTACCGTGGACTGAAGTTTAATGTTGGGGTGCCTTTTGCTGATAATCATAAAGATGCTGCAACTCAAAACGCACCTTTGGGTGCAAGTTCAGGGATGTACTGGTCATGGAATCCGGGTTACATTTTCCACATGATTGAAGGAAAAACCGATTCTGCAGGTAAATCGATTAATTTCGGCTGGCATGTTGGCGAAGACACCCGCAATCTGACCGTTCGTCTGGCTTCTCTTACTGGTACGAAAACCTCGTTTACTGTTGAATCCGGAAAGGATAATGTCTTTAACGTTTCTGCAGATTATTCAAAGATTTTTGATACCGGTTTGAATCCAGCCGGCAAGCTGAGTCCGAAGAATAATCCTGCTGAACGGATTCACCATGTCGGACCTAAAAATCTGGCTGACCGTATTTATGCCAATACCAGCCCGATGTTTTCACGCAAATGAAGTTGAACTGGTTTCTGCTTCCGGTCGGGATGTTATTCCTGGCCGGTTGCGGGGTTGATGTGGAAGACGGCTCCGGCCCGACTCCCCATCCACCTGATGTGCCCAGAGACTTTCCGGCTGTTCCGATTCCGGCTGATAACCCAATGACCCGGGAAAAATTTGAACTGGGTCGGCGGCTGTTTTACGACAGGAAGTTTTCTGCCGATCAGTCAGTATCGTGCGGATCGTGCCATCAGCAGGCAAACGGATTTGCCGATGGTGGAAATGCAGTGAGTAAAGGATTTCACGGTTTGACGGGGAAACGGAATGCACCCGGATTGTCAAATGTGGCTTATCAACCCTTTCTGCTGTGGGAAGGTGGCGTGGAATCTCTCGAAAAGCAGGTTCTTGCACCGATTGTGAATCCGGTTGAATTCAATATCCACACCGATACACTCATGATGAGACTTGCAATGGATCCGGTTTATCCTGCACTTTTTGAAAAAGCGTGGGGCTCAAAGGATGTCACAATGGAGCGGATTACCAAATCCATTTCAGCTTTTGAGCGGTATCTGATCACAGGCAATTCTGAATTTGACAAGTGGAACCGAAGCGAACCCAATACACTTTCTACTGAAGCAAAAAGAGGATTTGACCTGTTTTTCGGGGAAACTGCAGATTGTTTTCACTGTCATGGCGGATTCAATTTCACCGATCAGAATTTTCATAACAACAGCAATGCCCCGGTTTATGAAGATGCCGGCAGGTATCTTTTAACCAGCAGGGATTCAGATATCGGGAAATTTAAAACTCCGACACTCCGAAATATTGCCCTGACCGCACCTTACATGCACAATGGCAGTTATCAAACTCTTGAAGAAGTCATCCGGAATTATAATGCCGGCGGAAAAGGCCATCCGAATGCAGATATTCTGATGCGTCCGTTGGGATTGTCTGAACGGGACATCAGTGATTTGATTCAATTTCTCAATTCGCTGACGGATACTTCCTTTATCCGGAATCCGGAATTTTCGGATCCTTTTAAACCTGTAGCCACAGGAAATTAACTCAATCATGAAAAATAAATTTTTTACTTTTTTCGTTTTGCTGCTTTGGGCAGATAACAGTTTTTCCTGCGATTTCTGTAACAATGTAAACGGAATAAATCCGTATTACGCCGGGAAAAACCGCATTGCAATGACTTATCTGTTTCAGCACTCGGTAACGGATGCAACAACCCATATTCAACCCGTACTGGCCAGACTGGCTAAAATCAGTCACAGTGCTCCCGGAACAACCAGCGGTTCAAAGGAATATCGTTCAACCGTTGATTTCTCAATTTTTTACCATCTTTCTGATCATTGGGCCATGTCGGTTTCATTACCCTGGCAGGCCAACCGCATGATTTCAGATCAAACCATCACAACAGCCTGGACGGGTGATCTGACCCTGATGGGAGTTTACCGGTTGGATGGCGGATATAGTAATTCCTGGTTCCGGTTTATTTTGATTGGCGCCGGGCTTCAGCTTCCAACAGGTCATGACCGTCTGGAGGATGATAACGGAACCCGTTTACCGGGTGATCAGCAGATCGGAAGCGGCAGCTGGGATGTTCCGCTTAATCTAGTGTGGATTCAGGCCGTGGAAAAATGGACTATAAATGCGGATTTATTCGGAAAAATAAACGGGACGAACGGATTTGGTGAACGGATGGGAACGTCATTGAGCTCATCTTTATCCGCAGCTCATGATCTTTATCGGGATAATCCGTCAGGAACGGCAGTTATCGGATTGGCCGGACTCAGAGCTGAAACTGCAGAGTGGGACCGGAATAACGGGAAAAAAGTAGAGAATACCGGTTATTCCAATTTGTTTTTGCAGGGCTCGTTAAAACTGGTGTGGGACACTTTCCGGTGGAATATGACCGTTTTGACTCCTGTTGCATCAGAACGTCCGTCTGGCTCTCCCGAAGAAAAAACACGTTTTTCATCCGGTGTTAGCTGGGAGTGGGGGGAATAATGGTTAATTGTTAATGAAATTTGTAACCCCAGCGCCCAAGACCTTCGGTCGCGGGTTAAAAGGGTGACCTCCTGGTAGCAAACGAGCCACCACATAAACTGCCCGGCCACAATTCTGATTGAAACTGGAAATCTGGTCACTGAGCGGAGTCGAAGTGCGGGCGGAACGGCTTCGATTTGAATTTTCGCAGTTTCGTCCGGGAAAAGAGCAACATAGCCCTTGGTTTTGTGCCCGGACGATTTTGACTCATTCTTATCAAATACTACCAGGAGGGCGCTCCTCCGGAGCTTAATTTGTTTTGGCGGAAATGGCATTTTTCCCGCTGATCGCGCAGATTTTCACGGATGGGGAACATACAATTTAACAGAGTTAAACGCAGAATGGTTTATTGAATTTTGGTTTTTGTAACCCCAGTGCCCAAGACCTTTGGTCGCGGGTTAAAAGGGTGGCCTCCTGGTAGCAAACGAGCCACCACATAAACTGCCCGGCCACAATTCTGATTGAAACTGGAAATCTGGTCACTGAGCGGAGTCGAAGTGCGGGCGGAACGGCTTCGATTTGAATTTTTGCCGTTTCGTCCGGGAATGGATTTGTGAATTTTCTGGTATAATGCCCGGACGATTTTGATTTCCCAATTTTTCGTATTCCGTCAGCTAAAGCAGACGGCAATAAATACCCCAATTCTTTTAAACTCTCACTTTTTCCATGGCAGCAATCCGGACACTCAGGGGAGGGTGCGAATAATGCAGAAACACATGCATCGGGTGAGGCGTCAGGTTCGAGAGATTCTGACGGGAAAGTTTTTTGAGTGCTTCGGCCAGATGAATCCAGGAACCGGTGGTTTTTACCGCCCATTCATCCGCTTCAAACTCGTGCTTGCGTGAAACCGCATTCTGAATCAGATCAAGCAGCATGTCAACCGGAGCCAGCAGCATCCCGAAGAAAATCAATCCGGCATAAACCGACATTTTTTCCATCCCGAAAGCGGCAAAAAGTCCTTCATGACTCAGGAAAATTCCAAGTAAAAATAAAGTCACACCGGTTTGCAAAATGCTGGTGATCATGCCTTTGATGATGTGTTTTCTTTTGTAGTGTCCGATTTCATGTGCGACGACGGCAACGATTTCTTCGTTGGAATGTTTGTCAACCATCGTATCAAAAAGCGCAATCCGTTTGTTCTTTCCGAATCCGGTAAAAAATGCATTGGCTTTTGCAGATCGCCTACTTCCATCCATAATGAAAATATCTTTCAGCGAAAATTTTACAGAATCCGCATAATTTTGAATAGCGGACTTCAGTTCCAGGTTTTCAAGCGGAAGGAATTTGTTGAACAAAGGCATGATCCAGGTTGGGGCAATAAACTGAATAATCAGCATAATGACGGTGATCGAAATCCAGATCCAAAGCCAGGCAAAGGAACCAGCCGTCAGGAAAAACCAGATGACGAGCGCAAGAACCGGTAACCCGATTGCTGCACCCAAAGCCAGACTTTTTGCCATATCAGCAAACCAGGTTGCGTAAGTGGTTTTGTTGAAGCCGAATTTTTCTTCAATGACGAAAGTGCCGTACCAGCTGAATGGCAGGCCGATGATCATTTTCAGGACAAGTAAAAGTGAAATAAAGGCAAGTCCCGTTGGGATTTCCGTCCAGCCGAATGACCGGATGAAGGTGTCGAGGAAATTGAATCCGCCTGCGAACCAGAATCCGAGAGTGATGAAAAGACTGAAAGTTGAAGAGATGAGTCCGAACCGGGTGGTTTCCCGGGTGTACTGCTGGGATTTTCTGTATTCGTCTTCCGGGTAGACATCTTTGAAGGTTTCGGGGATTTCATCCCGCATGGCTTTAAGGTTGAGCCGGTCGCTGATGAGATTCAGTGTAAAATCCAGCAGGATGGTGATGAGGATAATGTAAAAGTATAAGTTCAGTTCCATTGAGAATCCGGATTAAGTTGAGATGGTAACACAAAGGATGCAAAATTAATTCAAAAAGTTGGTAACCCCAGAGGAAAAGGAGTTTTTCACAGAGGAATGTGGTGGGTTTTCGGAAAAGGAGTTTAGAAAGTAGATTTTTGTTTTTTTTGCAATTATGAGAGCTTGTCATCCCGGACTTGATCCGGGATCCACGCCTTTTTTCGATAAAAGTTCCTTTTTGAAAGCCCCAACCTGTAATTCAAATTCAACAGATCGCTGCTCTGCAGCTTTGGTTCGATTTGGATTAGGATTGCTACAAATGGGTCGGGGCTACGCCCCTGCTGGGACTTGCATGAATTGTGAGGTTAAATGGCTATTCAATTTTTAAAAATGAAAAATGAACCATAAAGCTAAAATTAGATAAAACAAGATTTGATGAAATCCGCAGCACCATCGGTGCGACCTGTTTGTAGCAACGAAACACCCAAACTGACTGAAAGCTCCGCAGGAGCGGTCTGTAATTCAAATTCAACAGGTCGCTGCTCTGCAGCTTTGGTTCGATTTGGGTTTGGATTGCTACAAATGGGTCGGGGCTACGCCCCTGCTGGAAATTGAATGAAGCCTCATGAGGTGCAACCATTTGTGTCGTTGATGTTAGAAATCCATTTCATTAACCATTAACCATTGATCATTAACCCTTAAACTGTTCCCGCTCTGGCATGAAATTTTCTTCCTGAGATAGAGGTTAGCTCCGCCTTTTATTCTGAAACTAAATTTCCAGGACCCGCCATGAAAAAAGTAATTCTTTTTGTTCTTCTGACCTTGCTGATATCCTTTTCCTCAGAGGCTCAGATTTCTTCTGTAAAACACATAACCGCCAACCCAACCCAGTATTCCAGAACTGATTTCAATGTCAGTTTAATTTCAACTTTTTCAAATCCGTTCTGGTCTGCAGAAATTGCTTTGGATATGCTGATTACCTCACCTACCGGGAAAAAACTGGTTTTACCCTGTTTTTATGTATCGGGCGAATCGGGCAAGGAAAGCAACTGGCAGGCACGGTTTACGCCGGTTGAAGCGGGAAGCTATTCGTATCAGTTTTCTTTAAAGCAGGATGGCAAAGTTGTGAGTTCTTCCGCGGCCGGGACTTTTTCAGTTTCGTCATCAAAAGGAAAAGGGTTTCTCCGGTTGAAGTCCGACTGGGCGTTTCAGTATGACAATGGTGAAATATTCAGGGGAATCGGAGAAAATATCTGCTGGGAATCCAGAAAAACCGATGACAACAAATACTTCAGTGAGTTGCATGAAGAACCAAGGTACAACTACGATTACATGCTTCCGCTGCTTGCAAAAAATGGGGGAAATTTCTTCAGAACGTGGATGTGTTCCTGGAATTTGCCGCTGGAATACAAGAAAATCAGTGAAAATACGAACCGGTATCAGGATACTGACGAATATTTCAATCCGGGTGGAATCAAGCGGATGGATCATCTGGTTAATCTGATGGATTCACTGGGAATTCACGTGATGTTGGCCATTGATGCTCACGGAAACTACCTGGGCGACACCTGGGAACAAAGCAATTATAATGTGAAAAATGGCGGATTTGCAAAAACCCCGGCCGAGTTTTTCAGTCATCCGAAAGCGAAAGAACAGTATAAAAACCGTCTTAGATATCTCATTGCCAGATGGGGATACAGTCCTTCAATTGGTGCCTGGGAATTTTTCAATGAAGTTGATAACCTCATGTATGCCGGTAAACCTGAAGACAAAATTTCAGATGAATCTGTTACCGCCTGGCATCAGGAAATGAGTGGTTATTTTGAGGCAAACGATCCGTATCAGCATCTGGTAACCACTTCCATTTCTCACCGAGATGTTGCCGGCATGAACTCGATTAAATCCATGGATTTTAACCAGAAGCACATCTACAAAAACACGACAATCATGCCTCAGGTCATCAAAGAATACACAAAAAACCACGGAAAACCCTATGTGATTGGTGAGTTCGGTTATGAGTGGGACTGGAACAAGAATTTCAACACCATTGCCGAAGAACTTGACAGTGATTATAAACGTGGATTGTGGTACGGCTTGTTTTCACCAACTCCGATCCTGCCGATGAGCTGGTGGTGGGAGTTTTTTGAGAATCGTGGACTGATGCCGTATTTTTCACGTGTCAGAACCATTCATGATCAGATGCTGGCTGCCGGAAAGGGAAATTATGAGTCGGTTCAGGTTGAAAGTTCTGTAAAGGACATTCAGATTTATGGTGTAAAAACCGGAAATAAAACTTTTGTCTATCTTTATAATCCGGGCAAATCTGAAGTGAAAACGGATTTATCAGTTCCATCCAATGTGAAAAAAGGACAGATTTTCGATTGTGAAACCGGTGGAGTTTCTGATTTTACCGGGTTGAAAGGGTTTACGCTTCCGGCAGGAATTGATAAAGTTCTGATCCTGGAATAGTTTTATACATTTTACCGCTGAGGCGCTGAGAACGCAGAGCTGGGGGATTATTTTTTAAGAAATTCAGAATTCTGTAAGGGCGATTTGCTGTCATGCTGAACTTGATTCAGCATCCAGTATAAAATGCATGGATCCCGGATCCCCGAAAGCGTTCGGGGCAGGCTAAGTCCGGGATGACATTTTTTTCTTTTTGAATCAAATACCTACTCTGCATTCCTCTGTGATTAACTCCGATCACTCTGTGGTAAAATATCTTTGTATTTCCATTTTAATAAAAACATTATCGAATGAATAAAAAAATCGTTTTTCTCAGGGGAATCAACGTTTCCGGACAAAAGAAAATCCTGATGAAGGAATTGAAGGTTTTACTTGAATCCGGCTGGTTTTCTGAGGTTGTGACTTACATTCAAAGTGGTAATCTGGTGGTCAGTTCAGATCATTCGCTGAAGGAAACTGAAAATCTGGTCCACCAAATCATCAAAGATCATTATGCTTTCGACGTGGATATTTTGGCGGTGACTCCAGACTATTTAAAACAGGTTCTGGGTGATTGTCCATTCCCTGAAGAAAATCTGAAGGAAGGTGAACGCCTTTATTTTACTTTTCTGGGTGACCTTCCGTCTGAAGACCGAAAGGCAAAACTGGATTCGTTTAAAAGTGACGTTGACGAAATTATTTTATCCAGGAAAGTCGTTTACATCCACATCAGAGGAAGTTACGGGAACACACTTTTCAGCAACAATTTCATTGAATCCAAACTGAAAGTATCTGCAACCACCCGGAATCTGGAAACGGTGAAAAAAATGATTGCCCTTGCGGGGGGATAATTCGACCGCAGGGACGCTGGGAACGCAGAGCGGGGGGAGATTTTATTATTTAAATACATTTTGGGTTTTATGTAACACCGACTTCTGGTCGGTAGTATTGAATTTGAAATGCATCCGACCGGGAGGTCGGATTTACAGGGGGGAGAACCAATTTTTTAAAACTGGTTCATTCAGAAGTAACAAATTGAGAAGTTATTTGCTGTTAATGTAACACCGACCTCTGGTCGGTATCTGGAATTAGAAGGGAACCGACCGGGATGTCGGTGTTACAACGGGAAATGAATCCATTAAAACGGGTGAAATGAAAATTAAAAATCGTTTGAATGGTTTTTAATAAAAAATATTTCTGTGTTCCTCTGTGAAAAACTCTGCTCACTCTGTGGTAAAATAATTCCGATTTTCCCATTTCCTCCTTACCTTTCCCAATCGCAATCCAAAACATCCTTAACTCCAAAAACCATCCAGCCATGAAGAAAACCGTCGTTTTATTTATCCTGATTCTCTTTACGGGATTCGAGGTTTTTTCCCAGTCTAACCTCCTTCAAAACCTTCCTAACCGGAAAATTTCCTCCCTCAGCGGAAAATGGCGGTCGATTGTCGATCCGTATGAAACCGGATATTACAATTACCGGTATGAGCCCCACGACTCCCAGCCTGGATATGAGAAAAATCCGGGTGCCATTTTTACCGATTATCACCCAATCAATCAAACTGAACTGGTGGAATACAACTTTGATGAATCGCCGTGGCTGCTGGTCCCCAGGAGCTGGAATGTTCAGGATGATAAACTGTTTTTGTATGAAGGAACCATCTGGTACCGGAAGCTTTTTGAGTTTACTGCATCAGACCCAACCAACAGGATTTTCCTTTACTTCGGAGCTGTGAACTATCAGGCTGAAGTTTACCTGAACGGACACAAACTCGGTATTCATGTTGGCGGATTTACTCCGTTCAACTTTGAAATCACCAAATGGCTCAGACCCGGAAGCAATTCTCTGGTCGTTAAAGCAGACAACCGGCGGAAAAGGGAAGCCATCCCGACAGTGAATACCGACTGGTTCAATTACGGCGGCATCACCCGTGAAGTTTATCTGGTCGAAGAATCAGAAACCTTCATCCGGGATTATGTCATCCAGCTGAAAAAGGATAATCCGAAAAAAGTTGGCGGATTTATTCAGCTTGACGGAAGCTGGCTTAATCAGACCATAACGGTTGAGATTCCTGAACTTAAACTGAAGGAAACCGTTCAAACCAATTCCTCCGGTTGGGCTGAAGTGGATTTTTCTCTTCCGGATTACAAACCCTGGTCAACTGAAAACCCAAAACTTTACACGGTTTCAATTTCCATTCCGAAACAAAATCTAACTGATCAGATCGGATTCAGAACCATTTCGACAAAAGGTGCCGACCTGCTTCTGAACGGAAAATCCATTTTTCTCAGGGGAATTTCAGTCCATGAAGAAAACAGTCTTAGGGGTGACCGGGCGTGGTCGGTTGAAGA
>JAFLBE010000075.1 GCA_017303995.1 Bacteroidota bacterium | reverse complement strand
TCACTTATTTTTGGATGGGTAATCATTTTGCCTATCTGACCTTTATCATGGATATGTTCAGCCGGAAAATCCTTTCTGCAATTGCAAGTCAGACACTTCTGGCCGATGAAACTGTTCTTCCTGCACTGAAAAAGGCAATTAAAACCAGAAACAATGAGATTCCTCCCAAATTGATCCTTCACTCTGATGGTGGGGGTCAATATTTTTCCCACAACGTTCTGACCATTATCAAAAAGTACACGATTCAGAGTAGCAGAGCGCAATCCTGTTATGAAAACGCGAATGCGGAAAGAATCAATGGTACAATTAAAAATGACTACCTGATCCCTAAAAAACCGCAGTCTTTCTCCGAACTTTCTCTTTTACTTAAAAAGACTATTTATCTTTACAATCATGAAAAAACTCACAGTTCGCTTAACAACTTAACACCAGATCAATTCGAATCTTTTAATTATAAATCGAAGTGACATCCTTAATAAATCTTGTCAACGTTATTCAGGCAATGTCAAAACGTACAGCGTACCACGTACCCCGTACAGCGCAAATTGTCTTCTTATTGTAATAAGTTGTTATCAAATATACAATAAACGTACAACTTACCCTTGTTTGGATCTTTTCAGTAGAAATCACGCTAAAACCGACGAATCCTTCACTCTGACGCCATTTTCCTTCTGGTTTATCCTTTTGGCACGTCTTTTGGATAAAGCACCACCCATCTGCCGCCGGGAAAACCTTTTGGTTCCGGCCCAGGGGTTTACCCTCACCGTAAGTATCCTCTGCTTTCGCGTGTAACCCATCATCGCATGCCTCCAAATCGCAATCAATTAAAACCGATAAAGGAAACCAGCAATGAAAAAAGTGCAAGGGTGTATTTTGTTTTTGTTTTTTCTCGCTTTCCCGGCAATGGCTCAGATCGATGCCGGAGCCACCCAGGCTACCAAGAACCTTTACGCAAACCTTAAAAAAGTAGCCTGGAATGGTAAAAACATCCTGTTCGGACAGGAATTTTTTAACAGTTACAGCTGGTCTGGCGGGAATCACGAAAACGAAGATGTGTCAGATGTGAAAACCGTTACTGGTGTCCACCCGGCTGTTTTGGGACAGGATTTCCACTATTATGTTTATAAATCTGCCGACGAAAGAAGAAAACACAAAGAAGCTGCCCTGAAGGCAAAAGCATTGGGCTGTGTGGTTACTTTCGATTTTCACATGTACAGCAAATATCACAACTCTGCAGATTATGCTGCCGCAGACCGGTATCTCATGTACAACATCGGAGAAGGAATCAACACTTATGGCGAAGTCACTTATCTGAACCAGCAACTTGATCAGGCCATTTCAATCCTGAATAATGACCTGAAATTCCCGGTTGTAATCCGTCTCTTCCATGAAATGAACGGAAGCTGGTTCTGGTGGGGAACACAGGCCTATGGCGGAGCAACTTCCTACAAAAAACTGTATCAGTATGCCGTGAATTATATCAAAGCCCGTACAAACTATGCTTTGTTTGCCTGGTCGCCCAATTACCCGTTTGATACGTCTTACTATCCAACCAATTCTTATGTGGATGTGATTGGTCTTGACATGTACGATCAGGGAACCGGCAGCGGACAATCACTTGATGTCATGGTTACCCAGCTTACCGCCGTCAGTGATTATGCCTGGACTAATGGAAAAGTGCCCGTTTTTGCAGAAACCGGAAACCGTATCAACTCCCCCGACAGCTGGCCGTACTGGTGGTACAATGTTCAGGACAAAATCCAGCTGAGTAACCGTGCATGGAAAGTCGCATGGATGCTCACCTGGATCAACCAAAGTTGGGGAAATCCGCCTTACACCGCTCATTCGGGAAGTTCAACTGATGCGAAAAATGCATTTATCGCCTTCAAAAACATGCCAACAACATTGTTTCAAACAGAAGCACTGGCGTTGAATCTATACGCAACACCTACTGCAAAATCTGAAGCTGAAGATGCCCAGTCAGAAGTACCGGGTAAATTCAGTCTTGCAGGAAATTATCCGAATCCGTTCAACCCGGGAACAGAAATTCTGTTTACCCTGCCTGAATCCGGTTCGGTTACCGTTCAGGTTTATTCCTTAACCGGTCAGCTGGTAGGTTCCATTCAAACGGGAGCACTTTCAGCCGGACAGAATTCAGTACCCTTTAACGCCTCATCCCTTTCAAGCGGAATCTATGTTTACCGAGTTCAGTTTGAAAATCAGGTATTGACAGGGAAAATGATGCTGATGAAATAAGCCCAGGTCAGGCTGTTAGCTATTGGCTGTTAGCTGTTGGTGGTTGGTTAATCCAATGCCAGGGAAAGCAAAAAATAAGTAAATAAAGTGAAAAACCGGATTTAAAAAATCTTGAGTAATTTCTCTTTTATGATGTTTGTTGTATTACCCAACAGCTAACAGCCAATAGCTAACAGCCTGTTCCTATCCTGCAATTGATTTCCATCCCCAAAACTCCGACCTTCAAACATTGAAAATCTGGAGTTAAAAATGAAAATTGCACTTGCCATCGTTGGAATTCTGATTCTTGCTTCGCTCACCACCTTGTTTCATTATGATTTATTTGATTCAATGGAAGTCACAAAGAAAACCGTTCCATCCCGTATTCTCGTTTATGAAGTTCATCAGGGTGACTATAAAATAGCTGCCGATGCCATGAACAAAGTTTTTTTTACTCTGCTCAAAATTGATTCCATTAAAACCAGTATCGGTTTCGGTTTGTATTATGACAACCCCGATTACACGCCAAAAGATAGTCTCAGATGGATTGCCGGCTGCATTCTTGAACCCAAAGACACCGTTCTGATCAGCAAAATCACGCCAAATTTTAAAGTTGCCGTTTTCCCAGAAACTGAAGCGGTTTATACCGATTTTTCATATAAAGGTGCACTTTCTGTTTTTATCGGGATTTATAAGGCTTACCCGGCACTTGGCAGATTTATCGTGGATAACAACCTGAAAATGCCGCCTGTGATGGAACTTTACGATCAGCCAAACAATACAATCCAGTTTATTGCCCCGCTCGGAATGACCCCGGAACAACTCGATGGTTACCTGAAATAGCATATGAAAAGCCTGGTGTCATCACTGAAATACAGTCTCATTCTGGTCATTATTTTTTCGGGATGGATTTCTTTTCAGGTAACCGGTTGGCTCACTTTTTTACCGCTTTTACTCGCATTTGGGGCCATTCCCCTTGTTGAACTTTTCATTAGTCCGGATACCCGGAATCTGGCTTCGGATGAAGAAAAGCAAAACCTTCACAATCTGGTGTTTGACTGGCTTCTTTGGATAACTGTTCCGTTTCAAGTCTACCTGATGGTTCTTTTTCTGAACTCCCTGATGGTACCCGGTCTGGATTGGGTCACCTTTTCCGGCAGAACTTTGTCAATGGGATTGTTCTGCGGGATTATCGGAATCAATGTTGCCCACGAACTGGGACACAGAGTGACGGGTCATGAACGGATGATGGCCAGACTTCTTTTACTTTCCTCTCTGTACATGCATTTTATCATTGAGCATAACCGGGGACATCATAAACGGGTTGCAACTTTAGCTGATCCTGCATCTGCACGAAAAGGTGAAAACCTGTATGCTTTCTGGTTCCGCTCCATTGTTTTTGGCTGGCTCTCGGCCTGGCATCTTGAAGCAAACCGCCTTGCCAAATTAAAACGACCGGTATTTTCACATCGGAATGAAATGCTGTGGGGAATCGGTCTTCAGGCGGGTTTAATCTGGCTTGTTTTTTCTTTTTTCGGATGGATGGGTGTTGCCGGTTTTGTTCTTGCTGCTTGTACGGGAATATTACTTCTTGAAACGGTAAACTATATCGAACATTACGGTTTGGTACGCTGCGAAGAAAACGGTCATCCCGAACGGGTCAAACCGGAACATTCCTGGACTTCAGATCATATTCTGGGGCGAGTGCTTCTTTTTGAGCTTTCCCGCCATTCTGATCATCATTACCTGGCCAGCCGGAAGTATCAGATTCTGCGTCATTTTGACCATTCACCTCAAATGCCAACAGGTTACCCGGGAATGTTGTGGCTTGCTCTTTTCCCGTCGCTTTGGTTTAAGGTAATGGATAAAAGAATTCCGGTTTGATGAAATAAAAAAGACAGGGTGTTCCCCTGTCTTTTTTATAATCCTGCAGACCTTTAGCCTGCTTCAATAAAAATCTAACCTGCAAACTTTATTTCGACAGAATCATCTTCCTTGTCAATGTCTGCCCTGCTGCTGAAATCCGGTAGAAATACACCCCGGACGGAAGCCCCTTCGCATCAAAAACAACTTCATTCATTCCTGCAGGACGGATTCCATCCACAAGAGTAGCCATTTCCTGTCCGAGAATATTCATAACTTTCAAAGTTACTTTTCCCTGAACCGGCAATGAAAAAGAAAGTTTGGTTGACGGATTAAAAGGATTCGGATAGTTAGGTTCCAGGCTAAAAACAGATACCACTTCTTCACCAGAAACACTTGTTCCGGTTTCGAGAAGGATATCATCAATAAACCATCCAAAACTTCCTTCAGAACCCGAAGAAACAAGATTAAATCTGATGATCACATTTTTGCCTGCATAATCAGCAAGAGAAATGGTTTCCTTAAACCAGGTGTTTTGTCTGTTTGTCCAATCTGCATAAGAGTTTGAATTCAGGGTTTTCACAGTTGTCCATGTTGAACCATTATTAATTGACAGTTCAACAAGTCCATTTGTCAACGCACCGTTTAATCTTGCAATGGTTTTAAAAGAAATCAGCTGTGAAGCAGCCGGTTTGATGGCTGCAACATAGGCTTCAGCCTTTTGGCCCGTGATAAAAGTTTGAATGCCGATTGCATTTGAAGTCATGAAGTCCGCTTTGGAAATCATCCAACCGGCAGTTCCTACAACTTTTGGTGTTTCAGTATCAAACGTTTCGCTTAATGATGTAACCGGAGTTCCCAACCTGATCACGTCTGTTATGAAAGGGGTACCATCTGTCGTAAATGATCCTGAACCCTGAAAAATGAAATGGTAACGAGTAGGGAATGCAGCACCAACCGGGGCAGTATCAACAATCTGAATCACCTTACCGGTATCTGTTGGTGAAAGTTCGGTAATGGTTTCAACCTTGTCTCTGCTTCTGTACAATTTCACACCTGAAAGATTATGAAGCGGTGTACCATCATCATGAAGTACGGGAATCTTTACTGTAAATATTGCAGTATTTCCATTGTTTACTGCTGTTGCTTCAGAACTGATTCCGGGCGTTGAAGAACCACCGGCAAGTCTGGAAAAATAGGCAGAAACTCCTGTATCACCAGAAGGTGTGTGAATTGCAAAAATCCGGTAAGTATACAATTGACCGCTTGTCAGTCCGGATTCTGTGAATTCAATCGCCTCACCAGGAGAGGGTGATTCATAGGTTTTCAAATCGATTCCATCACGCTGAAGAACAAGCTTTGAGTCAGAAATAAACCGGCCATCATAGAATGATTCCGGATTTTCCCATTTGATAACCATACTTTGCGGAGTTTTGTAGTCACTGTAAGCATTAAATTGAAGGGGCGGACTTATCAGGTTTCCCAGATCAATATTCCACCCGATTACTGCCAGCATTCTGAGATCAGCCTGAGAAATCAAACCAATTTCTCCTCTTGAAAAAGTAGGATCCATCACTCCAATCTTTCTTTCAGCAATGGGAATAGTACCTCTCAGTGCATCATCTCTCCAGTGTGAAGCCTGACGGGTATCTCCACCGGTTCCGTTCGATGCTCCGGTTGATAGTTCATATTCTTTTACTCCATCCCAAAAGACCTGATCACCACCAGAAGCAAGGGGTCCGGGAGTCAATACCCGGTCCTTGGTTGCAAAATCATCAAAGGACTTCACAGTTCCGGGGCGAAACCTGAACATATCCCAGGTTGTACAAAAATTATCAGAGTATCCAATTGAAGAAACAAAACCCAGCGCGTGACCAATTTCATGAATCGTTACACCCTGAAAGTCAGTCAGATTTGAACTAATCCCGTTTGATTGATCAAAATCAAAAGTAAAGGCACTGTTAAATCCGATATTTGGCGTTTGTCCAAAGGGAGTATCTTCTGGTGTTTCGGCAACAAAATAGCCAAGAGCCTGAAGGTTAGGCCGGGTTGCAATCGGGTAACTAATTATGCCAAGGTCAGAGTTGATGGGACTGGGAGTTGCATAATAGAGTATGCTTAGTCCTTCATGGGTACTGGCTAAGCGTTCACTAAAATCGGCAAATGAAACCGGAGATCCGGTAGCGTTCGATCCTGATGTAGCCGCATAAATTGCAGAACTTGTTGAACCAATAACGTTTGCCGATGAATAGGCGGTTCCGAACCGGGTTGGACCAAAATCAACATCTATGACAATAGTAACTGGATTCAGAATCACCGTTTCCCAGGCTTCAGCAGCTTTAACAAATGAATTCAAAGCAGCTGTATTTGCCTGAAGCTGTTCAGTTGCCCGCAGGATAATATTCAGGTTCCCTGTACCACCGGCTGAAGTCAACGTTGATTGCACAACTTTTAATTCACTGGTAATTTTATCAATCTGTCCCTGTTTCAGAAGTAATAGCTTGCTGGAAGATTCTTCGCAGGTCAAACTCCCGTCAGGACCAGCAATCCAGGTAAATTCAACATTTTTAACGATTTCTGCCTGACCAAAGAGCAAAAACGGAAAGGTTGAAATCAGTGCGAGCAGAGTTAGTTTTTTAATCATTAGTTCCCCGTGGTTTTAAATCGTAAACAGAATTTTCAGGAAAATGTTTCCCGGTTCATGTATTTTAGCAGAATAATTAAACTTTAGTTGTGCAGAATATCGGAATACCGTTTATCTGATTCAACTTTCAGTAATGGTAATAGTAAAAAAGCGGGAAACAATTGCAAAAACCATCCTTTCCGGTAACACCTGCGATCAGGGTGCTTCGGGATCATCAAATTCCTTTTGTCCCACACGAATATCCCTTTGAAGAAAAGGGCGGAACCCGGCATTCTAGCAATTGCCTTGGCGTTGATGAACATCAGGTTATCAAAACCATTATTCTTGAAGATGAAAATAAAAATTGTCATGTCGTTCTCATGCACGGCGATAAAGAAATCTCACAAAAAGGACTTGCACGGTTCATTAATGTCAAACAATTGACGCCCGCACCCGAACCAACGGCAACAAAAGCCACTGGCTATCAATTCGGCGGAACCTCACCCTTCGGAACCCGTAAAGTTTTGCCGGTTTATGCTGAATCAACCCTCTTTTTACTGGATCGTATTTATATCAATGGCGGAAAAAGAGGATTCCTGATTGAAATGAATCCTTCAGATATCAAAAAGGTTTTGCCGGTTACCGAAGTTTCTGTGGGAATCTAAGACAGACCGGATTTTGAATTGTAAATGTTAAATTTTAAATGTTGAATGTTAATGGTTCCCCTCCTTTTTTAAAGAAGGGGGTTAGGGGTGGTTTGGCTGTTTTCTAAAATTTAAAGGCAATGAAAACCACCCCGGCTTCGCCACCCCTCCTTTAAAAAAGGAGGGGAACTTTAATTTAAATTTCTCAAAACCAAAAAATGTCCGTATTTCTACAACCTACTGACTTCTGACTCCTGACAACTATCTTCTTCCCCCAAAAATTAATTCTTCGCTTCCCTCTGCCATTCCTTTGATCATTTGGGGAAAATCCGTATTTTTCTCCTAATTATGAATGAACATATCGTCAGTAACTCAAAATACAAATGGACCTTTCTTAACCACATCGCCGAAACTGACCTGAAACTCTTCGCGGAACAACTGAACATCACAGAAACCCTTGCCCGAATTCTCATGAACCGGGGAATTGTTACCTTTGATACAGCCCGTGACTTTTTCAGACCGTCAACTGACCAGCTTTACGATCCGTTCCTGATGAAGGATATGGATGTTGCCGTTGAACGGTTGGTCAGAGCCTACAATGATGGCGACAAAATCATGATCTATGGCGATTATGATGTGGATGGAACTACTGGAACTGCCCTTCTCTATTCCTATTTCAGGGATATAAAAGCCAACGTTTCCTATTATATCAACGACCGGATCAAAGAAGGTTATGGCATTGCCCGTTCAGGCATCGACCATGCCCATTCGATGGGTGTCAAAATCATTATTTCAGTCGATTGCGGGATAACTGCGGTTTCTCAGGCTGAATATTGCCGTGAAAAAGGCATTGACCTCATTATTTGCGATCATCACACGGTTGGAGATAACGTACCCAAAGCACTGGCCATTCTGAACCCCAAACGCCCTGACTGTCACTATCCGTTTAAGGATTTGTGCGGATGCGGCGTTGGTTTCAAACTCACTCAGGGTGTCAGTAAAGCGCTCGGAATTGATCCGTCAATTGCCGAAAGGTATATGGATCTGGTTGGCGTTGCCGTTGCCGCAGACATTGTTCCGCTCATTGATGAAAACCGAACCATAACCCGGCTTGGTCTCGATATTATTCAGCAATCACCCAGACCCTGCTGGATTGCTATGGAGAAAAAAACCGGGCTGACTCTTGACCGTGTAAATTCCTCGCAGATTGTCTTCAGCATCGGACCCCGTATCAATGCGGTTGGTCGGCTTGGTGATGCAAAACGCGCGGTGCAGATGATGGTTGCTGAAACCGTAGCCGAAGCTGCTGATTATGCTTCAGTTCTGGAATCAGAAAATACCAACCGGAAAACGATTGATGAAGACAATTATATGGATGCCGGAATCGTGGCTGAGAAATTCCTGCGTGAAAACTCAGGTCTTTCCATCGTGCTTCACAATGAGAAATGGCATCCGGGCGTGATCGGAATTGTTGCCTCCCGTTTGGTTGAAAAACATTACCGGCCTGCCGTTATGATGACAACCATTGAAGGTGTTGCCAAAGGATCTGCCAGAAGCATCCCCGGTTTTGATGTTTATGAAGCCATCAAAGCCTGCGAAGAATTTGTAATTCAGTTTGGCGGACATAAATATGCTGCCGGACTTTCTGTAAAACTTGAAAATATTCCTGCATTTCAGGCAAAATTTGATGAAGTTGTCAAGCAAACCCTGACTGCTGATCTGCTCACCCCTGAAATTCAGATTGACAGCCAGATCGACTTCTCTGAAATTACCGATAAATTCTGGAAAGTTCTCCGCCAGTTTCAGCCGCACGGACCTGATAATCTTCGGCCTGTATTTTATAGCGACGATGTCGAAATTATCGGGTACCCCAGTGTAGTTGGTAAAGGACACCTGAAATTCAAGGCTAAACAAAAAGGTTCGCCAGTTTTTGATGTTATCGGATATAACATGGAAAGTTACTACACCTCTGCTGTGGCTTCCGGAAAAGCCCTTCACATGGTTTATTCCATCAACGAAAACGTTTGGAACGGACAAACCCAGCTTCAGCTTCAACTTAAAGATTTGAAATAAAACCTGCCGGAGAAAATCTCCGGCAGACGCCTTGCTTCTCAAGGAACCATCCATGATCATCCTTGGCGTTGACCCCGGAACCCGCACAACCGGATATGGTATTATCCGGTTTGAAAAAAACAACTACTCAGTTGTTGATTCCGGTATTATCAAACTGGATGAAAAAAAAGATATCAGTGCCCGCCTCGTTACTCTTTATTCCCGGCTAACGACTTTAATTGACGCCTGGAAACCGGTTTGCATGGGAGTTGAAACAGCATTTTTCAATAAGAACATTGCTTCAACCATGAAACTTGGGAATGCTAAGGGGGTAATCCTTCTTGCCGCTGCCCAGCATGACATCCAGATTGTTGAACTTTCACCCCGTGAAGTAAAACGTCACGTCACCGGTAACGGAAATGCCAGTAAACAACAGGTTGAAGCCATGATTTTCCGGCTTCTAAACATGGAAGCAAGAACCCAGGATTTTGATATGTCTGATGCCCTTGCCATTGCACTTTCTGCCGGTTTCTCGGTCGGACCCGGAAGTGCAGCCCATAAAACCGTGACTCAAACTGTATCGAGAGGGAAACGGTCTGCCTGGGCGTCGTATGTGAACCAGAATTCCGACAGGATTATTAAATGATTGCATTCCTCAGAGGCGTAATTGCCGTTAAATCGCCCACTGAAATTCTTTTGGATGTGAACGGCATCGGTTACCGGATATTCATTTCCCTTCAAACCCATGATCATATTCCCGGAACAGGTGAAGTCTGCCAGCTTGAAACCGAATTTATTGTCAGGGAAGATGGACACTATCTTTACGGGTTTGCAGGAAAAGCTGAACATTCCCTTTTCAAACATTTGGTTTCAGTTTCAGGCGTCGGTCCCAAAATTGCGATTTCAATCCTGTCATCACTAAAACCTGAAGATCTGGCTCATCACATCGCCAGCGCAAATGTTCGCATTCTGAAAACCATTCCCGGTGTAGGACAGAAAATGGCCGAACGTTTAATAGTTGAATTAAAGGATAAAGTTTCCAAACTTACGGCACCTGCAGATGCCAGTTGGCTTACTGGTTCAGGTAATCAGGCTCAGGATGATGCTATTGCAGCCTTGACCGCACTCGGCTTCAGCCGTCAGGTTGCTGAAAAATCAATCGCTTCCATTGTAAAAACGACTCAGGAACCCCTCAAAACAGAAGATATGATCCGCTTAGCACTAAGGCAGACTGTAAAATGAAAACCGGCGAAAAAACAATCTTAATTGTAGATGACGAGCAGGATATACGTGACCTGTTGGTTTATAACATGAAAAAAGAAGGCTTCAACACCATTGCTGCCAGAAATGGCAAAGAAGGATTGGTTCTTCTTGAATCCGAAAAGATTGACGCCGTTGTTCTTGATCTGATGATGCCGGTCATGGATGGTCTTGAGATGTGCAAACTCGTTCGCGCCAATGATAAGTACAATGAAATCCCGATTTTATTTCTAACTGCCAAAGACAGCGAAATTGATGAAGTTCTTGCTCTGGAACTGGGTAGTGACAGCTACCTGAAGAAACCCATTTCCCCGCGTGTTCTCATCAGTCATATCAAAGCTTTACTCAGACGAAGTGTCCCGGCAGCAGCATCCACACCGCAGGATGTCATCCGGATGGCTAAAATTGAAATCGACCCGGCAACCTACACCGTCACCTATAAAGGCAAATCAGAACAACTTCCCCGAAAGGAATTTGAACTTCTTTATTTCCTCGCCAAAAACAAAAACCGAATTTTTTCCCGTGAACAGATTCTGAATTCGGTTTGGGGGCAGGATGTCATCGTTGGGGACCGCACCGTTGATGTTCACGTCAGAAAACTCCGGGACAAATTGTATCAGGATGTTATTGTAACCGCCCGTGGTGTTGGTTATAAAATTAACGACTGAGACCAAAAATAATTGATCACCCAAAGGTGAATCTTTCGTTTTTCAACTATTTAATGGTGTTTTCTGAAATAATTTTATTTAATCCGTCTGTTAAAATAAGGATGTAATCCTGTGCGGATGACCTGGTACCAACGCCTGCCTGTTAAACTGGCTATTGTTTTCTACATCACCTTCGCTATAACCGTTGTTTCCATCGCCTTTATTTCAATTTGGGCAATCCGTGAGAATACCCATCGTTCAGTAAGAGAAACTCTCGTTTATAATGCCAATTTTTGGGAATCCTATCTGAAACGGGAGTCTTCACTTGAAACTCCGGTTGCCACAGAACAAAAAGTGATCTCAAATTATGCTGCTCATTTTGGGATACGCCTGTCACTGATTGATTCTTCCGGTCTGGTGATTTATGATTCTGCAGTTCCTCAGGATCAATTAAAAAATTTCGAGAACCATCTGTATCGCCATGAAATACAGCAATCACTTTCAAACCCTTTTGGTGAGGATATCAGAAAATCGAAGTCGGTTGATATTTCTCTTTTCTATATCGCCAGACATCTTTCTGAGAGTATTTATTTAACTGGACTGGGTTCAGTAAGCTTTATCCGGGTTTCTTACACGCTTTCTACGCTGAACGATTATTACACAATGTATATGTTTATAATCATAGGCGTGTGTGTGCTTTTGCTCATCGGTGGTGTAATCATTTATAAGTATCTGGCCGACCGTTTTGCAGACCCGGTATTGGAAATGGTAACTGTTGCCCGTCAGATCACCCGTGGCGAACTTCAAGAGCGGATTACGATTAAATCGTCTGATGAACTTGGGTTTCTGGGAAAATCGATCAATATGATGGCCGAAAAACTGGTTGACGATATCAGAAAATTAAAAAAACTGGAACGTGTCCGTTCTGAATTTCTTGCCAATACATCACATGAGCTAAAAACTCCCATTTTTACGATTCAGGGTTTTGTTGAAACTCTACTTGAAGGGGCAATGGAAGATCAGGAAGTCAACCGGGTTTTTCTGTTGAAGATTCATAAAAATGCGTTGCATCTGAA
>JAFLBE010000074.1 GCA_017303995.1 Bacteroidota bacterium | reverse complement strand
AAAGGGGCAGAAATGTTTGATTCAGTATATAGTTTTTCAACTAGAGTGTCCATAAACTGTTTTCTGCTTTTTCTTAATTTTCAATATTTTCAATGAACATGCAAATCTAATAGAGTGATCCCGATCCCGAAAGTTTTCGGGATCGGGATTTTATCGAAGCATGAATGATCCTGATTACAGCAATCAAGTTTTAAGACCCCAACTTTTGCGTGCAACGTCTCTACAAATGACATTTTCATCCCTTTCTTTCATCAAATATCCGTTGCCGGCAAAAAACGCCGGTGGAAATTTAATCTTCAAATTTAAAATAACGGAATAGCCATGAAAATCCTGATTATTGGGGGTGTTGCCGGTGGAGCAAGCACCGCCGCACGCCTTCGCCGCCTCGATGAATCTGCAGACATTATCCTTTTTGAAAAAGGCCCCCACATTTCTTACGCCAATTGCGGACTTCCCTACTACATTGGCGGCATCATCGAAAAAAGAGAAAAATTGTTCCTTCAAACTCCTGAATCATTCGGAACCCGTTTCAAGCTGGATGTCCGAGTCAATTCTGAGGTCATGTCGGTTGATCCCGCTGCTAAATCGGTTTTTGTAACGAATCATAAAACCGGAACCACCTACACCGAAACTTACGATAAACTCGTGCTGTCCCCCGGTGCAGAACCGGTTCGCCCACCCCTTCCGGGTATTGATGACAAAGCCATTTTTACCCTGAGAAACGTTCAGGATACAGATAAAATCAAAGACTTTGCCACGACGAAAAACGTAAAAACGGCTGTGGTTGTGGGTGCAGGTTTTATCGGACTTGAAATGGCTGAAAACCTGCATCATCTGGGCATCAAAGTTTCCATTGTTGAAATGCTCGATCAAGTCATGGCGCCCATCGATTTCCCTATGGCGGCTATTGTTCACCGTCACATCCGTGAAAAAGGAGTCGGACTCTATCTCAGCGAAGCCGTCACTCATTTTGAGCGGAAGGATGTTCACCTCACCGTTAACCTGAAAAGCGGAAAAGTACTTCCGGCTGATCTGGTGATTCTTTCCATCGGCGTTCGCCCGGATAATAAACTGGCCAAAGCTGCTGGACTCAAAATCGGCGAAACTAACGGAATCTGGGTGAATGAATTTCTGCAAACCTCAAACGCGGATATTTATGCCGTCGGGGATGCCATCGAATTTCACAACGACATTCTCAACCGCCCGGTCATCACTTATCTGGCAGGTCCGGCTAATAAGCAAGCCCGGATTTGTGCCAACAACATCATCGGCGGAAACAAAGACGTTTACAAAGGATCGGTCAACACGGCCATAGCCAAAGTTTTTGATCTGACGGCTGCAGTCACCGGCTCCAATGCGGTTATGCTTCAGCGGAATAATGTACCGTTCCAAACTTCGATTACACACTCAGGTTCTCATGCCGGTTACTATCCGGGTGCAGTGCAGATGTCCATGAAAATCAATTTTGCTCCCGATACCGGGCGTTTGCTCGGTGCTCAGGTCGTCGGTGCTGACGGTGTGGATAAACGGATTGATCTGCTGGCCATGGTGATCACCAACAAGGGAACGATTTACGATCTCATGGAAATTGAACATGCTTATGCCCCACCGTTTTCTTCAGCCAAGGATCCTGTGAACATGGCTGGTTTCGTGGCGGATAATATTCTCTCGGGAAAAATGACAACCATTCAGTGGAATGACATTGCTGCGCTGGAACCGGATTCCGTTTTTCTGGTTGATGTGAGACTGCCATCCGAACACAAATCCGGACACATTCCTGGATCAGTAAATATCCCGGTTGATGAACTCAGAAACCGGCTGTCAGAACTCCCGAAAGACAAAAAGATCGTCATCTATTGTCAGATCGGACTCAGAGGCTACCTGGCTCACCGCATTTTACGTCAATCCGGTTTTGACAACGTCGTGAACCTTTCCGGCGGATTTAAAACCTGGGACGTGGTAACGGCTTAATTTTTTTTGGCTGTCATCCCGGATTTAGCCTGCCCCGACCACTGTCGGGGATCCGGGATCCAGCATTTTAAATTATCCCGCAAAAAATAGTTGTCATCCCCGTCCCGCATTAGCGGGAGGGATACATCCCCGCATTATGTATTTACTGTCTCCCCCGCGTAATCCAACTCCCGAAAATCAACGAAACACCCTTCTTTTTCCCATGCCTCCAAAACAAATCCAACCTGTGAATGATGTAACATTTATGTTTAATTGTATAAGCTTTCAGGCAGGAATAAGTCTCACCTTTGTAGGGTGAATTTAATCGCTGTATCATTGGCCCGGATCTGAATGGAAAAGATTTCAGTAAAGCAGGCACCTTTGACAGAAAGAACTCAAACCATGAAAATCTTCCTCATCACCCTTCTAACCCTGTCGGGGTTAGGGGTACTCTTTCAAATCTACACCGCCATGGCAACCGGTAAAACAGAAACACAGGCCTACAAAGTCATCCGGGTCGAAACCCTTTTTGAAATCAGATACTATCCGGCTGCAATTCTGGCTAAGATCACCTCAACAACAAAATCATATCGTGATTTAGGTTATTCCGGATTTGGTAAACTGGCAAAATATATTTTTGGCGGAAACAGCGGGAGCCAACAAATTGCCATGACTTCACCCGTTCACATGGATATCGGCGATTCACTCTCCACCATGGCGTTTGTTATGCCGTCCAAATACTCGGTGGCGGACTTGCCAAAACCCGACAATGCTGAAGTCGTCATCGAAACAACGGATGCTGAATATGTGGCGGTCATACGATTTGGCGGGTTTGCCGATACTGAAAGTATAAATGAACAAAAAGTGATTCTTGAAAACGCTTTAAAGGAAAAAGGACTAACCTACTACGGCAATTTTCGCTTTCTGGGTTACAATCCGCCCTTTCAGCTTTTTGGAAGACGAAATGAAGTTATTGTGGCGTTAAATGCAGAAAATTTCAACTAAGGTCACCCAATCAGGTTAATACCGGCAAATTATGAAACCCACCTCAAAACTGGAACAGGACGTCCTGACCATTACAATGAACCTGGAAAAGAAATTTCCTGAATTATCTAAATACATAATGGAAATGCCGGCAAAAATTTCAGAAAAAAATAAGGATTCGATAAAGATTAAAAACCTGACGAACTACTATAAGTCCCTAGTGCGTTTACTGGAACATTATTTAAATAAACAAGTGAGTGAAAAAAATGAATGACAAAAAAAAAATAGACTCCCCGGGTTACCCGTTGTATCCCGCTTCTGATGATATCTATAACCGGGCAAAGAAGGAAATGGAAATAGACCCCGATGACCTTTCAAAGAACAAAGCCCCGAACGAAGAGGAAGAATCAGGGAAGAAAAAGGATTTTGACGGTAACAGGTCAGGCGATGATCTGGATGTTCCCGGATCAGAACTCGACAATCAGCAGGAAAATGTGGGCAGTGAAGATGAGGAAAATAACTATTACAGTTTGGGCGGAGACAATCATACCAACCTGGATGAAAATAAGGACTGAACCCGTTACTCAACACTTTAAATCAATACCAAAATGAAAATTCAATTCAATACCGACAAAACCATTAACGGTGACGCCAGACATCAGGATTTTTTTACAGATCTGATTGAAAAAGAGCTTGAAAGATACGAGTCTCACCTGACCCGGATAGAAGCTCATGTCAAAGACCAAAACGGTAAAAAGGAAGGCGTAAACAACATTCTTTGTGTACTGGAAGCCAGACTGGAAGGCCGGCAGCCGATTGCCGTTTCTGCCCAGGCTGACACCGTTGAACTGGCCGTATCGGGTGCACTTGATAAACTGAAAGCCGCGCTGGAAACCATTCTGGATCGTCAGCACACGCTTTAACGTCAAAGAAATATTCATTTAACCACTATCACCCATGTGTTTTTCAGCAAGTGCAAGTTTTGGAGCAGGGACTTTACTATCGGTTATTGGCGTGGCTGCCATCAGGAAAACGCACCATCCGTCTCAGTTGATGTTTGCAGGCATTACCTTCATTTTTGGAATGCAGCAACTCTCCGAAGGCATGCTGTGGCTTACCCTCCCAAACCCCGACTATGTGAACCTTCACCGCATTTTTACCGCCATTTTCCTGTTTTTTGCCCAGATTCTCTGGCCGGTCTGGGTTCCGGTTGCCATTTTGTTACTCGAGAAAAAGTCAACCAGAAAAACAATTCAAAAGGTTTTTGCCGGAGCCGGATTGCTGACAGGTGGCTATCTGGGTTACTGCCTGTTAACCTACCCCGTCGAAGCCCGGATAGAAGGACATCATATTTCCTATTTTCTTGACTACCCGGCTCCTTTGAGTGACCTGAGCATGATTTTATACGGATTGGCAACCGTTGTCCCGCCTTTCTTTTCACACATCAAACGCATGTGGATGATCGGCGTTATTTTCATTCTGGCGTATGTAGCTGCCGATTTCTTTTTCGAGCAGTATGTACTTTCGGTCTGGTGTTTTTTCGCCGCGATCATCAGTGCCTTCATTTATGCGATCATGGTCGAAATTTCAAATACTGAAAAACAAAGACTACAATCTGTGGTTGTCACCAGGTAACCCCTGATGGAACCCTTACTTGCTGAAAGTCCTTCGGCAGACGGATTGAAGATCTGCGAAGCAAATCCGGCCTTTTGGATTTGTTGTCAGTGGGCTGTCTAAAAAGAAAAAATACTGGATTTGCTTTGCACATGTTATGACCCGCCTTCGCGGGAATGACAAAATCATTGTTATTTGCTCTTCTGAGAGGCTGTCATCCCGGAAGTCGAAGATCCGTCAACCGACGGAATCCGGCTAACGAAGTTCTGCGAAGCTCATCCATCCCACCGCATTTCCCCCCACTCTTCTTCCATCTTCATTCTACAACGAAGCTACCTTACCCAAACTCCAGTCAGACCCAAAGCAAACAGTGGAAGAAATTCCTGCCGGATCAGGAAAGGTTGATTCCATAATGAAAACAGGTTACATTTAGTACGGGATTCCGAAAAAACTATCCCACTAAACGATTAAATGACCAATACCTGGCGACCCACCAAAAGACTGACAAAAAATAAAAGATGAAAAAAGTAATTGCAGCCATCAACATGACGATTGACGGGTATTGTGACCATACCTCGGGCATTCCTGATGAAGAAATCCATCAGCATTATGCTGACCTGTTGAGAAGTGCTGATACCGCTTTATATGGCAGGATAACCTATCAGCTTATGGAATTTTGGCGAACCGTGCTTGAAAATCCCACAGGCGATAAAACAATGGACGACTTTGCCATCGCCATCGACAACACCCCGAAGCTTGTTTTTTCCCGCACACTAAAAAAGGTAGACTGGAAAAGTGCGAAATTGGCAAGTCAGGACCTTGAGAAAGAAGTCATGGAACTCAAGCAACAATCGGGTAAAGACGTTTTTGTTTGCAGTCCGAGTTTGATAGTAGCTTTGACGAAACTCAATTTGATAGACGAATATCAACTTTGTGTTCATCCGGTTATTGCAGGAAGTGGGTTGCCGTTATTTAAAAACATCAGCGAAAAAATGACGCTTAAACTCATCAGAACCAAAACGTTCAGCAGCGGGGCAGTTATTCTTTATTATGAACCGTTATCCCAAAAAACAACAAACTCTAAAAAGTATTCCCAAAAGTGAAACAGAACTGAGAACAGCCAAGTGATGAGTAAAGCAAAAATATCCAAACGTTTTTTTAACGATCGGGAAGTCCGGGCCGTTTGGGATGAACAAAACGCAAACCTCTTACAAACAATAACTTAATAACCAACGGAACCCACAACCATGACCCAAGTACAAAAATCATTACCGAACTGGATTTTTGTCATCTCAGGACTTTTTGCACTTCTCGGACTAATGGTTAGTTCTTCCCTGCTCCTTTCACCCCAATCCGTTCTGCAAACCGTTGATCTGAATGCCAGAGGCATTGACTACTTAATTGACATGGGGGCGGTCAGGCAATTTGCTGTTCATGACCCGACATCAAAAACTTAACAACCAAACTGACCGCCAAAGATTTAATCATTACCCATAAAAAGAATCAGAATGATAAATTATCAGATTGAAGAAAGAATAACGGCCGAAGAATTCAAAGCTGTTTTAATAAATTCAACATTAGGCGAAAGAAGGCCAATCGATAAGCCAGAAACTTTGTCAAAAATGCTCGAACACGGCAATTTATTGGTTACGGCGAGAGAAAACGGAATGTTAATTGTTGTTGCCCGTTCTTTGACTGATTTTGTCTTTTGCACTTATTTATCAGATCTGGCAGTTGATGAAAAATATCAAAAAATGGGAATTGGAAGAGAATTGATTAAACGGACAAAGCTGGCAGCTCCTGATGCAAAACTTATCTTATTGTCAGCCCCAAAAGCAGTGGCTTATTATCCTAAGATCGGAATGAAAAAGTGGGAACACTGTTATGTTCTGGATGATATAAACGAGTTGAAATAAGTTGCCTCAATTGAGGACTATTGCTTTGGCAGATAACCCGGAATTACGCCCTGCGAAATTCCTCAGTGGACGTACTAAGACTGGCTCAGTATAGCAGATCTTCGAAAACCGGGATGACAGCCAATGTTTCCAGTATTTTCCTTATGCCTTACGCCTTTTGCCTTTTGCCTTATTCCTTACGCCTTACGCCTTATTCCTGCCTTCCATCCGCCAATAAACTCCCATGTGGGATTTGTGTAACTCATTTCCGGAATGATGTAACGGTTCTTTTGTTCAATAAACCCACCTTTGTTTAGAACAAACCCCATTATTCTGAAGAAAAGCCAGTTTCTATGATCGAAGTAAAAAAAGAAGGCATCACACCTCACAAAATCAACCCGCAACTTTGAAAATGAAAGCAAAGAACAAATCGAAAGACTTTCCTGTAGTTTGCGTGGGAGGATCAGCCGGCGGCCTCGATTCTTATATCCGTTTACTCAAGAATCTGCCTCCCGATATGGGGATTGCCGTCGTAATCGTTAATCACCTCAGAACTGTAGCTACCATGCTCCACGAGATTCTCCCGAGGTACACGAAAATGCCGGTTGAGCTGATAACCGAAAAATTGGACATCAGGCCTGACCATGTGTTCATCATCCCTGAAAAGAGGGATTTACATGTTCTTAACGGAGAGTTCCGGCTGAAACCTATATCAAAGCCCCGTGGATGGCCCAACGTCATTACGGTTTTTATACGATCACTGGCGGAACACTGGGACGGAAAACTGATTGTTGTTATTGTATCCGGCTATGATGGAGACGGGGCCGAAGCGCTTAGCGGTATTAAAGATGCAGGTGGTATCACCATCGCACAGAAACCCGACACCGCCAGGCAACCTGATATGCCTGAGAGTGCAATAGCCACCGGATGTATCGATTTTATTCTTGCGCCGGAAAAAATCGCTGAAAAGATTATACAAATTGCCCACGCGGAATCAGAGAGCAGCTAATTGTTAACCTATAAATGGTAACCTGCTCATTTTAAATGTGTGGAGGCGGCCAGGTCACCGCTTATGCTCTGGCCCGGGAAAGAAGGACCAAATGAACGAACGTGACCGCAAGCCTTATTGGAAACAGATTCATCGTTCGCGGCGCTTTTGGGGTTTCCTGTTTTTGTTGTTTGCAGGCATCCTGTATTACATCCAAACGGTTGATTTTGCATGGGCACATTAACCTCCGCTGAAACCGCAACAGGGAAACAACAGAACACGATAACCTTTTAAAAATTTAAAAGACTAAAATAACAACGACGCAAGACCTTATAAAAACTGCAAAAGCCATGTTCGCAGTGGCGACTACAATGCGTCAATGGAATTAACTTTACATCAGGATGAATAATAAATGGAAACGCTAAAACCCAGAATTGCTATCGTCGGTGCCGGAAATGTGGGTAGTACTTTTGTCTTTTCTTTAATGACCAGTGGCTTGGCCAGGGAAATTGTTCTGATTGACAGCAATGAGCAGCTCGCCAAAGGTGAGTGCATGGATTTAAACCATGGCGTCAGCTTTTCACACCCGACCCGGATTTATGCTTCCGGATTCGAAAGCTGTAAAAATGCCGATATTGTTGTGATTACCGCAGGAGCAAACCAGAAACAGGGTCAAAGCCGGACAGATCTGGTTCAAGCAAATGTGGCTATTTTTAAAGAGATCATCCCTGCCATTTCAAAGTATGCCGGCGATGCGATTCTTTTGGTTGTCACCAACCCCGTCGATATTCTGACCTATGTGACCCTGAAATTATCAGGTTTTCCATCCAACCGGGTAATTGGCTCAGGAACCGTTCTGGATACGGCAAGATTAAAGTACATGATCGGCGAATATTGCAAAGTTGATGCCAGCAATATCCACACCTATATCATCGGCGAACACGGCGACACCGAACTTCCGGTCTGGAGCAATGCCACCATCGGCGGGATGGCCATTGAACAGTACTGTTCTGACTATGCCCGACTTGGCAATGCAAAAACCGAACTGGATGACATTTTCATAAAAGTAAAAAATGCAGCGTATCAGATTATCAAGGCAAAAGGGGCCACGAACTATTCCATCGCCCTTTCATTGGTTAAAATCACAAGATCCATTTTACGTAACGAGAATTCGATTTTGCCGGTCTCAACCCTGATTACAGATTACTGCGGAATCAGTGATGTCTGCATCAGCATTCCCTCCATTGTGACTATCAAGGGTGTAGAAAACTACCTGAAACTCGACTTATCTGATCAGGAGGAAAAGTTATTCAGACATTCTGCCGATACCCTGAAAAAAATCATAAAAACAATCCAATTTTAAGTCAGGCAACTTAAGTCATTTATCAATAAATAAATTGGGAAATCATGCTTCAGGGAAAGACACAAACTAAAATCATTGCAACACTGGGTCCGGCAACCATCAGGTAAAGAAATAACATGAAACCTTTCAAAAAACTTACTTTACAGGAAAGCGCAGCCCTTCTCAAATTTCCTGCTAATATCTCCATATTGGCAGCAGCCACTTGATGAAGTCGAAAAAAGGCTGCCAATAAAAAGCCCATACGCAAGCAGCGGGGTATCAATTACAACCAATTTTCTGGTGTCATCCCTGAAGTCGAAGTGAGCCCGTCGAAGTACGTCCACCGACGGTTCGAAGATCCGCGAAGCTCATCCATCCCCCCGTCCCTGCCAACCCAAAATCCAAAACAATATGCCTAAACCCATGCAGTGTGCTTAAACCCTTAAAGCCTAATCATCCTTAATTAAGAAAACTTGATTCTGGGAGAAAAACCGGTTACATTTAAAACAGGAAAGTATAAAGACTTACCTGCAGCATTGAATTCTGCTTTTCGGGAATTGGGTACTACTACCCAACCATTTTTCTGAAGTTTGGGTTTTGGGTAAATTGATCTCATAACCGGGCCATGTAAAATAAACCTGGATAACAGGTAAATAAATTATTTTAAAAAGAATGAGTATAAAAAAAGTCATCATTATTATCGCGATAGGAATTTCAATCTCTCTGGTTGCGAGTTGTTTTTCTACAGAGCATTATTTAATCAAGGGAATAAATTTTTCTGGAGTAAAACTTACGAATCCGGAAGTACAGGCTGACAAGGATAAATATTTTGTTGATGTATTTGATACACTTAACCATCGATTATTTTTCAGGGTAATTGGTATGGTGGAGTATCAGTATGGATATCTCTATGGTAATTCCTTTGTAACTTCTTGTTATGCAACTTCCGTCCCCGAAAGACTTGATAATTCCATCCTTATTGATTCTTTACAACTAAAACTCAACTCAGATATTTACTTTGAGAATGTGACTATCAAGGCAAATACTGATCTATGGAATCATCCACAACTTAAAGCATATAGGTGGTATTTTAATTATACTAAAAAAAATGACATCGATAATTGGTTTATTTTGGGATTTATTGATTCCTTTTATGATATAATCCGGGTTCCAAACAAAGAATATGAAATTGAAATAACATGTAAAACGAATGACGGTTTAATTTTTGTTGAACGAAAAGAAGTCTATATACAATTGGAGAAATAATACTATTAAAAACTGATCCTCTATCTACAACATTCTATTATTTCTTTGCTCAAACCAATCCTGATATAAATCTCCAACCTTATTAGACCCCCGATAACCCATGATTGAAACTGACAAGCTGATTTTAAAACCACTGACTCACAGCCAGTTGGTCAAATACATTCAATGCGACCATTCCCTGGAACAGGAACTGAACCTGAACGAAACGAAACGTTCCCTTTCACCCGATCTGAAGGAAGCTCTGGAACAAACCATCCTGCCCAACGTGGCAGACCCGGACAAAAACTATCTCTATTCAACCCTCTGGACGGCCATATCAAAAACAGAGCAAAAAATGGTGGGTGACCTTTGTCTCTATGGCGAACCGGATGCAGCCGGTGCTGTGGAAATTGGCTATGGCACCCATGAGGAGTTCAGGAATAAAGGCCTGATGACAGAAGCGCTTGGTGGTTTGATCGGATGGGCTGCCTTGCAACCCACGGTAAAAACTATCCTGGCTTCTACTAACAAAGCCAATACCGCTTCCTGGAAAGTCCTTGAGAAAAATGGATTCATCAGAACAGGTGAAAAAGAAAACCTGCTGACCTGGAAACTGGATCTCAAATAAGGACCAGATCAGCGAATTGCTGCAAATCCCTTTCATAAATTTACCCGGGCTTTTATCCCAAATAATGGCTGTCATCCCCGTCCCGCCCAAGCGGGAGGGATCCAGCATTCTGTATTTGCTGTCTTTCCTGAAGTCGAAGATCCGTCAACTGACGGATTGAAGAACCGGCCACCGACGGTCTCATCCAGCCCCCTGTCCCGTCCCACACCCAAAATCAGTATAAAACCAAACATAATGCCGGCCCTCCCATACCGTAACCCAATAGAATCAGGCAATGTTGATTCTGGAAGGGACACTAATTACATTTAAAACAGGAAAACGGAAAAACCTGATTTTGTGTTATCAGAGAAAAAAACAATGACGAAAAGCCAAAAACAACCCGCTGTCATTTTGATGAAACTTAAAGACATGCTGTCAAAATATCAAAAATATCTTTTGGTTATTGCGCTTTTATTATCATCTCTAGCAATTTCAATTAGGTCAAATGATGGAGAAATCAATCTTGTCTTGCATAAATACCCGGTTCTGATCTTTTTAATGGTCGCAATCAGCTCAGTCCTGGTTGCAATTTATTTTCAAATCAACAGACGGAATAGTACAAGTCTTTCAAATCAGATTAAGGAGGAGTCCAAAATTAAAGATGAAGGCGTTGATGCTTTGCTTAATGAATTAACGGAGAGACAAAGAGAAGTGTATGACCTGATTATGTCGGGAAAGTCCAATAAGGAAATCATGACTGAGCTATTTATTGAACAAAGCACACTGAAATCACACATTAATCAGATCTATAAGAAATTGGACATCAAAAACAGGAGAGAGTTGAAGTTAAAACACTGATTTTTAGATTTTAAATGTAAAGTCAACCCTTTATCAACCTCTTATCCAGCCATTTTTCAACCCCAAATGAGTTGTACCTTTTAATATTTACTGGGATTTTTGTGTGTTCTGAATTTTCACGCAAACTAAATTTTCACACAAAACAAAATACCTATGAAAAACTACTTATTGTACGTCGCCATGTTTCTGTTAATCCTTTGTTTACCTTTCAGGGGTAATGAAGACGGAGTTCGTTGGTTATGGGCAGATCTAACCTGGATACCTCTGACCTTACTATTTATTTCATTGATGTGTATAGGGTTCTACCTGTACGTAAACGAAAGAAGTAAAAAATTAACAAAGTAAAACGACCGTTAAATCAGGTTTTCCACCAAACCTCAAACCGTTGCCAATCCAGCAATTTAAATGAATGGCAGATATGAATTCAGCGGCTTTCCCGATTTTGACTACTGAGAGATTAACCCTGAGACAAGTATCACTTGACGACCAGTATGACATTTTTGCTTTGCGTTCTGACCCGGAAATCAACAAATTTCTCGACAGACAACCTTGCTGGACTATCGAAGAGGCCATTACTTTTATCAACAGGATCAATGAAAAAAGTAAACTGGGCGATTCTTATTATTGGGCGATTTCCCTGACAGACACAAAAACGCTGGTTGGGACCATTTGCCTGTTTGACTTTTCAGTCGGAAAAAACAGTTGTGAAATGGGGTATGAATTAAAAACCGAATTTCAGGGACAGGGACTCATGAAAGAAGCAGTTCAAGTCATTATTGACTACGCCTTCCAGACTTTAAAGGTTAAAAAAATACTGGCCTGTACCCATGACGGAAATCAGAAGTCAACGACTCTTCTGTTAAAATTCAATTTTATAAAATCACCAGAAACGGACAAATTAAATCCGGATTTAACTGTTTTCACTTTGACTCAATAATTCCCTACTTTTGGAAACAGGAAGCCAAAGAAATCCGGATGGAAACCGGTAAAATAAGGTCGCTGCTAATTTGTTCCCTGCTTTTCTGCAGGGGAAACCAAATCAAACTGAAATGACTAAAAACAGGTTATGAATTTACAATTGATAAGATTTATTCTGCTGTTTGCCATGATACTGGCAACCTCATGTTTTAGACAGATTCATTCCGATTCCCGTCTTACTCATCCTTACAAAGAACACTTACAGAACCATATTTGGGTTGCCGACCAGTTGTTGGGTCTCGATTCCAATACCAAAACTTACCAGCTGTCTTATGGTGATTCCCTGCCGCTGTTAAACGGAAATATCACACAATTTACAGACAGCCTGAGTTTTCGAAGTGATTACATGATGTGGTGCGGAAATGGTGACTTTACCGGTGTTTCAGGTCATTACAATTTTCCTGATTCAAACATCATATCCATAACAGTAGAAACCGTTACTTATTTTGGAGGCTGGAAAAAACCTACTGAACATCGGGAACCCAAAATTTTACTCTATAGTATTTCCATCAACAGAGACGGAGTGCTTTTAACCAAACGGGAATAAATGAAAAACCTGCAATGGGTGTTGTCATCCCAAATAATGGCTGTCATCCCGCTATGTTAAAAAGCAAACTATGGGAGAACAAAAAAGGCAAATAAATACGAGGTAATTGAATACGAAACCGCTATCAGCGGTCAAAATCGAGTTTTGCCGCAAAGTATTATCAATT
>JAFLBE010000073.1 GCA_017303995.1 Bacteroidota bacterium | reverse complement strand
CTTTCACTGAAATAACGGGTTTTTCTTTCTGGCTTTGTTAAATTTGTTGTTTGACCTGTTTCCATTAGCGCCTCCGGGAAGTTACAAATATGCATGGTTTTAGGTCAACATATTTCAGGCAATGACATTTTTAACCTTACGCCTTACCCCTTATTCCTTATGCCTTACGCCTGATCCCTTCCCCATCAATCGAATACCTAATACAATCATCCAGATCAGCCAGAGTGTGCTGCCGATAAAACCAGCAGGTTCCCAAACAGGGAATCCGGGGATGACCGTTGCCAGTAACTCAGCCTGGGCAAGCAGGTAAATGAATCCGGAAAGAAGTCCGAATCCGGCAAAGGCCTTTCCGATCAATCCTGCCTGAAAAAGAATCACAGAAAATGAAATCAGCCAGAAAATGGTGAAAAGCTGACCGAGATGTTCGCCGAGTAAAACGCCGCCAAACTGGTGAATCAGCATAAATGACGATTCCAGTGAGGTTTTTACAACCTGTGAATCAGTTCCGGCATAAGCAGAAGCCAACACTGGAACCACAAAAACCCAGCGAAGCAATCCGATGATCTGAACTAAACCACCGGCAAGACCAATAAAGGTTGCAAATCCGGCAAACGGATGATCCTTCTGAAGTAACTGTCCGAGCCGGTGATAGCCAAACAGAAGTGGGAACCCGAGGAGGGCAAAAGCCAGCCAGGCGAAAATCAACGCAGAACCGGCAGCATGAAAACGGGTTAAAATTTCCCCGGCAGGATTTCTCAGCACATCCGGATAGTTGAAGGTGATAACGAGAATCGTGAAAGGAATCAGAACCAGAACCGAACCGGCGATGAAAGCGAGTCCGGAAGAAAAATAGTCAGAACGGGGTTTCATGGCGGTCTCCTTTAAATACGGTTACCACAAAGTGCACAAAGAAAATGCTTAGGGCACAAAGCGGTGGGAGTTATTTTTATTAAATTCCCCTCCTTTTTAAAAGGAGGGGTTAGGGGTGGTTTCTCTCCCCCAAAAACAAAATTCCGGAAAAGAAGGGAGAAAATTCAGGACATTTGTCCGAAAGTTATTTTGCCGGTTTTCTGATCCGGCTGAGGTGACGGGGAGTGATGCCCAGCATGGAGGCAAGTTGCTGAACGGGAATGACCTGAAGCAGGTGCGGTTCGGTGGCAAGCAGTTTTTCGTACCGTTCGGCAGGTGACAGGGTGATAAGATCAAACCGGCTGCTTTCGATGCAGCCAAGCTGATATTCAAGCAGCGACCGGTAAAGTTTCTCAAAGGAAGGGAGTTCTTCCATCAAAGCAAAAAAACCAGCCCGGGAAATGACCAGCAGCTCAGCCGGATTCACAGCCCGGATGCTTTCCCGTGCAGGTTCAGAACGGAGCAAACTGGTTAGTGAAGCGATAAAAACTCCGGGACCGGCGAAATAGGTAGTGAGTTCTTTTCCGTCCCGGGTCAGCGTAAAAAAATCGAACCAGCCGGAAAGAATGAATCCGATTTCTGTCTGGATTTTCCCTTCCGAAAGAAAAAGATCACCTTTTTTAAAGGAACGGCTGCCAAATTTTTCTGAAATCCGGCTGATGTCAGATTTTGAAAATCCGTTTTGCTGAAAAAAGAGATGGAGTTGGTTCATTGGGTAATTTCCTTAAACGCACCCAAGCCAAAGCCGGGTCTAATGAAAGTCTCAAATGAAAATTCAAAGTTCGCAATAAGTTGGGTTAATTGTTAATTGTTGATGGTCAATGATTAATGGTTAATGAAAAATCCCAGAATTTTCACCCCAACGGGGTGGTATGTTTATAGAAAAACGAAACCCATGAACCCCAACCGCCCAGCCACAAATCGTATTGAAACGGGAACTTTTGTACTGGGCGGAAATTGTCTATGCCATTCCCGATTACCCTTTAAAATTAAACCTTTAACCTTTGTTTTCCCCCATTTCTTTCTGTAAGCTTACAGACACCAACCAAATCTCCCCATTGACAGCAATTAAATTTCAGACCTGAAATTGACTTTTCCCCCGATTCCTGACGACCTTGTTTGAAAATAATCGACGTCCAGAAAACAAAACCCCGACTTCTATGAAAACCCGATTCATTCTTCCTGTTTTGTTTCTGATTTCCTTTTCCCTTGGCAGTTTCACCTCCTGCAAAGAACCGTCATCGGGACCTGAGACTGAGGTCAAAGACAGTCTGGTGTTAAAATTTAAAGAATCTGACCTCACATCTGCCACTCTTTCCCTTCATAGTTCTGGCGTGACTCTGCCGGCTTCGGTTTCTTTGTACCGGAACGGGGACTCGGTTCAGGCGTTTTTACTTCACTGGGCAGACACAACGCTCAAAGACTCACTTCTTTCTCCCTCAACTTCCTACAACTGGCAGGCAAAACTCAGAAAAACAGCTTCCTCTTTTCTGACCAGTAACACCGTTACTGCCAGAACCATGGATACCACCAGTCACACCTTTACCTGGAAGCTCGATACCCTGGGTGCAGCCGGTTCGGTTCTTTTCGATGTGGCCATTGTGAACGACACCTGTGTCTGGGTGGTGGGGGATATTAAAAGCCAGCCCTACAGCCCGGTTGACAGGTATAATGCAGCCATGTGGAATGGAAAGGTGTGGAAAAAGTTTAAATTTTCGTTACCTACCTGGACAAACACAACATCGGTTCAAATACTCATGTGCAATTGGAATGATGGAACGGGGATTTGGATTTTTTCAGAAATTGGTGCCTTTATAAAAATAAGTTTTGATGGAAAAGTCTCACAAATTGGGAAAACCCTTGAAAGAAAAGGAACACCCGCCAAGATTTGGGGTTACCAAAAAGATCACTTTTACCTAGTTGGTTCCGACGGTTCCATCACCCACTACAATGGCAATACATTTACCCTGATGGAATCTGGCACCACGGTTAACCTGCAGGATGTGTGGGGAACATCAGACAATGAAGTTTGGGCATGCGGGTGGAATGAAGGGGATGGCCGTTCAGTTTTGCTGGGGAAATATTCATCCGGTTGGAAAATCATAAACCAATCTGATCCAACCAATTGGGGTAAATATCCCTCTGACCAGCAACCCACTGATGTTTACTCCGCAGTCTGGCAGAGTAAACCCGGAGACAGTTTATGGGTTGGTTCTTTCTGGGGAGTCTTCCGGAGAGGATTAAAGGTTGATGACCGGTTTAGCTGGGATTGCAGAGTCAAAAATATTGATCAATTTCCACCTGATCCGGTCGCTGCTCCAGTACGCATCCGTTCAACCGGGAAAAATAATATCTGGGTTGCCGGCAGACTTCAGACTTTGGCACATTTTAATGGATTAACCTGGAGAACAGTATCTGGACTTCCTGTTCAATCTGTCTATACGACCTCGTTTGATCTGTCAAAAAATGGGAAGTGGGGCGTGATGACGGGTTGTTTTGGTCCTGAAAATACAGGTCGGGTGATTTGGCTTACCTTAATAAACTAAAGGAAATGAAAATGAAAACCCGATTCATTCTTCCTGTTTTGTTTTTAATTTCCTTCTCTCTTGGCAGTTTCACCTCCTGCAAAGAACCTTCTTCCGGACCTGAGACTGAGGCCAAAGACAGTCTGGTGTTAAAATTTAAGGAATCTGACCTCACATCTGCCATACTTTTCCTTCATAGCTCTGGTGTGACTCTGCCGGCTTCGGTTTCTTTGTACCGGAACGGGGACTCGGTTCAGACGTTTTTGCTTCACCGGGCAGATACTTCACTCAAAGACTCACTTCTTTCTCCCTCAACTTCCTACAACTGGCAGGCAAAACTCAGGAAAACAGCTTCCTCTTTTCTGACCAGTAATACCGTTACTGCCAGAACTATAGATACGACGAGTCACACCTTTACCTGGAAGCTTGATACTCTGGGTGCTGCCGGTTCGGTTCTTTTCGATGTGGCCATTGTGAATGATACCTGTGTCTGGGTGGTGGGGGATATTAAAAGCCAACCCTACAGCCCGGTTGACAGGTATAATGCAGCCATGTGGAACGGAAAGGCGTGGAAAAAGTTTAGATTTTTGCTTGAAGGGTTTAATGGTTTTGAATCAGTTCATGATTTAAGAACTATATTTTACACAGCTGACGGTAAAATTGCAGTAGCATCAGGAGGAAGTTTTAGCATCCATCAACTCGATGGAAAAAGACAGTTTACAAAATATTTGCTTGCCTCAATTGGTTCCTCAACAAAAATATGGGGAACGACAAGTTCTAATTTATTTATCGTTGGCACCAACGGTTCCATCACCCACTACAATGGCAGTACGTTTACCCTGATGGAATCTGGCACCACGGTTAACCTGCAGGATGTGTGGGGAACATCAGACAATGAAGTTTGGGCATGCGGGTGGAATGAAGGGGATGGCCGTTCAGTTTTGCTGGGGAAATATTCATCCGGTTGGAAAATCATAAACCAATCTGATCCAACCAATTGGGGTAAATATCCCTCTGACCAGCAACCCACTGATGTTTACTCCGCAGTCTGGCAGAGTAAACCCGGAGACAGTTTATGGGTTGGTTCTTTCTGGGGAGTCTTCCGGAGAGGATTAAAGGTTGATGACCGGTTTAGCTGGGATTGCAGAGTCAAAAATATTGATCAATTTCCACCTGATCCGGTCGCTGCTCCAGTACGCATCCGTTCAACCGGGAAAAATAATATCTGGGTTGCCGGCAGACTTCAGACTTTGGCACATTTTAATGGATTAACCTGGAGAACAGTATCTGGACTTCCTGTTCAATCTGTCTATACGACCTCGTTTGATCTGTCAAAAAATGGGAAGTGGGGCGTGATGACGGGTTGTTTTGGTCCTGAAAATACAGGTCGGGTGATTTGGCTTACCTTAATAAACTAAAGGAAATGAAAATGAAAACCCGATTCATTCTTCCTGTTTTGTTTTTAATTTCCTTCTCTCTTGGCAGTTTCACCTCCTGCAAAGAACCTTCTTCCGGACCTGAGACTGAGGCCAAAGACAGTCTGGTGTTAAAATTTAAGGAATCTGACCTCACATCTGCCATACTTTTCCTTCATAGCTCTGGTGTGACTCTGCCGGCTTCGGTTTCTTTGTACCGGAACGGGGACTCGGTTCAGACGTTTTTGCTTCACCGGGCAGATACTTCACTCAAAGACTCACTTCTTTCTCCCTCAACTTCCTACAACTGGCAGGCAAAACTCAGGAAAACAGCTTCCTCTTTTCTGACCAGTAATACCGTTACTGCCAGAACTATAGATACGACGAGTCACACCTTTACCTGGAAGCTTGATACTCTGGGTGCTGCCGGTTCGGTTCTTTTCGATGTGGCCATTGTGAATGATACCTGTGTCTGGGTGGTGGGGGATATTAAAAGCCAACCCTACAGCCCGGTTGACAGGTATAATGCAGCCATGTGGAACGGAAAGGTGTGGAAGAAGTTTAGGATTAAATTTTTAAATTTTTCCGGAACTCAAAGCACTCAAATAATTAAATCTGTATGGTCAGATACAAAGGCTAAACTGATTTTTGTTTCTGATATTGCCTCAGTAGTCATTTCTAATATTAGTTTTACTTCTATCTATCTGAATACAACCGTCACAGCTGTTAAAGGTATACCAAACAAAATATGGGGATTATCCTCTGGCAATTTCTACTTCGTTGGAGGAGACGGTTCCATTACCCACTATAATGGCAGTACATTTACCCTGATGGAATCAGGCACAACGGTTAACCTGCAGGATGTGTGGGGAACATCAGACAATGAAGTCTGGGCCTGCGGTGGCAGTATTTTTAATAACAGTGGTAGTGTTATTTTAAAGTTCAGTAACGGAAAGGTACAAAAAGTCTGGGATTATGCAACCAGCGTATTTCCTGATCCCAGAAGACATACTCTCATCAGCAGTTTGTGGTATGCACCAAATTCTGGAACATGGTGGGAAATGGGTTTAAATAATGAAGTTTATCTTGAAGTGAATAATACTGTAACAGCATGGTCAACTCCCATTGAATGGGCTCCTTCCAGACTACGGGGTTCAGGTGATAATTCAATTTTTATTTGTGCCCCTTCCGGCCGGTTATGTCATTTCAACGGATTGACCTGGAAAGCCTATCCTGAATTATACAGAGATAACCGTGATTTTTATTCACTTGATGTAAAACCCAATCGCCTGGTTGTTGTTGGGAAAGAATCTGATGGAAAAGCACTCGTATTAATTGGAAACTAAAACAAAAGGGCATGTCTGAAAACCTCAATAAATGTCATCCTCTATTTGGTCTCACCACCGCCCTCACTTCTTTTTCGTCTTCTTCGCTTTCGGATTAAACTCCAGGGCAAGATCAATCCAGTATTTCAGATCTTCATCAGAGGCAAGTCCGGTTGGATCGACGAACACAAAACCGGACATGGGTCTTTTGGTGAAATCCATTTCACGGCAACCCGGTTTTTGAAGTGCTTCCTCCTGCCGGGCCGGATCAATCCGAACCATCAGATCCTCTTTTACAATTCCCGCCAGCATTTTTCCATCAACCAGAAAACAAACTCCGCCCATCATTTTCTTTTCTTCAAGCGTTGCCTGATGAGCTACCGCTTCTTTCACCCGGTCAACCAGGAATTCATTGTAAGCCACAGTTTTTCCTTTTGATTTGAAGTGTAAATTTCTGAAATACATTAACAACCACCCCGTCCCGATCCCGCAAAGCGGGACGGGACACCCCTCCTTGCAAAGGAGGGGAATTTTTAAATACTTTCAAATTACCAAACTCCTGAATTTGTATTTCCTAACAGCCAACAGCTAATAGCTAACAGCTTTCCCCTTAAACCTTACGCCTTCCCCTTAAAAAATGACCGGTTGACTGATTATGCATTCCATTAACAATTAACCATTGACCATTAACCATTACCCTTAAATTCCTCTGTTTCTTTGGTTCTCATTCCCATGGTTTTTATCTTTAAGGCTTATGACTCTTTTAGCCATCGAATCTTCCTGTGACGAAACCAGTGCCGCCATCATTCAGGACGGGCGGATTCTGTCAAATATTATTTCGTCGCAATGGGTGCATCAGCAGTTTGGCGGGGTGGTTCCTGAACTTTCTGCCCGGGCACATCTGCGCTGGATTACCGGAATTACAGAAGCCTGCTTCACTGAGGCCGGCATCACCAAACACAGTTTAACCGCCATTGCCGTGACGTACGGACCCGGTTTGATGGGCCCTTTGCTGGTAGGTGTGAATTTTGCAAAATCTCTGGCTTACAGTCTGGATATCCCGGTGATTCCGGTTAACCATATTGAAAGCCATTTATACGCCAATTTTCTGGATGGAAATCATCCCGGACTGCCGTTCATCGGTCTTATTGTTTCCGGCGGACATACGTTAATCGTTCGGGTGGATGAAGGATTTGTTTACCGGGTTTTGGGTCAGACCCGTGATGATGCGGCCGGTGAAGCATTTGATAAAATTGCCAAAATGCTCGGCCTCGGTTATCCGGGCGGACCTCAGGTGGATAAACTGGCAAAAACCGGAAATCCGCATTTCGTTGAGTTGCCACGGCCGATGATTCATTCCGGTGATTTCGATTTTTCTTTTTCCGGATTGAAAACGGCGGTCAAGATTTTCCTGAACAGCAACAAAGAACTGGCATCAACCCATATCAACGATGTGTGTGCTTCCGTTCAGGATGCCATCACCGATGTTCTGGTGACCAAAACGAAAAAAGCGGCCATTGCGCACGGAATCAAAGATATTGTGATTGCCGGCGGAGTTTCTGCCAACAGCCGGTTACGGTCGGCTTTTAATGAATTGAGTGAAAAACAGGGTTACCGGATCTTTCTTCCGCCGCCTGTTCTGAGTACTGATAATGCAGCCATGGTTGGCCTGCTTGCTGAGCTGAAATCGGCAAACCAAACCCTTCAGCCCAACCTTGAACTGTCACCCGTTCCCAATTTAGTGATCTGAAAGCATCCTCATGAAAAAGTTAGAAAAACTGATTCAATCCGGCGAAAAACTGCTGATTCCGTATATCACGCCTGATTTTCCGTTTAAAGGTGTGACCGAACAACTGGTTCCGAAACTCGAATCAATCGGCATCAAAGTCATCGAACTGGGCATTCCGTTTTCAGATCCGCTTGCCGATGGTCCCACCATTCAGCAAAGTTCAATGGTTGCCATCGAAAATGGCTGCACTCTCACCCGGGTTCTCGAACTTGCAGGCTGGATTTCTGAAAATACATCGGTTGCGGTCGTTCTGATGGGTTATGTGAATCCGCTTCTGCAATTCGGACTCGAGCGGTTTTACAAAACGGCTGCAGAAAAAGGCGTTCAGGGACTTATCATTCCCGATATCCCGCTGGATGAAGCAGAACCTCACGTCAAACTGGGCCAACAATACGGCATCGCCAATATTTTCCTCGTCGCACCCACAACCAAATCGGAACGGATCAGCAAAATATCCGACAATTCCACTCTTTTCAGTTATTGCGTGTCGATGAACGGCGTCACCGGAAATCAGGCGTTAAACACAGATTTTCTGCGGACGAATCTTGCCAATGTGGCCAAATTCCATTCCAAACCTTACGTGGTTGGGTTCGGACTTTCACAACCTTCTGATATCCGTGCGGTTCTGTCGCTGGCACAGGGAGCCGTTGTCGGAAGTGCTTTAATCAAAGCCATGGCAGGAGCAAAAACCACCGATGCCGCTGTTGAAGCCGGTGTTCAGTTTCTCACGCCACTTGCCGGAGTGCTGAATGAGTTTAGATGAGATGGATAAGCTGCGTCAGCAGATTGATGCGCTAGACCGTCAACTGGTTGACATGCTGAATGACCGGGCAAAACTGGCCAACAAAATCGGGGAAGTGAAGAAGACCCTGGCTTTGCCGGTTTACAATCCGAAGCGGGAAACCGAAGTCATGCAGAATGTGATGAACCACAGCAAAGGTCCCATGGAACCTGCAGCCATCAAACGGCTTTTTGAGCGGATTATCGATGAAACCCGCCGTCTCGAACGGGAACACATGGAAAAATCGGGAGACCATCCTGCATGAAGAAATTTTTTCTTTCTGCATTTTTCCTGTTGCTAATTTTAGGCGGAATTGCCGGTTATTTTCTTTTTTCAGGATGGAATCTGACCGGGAAATCTACCGAATCGCCTCAATACTTTAAAGTGCTAAAAGGAAGTTCCGTCCGCCAGATTGCTTCTGATCTGTCTTCAGACGGATTCATCCGGTCCCGACTGATGTTTATTGCTGCCGCTAAAGTTTCTGGACTTGACCGGAAAATCAAAGCTGGCTTTTACGAAATTTCAGGCCAGGAAAATCTCTGGGAACTCGTTTCGAAATTTTCTCAGGGTTCTTACATCGGCATATCAGTCACCATTCCTGAAGGACTTCCAGCCAGACGGATTGCCGGTATTTTATCAGCCAAACTGGATATTGATTCAGCCAGATTTATGTCGTTCATGACCGACTCAACTTTGCTGAAACGGTTCGGAATTAACCAAAAAAGTTTTGAAGGATATCTGCTTCCTGAAACTTATGAGTTTCAGTTCGGGGTTTCGGCTAAGGAAGTGTTTGTAAAACTGGCAGAATCATCGAAAAAATTGTGGGACAATCTCATCTGGCAGGACGAACTCAAAAACCGGAAACTTTCAATCCACACTGTTTTGACCATGGCTTCCATTGTTGAAGGTGAAGCCCGTCTAGATAACGAACGACCTGTCATTGCTGGTTTATACTGGAACCGGGTGAAAATCGGGATGAGATTGCAGGCCGATCCGACCATTCAGTTTTTACTTCCGAACGGACCCCGCCGGTTGTTGTTCCGGGATCTTGAAATCAATTCACCTTACAACACGTATCTGAATGCCGGACTTCCGCCGGGTCCGATCGGGAACCCGGGTGCAAAATCGATCGAAGCGGCCTTATTCCCGGCTGAAAACAAATTTTTATACATGGTTGCCGACGGAAATGGCGGACATGTTTTTTCAAAAACCCTGCAGGAACACAATGTTGCTGTTGCCAGATACAATCAGATGATGCAGGTCCGGCGAAGTGAACTCAGAAAAAAGAAGGGAAACTGAATTTTGAGTCAGCGTGACCAGATTATTGTTGCGGTTACCGGTGCTTCCGGGTCACTTTATGCACTCAGAACCATCCGGGCTATGCTGCTGATGGATTTGCACATCCACCTGGTTTTGTCTGATTATGCACGGGTAGTGATTAATGAAGAAGTTGATCTGAATCTGGATTTTAAAAGTCCGCTTTTGCCACAATTCCGGAAATTGTATTCGATTCCGGAGGGAAAAGGTGAACTCACCGACTATCCGCTGAAAAATCAGGCGGCGGCTATTGCCAGTGGTTCCTTTACCGTGAAGGGAATGGTTGTGGTTCCCTGTTCGATGAAAACCCTAGCCGGAATTGCACACGGATTTTCATCCAATTTAATTGAACGGTCGGCTGATGTTCAGTTGAAAGAACGGCGGAAGCTGATTCTCGTTGCCCGGGAAACTCCGCTGAGTCTGATTCATCTTAAAAACATGACAGCCGTTACCGAAGCCGGCGGAATTATCCTTCCGGCAATGCCGGCGTTTTACCAGAAACCCCAAACATTTGATGATCTGGGTGATTTTATGGCTGGCCGGATTTTATCCCTGTTGGGTTATGATCAAACTCTCTTCCCGAAATGGGAGGGGGGGAATAAGTGACAAGTTATAAGTGGTAAGTGATAAGTAGGGGCGACCGGCTGTCATTGACCCGCGGCAAAGCCTTGGGGTCGCCCGTGTTCAGAATTTTGGTTTTTCGTTTAGGTTACAGATAAATCGGATAATAAGTGTGTCATTCTGAGTGCCAAAACTGTTCCGCAGTTTTGGTGTATCGAAGAATGTTTTGCAGGTAATTGATAGGTCACAAGTAGGGGCACCCGTTTAGTTAACAATGAGATCTGCCAGGTCGTCACCCTGAGTGTCCCGTCCCGAGAATCGGGATCGGGATGTATCGAAGGAAACGACACCGGACACTGAGCGGAGTCGAAGTGCCCGTGTCCAAGTTCTAAAATGGTTTTCAACAATCAACATCAAAAAATGAATAAAATTCTGCTTCTTCTGTTATCGGTTACCCTTTTTTCCTGCGCCAATCAGCAATATCCGAGTGGCGGTCCGGTGGATTCTGAACCACCCAAAATCAAAGAGGCGTCAATTCCGACCGGAACTACCAACTTTGCTGATGACGAAATCACATTTACTTTTGATGAGTACATGAACAAATCGACCGTACAAACGGCGGTTTTCATTTCACCTTCGGTAGGAAATAAATACAAACTGCTTTGGTCGGGCAAAGAAATGACGCTCAGGTTTCTGAAGGATCTGAAGCCCAATGTGACCTATGTGGTGACCATTGGTGCCTCTGCCGGAGATTATCGTGCAGGAAATAAAATGCTCTCCAGTTACCGGCTGGCTTTTTCTACCGGTGATCAGATTGATTCTGCAAGAATTAAAGGACAGGCATTCTTTGCTTCTGATTTTAAACCGGCTGCAGGGGCTTTGGTTCTTGCCTATAATCTGGCTGATACCACAAAACCCGATCCTGAAAAAAGTGAAGCAAATTATATCACACAGGTTGGCAAAGACGGTTCCTTCGAACTGACTTACCTTGCTCCCGGAAAGTACCGGGTTTTCGTTCTGGATGACCAGGTTAAAAATGAACGCTGGGATGTGAATCAGGAATCAATCGGAATCGGTGAAAATGAATTTCTTGAAGCGGGATATTCCCAGTCTTCAGTTCCGGTTTGGTTTTTGGAAAAATCAGATAAACAGGCACCCATGATCCAGGGTGTTGTTCAGGAAAGTCAGGTTTTGCTTCGTCTGACTTTTGATGAAATTCTGAATCTGCCGGTTAGCAAACCCAGATTCCTCCTGAAAAAAGAATCCGGTGACTCCATCAGAACCGGTGAGATTCTGCCATCCTTTACTTCACCTGAACAGGTTTATCTTCCTATCGATTCACTCGGTACCGGAACTTTTACATTAATTCAAAAAGGATTCCGTGATCTTCGGATGAATGAATCGGTTGGTGATACTTTTACCTTTTCAATTGTTGAAGCCGTAAAACGTGAAAAACAGCTGAGGGTTCAGAGTCCCTCTGATACCTCTTCAACGCTTTTATCCACAGACAGCCTGAAAATGCTGTTTGCAAGTCCGGTTAAGTTGGATTCCGTCCGGTTTTATACCAAGCCGACCAAAAGCCAGGTCACAAAGGGAAAGAAAATCAAGGTTCAGATGTCAGGTGAATCCGGAATTATTCAAACCGTTTTTCCTGAAACCAGATGGATTGAAAAATCAACTGTAAAAGGACTGGTTTTTGCGGGACAGGATACGGTTTCCTTCCAGTTTAATACCTTCGATCCCGATGAAACGGGAACTATACTGGGTACGCTCGAGTCAGTAGGGCAGAATTTTCCGGTTTATCTTTCGCTTTACTCCATTACACGTTCAAAACAGCTGGGATCAGTAAAAACATCCGGATCGGCTTTTAAGATTGAAAATCTTCAGGCAGGCCGGTATCTCGTCAACGGCTATCAGGATTTAAACGGAAATAACAAATGGGATGGCGGATCAGTATTTCCCTGGTCACCTGCTGAACCCAAATATTCGGTCACAGACACACTTCGGGTCAGGGCACGCTGGTCGGTCGAAGATGTTGTCGTCAAAAAATGGTAATTCAATCACAACTCTAACCAATAAGGACGTTCAATGAAATCTGCAGGGATACTCTTTCTGGCAATTGCACTTTCTGCCTCAGCCGGATACGCACAAAAGAAAAAAGAAACAAAACCGGCAACTGTCGTTCTGAAAGACCAGAAAGATAAAGTCAGTTATTCAATCGGACAGGATATCGGAAAAAATTTCAAAACCCAGGGGATTGAAATCAATCCGGATTTGCTGGTAAAAGGTATGAAAGATGCACTTGCCGGATCAAAATCACTGTTAACTGATGCTGAAATGGGTCAGATTATCCAGGACTTTCAAAAAGAATTGCAAGAAAAACGAATGGAATCAATGAATAAGGAATCAGCTATGGCAACCGCAGAAAATAAAAAGTTTTTTGATGAAAATGCAACAAAAGAAGGCATCAACACGACGGCAAGCGGACTACAATACAAAGTTCTGAGTGCAGGTCCCGGAACCGGAAAAGCCCCGGCCGCTACCGATACCGTAAAAGTTCACTACAAAGGATCATTGACGAATGGTCAGGTTTTTGACAGCTCTTACGACCGTGGCGAACCGATTGAATTCCCGTTAAACGGTGTAATTCCAGGCTGGACTGAAGGTCTTCAGCTCATGAAAGAAGGAGATAAATTCCAGTTTTTCATTCCTTCTGAACTTGGTTACGGACCCCGTGGCGCCGGTGGTGTTATTCCTCCGAATGCCATTCTGATCTTTGATGTGGAATTGCTTCAGGTTAAGTAAACTGAATTCTGTAATTACAAAAAAAGTCCGGCACATGCCGGACTTTTTTTGTTTTTGTTGCAGAGAGTTGTCATCCCGTCCAAGGTTCGTTTACGAACCGCGGATCCGGTGAAACTTGGAGACTTAGCCTGCCCCGTCCCGAGAATCGGGATCGTGGCTCCGGTTAACGAAGTTCTGCGAAGCTCATCCAGAATTTTCCCCCGCATTGGAAGAGCACCAGAGGTGCGACCCGTTTGTAGAACCGAAACCTCAAGATAACCAAAAAGCTCCGTAGGAGCGGCCTATTGAATTTGCATTGAACGGGTCGCTCCGACGGAGCTTTTACCTTTATTTCAGAGATTTTCCTACAAACAGGTCGGGGCTACGCCCCTGCTAAAATTTGCCACCATTAAACACTTCACCAAAAATCCTGTAATTCACCTTCAAAACTGCCCAAAATAATAATTCTTTTTACTCGCAATTCACCTCAATTACCGTTTCTCCAGCCGGACTTCCAGAAATATCTAAATCTCTGGCTTTCAGAATAAACCGGTTTACTCCTTTTTTCAATGGTACAGTGAGTTCGGTTCCTTTTCCAAGTTCGGATGTGCCGTTGCTCCATCTGATTTCGGTGGTTTTTAAATCACTCCGGTTCAAGGCCGGTGCCGAAAGAGAAATGCTGGGGTTGCCCGGATTCCAAATAATG
>JAFLBE010000072.1 GCA_017303995.1 Bacteroidota bacterium | reverse complement strand
GGTGATAAGATCAGCGTAAATGCTGAACTGATTACCCCGGTAGCCATGGAAGCAGGTCTCCGGTTCGCCATCCGTGAAGGTGGTCGTACTGTTGGGGCTGGTGTCGTTAACAAGATTATTGAATAAGTACTAATGACTGAATGAGAAAGAGTATAGAAAATATTCTATACTCTTTTTTTATTTGATCGGAGTCTCAGATGAGAGAAATTATTACCCTCGAATGCACAGAGTGCAAAAACCGCAACTACACCACTACCAAAAATAAAAAATTGCACAGTGGTCGTGTTGAATTTAAAAAATATTGTCGGTTTTGTGTAAAACATACACCGCATAAAGAAACGAAGTAAGGTTAATCACCACACGACAGTGGCTCAATTGGCAGAGCAGCGGTCTCCAAAACCGCGGGTTGGGGGTTCGAGTCCCTCCTGTCGTGCAACCAAAACTGAAAAATTATGAATACAATCAAGTTATACCTGACTGAAGTTCTGGCTGAGATGTCAAAAGTGACCTGGCCCTCCAAGGATGAATTGAAAGAATCGACCATTCTTGTGTTGGTTTTTTCATTGGTATCCGGAATTGTTATCTATAGCATGGATACGGCATTTAGTTACTTCCTAACCCTGATTCTTTGATTGTGATTGGCTGAGGTTCCTTTGGAATTCAAATGGTATATTGTCAGAACTTTCTCCGGGCATGAAAACAAGGTCAAGAATATTCTTGAATCCGAGTTAAAGCACCGTGACTTCCAGGACAAGATTTCTAATGTCCTGATTCCGTCAGAAAAAGTTTTTGAAATGAAAGACGGGAAAAAGAAAAGTAAGACAAAAAACTTTTTTCCGGGATATATCCTGGTGGAAGCTGATCTTACCCGTGAGGTATTTCATTTTATTCAGAATGTTCCATCTGTCATTTCTTTCCTTGGTACAAAAACAGAGCCGGTTCCACTCCGTCCTGATGAGGTAAAGCGTATTCTTGGAAAAATGGATGAAGCTGAAAAAACAGAGACTTATGAAGTTCCGTTTTCAGCAGGCGACCATGTTAAAGTTACTGATGGTCCTTTCAATAATTTTGAAGGGATTATCCAGGAAGTTCATCCTGAGAAAATGAAAGTCAAGGTCATGGTTTCAATCTTTGGACGTAAAACGCCGGTGGAGCTCGACTTCTTCCAGGTTGAACCCATCAAAGGCGAATCAATAGATTAACCGGTTTAATTTAAATAACGTTAAGAGTCAATTATGGCTAAAAAAATAACAGGGTACATAAAACTTCAAATCCCTGCAGGGCAGGCAACCCCAGCTCCTCCGATCGGGCCAGCGCTCGGTCAGAAGGGTGTGAATATCATGGAGTTTTGCAAGCAATATAATGCAAAAACCCAGGATAAGATGGGATTTATCATTCCGGTGGTCATCACCGTATTTTCTGATAAATCATTCACCTTTATCACAAAAACTCCTCCTGCTGCAGTTTTGATTAAAAAGGCTATTAAACTGGAAAAGGGCTCTGCTGAACCTAACCGTACCAAAGTTGGCAAAATTACTGCCGAACAAATACGTGAAATTGCAGCAACTAAGATGCCTGACCTGAATACAACTAGTCTTGAATCTGCAATGAGCATGGTGGCCGGTGCTGCAAAGAGCATGGGCATTGTGGTCGAAGAATAACAAATAACCAAAGAAAGAGTCACATGAAGAGTAGTAAACGCTACCTTGCATCTGTTAAAGTCACGGGAGCTGCCGACGAACTGTCTGTAGCTGACGCGGTTACGGCAGTCAAGAAAACACCAAATGCAAAGTTTGACGAATCTGTCGACGTTGCAATCCGTTTGGGAGTTGACCCTCGTCATGCAGACCAAGTCGTTCGCGGAACCGTTCGCTTGCCGAACGGAACCGGTAAAACTCCAAAAGTTCTGGTTCTCTGTAACCCGAATAAGATGGATGAGGCAAAAAGCGCAGGTGCTGACTATGTTGGCCTTGGTGAGTATGTTGAGAAGATTAAAAGCGGCTGGTTTGATTTTGATGTGATTGTCGCAACTCCAGATGTCATGTCTGAAGTCGGTAAGCTTGGTAAGATTCTTGGTCCGCGCGGTTTGATGCCAAATCCGAAATCCGGAACAGTCTCAATGGATGTGAAAAACGCCGTTGAAGAACTTAAAGCCGGTAAAATTGAATTTCGGGTTGATAAAGCTGGTATCGTACATGCGCTGGTTGGGAAGAAATCATTCACCGAACAAGCCTTGACTGAAAATATCCATGCACTGTTTCAAACGGTTGTAAGACTCAAACCCGCTACGTCGAAAGGTACCTATGTTAAAAGTATCTACCTTTCTTCAACAATGGGTCCAAGTGTCAAAATCAGCCGTTCTACAGTTACTGTTTAACCGTAAATCGAGTAGGTGAAAAATGACAAAGGATGAAAAAACGCTAGTAATAGCTGAAGTTACCGAGAAGATCAAAAGATCTTCGAGTGTATACATCACCGATTTTTCCGGTTTAACGGTTGAAAAGTCGAATGATATCCGGAATAAGTTTCGTGCCGCCGGTATTGAATATTATGTAGTAAAGAATACGCTTGCCAAAAGGTCTTTTGACAATATTGGTGGGTATGAAAAAATGTATTCTGCACTCAGACATTCAACTGCCATTGCTTTCGGTAGTCCAACTGACCCGATCGCACCTGCACGGATCATAAAAGACTTCCTCAAAACAAGCGAAAAGCCTTCTATGAAGGCAGCATTTATTGAAGGTGAAGTATTTGGCGCTGATAAGCTCGAATACCTTGCAACCTTACCAACAAAAGATCAGTTGATTGCAAGAATGATGGGTTCAATCCAGGCACCTGCAACCAATATCGTTGGGGTAATGTCTTCCGTAATGCGGAACCTCATGTATGCAATTAACCAAGTCGCTGAAAAAAACCAAGGCTAATATAAATTTAGAATTAACAAGGAGTTAACTCATGTCTGCTGTTCAAAACTTAGTTGAAGAAATCGGTAAATTAACCCTTTCTGAAGCCGCCGAACTCGTAAAGGCTCTGGAAACCAAATTCGGCGTATCTGCTGCTGCCCCTGCTGCTGCTGCTGCTGCTGCTCCGGCTGCTGCTGCTGCCGTTGTTGAAGAACAAACCGAATTTGATGTCGTCCTCAAAGAAGCTGGTGCAAACAAGATCAACGTTATTAAAGTTGTTCGTGCTGCTACCGGTCTTGGTCTGAAAGAAGCCAAGGATCTCGTTGACGGTGCCCCTAAAACAGTTAAAGAAGCCATCTCCAAAGATGATGCTATGAAACTGAAGAAGGAACTTGAAGAAGCTGGTGCTGGCGTAGAAGTAAAATAACTTTTACTTTTTGTTAAAAGCACAAATCAGGCTTTTTAAGCAATTAAAAGTCGGCGCAGACGTGTCGGCTTTTCTTGCTTTTTTCCTTTTTTTGGTCGTTAATACGTCCGAAACTCACTTTGTCGGTAAAAGAGGTTCTTAGGTCGAATGAATATTACTAATTTTAAACGCACTGAAAGCGGCCGGATCAACTTCTCTCGTATTGAGTTGTCCGCCGAATTCCCGGACCTTCTCAGTATTCAGGTAGATTCCTTTAAACAATTTATTCAGGATGAACTTCCTCCTGAACGCCGGAAAATTTCCGGATTGCAAAAGGTATTTCTACAAAACTTTCCAATTTTTGATAATCGTGAAAACTACATTCTTGAATTTGTAGAATACTACGTTGATAAACCAAAGTATTCTGTAATGGAATGTATTGAACGTGGTTTAACTTATGCTGTTCCTCTGAAAGCTAAACTTCGTCTTTCTACTAAAGATGAATCTGGAAATAGTAACGATTATATCGATACTATTGAACAGGAAGTTTACCTTGGAAACCTGCCCTATATGACTGAAAAGGGCACCTTTATTATTAATGGTGCTGAGCGGGTTATTGTTTCCCAGCTTCATAGATCCCCGGGTGTATTCTTTGGTGAATCTGTTCACCCGAACGGGACTAAACTTTTTAGTGCCCGTATTATTCCGTTCCGTGGCTCATGGGTTGAGTTTACAACAGATGTAAATGATATCATGTTTGCCTACATCGATCGGAAAAAGAAATTTCACATCACAACTCTTCTCCGTGCTCTCGGTTATCCAACAAATGAAGCCATTTATGAATTATTCGGCTTAGTTGAATCCGTTGAAGTAAAGAAGGCTGATCTTTCTCTGTATATTGACCGTATGGTTATTACAGAAGTTATTGATCAGGAAACCGGTGAAGTTATCCTGGATACCAAAACCGCTCTCTCAGAAGATCTGATTGCTGAAGTTAAGGCCTCCGGAACCACCACTCTTAAATTTCTCAGATCAGATAAAGCTGAAGAACTAAAAGTAATTGTAAATACAATAAATGCAGATAAAACTTACAATGAAGAATCTGCTCTTGATCACATTTACAAACAACTTCGCTCTGGTGATGCACCTGACCTTGAAACCGCCAAAAACGTTATTGAAAGACTGTTCTTCAGTCCAAAACGGTATGACCTTGGCGATGTTGGCCGGTATAGAATCAACAAAAAACTGGGATTGAATATCCCTATTGATGTTACTGTTCTTACCCGTGAAGATATTATTTCAATTATCCATTATCTTATTGACCTGAAAAACGGCAATAAAACATTGGATGATATTGATCACTTGGGAAATCGTCGCGTCCGTACTGTCGGAGAACAACTTGCCGGACAGTTTAGTGTTGGCCTTGCCCGTATGGCCCGTACCATCAAGGAACGGATGAACCTGCGTGACAATGAATCATTTGCACCTCAGGATCTCGTAAATGCAAGAACGGTTTCATCCGTTATCAATGCATTTTTCGGAACCAATCAGCTAAGCCAGTTTATGGATCAGACAAATCCGCTTGCGGAACTGACCCACAAAAGGAGGCTTTCTGCCCTTGGACCCGGTGGACTTACCCGTGATCGTGCAGGATTTGAAGTCCGTGACGTTCACTACACCCACTATGGTAGGCTTTGCCCGATTGAAACCCCTGAAGGTCCGAACATCGGCCTTATTTCATCACTTTGTATTTATGCAAAAGTGAATGATTTCGGTTTTATCGAAACGCCTTACCGTACAGTTACCGCCGGAAAAGTTTCTGATAACATTCAGTATCTGGATGCAGAAGAAGAAGAAGAACGTACAATTGCTCAGGCAAACGTAGCTATAGAACATGATGGTATGTTCAAAGGCGAAAAAGTAAAATGCCGTCTTAGAGGTGACTTCCCCGTTGTTATTCCCGGTGATGTTGAACTCATGGACGTTGCACCAAACCAGATCGTTTCTGCTGCAGCTTCTCTGATTCCTTTTCTTGAGCATGATGATGCTAACCGTGCCCTCATGGGTTCGAACATGCAACGTCAGGCTGTGCCATTACTTCGTCCTGAAAGTCCGATTGTCGGAACGGGAATGGAAGCAAAAGTTGCACGTGATTCCAAAGCAATTATTGTTGCTGAAGGTGAAGGCCAGGTTATTTATGTGGACGCTAATGAAGTTCATATTAAATACAATAAAATGGTCAACAATTTTGATCCAACCTTTGCTGATGATTCAATTACCCGTTACCGTCTGCTGAAATTCCACAGAACGAATCAGGATACCTGTATTAACCAACGCCCGGTTGTAAAACCAGGTCAAAAAGTTAAAAAAGGGGATGTTTTAGCTGATTCATCGTCTACCGAATTGGGTGAATTGGCTTTGGGACGTAATATTCTGGTTGCATTCATGCCATGGCGTGGATATAACTTTGAAGATGCTATTATTATTTCAGAACGCTTGGTCGCTGAAGATGTATTTACTTCCATCCACGTTGAAGAATTCGAACTTCAGGTTCGTGATACTAAACGTGGCGAAGAAGAATTAACACGTGAAATACCAAACGTATCCGAAGATGCAACCCGTAATCTTGACGAAAACGGAATAATCCGTATCGGTGCAGAAGTTTATGATGGTGATATTGTTATCGGTAAAATTACACCTAAGGGTGAAACCGATCCGACACCTGAAGAAAAACTGCTCAGAGCAATTTTTGGTGATAAGGCTGGCGATGTTAAAGATGCTTCACTGAAAGCTCCTCCGGGCTTAAAGGGAATCGTAATTGGTACTAAATTATTTTCCCGCAAGAAAAAAGATGCGATTGCCAAAAAGGAAGAAAAAAACAAGTTGGAGCGCATTGAACTTCAACATGTTGAAAGCTTGAAGAATGTTCAAAGCCAGATGGGTGAAAAACTCACAGATCTGCTTGCTGGTAAAAAATCGGTTGGAGTTTACCTCAAAACCGGTGAAACCCTTGTTAAAAAAGGGGTTACTTTCACAGCTGAACACTTCAATAATCCAGATGTAATTGCAGATCTTGATCTTCAGTCTGAATTTACTGATAACAAAGATATCAACGAGACTTTCCTGGTTCTTGTCTATAATTACACAAGAAAACTTGAAGAAATTGACGACCTCCACAAGAGAGAAAAGTTCAAACTTCAGGTTGGTGATGAGTTGCCTCCGGGTATTGTTCAGCTCGCCAAAGTTTATGTTGCCAAAAAGCGCAAGCTTTCAGTTGGTGATAAAATGGCGGGTCGTCACGGAAATAAAGGGGTTGTATCCAAGATTGTGCCTGTTGAAGACATGCCTTTCATGGATGATGGCTTACCTGTAGATATTATTCTTAATCCGCTTGGCGTACCCTCACGGATGAACCTTGGTCAGATTTATGAAACTTCTCTCGGTTGGGCCGGAAGAAAATTGGGTGTCAAATTTGCCACTCCGATTTTTGATGGTGCTACTTTCGAAGAAGTACACTCATTCATGAGAGAAGCCGGTGTGAATACCAGCGGTAAAGCTCCTCTGCGTGACGGAAGAACCGGCGAAAAGTTTGATTCTGAAGTTACAGTTGGAATTCTTTATATGCTGAAATTATCTCACTTGGTTGATGATAAAATTCACGCGCGGTCAATCGGACCTTACTCGCTTATTACCCAGCAACCTTTGGGTGGTAAAGCTCAGTTTGGCGGTCAGCGTTTTGGAGAAATGGAAGTATGGGCACTTGAAGCATACGGTGCCGCTAACGTCCTCCAGGAAATTCTGACAGTTAAATCCGATGACGTGTCTGGCCGTTCTAAAGTTTATGAGGCCATTGTCAAAGGTGAAAATCTGCCTGAACCCAGTACGCCTGAGTCCTTTAATGTACTCATCAGGGAATTGCAGGGTCTTGGTTTGGAAGTTAATATCGACTGATCTTAAACCGGTCAGGAATATAACTAACAGGAATTTTTGGAGTTCAAATTGGCATATACACCAACATCACAGTTTAAAAAAGATTTCCGGAAGATCAGCATCAGTCTGTCTTCCCCGGAATCCATTCTTTCACGGTCACATGGCGAAGTTTTAAAGCCTGAGACCATTAATTACCGTACCTTCCGTCCTGAAAAAGACGGTTTGTTCTGCGAAAAGATTTTTGGTCCTATTAAGGACTGGGAATGTCATTGCGGAAAATACAAAAGAATCCGTTATAAGGGTATCATTTGTGACCGTTGCGGTGTTGAAGTAACTCAGAAAAGTGTTCGTCGGGAACGCATGGGACATATTTCCCTTGCAGTACCTATTGTTCACATCTGGTATTTCAGATCTCTTCCGAATAAAATCGGATATATTCTTGGACTTTCATCAAAAGAACTTGAAAAGATAATTTATTACGAATCTTTTGTAGTTATCCAACCAGGTGCAAGCAGTCTGACCAAAAATACACTTCTTACCGAAGAACAGTATTATGAAGTGCTTGACGGACTTCCTCATGGAAATCAGGATCTGAATGACAGAGACGAAAATAAATTTATTGCCAAAATGGGCGGTGATGCAGTTGAAATGATGCTGGCGAATGTCAACATCGAAGAACTTGCAATTCACCTTCGCCATCAGGTTTTAACTGAGACTTCTTCTCAGCGTAAACTTGAAGCACTCAAAAGATTGAAGGTTGTAGAAGCTTTCCGTCCGGCAGAAACGAAAATGGAAAATCGTCAGGAGTGGATGGTCATGCGGGTTGTCCCGGTTATTCCTCCTGAACTTCGCCCGTTGGTTCCGCTTGAAGGTGGCCGTTTTGCAACATCAGATCTGAACGATTTATATCGTCGTGTGATTATTCGTAACAATCGTCTGAAAAGACTGATTGATATCAAAGCTCCTGAAGTTATCCTTCGCAATGAAAAGCGGATGTTGCAGGAAGCAGTTGACTCTCTGTTCGATAACTCCAGAAAATCAAATGCTGTTCGTGCAGATGGAAACCGTGCACTTAAATCTCTCAGCGATATGCTGAAGGGTAAACAAGGTCGTTTCCGTCAGAACCTTCTCGGTAAACGGGTTGACTATTCCGGTCGTTCGGTTATTGTTGTTGGGCCAGAACTAAAGCTTCATGAGTGCGGACTTCCAAAGGATATGGGCGTTGAGCTCTTTAAACCTTTTATCATTCGTAAACTGATTGAACGCGGTTATGTGAAAACCGTTAAGTCAGCTAAAAAAGTTGTTGAGAAAAAGGGACCTGAAGTTTGGGATATCCTTGAAAAGGTTATTGACGGTCACCCAATCATGCTCAACCGTGCGCCAACACTTCACCGACTTGGTATTCAGGCCTTCCAGCCGAAACTGATTGAAGGTAAAGCTATTCAGCTGCACCCATTGGTTTGTACCGCCTTCAACGCCGACTTTGACGGTGATCAGATGGCAGTTCACATTCCTCTAAGTTATGAAGCACAATTGGAAGCTCAGCTTCTGATGCTTTCAAGCCACAATATTCTTTCTCCTGCAAGTGGTGCCCCGATTTTGGTTCCTTCACAGGATATCATTTTGGGTATTTACTACATCACCAAGTCCCGTAAAGGTGACAAGGGTGAAGGTATGGCATTCAGCAGTTATGAAGAAACAGTTGCAGCTTATGAAAATGGTATTGTTTCTCTTCATGCCAATATCCAGTACCGCCACAGAGGAAAACGTATTCCTACCACACCGGGCCGGGTATTATTTAATCATATTCTCCCAGATGAGATGGATTATATTAATGAAGTGATCAGCAAGAAGCGGGTTATCCAGATCATTTCTGATTCATTCCGTAAATCAACACCGCTGAAAACTGCCTATTTCCTTGATGCTTTGAAAGATCTTGGATTTAAACATGCTATGATGGGTGGACTTTCCATTTCTCTTGATGATATTATCATTCCTGAAGACAAATGGGCAATTATTGAGAAAACCCAAAAGCTTGTTGATGAGTTTGAAGACCAGTATCAACAAGGTTTTATTACAAACAGTGAACGTTATAACAAAGTAATTGATGAATGGTCACGTGCAACTAACATGGTTGCTAGTTCACTCTTCAACAAACTTAGTGTTCACAAAGACGGTTTCAACTCTGTATTTATGATGGCTGACTCAGGTGCACGGGGATCTAAAGATCAGATCCGTCAGCTTGCTGGTATGCGGGGTTTGATGCAAAAACCTCAGAAATCCATGTCAGGTGGTGTTGGTGAAATTATCGAGAATCCGATTATTTCCAACTTCCACGAAGGTCTGTCAGTACTTGAATACTTTATTTCAACTCACGGTGCCCGTAAGGGTCTCGCCGATACTGCTCTTAAAACAGCTGATGCTGGCTATCTTACACGCCGTCTTGTTGACGTTGCTCAGGATGAAATTATCACTGACTATGATTGCGGTACCGTTCACGGTCTCAATGTTATCCCGCTAAAAGATGGAGAAGATATTGTTGAACCGTTGTCTGATCGTGCACTTGGTCGTGTTGCGCTGAATAATGTCTATGACCCGATCACAAATGAATTGCTGATCAGTGAAGGTCAGTTGATTGACGAAGAACTTGCAGTAAGAATTGACAATTCCGCCTTGGAAAGTGTCATGATCCGTTCGGTTCTTACCTGTGAAGTTAAGCGTGGTGTATGTGCTTTGTGCTATGGCAGAAACCTTGCAACCGGCAAGCTGGTTGAAAAGGGTGAAGCTGTTGGTGTTATTGCTGCCCAATCAATTGGTGAGCCTGGAACACAGCTTACACTTCGTACCTTCCACATCGGGGGTGCTGCGAGCCGGATTACTGATTCATCTCTTATTAAAGCTAAATTTGATGGCGTTGTGAAATATGATGGCCTCAGAACTGTAATGTATGACAATGGCGAAGAAGAATTGCTTATTGCAATTACCAGAAACGGTGTTATTCAGCTTGCTGATAGCTTCGGTCATATACTTACTAAATATAATGTTCCTTATGGAGCAAAAGTACGTCTTGAAGATGGCAAACCTGTACGCAAGGATGAAGCCCTCTTTGAATGGGATCCATACAATGCTGTAATTATTTCTGAATTCAGCGGTCGTGTTTCCTTTAAAGACATCAAAATGGGTGTTACTGCAAAAGAGGAAGCTGATGAGCAAACGGGTCACGTTGAAATCGTAATTTCCGATTCCAAGGACCGTACACTTTCACCTTCCATCCTTATTTATGATGGTAATGACCTGAAAGCAACTTATCATATTCCAAACCGTGCCCACATGACGGTTCAGGATGGTGATAATGTTCAATCCGGACAAATCATTTCTAAAATTCCTCGGGAAACAAACAAAACCAAGGATATTACAGGTGGACTTCCACGTGTAACAGAATTGTTTGAAGCCAGAAATCCACAGGATCCTGCAATTATTTCAGAAATTGACGGTTATGTATCGTTTGGTGTTTCCCGTCGTGGTGCACGTGAAATGATTATTACCGCCAGAGAAACTGAAGAGCAAAGAAAATACCTTGTTCCGTTCTCTAAACACATTCTCCTTCAGGAAAATGATTTTATTAGAGCAGGTGAGCGAATTACAGATGGTGCAATTTCTCCGGCAGATATTCTCCGGATTAAGGGTCCAAATGCAGTTCAGGAATATCTTGTTAATGAAATTCAGGCCGTGTATCGTTTACAGGGTGTGAAAATTAACGACAAGCATATTGAGACTATTGTACGTCCAATGCTTCAAAAAGAAATTGTTGTTGATCCAGGTGATACATTCTATCTAGAAGGTGACCAGATTGACCGCATCCGCTTAATGGAAGCAAACAATGAACTTATTGACAAAGTTATTGTTATGGAAAAAGGGGACTCCAAATTAATTAACGGGGCGCTTATTCCAAGGCGTAAACTCAGGGAAACTAACCTTGAGCTGAAGCGGAAAGGTAAAACTGAAGTTGAAGTGAGAGATGCTAATGCCGCTACTTCTCAGCCGATTCTTTTGGGTATTACCTCTGCTTCTCTGTCAACAGAAAGCTTCTTCTCTGCTGCATCCTTCCAGGAAACAACAAAAGTTCTTACTGATGCCGCAATTGCAGGTAAAACAGATTATCTGCTTGGTTTGAAAGAAAATATCATTGTAGGACATTTGATACCGGCTGGTACTGGTTTACGCCGATACCAATCCATTCGTTTGGGTGCTCCTGCACCTGAGCCGGAAGCTGTTTCAGAGGTTACTGCAGAGTCAGATAAAAAAGAAAATCCGATCGTTTGATGCCGGCCAGGTGGTAGTTATTTAAACTACCACCTGTTCGCGGATTACCATTTGGTTCATTTTCTTCATTGAAATTGGACCTTGGCCTCCGGCACTACACTTTTACAGAAGTAATTGTGCAGAATTGTATTATTGTTCTTGACAAAGAAAAGATTTGGTTGTAATTTCGAGGCTCATTTTTAGAAAGAGCCTGTAAAAGGGGAGACTAACATTGCCAACGATTCAGCAATTAGTAAGAAAAGGACGTTCTGCTAAGGTTTACAAGACAGCGTCACCAGCGCTATCTTCCTGTCCGCAGCGTCGCGGGGTTTGTACCCGTGTTTACACAACAACACCTAAGAAGCCAAACTCTGCTCTGCGCAAAGTGGCTAAAGTTCGTTTAACAAACGGCTTTGAAGTAATTGCCTATATCCCGGGCGAAGGTCACAATCTTCAGGAACACTCGATTGTTCTGATTCGTGGCGGCCGGGTAAAGGATCTTCCGGGTGTTCGTTACCACATTGTAAGAGGTTCTCTTGATACTGCCGGTGTAAATGACCGCAGACAAAGCCGTTCCAAGTACGGTGCCAAGAGACCAAAATCCAAGTAATTAAATAGTGAATAGGTGATACGTTGAGACGTAAACGCGCTGAAAAAAGACATGTGTCTGCAGATCCGGTTTTCAAAGACCTGCTCGTTGCCAAGTTCATCAATAATATGATGTATCAGGGCAAGAAATCACAATCAGAAAAGATTTTCTATGATACGCTTGAGCTTATCGAAAGCCGGACGAAAAATCCCGGAATCGATGTGTTCAGAAAAGCAGTAGCAAATGTTTCTCCGATGATTGAAGTTCGCTCCCGTCGTGTGGGTGGTGCAACTTACCAGGTTCCAACTGAAGTTCGCTCTGAGCGTCGTCAGGCTTTGGCAATCAGGTGGATTTTGAACTACTCAAGATCCCGGTCTGATAAAAGCATGTCATCAAAGCTTGCAAATGAATTGATTGCTGCTGCCAACAATGAAGGTAGTGCAATTAAAAAGAAAGACGATACTCACCGGATGGCTGAAGCCAATAAGGCTTTCGCGCATTTCCGCTGGTAGTCTGTGTTATTGTAATTATTAATTGAGATAGAGATTTAGATGTCGAGATTGGTTAGTCTGGATAAGACGAGAAATATCGGAATCATGGCTCACATTGATGCCGGTAAAACGACCACAACTGAGCGTATTCTGTATTACACCGGTAAATTACACAAAATCGGTGAAGTTCATGATGGTGCTGCCACTATGGACTGGATGGAGCAAGAGAAGGAACGTGGTATCACCATTACTTCTGCTGCTACTACTGCCTTTTGGCATGATCACCGCATTAACATTATTGATACTCCTGGTCACGTTGATTTTACTGTAGAAGTTGAACGCTCACTTCGTGTTCTCGATGGAGCAGTTGCTACATTCTGTTCGGTTGGTGGCGTTGAGCCTCAGTCTGAAACGGTATGGAGACAAGCTGACAAGTACAGTGTTCCACGCATGGCTTATGTGAATAAAATGGATCGTGTCGGTGCTGATTATTATAACGTAATCAGTATGATTCGTGAAAGATTGGGTTCTAATGCTGTTCCGATTCAGATTCCTATTGGAATGGGTGAATTGTTTAATGGTATTATTGACCTTGTTTTAAACAAGGGGATCATCTATCACGAAGAGACCAACGGTACTACTTTTGATTTTATCGATATCCCTGCATCAATGAAAAAAGATGCCGACAAATGGAGAATAAATCTGTTTGAGTCGGTTTCTGAGCAGGATGATACACTTCTTGAAAAGTATCTGAATGGCGAAGAATTACAGGCTGATGAAATCAAAGCTGTTATTCGCAAAGCGACTATTGCAAATAAAATTGTTCCGGTTCTTTGCGGATCTTCCTTTAAGAATAAGGGCGTTCAGGCTCTGTTGGATGCAATTATTGACTATATGCCTTCTCCGCTTGATGTTGGTGCAATTGCTGGACACGATGTTGATGATCACTCTATTCATCTTGAGCGTGCACCAGATGACAAGGAAAAGTTCTCTGCCCTTGCATTTAAAATTATGACTGACCCGTTTGTAGGTAAGTTAACCTTCTTTCGTGTATATTCAGGCGTTCTTGCCTCCGGTTCCTATGTAACAAACACAACCACCGGAAAAAAAGAACGAATTGGCCGTCTTCTTCAGATGCATGCCAACCACCGTGAAGAGATTTCAGCAGTTTATGCTGGTGATATTGCTGCTGCCGTTGGTTTGAAAAACACAAGAACTGGTGATACGCTTTGTGATGATGCAGCTCAAATTGTTCTTGAAAGAATGATTTTTCCTGAGCCGGTTATTCAGATTGCAATCGAACCAAAAACCAAGGCTGATTATGACAAGCTGTCTGAATCACTTGGCAAATTATCCGATGAAGATCCAACGTTCCGCGTTTCTACAGACGAAGAAACAGGACAAACCCTGATCGCAGGTATGGGTGAACTTCACCTCGAGATCATTATCGATCGGTTACGTCGTGAATTCAAAGTTGATGCCAATGTTGGTAAACCGCAGGTTGCTTACAGAGAAACGATTAAATCCAAAACCCAAATTGAAGGTAAATTTATCCGTCAGTCTGGTGGTAAGGGTCAATTTGGACACGTTTGGTTAGAAGTTGAGCCTAATGAGACTGGTAAAGGTTTTGAGTTTACGAATGCTATTACTGGTGGTGCTATTCCTCGTGAATATATCAAGCCAGTTGAAGAAGGCGTAAAAGAAGGACTTACAACTGGTGTTCTTGCCGGTTATCCTCTGGTCGATGTGAAGGTCAAATTATTTGACGGATCATTTCACCCGGTTGACTCCTCTGAAATGGCATTTAAAATTGCCGGTTCAATGGCTGTAAAAGCTGGTTGCCGTAAAGCAACTCCGATTCTTCTCGAACCGATTTTTTCGGTCGAAGTTGTAACGCCTGAAGAATACATGGGCGATATTATGGGTGACCTTAATTCACGCCGCGGAAGAATTGAAGGAATTGCTTCAAGAAATGATGCTCAAGTAGTAAAATCAATGGTGCCACTATCCGAAATGTTCGGCTACGCCACTACGATGCGCTCAATGACTCAAGGTCGTGCGATTTATACCATGACTTTCGATCATTATGCTGAAGTACCAAGATCCATTACCGAACAAGTCGTTGAAAAGAGTGGCAAAAAGCCCATCGACGCCTGATTAATTATTTATAGAACGCAAGGAGTTTAGCTCATGGCAAAAGAAAAATTCGACCGAAGTAAACCGCACGTCAATATTGGCACCATCGGTCACGTCGATCACGGCAAGACAACGTTAACAGCTGCAATTACCACAGTTCTTGCAAAAGACGGTCTTG
>JAFLBE010000071.1 GCA_017303995.1 Bacteroidota bacterium | reverse complement strand
TTACAATCTCTTGTTACAAATTTACAACTCCTTTGCTTGTATTTCAATACCTAACTATTTGTTTATATTGTATTTAGAAATTATAATAAAAAAGGGGCTACCCCTTTTGAGACAGCCCCTTTTTGTTGTCACATGTCACATGTCCCTTGTCACTGATTTCAGCTTATCAGCGCCATCAGTTTGTTCATTCTTTTCATGAAGGCACTCATGCGGGGTCCGTTGAGCGGTGCCTGTCCCATAGAAGCAAGATCCCAGATATGTTCTGCAAGTTCTTTCACAAGCTCAGGACGGGTTGGCTCCATGATCAGGATTTTTCTAACCAGATCATTGTTTACGTTAACCACAAGAGTGGATTCGTCAAACATATCATCAACTGATTTATCACCCTGCATCATGGTCATGGTACGCATCATTTCCTTCAACCGGCGGCTTTCTTCTGAAACGATAATTTTACCGGGAATATCAGTTGCGGTCAGGTTTTCAACAGAAATTTTTACTTTTTCGTTGTTGATCGCACCCTTGAAAACTTTCTCAAGAACTTCAGCCTGCTCTTTATTCACTTCAACCGTAATAGCATTCGGATTGATCAGTTTGTCAACGGTGTTTGAATCCACCCGGACAAACTTGATATCAGACCGTTTACGTTCAACCATTGAAATGAAGTGATTATCAATCAGGTGATCAAGAATAACGGCTTTAAGTCCTTTTTCCTTAACCTGATCGAGATAAGTTGCCTGCTTATTCTTGTCATTGGTGTAGAGAATAATGGTTTTATCTCCTTCACCTTTGTTGGATTCTTTGTTCTCTTCCACATATTCTTTAATGGAAGTAAAACCGCCATCTGTTTTTTCAAGTAAGGCAACATCCTGAACCCGGTCAAGAAAACTCTCATCGGTAACCATGCCGTACTTCACAAACGGAGAAATATCTTTCCAGTATTTCTCATAGTTTTCACGATCATTGTTGTAAAGTTCATTCAGTTTATCACCAATTTTTTTGGTAATGTGGCTCGAAATCTTCTTTACATTCCGGTCACTCTGCAGAAAGCTTCTGCTCACGTTCAACGGAATATCAGGTGAATCAATAACCCCTCTGAGTAGGGTTAAAAACTCAGGCAGAATATCACTCACATTGTTTGAAACATAAACCTGCTGGCAATAAAGCTGGATCTGGCCTTTGTTGATGTCCATTTCGTGCATAATCTTCGGGAAGTATAAAATCCCGGTTAAACGGAAAGGATAATCCACATTCAGGTGAATCCAGAACAGGGGTTCCGGACCAAAACCATGGAGTTTCTGATAAAAATCTTTGTACTCTTCATCCTTGACTTCAGAAGGTGTTTTGATCCAGGTCGGATGGGTATCGTTGATAATCTGACCATCGAACTCAACTTCAACAGGCAGGAAACGGCAATATTTGGTCAGGATTTCTCTGATTTTTCCGGTTTCGAGAAAATCTTCATTGTCCTTATCAATATGAAGGATAATTTCAGTTCCACGTTCCTTTTTATCGGAAGCATCAATGGTAAACTTTGTGCTTCCGTCAGATGTCCAATGAGCTGCAGGTGCACCTGTGTAAGATTTGGTGTGAATTTCTACACTTTCCGAAACCATAAAACCAGAATAAAATCCCAGCCCGAAGTGACCGATAATGCCTGAGTTGGCATCGTCTTTTTTATATTTTGCAACGAATTCTTCAGCACCGGAAAAGGCAATCTGGTTGATGTACTTTTTGATTTCTTCGGCTGTCATTCCGATTCCATCATCTTTAACACAGATTTCTTTTTTATCCTTGTCAAAAGTAACGGTAACCTTGCCGGTTACGTCACCCGAGTATTCACCAAGTGAAGCAAGATGCTTTAATTTGGAAATGGCATCGACGCCGTTTGAAACCAATTCACGGAGAAATATTTCGTGATCAGCATACAGCCATTTTTTAATGATAGGAAGGATGTTTTCGGTGTGGATTGATATTTCACCGGTTTCTGAAACCAGTTTTTCTTTTTTTGCCATAAGTCGTCCTCTCGTTTATTGTCACGATGTCAGAAAGTCTGTCAAAGTGTTACATGAAATTTGCTGGCGGACTTATGTGCCAAAAGTGTACCAATTTTCAAACAGTTGGCAAAAATTCCCAATTGAATTTGAAGGAGTTGGATGAAATAGCATCAGAAAAGGTGAGAGAAACAATTTTTTCTTTTTTGGTTTTGACCTGAAACGACTGGTTGGGGCCAAGTCCGGGAGAAAACCGGGTCCATTTTGAAGCAGATATTGCTTTAAATGCAGGTGATAGCTGAAATCCATTTGGCTGGGTAATTGTATTTGCCGGCTGAACCAGATAGAGATTGGAGGGGACATGATCAGATTCGGAATCAGAAATAATCATAAACGGAACGATTTTTTTTTCTGCCGGACCTTCCATATTCAGATAATAAATGCCATCCGTTTTGATTCCGGACTCTTTCAGGCTCATTGACGTTACCCCATCAGGACCAAAAAAAGGTAACACCTGATCCCAGCCTTTTGATCCGGCAACATTGAAAACCAGATTTCCCGGCATCAGCATAATATCAGCTTCGAGAAAATTCCGGTTTAGATCTCCCGGAACAGGATCAAGAGAAAGATTGATATTCTGGGAAAATGAAAATCCTTCGAAAATTGAAATAAGTCCGTTCATCAGGCTTTCCAGATATAATTGATATCTGCATCTTTAAGAAATGATGCGGCTTTGTCTTTTCCGGAAATTAAATTCAGATCAGGCTGCATGGGCCATTCAATTCCTATTTCCGGATCGTTCCAGAGCAGAGACTTTTCACTTTGCGGTGCATAATAATTGGTGCATTTGTAGGTAAACTCAGCCGTTTCAGAAAGAACAATAAATCCATGAGCAAATCCGGCCGGAACGTACATCATGGCTTTATTTTCTTCAGAAAGGATCATTCCAAAATATTTCCCGTAAGTTGGCGACCCTTTTCTGATGTCAACGGCCACATCATAAACTTCACCAACTGAAACTCTTACCAATTTTCCCTGAGCATTGGGATCCAGTTGATAATGGAGTCCACGAAGTGTCCCTTTTGAAGATCTGCTGACGTTGTCCTGGACGAAATCTTCGGTGATTCCATGCTGTGCAAAACGTTCTTTGTGAAAACTTTCCAGAAAAAACCCACGAGAATCACCAAATACTTTAGGTTCGATGATCACAATGCCCGGAATGGAGGTCGTTTTAAAAGTCATAGCCGTGGTTCTTTAATTATTTAATAATTCAATTTTCGGAAATTCTGTTGAATTAATCCAGTTTCATCCCGAAAGATGACTCAGATTATTCTAATCCGTACCTTTATATCTTCAATTTTTAAATTTTCAGGTAATCGAATATGAAAAAGAAAGCCGTTATCCTGGTTTCAGGCGGAATGGATAGTTGTGTAACCCTGGCGGAGGCGCTTGCTGCTGGTTTTGAGCCCTGTCTTCTCCACGTCAATTACGGACAAAGAACCGAAAAGCGTGAATTAAAAGCTTTCACAGAAATCGCTGACCATTATCAAATCAAACACAGACTGGTTACCGACATACAGCATTTGGTAAAAATAGGTGGATCATCACTCACAGATTCCCACATTGAAGTCACAAAAGCTGATTTACAGAATCAGGAAATTCCATCCAGTTATGTTCCCTTTAGAAACGCCAACATTCTGAGTATTGCAGTTTCGTGGGCTGAAGTCATTCACGCCCATGCCATCTATATTGGTGCGGTTGAGGAAGACTCCAGCGGATATCCGGATTGTAGAAAAGAGTTTTTTGTCCAATATGAAAAAATGGTTGAACTGGGAACCAAGCCTGATTCTAAAATCCACATTAAGACGCCCATTATAACAATGAAAAAGTTTGAAATTGTTAAAAGAGGCCTTGAACTCAATGCCCCACTCAATCTAACCTGGTCATGTTACCAATCAGAAGAGAAAGCCTGTGGAATTTGTGATTCCTGTGCGCTCAGATTAAGAGGGTTCAGACAGGCAGAAGTTGAAGATCCGATTCCCTATTTGGTCAGACCTGTTTATTAATAATTAAAACGACACAATAATAAATTGAAACAAAGGAGAACCCATTTCCGTATCACTCGTCAGAAATACTGAAACTCCTCCAAGAGCAAACAAAAACTAGCCGGTTGGTATGCCAAGATGCCAGCCGGCTTTTTTTATTTCGCAAAACACCCAATCCACCAACTATTCTGCGACAACCCCCCATTTGTTAACTATATAATACTATTTAGTGTTTATTTTGACATATAGTGACATTTTGATTAATTTACTATTATCTTATCCGCCCACTTTTGCATATTCTCTTATAGTGCCATAGTTTTACAACCTTAATTTAATGACGTATTAACTAATTAATGTTTTTCGATTATTAAACTAAACAAGTAAGGTGACATTTTCTGACATTGCTCTTGGAGGAGTTTCAATGGAAGGATTGTCCGACATTTCCAACATCTATATGGAGACTATTGTTGATGACAAATCGCTTACAACTTACCGTTATCAGTACTTCTTTGCTATTAATTGCTTCGGCCTCTTTTGGTCAACAGTTAAAATCTGCCGGAAAAATAAGTGAAGCTGCCGCCGCACTTGAAACCGATGCCGATGGCAACACGATCTGGTTGAAACCACAATCATCCTGGTCAACTGCTTCAGATAAAGCACTTCCTGAATTATTAAGTAAAGCCTACGGACTCAAAGAAACCACTGAAATTTCAGAATTATCCACTCAAAAAAGTGGGAATATGGTTCACTCCCGCCTGCAGCAATCTGTTAAAGGAATACCTGTTGAAGGTGGTGAAGTTATCGTTCACAGAACACTTTCCGGCGAAATTAACAGCGTTTCAGGTACACTGAGAAACGTTATTGCTGACGAATCCTTTTCAATCTCCGCTGCTGAAGCAGAAAAAATCGCAATCCGGACTACCGGCAATGATAAACCTTACAGCTGGTTGAACGCAGATGATGAAGCTGCACTTAAATCAGCCACAGAAAACCCAAATGCATCTTACAAACCAGTAGCCAAACTCGTTTTTGCTCCCGTAAACGGTGATTTTAATTCCGACTACCGTTTGTCCTGGAAACTGACCCTTCAAATTGGCGGTGATTCTCCGGCCAGAATGATTGTTTATGTTGATGCAAAAACCGGAAATGTAATTAACTCTTACAACTCTATTCACACCACAGCTGCTACAGGCACCGGTACTTCATTGTATAGTGGAACAGTTTCTCTTGGAACTGATCTGGTTTCGTCAACCTATTATTTGCGGGATCTGAACCGGAAGGTTCAAACCTTCAATATGAATAATAAAACCTCATATACCTCCGCAGCTATTTTTACTGATACTGATAATGTATGGAACACTACCGTTCAAAAAGCCGGCGTAGATGCTCACTATGGCGCATCCTGGACGTATGATTATTATAAAAATACTCAGGGAAGAAATTCTTTTGACAACGCAGGTGCTATTATCAAATCCTACGTTCATTACAGTACAAGATATAACAATGCCTACTGGAACGGATCTGTAATGACCTACGGTGATGGAGATGGAACAACATTCACTCCGCTCGTAACCCTTGATGTTGCAGGACATGAAATTACCCACGCTGTTACTGAACGTTCAGCAAATCTTGCTTACCAAAATGAATCTGGTGCTTTGAATGAAGCATGGTCTGATATTTTTGGAACTGCAATTGAATTTTATGCAAAAGGTACAGCAGCCAACTGGCTGATTGGCGAAGATTGCTATACACCAGCAACCTCAGGCGATGCTCTTCGTTCAATGAGTAACCCAAATTCAGGGCAGCAACCTGATACCTACCAGGGAACGTATTGGTACACCGGTACTGGCGATAATGGTGGTGTTCACTATAATTCTGGTGTTGCCAATTTCTGGTTTTATCTTTTAAGTGTTGGTGGATCGGGAACAAATGACAAATCAACGGCTTACAGTGTTACCGGAATCGGAATTACCAAAGCTGCCCGGATTGCTTATGTTGCTCTGACGTCTTACATGACCTCATCAACCAATTATGCCGGGGCAAGAACTGCAACCCTTAATGCTGCTTCCCAGCTTTATGGAGCAACTTCTGCAGAATATACAGCAGTAAACAATGCATGGGCTGCTGTTAATGTTGGCGGAAGTGTAACACCTCCTCCGCCTGCTACCTTCACACCTTACACCGAAGTTGAATCAAACGGTACAACAGGAACTGCAAATGTTATTCCTGCACTTCCTGTAAAAATTACTGCAAAAATCGGGACAACTACTGATAAGGATTATTTCAAAACTTCAATTGGTGCAGGAAAAGTCATGACATTGAAAATGACTCCTCCATCAACCAAAGATTATGATCTTTATGTTTATAACAGCGCAGGCACACTGATAACAAAATCAGAAAATGGTACCGGAGCAGTTGAAAATATTTCTGTAAGCAATACTGGAACATCTGCTGCAACTGTTTACATTCAAATAACAGGTTACAATAGAGCCTATTCAACAAGCTTAACTTACACCTGTGAAGTTTCTGAAGCTGCTGCAATTTCTGGCATTTCATCTCTTGATTCGGAAACACCGGCTGTAGCTTCAGCATTTGAATTGACCGGAAACTATCCGAACCCTTTCAATCCATCTACAAAAATCACCTTTTCGGTTCCAGAAAAAGGACTTGCAAAAGTTGAGATTTTTAATATCCTCGGTCAAAATGCCGGTGTTATTTTAAATGAAGTTGTTGATGCAGGAAGAGTTTCTGTAGATTTCAATGCTTCGGGTTTAACTTCCGGAACTTACCTTTACCGGGTTACTTTCGGAAATCAGGTTAAATCAGGGAAAATGATTCTGACCAAATAAGCCACTTGCTTTTTCAGATTAACAAAAAAGTCCGCCAGATGGCGGACTTTTTTGTTTACTGAAATTAGTATCTGACTTTAAAAACTGAGTTAATTTAAAAACGAACACTTGTTCCGTTGGCAAAGTGTTTTCTAACCTAATCCTAAAAAAGCACCCCGGCTTCGCCACCCCTCCTTTGGAAAAGGAGGGGAACTTAATTCACATTGAAACTATAGCATTGTAAATTGTTGTTTTCGTTCCACTTACCACTTACCATCCCGAAAGCGTTCGGGATCTTCGCTTCGCTCGACTTGTAACTCTCCTACCCCAGCTTAAATTTCATTACCAGAATATAAAGGGCAAGAACAAGGGTAACCGAGTTGGCAAGAATAATTGAAACTGCCTGAATTTGAATTCCGTAAAGCAGCCAAAGTGCAAGACCGGTACAAAAAACAATATACATCCCCATCGAAATCGAAGTTGTATTCCTTGTTTTTCTGATATGAAGAACCTGGGGGATAAAAGACACCGTTGTGCAAATTCCTGCAAGAATCCCGAATATTTCAGTCATCAAGTTAACTTTCACGGACTAATATAAATATCACCATACGAAATCAGGTCATTACAGAAATCAGTTGCCATCGGATATTTTACAAGGTAAATGCGATGGAGTCCTGCTACTGACCCAAGGGTTCCCTGGGCACTCAACCGGCTAAGTTCAACCGGAAGGGTCCAGGTTCCAGTTCCCGGAGTTGATTTGGCCCTGCCCAATGGTGGGATAAGACTCACCCAATTACCATTTGAATCTTTTGCAATGATATCCAGATCGGTAAGTGTTTCACCTGCCGAATTATAGATAACCAGTGACAGGTAAATAATTGAAATTCTGGCAGGATTTGGAAAAGCTGGACTTACACTCACATTTTGTGAATAAACCGGACTAACCCGCCAGTCATCAGCATCTTTTGCCCCAGGTTGGATGACACCCTGAAGATTTGTTTTTGAAAAATTTTCAATTGCATCTGTTTCAAAATCGCAGGCTTCAACCTGTTTAAACGATTCGCATCCTTGTGCCAGAATTCCCGGCACAAGAATCAGACTTATCCTAATACCCGTTTTTAATAAGGTCACGGGCAATGACAATATGCTGAACCTCTGAAGTTCCTTCATAAATCTCAGTAATTTTTGCATCCCGAAGCATCCGTTCAACATGATATTCTTTCACATAACCATAGCCACCATGAATTTGTATGGCCTCAAGAGCAACCTGAACTGCATTTCTTGAGGCATATAATTTACACATGGCTGATTCACGGCTGTATTTTTTATGTTCATCCTTCATTGATGCAGCCCGCATAATCAGAAGTTCTGCTGCATCAGTTTGCATGGCCATTTCCGCCAATTTCCATTGAATGGCCTGAAAGTTACTGATTTCCTGACCGAATTGCTTTCTTTCTTTCGAGTAATTCAGTGCTCTTTCGAGTGCACCTTTTGCAATGCCAAGTGCTTGTGAGGCAATTCCGATTCTTCCGCCATCCAGCGACTGCATAGCAATCCGAAATCCATCACCTTCTTTGCCAATCATAGCTGATTGATGAACAACCACATCCGTAAAGCCAAGCGAACAGGTGTCAGAACCACGGATTCCAAGCTTTCTTTCCTTTTTAAGTACAGAAAATCCAGGTGCGTTTTTTTCAACTACAAAACAAGAAATTCCGTGCGATTTATTCACTTTATCAGTGGATGCAAATACCAGATACAAATCTGCATTCTGACCATTTGTAATCCAGTTCTTGGCACCGTTTATAACCCAGTTTTCACCATTTCTTACAGCAACTGTTGCCTGATTTGATGCATCAGACCCGGCATTGGGTTCAGAAAGGGCAAAAGCTCCCAGTTTTTGTCCGGAAGCCAATGGTTTCAAATATTTTTCTTTCTGAAGGGTTGAGCCAAATTCATTCAGTCCCCAGCAAACCAATGAATTGTTTACAGACATGACGACCGCAGCAGATGCATCAATTTTGCTGATTTCTGTCATGGCAAGCACGTACGAAATGGCATCAAGGCCAGAACCGCCCCATTGTTCAGGAACCATCATTCCCATAAAACCCAATTCACCCATTTTTCTGATTTGTTCATGGGGAAATTCTTCAAGTTCATCACGGTCAATAACACCGGGAAGCAGTTCTTCTTCTGCAAATTGCCGGGCAGTATCCCGGATCATGAGTTGTTCTTCGGTCAGGTTGAAATTCATTTTATCCTCAGGGTTTGCTTGTTCTGGTCAGGAATAAGTGTAAAAGCCACGACCGGATTTTTTTCCAAGGTGACCGGCATCCACCATTTTTTTCAATAACGGACAAGGACGATATTTTGAATCAGAAAAACCATCAAGAAGCACATTCATAATGGCAAGACAGACATCAAGACCGATAAAATCAGCAAGCTGCAACGGACCCATTGGGTGTGCCATCCCCAGCTTCATTATAGAATCAACAGCTTCGGGAGATGCAACGCCTTCATAAACTGTAAAGATCGCTTCATTGATCATGGGCATCAGAATCCGGTTCGAAATAAAACCCGGAGAATCATTTACTTCAACGGGAATTTTTTCAAGGGATTCTGACCAGGATTTAACCTGATCAAAGGTTTTCTGTGAGGTTGAATATCCACGAATGATCTCAACCAGTTTCATCACCGGAACGGGATTCATAAAGTGCATACCGATCACCAGTTCAGGTCTTTTGGTCACAGCAGCAATTTGGGTGATACTAATAGAGGATGTATTGGTTGCAAGAATACATTCAGGATCTGCTTTTTCATCCAAGGTTTTAAAAATGGATTTTTTTATTTCCGGATTTTCAGTTGCAGCTTCAATGATCAGGTTTTTCCCTTTTGCTGAAGCAGGAAGGTCAGTTGAAACTGATAATCTTGAAAGGGTTTCGGCCTTTTGGGCTTCAGTTAAACTTCCCTTTTTTACCTGTCTGTCCAGATTGCCAGAAATCGTACCGATCGCTTTATCCAAAAACTCCTGTTTTATATCGACAAGAGTTACTTCATAACCGGATTGGGCGAAAACGTGTGCAATTCCATTACCCATTGTTCCAGCACCAATTACCATAGCGGAATGATTCATTGATTTCTCCGGGTTAATTTCGCTCTACAATCAAACCGGCAGCTTCACCACCGCCAATACAAATTGCAGCCATACCCTTCTTTTTATTATAAGTATGAAGGGCATGAATCAAAGTAACCAAAATGCGTGCACCTGAAGCCCCAATCGGGTGGCCAAGTGCAACTGATCCGCCATTCACATTTAATTTTTCAAGCGGAATCCCGAGTTCATTTTTGGCAGCAAGCGCAACGACTGCAAAAGCCTCATTAATTTCAAAAAGGTCAATGTCTTCAGTTTTTAGTCCGGCTTTCTTTAACGTTTTTGGAATGACATCAACAGGAGCAGTTGTAAACCATTCTGGTGCTTTTGCTGCAGAAGCGTGAGCGAGGATAGTTGCAAGTGGTTTTAGGCCAAGACTTTTTGCTTTTTCTTCTGACATTAAAATCAAAGCAGCAGCACCATCATTAATTGACGATGCATTGGCAGCAGTTACCGTTCCATCCTTTTTAAATACAGGTTTAAGCGATGGGATTTTATCGAATTTCACACGACCTGGCTCTTCGTCAGTATCCAGAATAGTAACGTTACCCTTTTTATCCTTCAGTTCAACCGGAACGATTTCGTTTTTAAACCTTCCGGTTTCGATTGATTCAAGTGCAAGTTTGTAACTTCTGATGGTAAGATCATCCTGGGCATTTCGGTCAATTTTACAAGTATCTGCACACAATTCAGCAAGAACGCCCATGTGTTCACCCGTGTAGGGGTTCAATAATCCATCAAGTAAAATGGTATCGAACATTTGAGCATGGCCCATTCTGTATCCTGCTCTTGCTTTATCAAGAACATAAGGTGCGTTGGTCATCGATTCCATGCCACCTGCGATAACAACGTCTGCATCACCCAGTGCAATTGCCTGTGCACCCAGCATGACAGCTTTTAGACCAGATCCGCACACTTTATTGATTGTTGTACATTCTACTGATGTGGGTAAACCGGCTTTAATTGATGCCTGTCTTGCCGGAGCCTGACCTTCACCCCCGGTTAAAACATTACCAAGAATTAGTTCATTAACTTCAGCAGGATCAAGTTTAATTGCTGCCAAAGCGCCTTTAATTGCAGTTGCACCAAGTTCAACTGCTGTGATTTCACTATACATACCCTGAAATGAACCAATTGGTGTTCTTACGGCAGAAACGATTACTACTTTTTTCATGATTTTCCTCTAAAGGTAAATACCGGCATGCAGAAAAAGCGCGCCGGCCAAATAAAAATGGAGATTAATGATTGCGATTAATCTGCGGTAAAAATGGGGATGTTACCGTTAAAAAACAACCAGAAACAAAGTTAACCCTTTTTTCCGTTTGACTTTATGTTTTCCGGGCGTGATTCAAACGTTTCGTAGGCGTTGATAATTTCTTTAACAAGACGATGCCGAACCACATCCGCTTTGTCGAGATACTGAAAAGCAATACCTTCAACATGATTCAATATTGACTGAATCTGAACGAGTCCGCTACCGGTTTTTTCAGGAAGGTCAATTTGTGAAATATCACCGGTAATAATTGCCTTTGAATTTTGTCCCAACCTGGTTAAAAACATTTTGAGCTGGGTTTGTGTCGTGTTTTGTGCTTCATCAAGAATAACAAATGCATTATTCAGCGTTCTTCCCCGCATAAAAGCAAGTGGTGCAATTTCAATAATATCCTTTTCAAGATACTCTTTTACTTTTTCTGGCGGAAGCATATCATTCAATGCATCATAAAGCGGACGCAGATATGGATCAACTTTTTCTTTCATATCTCCCGGAAGAAAACCAAGACTTTCACCAGCTTCAACTGCCGGGCGAGCCAAGATAATCCGGGTAACTTCCCTGTTTTTCAGGGCAGCTACTGCTACAGCCACTGCAAGATATGTTTTCCCTGTTCCAGCTGGACCAATTGCAAAAACAATATCATTTGAAACTATTTTTCTGAGATATTCTTTTTGCCCCTCAGTTTTACACCTGATGGGTTCATTCCGTGTAAACAGAATAACATTATCAAAATCATCACGGGTAACCGTTTTGCCAACAGAAACCAAATCTAAAACGGTCGAAACGTCTGCTTCAGTTACCAAACCATGTTTTCCTGCAATGAAAGACAATTCAGAAAAAACCTTTTCAATAGCTCTGATGTCGTCAAGTTCACCGTTTACGGTAACATGAGTGCCTCTCACCGAAATCTGAGCATTTTCAAAAAAGGAGGATATTCTTTTCAGGTTTCGGTCACTTGTACCTAAAACCTGGGTTGGGTTTACTGAACTGAGGTCAATTTTTTTTATGTGCAAAATCATTTTTCCTTAAAATAAAAAAGCCCATTCACATTAATGAATGGGCTTTTCTTTAAACAGAAACTGTAGGTTTCAAATTCCGCTCTTTATCAGTTAGCTTTCGGAATGGTAAGAATCTGACCAGGATAGATCAGGTTAGGATCCTTGATTTTGTCTTTGTTTGCATTGTAAAGAGAAGGCCATTTGAATGGGTTATCATAAATGGTTTTCTTCTTTGCAATATTCCACAAGCAGTCACGATCTCTTGACCAGGTACCAACTGTATAAGTTTGGGTAGTAGGCTGAACTTTACGCAGTTTGTCAATTTGAGAAACCATACCTTCAATGCGACGGGTATTTTCTGACAACAAGCTGAGTTTGTTCATTCTGAGTTTGTTCAAGTCAGCTTCAATAACATCAAGTTCTGCACGGCGTGCAAAAAGTTCGTCATTTGATAAAGCAGCAAGTTGTTTAATGCGGTTTTCAATTGCATCAAGTTCTTTTCCATAGGCGGCCTTGGAATCTTTGGTCGCCTGAACCAGACCAAGAATTTCTTCTTCGGTTTTGGCAATATTTGCCTTGGTTTGCTCAAGTTTGGCTTTCAGGTTTTTACCATCTTCCTTACAAGCAGCTTCTTTGGCTTTTAGTACATTAAGAGTGGAATCTGCAGCTTTAATCTGCTTTTCCCAATCTGCAAATTCAACCTTTCTTTCCTGAGCAAAAGCGCTGACAGAAAAAGCGAGGAGGGCTACGATAGAGAGAATTGCGGTTTTTTTCATTATTTAAACTCCTTAAAATCTAAAGGGGGCCTTGTTACTTTTTCTTACCGGCTTTTTTAGGGTCTTCTGGGGGGGGAGCAGGTTTAAATGCATCCGGATTGAAGGAAGCAAGTCCCTTCTCAACAAAGGCTTTTTCATCCTGAACTTTTCTAAGGTTTGATTCTGCTTCAGCATTTTGTGAATTCAAAGCAGAATTATCATTGTTACAGGTTGCAATCGCTTCTCTCATTTTCTTGATTTCAGCGGTTTTGGCGTCCAAAGCTGCCAGTTCTTCAGGAGATGCATACTTGGTACATCCCGAGAAAACTACTGCAGAAAGGAGGAGGGCAGAGCCAATCATAAAAATTGATCTGTTTTTGCGCATCAGGAGATCTCCATTAAGTAATATAGTTTCTTTCACACGGATTAATTGCTCGACAAAAATAACTTTACTGTCTTTTAATGTCAAGAACAACAAACCACTTTCACCCTTTTGTGGGAGTTATTTCCCATCAAAATAACCTAATTGGGCTAAAGATGTGAAATTCTTACCCCCAATTACAACATGATCAAGGACTGAGATCCCTAAAATCTTTCCGGATTCTATCATTTTCTCAGTCAACCGGATGTCTTCCTGACTTGGAGTCGGGTTTCCGCTGGGGTGATTGTGCATTAAAATGACTGAATTTGCTTTCTGGTCAATAGCAGGTTTGAAAACTTCCCGCGGATGAGCCAACGACTGGTTCAAGGTTCCGGAAGATATAGCTTTATGGCTTAAAACCTGGTTTGCGGTATCAAGCATCAAAACAGAAAAAACTTCATGGGAATAGTCGGAATAGCGGTACCCAAAATACTGGAAAACATCTTCTGGGCTTTTAATCGAAACCATTTTGTCGGGCGGTGACATTGAAACTCTTTTCCCGAGTTCAAGCGAAGCAAGGATTGTAATCGCCTTTGCTTCGCCAATTCCCTTAATTGAAACCAGTTCGCTCAGATTTGCCCGACCGAACTTAAACAAAGTTCCGTAATCATTCAGTATCTGACGGGCAATGTCGAGAGCAGAATTATTTTGACTTCCGGTTCCAACCAAAATAGCAATCAGTTCAGAATCACTTAAGCTCTCAGGTCCTTTTGTAATCAATTTTTCCCGGGGCCGGTCACCTTCCGGCCACTGATTGATTGGAAGAAATTCACTCATTGAATATACGGTGCAATTTCATTTTCAATTACTCTGAAATACCCAAGTGATTGGTTTGAACTCTTCCCTTCAAACCAAATATCACTCTGAAGGCCGTTTACGGTTGGCATTTTTTTTATCAGATTATCCGAATCGGCTTGATTCAGCAGATTATTTTTCAATAAACTTTTAATAACTAAAAACCCATCTGCTCCACGTAGGGCAAGTTCATCCGGATTTTTTTTAAATTTCCGATGAAAGCTTTGAAAAAAGGATTTAACTTCCAACCGGGTGGTATCAACGTTCGAATCACGGACGATAAGCATCCCGTTTAACTGGGTTCTGTAGTTTTTCAGTAATCGCTTAACATCCCAGTCTGTATTGCCGATATATGTCCCAAACAATTTCATATAGCTTAACTGAGAAACGACCATTTCAACCTGATCAATTCCGGATGCAGGCGCATAAATCAGGTCAATTACAGTTGGAGCATCAGGATCTTCTTTTTCATTCTGGTCCCTGAAAGCCGGAATCGATCTTCTGATATCAGAAGTCCCTTCTTTGTAATACCCTTTTTTAAGATCAAGTCCTTTAATACCTTTTAGTTTTGCACCAAATGCATCTGCCATGGTGCTGGCATCGGAATTTTCTTCTGCGACAAGCAAAACCTGAAGGACAGGTTTTTTGCCTATGAGTTTCAAGGCTACTTCAGCCGACTTGTTCCCACGTGTTTCAAGAGTTTGATTCAATCCGAAAAACCAGGACGAATTTTTATAGAGTGATTCGTCGGTTGCTGTTGGTGAAAAGAATGGAATTTTTCCTGCTTCAGCAATTGGCTTCACCTGTTCACATTCATCACTGAAAACGGGTCCAAAAACCAAATCTACCCGATCATTTGTAACCAATGACTGGGCTAAACTGGCAGAAATAAACGGATCACCCCGTGTATCTTTTACAACCAAAGTTACCCGTGATTCAAGATCAGAATACTCAGACTTTAATTTGAGCAAAAATCCACGAAGTATTTCCCTGCCAATTATTGCACGATCACCCGGATTCCGGGATTTTTCATCCAGCGGAAGTAACAAGCCAATTCTAATTTTTTTTACAATTTTAGATTCATCAGCAAATTGTAACTGGCGTAACACTGAAATTCTTTGAGCCGGTATATTTCGTTTTGCGAACCAGGAAAAAAGTGTTTCGGTCTGATTAATTCCTTTTGCTTTTTCCGTCATTAGTTCCTGCAAAACCAGATTATCCGCAATCTGATAGACACCCAGTTCAGCGTAAAGATCTGCCATTGTCAATTTATTCAATACGACCAATTTTAAGTTTCTGGCTATTTCACCTGCAGTTTGTGGGTTTAAATCAAAGGCAGTTAACCAGGTTCGCAGAGCAAGATTATATTGGTAATTTCCCCAATAGGCAACCCCGGCTTCATAATAATATTCCTGAAGAAGTGCACCTTCGGCAACAGGATTTTTTAAATTTTCAAAAACGGAAACGGCATCTGAAAACTGATTCAGATGGTTATAAGATTTGATGAACAAAAGCAAGTGTTCAACTGAGGGTTTTTGATTACCTAAAGAATTCAGAATCGAGACAGATTGATTATAGTCTTTTCGATTAAATGACTTCCATGCATCCTGAAGCGGGGTTTGTGCTATAAGGTCACAGCTAAAAGAAATAAAAATAAAACCCGTTAGCAGCAGACTAAGAGCAAATTTAAAGTTCACTTTATTCCCATTCAATGGTTGCGGGTGGTTTTGAACTGATATCATAAGCGACACGGTTAACGCCTTTCACTTCATTGATAATCCGGTTTGAAACAAATCCCAAAAAGTCATAATCAAGTTTAGCCCAATCGGCAGTCATTCCGTCAACTGAGGTAACGGCACGAAGAACAACGGTGTTTTCATAAGTCCGTTCATCACCCATCACACCAACAGACTGAATTGGTAATAGAACAGCAAAGGCCTGCCAGACATCCTTGTAAAAACCCTGTCTTTTCAATTCACTGATAAAAATGTGATCAACATCCTGAAGTAAACTTAC
>JAFLBE010000070.1 GCA_017303995.1 Bacteroidota bacterium | reverse complement strand
TCTGCTGCCTCGTCTGTTTGACGATACCTTGTCCGAGTGACGGATCTTTAAAATCAGCGACTGGTGTGTACATTTCTGCCACTTTTTTCCAATCGTGCTTGTTGAAATGTTCGAAATACTGCTTAACGATTTTTTCGGTCTCAGTTGATGCTGGACTTTCCGGATTTTGCCTGGTACAGGAAACCAGCAAAATTGCACTTAAGATCAGGATGGTTATTGTTTTCATTTTTTCCTCTTTTCGGTTAATTGGTTAGGGTTCGATTCATTTTAAAACCATGGATTTTAACAAATCAGAAAAATCACTTAACCAGGGTAATCAGGATTGAATCTGACCTGAGTCCGTCTGAAAGCCGAACCAGATAATGTCCGGATGACCATCCTGCTGATTGTAATGTCAACTTGTAAGTTCCCGGTGAAGTTTCAGGTGGGGAAAAGGAGTCGACCTGTTTTCCTGTGATATCGAAAATGGTAAATTCAAGTTTTCCGGTTTTAAGAGGTTCCGAAATGGAATACGTGATAGTTGCGGCAGGATTGAACGGATTTGGGTAAGATCCATGAAGTTTGAAAAGATTTGGAGTAACGGGTTCTTCCTTCACCGAAACTGCAGCCAGAGTATCCTCTTTAACTGGATAAAGTTGGTTTGACGGAACGTTCTCCAGTTTTTGCCTGATTCCGGATGCCCAGAGAATGACGACAGAATCTGCAACTTCAGATGTTCCAAGTCCGGCATGAATCCGCAACGTCTGACTTCCATAACCAGACTGACCACTCATCCGCCGGGTTTGGTGAAGCATTTTTCCGTTTGATGAGGAATAAATATGAAGAATGGCACCAATTCCTGACCGGTTGCTTTTTACCCCTTCCAGATCAAACTGAATCCAGTTGTTGCCGTTCCCGTTGTTGCGGTAAAGCCGGTTGTTTTCAGATTCTCCAAAACAGGCCGCCAGAGCAAGATCCAGATGGCCATCACCGTCATAATCAGCAAAAGAAGCACCATAAACCCAGCCTGAATCTGCCGGCAATAAATGGGAAGCATCACTGAACTGACCTGATCCGTCATTCAGATAAAAGAAATTCACCAGTTTCCCGCCAGATGCACTGAAGGCGTTTGTGATCAGAACATCCAGATCACCGTCGTTATCAACGTCGCCGGTTGCGCTGGAGAAAGAATTGCTCACATCAGAACTCCAGGGTGTGAAACCCGATTTTTCAAATTGCAGATTTCCCTTGTTGAAAAGTAAATGATTCTTTTCATTTCCATAATTGGTGAGTATCAGATCAAAATCACCATCATTATCGAGGTCTTCCCACGATGCACTGGTGGTGTTTCCGGCCAACCCGGAAATTGAGGTTGGTGCTGCTGATGAAAACGACCCTGCTGCACTTCCGAGATACAGATTTTCTGCTTGGCCGTACTCATTGGTGACAAAAATATCGGGGTAGGTGTCTGAATTGATATCCACAAAATCAGCAGTTCGGGAAGAAAACCGGTGATTTAAAAACCCGGTTTGGGCAAGTTTGGTGAACTTTCCTGAACCGTCATTCCGATAAAGAAAGTTTCGGGTATTGCCGGCGCTGATGGTCACAAACAAATCAAGCCATCCGTCACGGTCATAATCACCAAATGAACCGGTTTCAGCATAAGACAAATCTTTCATGACGGGCGATTCCGAAACTTCAATAAACCTTTTGCCCTGGTCGTTCAGGTAAAGATAGTTTTTGAGTCCGTACCAGGTTGAAACGAATAAATCAGGGAAACCGTCATTGTTGAAATCTCCGGCAGTGGCACCAACCGAAGGGGAACCGTCTTTATTGATAGCCAGCGTATCGATGGCAGTAAATGTTCCATCCCCATTATTCAGATAGAAAAAGTTATTTTCGCCGTCTTTTTTTCCATTTGAAATGAACAGGTCCAGATCAGAGTCCCGATCAAAATCAAACCAGTTGACAGAACGTGAATCGCCGCCGTTGGTAACCACGGGTCCGGTGGTAACGGGAGTGAACAGGGAAGTTTGCAGGAACAGAAGTGAAAAGATGGTAAACATGTGAACTCCTTTTTTTTTCAAAAATGGAGACAGAAACCGGCAACTTTCAGGCGGGTGGGATGAACTGCAGGGAAAGCGGGATAAACGGACGGTTACTTTGGGATGCCGGGAAGAAAATGAAGGGATTCTTTGTAGGTACGGCCTGTTGGGATTTTCTTTCCGCCAGAAAGAGTCAGAATAAATTCGTGGTTCGGAAGGGGTTCGATTTCACGGATGGCGGTTTTATTCACGATAAAACTCTTATGAACACGGATAAATCTGGAAGAAGGCAACCCTTCTGCCAGTGAAGACAACGTGATCCGCTGCCGGTGAATTTCTGTTGCGGTCACCAGTTTTGCATCATTATGATCGGCCTGAATGTAAAGGATATCAGATAAGGTGATCAAACGGATTTTCCCGCCGGATTTTAATGGATACTGGTCAGAAAATGCCGGTTCAGATTCGTTTTTGGATGGAAACCGCTGAAGAGCTTTCAGCATCACAGAAATAAACCGGTTCCGGTCGAAGGGTTTCAGCAGGTAAGCAACGGCATTCACATCGAAAGCCTCAACTGCAAACTGATCGTAGGCGGTTGTAAAAATGATAGAAACCGGAAGGGTTGAAAGGGACTTTGCGAGTTCCATGCCGTTAATTCCGGGAAGCTGAATATCCAGAAAAATAAGATCGGGCAGATTCTGGTTAATGTGAGTCAGTGCAGAAAGTGCATCAGAAAAAATGCCGTCAACCTGAATCCCGGGAAAATCACGAAGGAAAAAATCCAGTTTTTCGGCTGCGAGTGGTTCATCCTCAACGATAATGGCTTTAATCATTCCGGCAACTCATTTTCTGCGGAAGGAAAAGCGATAAAAACGGCAAAAACTCCCTTTTGGCGTTGGGTTGTAAACGTGAAATTTTGATGATAAAGCAATTCGAGCCGCTCCCTGATGAGTCTGAGTCCGAGACCGGGTTCGGTTATAACCGGATACTCGGGGATGGAATTGGACAGATTCAGTTCGAGGTTTTCGCCAGACAATCTTACGTTAAGGGTAATGAAAACGGGTCCGGTTACTTTTTCAACGCCATGTTTTACTGCATTTTCAAGCAAGGGTTGAAGTAAAAACGGCGGGCACCAGGCTGTCTCAGTTTCAGGTTCAAACGTTAACTGAAAAGTAAGCCGGTCGCCAAACCGGATTTCCTGAATATCCATATATCGGTTGGCCAGGTTTAGTTCTTCAGACAACGGAATTTTGGGTGAGTTTGACATCTGCATACTTTTTCTGAGCAAATCACTCAGCGCCATGATCATTGAATCTGCTGCGGGCGGATTCTTGTAAATCATCATTGAAAGTCCCTGAAGGGCATTGAAAATAAAATGAGGCTGAAACTGCATGGAAAGATTGTTCAGCCGGGCGTCGGCGAGGTTTTTATCAAGTTGAAGCGTTTCTTCTCTGGCATGGGATGCAACGATAAATCCGGTCTGAACAAGGCGTGCAGCAGCAATCAGCAGAAAAATAAGAAAACTGTCGAGCACATAAGCCAAAATCGGAAAAAGGGTAGAAGCATCCATCCCGGTGAAAAAATCAGAAAAACTAAAAGATTCATCAGTTAGCAACGAACTCAGCAGGGAAGCAAGAAGCCGGTGGATAATGGAAATGACAAATCCGAATGAGACGATCCGGAAAAGGGAACGGGCAGAAATGCCGGATTTTAAAATCCGGTCTATGACCCAAAGTAAGACTGGCAGAAAAACGATCCACAAGCCATAACTTGGTGACCGCCCCAGCAGATAGCGAATCCAGCCAAATTCTGTACCGGTTCCGAGGTAATAAACCCACGAACTCGACAGGGAAAAAAGAAAAAGGAGAATGATTCCGGCCGAAAACGCCAGAAAATCACGCCAGATGATTGTCATTTGAAAAGAAGAGTTTGCCATCAAATAATGATACGGTTTTTTTGAAAATTTTCCATTTTTTTGTGATGAACCGGTTGGATTTTGGGCGGAACGGGGAGGGAAGGTGGGGTACGTGGTACGTTTTACGGTGCACGTGGTACGCGGGGAGTTTCTGAAGTTTTCTCCCAATGCTCACCACCTGGCCGGACGAAAGACCAACCTTTTTGTTTATTTCATTATTAAATTAAAACCTACTATAAATCAAAAATAATCTGATGGTGCCGTTTCCTCACCCCAGCGGGGTGAAATGTTGGTAGCCCCGGTCACTGAGTCCCGAGAATCGGGAAAGTGCCTGTGGTAAATGATACAAAAACATAATCCGTACGACCACAAATCTTCATTATTTCTATACCCTGGTTCAGAGCAGAAAATAGACACACAGCAAGGATGGATGTTCCGCCCAGAGTAAAATTCCGCCAAGATTCTAGTTTTATCGCCGGGCGGTTCGGGTTTTGGAATTGTATTTTCTACCAAGAGGTCACTCCTCTGGAGCGAGGAAAAATGCAAACAGATTGCCGTACTTGCCCTGATTCTGGCATAAAGGCAATTCCTCACCCAAGAATGGGTGAAATGTATGTAGCCCCGGGTGTTAACCCTGGGTAAAGGATTATGAATGAGGAACAGTGAATTATTAAGAAAAAAGAGGGGGACATCTAAAAAGGTAAGGTGGTTAGAAGTGCCCTGAACTATTTGATTAGTTTTTTGAAGTGATGGAAAAATAAAAAATAGTATATAGTTAAAAATAAATTTACAATATAGTTGCTTATCCAAAATATATTCTTTACGTTTATTAATATTGGTTCTGCTTATTAGGAGCAGAACTTAATTTTTTGGCCCCAGATTCAAATAAACCAGATAAATTATAATGAAATCAAGATTTCTGCTTGTATGGTTACCTATTGTTATGTTTTTTGCAGGTCTCTCCTGCCAGGAACCTTCAGAAAACGCCATTGCTTTACCTGATAACCGGAGTCTTTCTCTCACCCTGACTGGCATTGATGTCACGACAGCTTCCCTCTCACTTGAAACCAAAGATCTGATACTTCCTGCAACCTTTACCCTGACCCGGAACGGAAGCATTCAGGATACCTTCTTTCTTCATCGACCAGATACCTCGATTTACGATTCAACCCTGAAAGCCTCAACTGATTATACCTGGCAGATTCTGCTTAAGAAAGGTGATCAAACTGAAAAAACGAGTAATGTTCTGGCCGGCAGAACCCTGGATACCACCAGTCACAACTTTACCTGGCGGGTGGATACCTTAGGGTATTACCTGAGCATAGTAAGGGATGTGGCCATTGTGAATGAAAACAACATTTGGGCTGTGGGTGCATTTTATAAAAAACATGCAGACCGTGATTCAACTGTTGCAGACCGGTACAATGCTGCCCATTGGGATGGAAAAACATGGACATTGAAGAAAATCCCTACACAGGATTTTTCAAGGTTTAATAACCATTTACCACCAGGTAACTATCCATATGAAATTAATTGTATTTGGGTGGTTGATGAAAACAATATTTGGGGATTTTCTGAAGCAGGAAGTTGGGTGCATTTCAATGGGAAAGAATGGAAAACTAATTGTGATGCAAATGTTTGGTGTAACATTTTGAAAATCTGGGGTTCATCATCATCAAATTTGTATTTTGTTGGTACCAATGGGGGTATTTTTCACTATAACGGATCTTCATTTACCCGGATTCCCTACCCGGATGTTGTTGATTTTGTGGATGTATGGGGAGATCAGGAAGGAGTGGTCAGGGCAGTGGGGAATAATAAATTAAGATCACAAAATTATTACAATTCTGAAACATTTATTATTTCTTCCGGTTCAGTTATAAAAGAATTTACCGGCTTGAACCGTCAGGTTCTTGAGCTAAAATCACCGCCAGATGTTTTTCTTTCCGTATGGTGGAAACAATCGAACCAAATTTGGTTTCAGGCAGATAATGGTTCTCATTTTTATAAAAATAATAAATTCAGGAAAATATTCTCAAACGACTACGGAGAAGAAAGCAATCATGGGATTTTTGTCCGTGGAAATTCAAATCAGGATATTGCCTTTTGTGGTGTATATGGTCAGGTTTTTCACTATAACGGCTCCACGGTAAAAAAGTGGCGGGATCCGGGTTCAACCGTTTATTACCTTAAATGTGATAGTAAAGGAAATACCATTGTTGCAGGTGGGTGGGATTTGGGTACAACATTTGATGACCAGACCCGTGCAGTAATCACCATTGGTAAACGAAACTAAAAATCCTGTCGTGCACGGGGCACGACAGGTCCGCTGAAAGACAAAACATTCCTCAATATTGTTGGCGCAATCAGGAAGTTTTGCCGGAACGGAAATTTCCCCGGTTAAAGATAAAGGGAAAAACAAATGAAGAAAAAATATGTGACTGGTATTCTGGCAATTTTTTGCCTTACCAGTTTAATAAATGCTACAATAGCATTTGGGCAAACAAGTCCAAATGCAGAAACTATTATCCTATCTGACGTGGGTTCATCTGTCAGGTATACAACCGTTCCTGACAATGATGATTATGCCCTTTCGGCGCAATTTCTTAAAAGAAGTATTGGTACGAGTTCACAGACAGATGGAAAAACTACTTATAGATCGGTTCTCTATTTTAACCTTAACAGTGGTCTGCCTGCAAGTAATTGTATTTTGAAGGAAGTTTATCTGCAATATTGGACTAATAATGGTAATTCAACCAATTTAACAAAGGTAGTTACTCTTTCATCTCATGATATTGGAACCGCAACACCTTCAGCCTGGTATAGCAAAATAAAAAACAGCACACCTGTAATTTGGAGTGATAAATCTTTTGCATCAAATCCGCAATACTTTTTTAGTAACCCCTTAAGTTCTGGTTCCCAAAGAAATCTTTGGAATCAGGTTCAGATTGCGCTTGGTAAACCTGATGGAAGCAAAGTACTTTCTCTTGGAATCAGTATGGTTGATGATGAAAATCAAACAGTTAGTTATGATATCCAGATGAAGTTGGTACTCATCTATGAAATGCATTATAAGGTAGTTGTTAAAAACTCATATATAACACCCCCAGGTGTTGAAAATAATATTATTGTTGATAAAAATGATAATAATGGCTTTCAGCCCTATCCATCTGGGACTGAATTTAATTTACTTTTAAATCAGAACATACAAATCAAAACGAATACTCCTGTGCCCGTTGGTGAAGTAACCTATGAGTTTGCAAACTGGTCAAACAATCCGGGAAATCTGAAAACCCAAAACCCTTACACTTTAAAAGTTACCAAAGGCGAAACCTGGACGGCTACTTTCAATAAAAGGGTTAATGTCAGTTTCTGGAATAAGGAGAATACTGCGAATCTGACAAATTCCCAGCTTCTTCTGGATGAAGTAGATCAGCTTACTTCCGGTGATCCTCGTTCTCTTGCAGAAAATACGCCGCATACCGTTAGGACTTTAAATGAAACCTGGGATAATAACCGCATAAAACACAACAATTGGAATAATGTACCATCTGAATATAAACTTTCTCATGTAATGAATGTAGATGCCAATAAACCTAATGACATTGCCCAGTTTAAAGAACTCAAACCGGTTACTGTTACCCCGACCATTAAGGGTGTACCCGTGGCAGGTTCTATCGAGTTTAATGATCCCTGGTTTGTTGAATCAGACGGCACAACACAGCCTGGTTACTGGAAACCGTACAGTTCGGGTCTCAATGCCAGTACCTTACCAAAGGGAGGGGTTTTTCTGAATCAATCATACAATTCAACTAACCCTTATTACAAAATCAGAACTACTCAAACTGCAGTTTTAGCGGGTTTGGATGGAACCTTTCTGAACTGGTCAAGTTCAAACGGAAATGTTGTAAGCCCAAATAATCTAGAGTCTCCTGTCATATTTAATTCAACCAATGATGTCGTTTATGCCAACTATGGTGCCCAACTGGTTTCTGCTCAAGGTACTTGGGTACAATCCGTCACCCCCTATACAGCAAACGGAACCCGTGCTGTGGCGTATTTTTCGCCTGACCCCAATGTCGATACCGGAATTTGGTTTCATCAGGAGAACGGTTCGGTAGGAACAGAATTGAATATTTCTTCAGATGGTTTTATTAATTTAACCAGCGCAACAAGTTTGGTTTCCCTCGCTGTTGCTGACTATAATAAACAGAAATCTTATGTCGGATACTTTGCAATTCAAGATGGATATAGAACTCTCTCCATCAGGGAAATTGTAAACGGAGTTGAGACTGGTTTTACTCAAACCTGGGCAACGGGAAATAACTACAATGAGGACCCAATGCTTGCAAACTTTTCTTCGAATGCCAAACTATTTATTACCTCTTATGAGTTTGGTGCTGGATTTCCAACTAATTACAGCAAATTTCTGATTGTTGTTGTGGATGGCCTGACCGTTTACACACGTTCAGCAAATATGAATAATGGTTTGGTTTATTTATGGGATCCATGGTCATCTTTTTCTGTTAGTTCAAATCCTACCTTCGCCACGAACGGAAAATCTGCTTACATTAACTGGATACAAAACGGAAGTTTGGTGGGTCGCAGGTTTTATAAAACTTCATGGGGAAGTACTTACACACTGTATTCAAATTCAGGAGGTAATTTTACCAATTTCACAGCGACTGTAAATGAAACGGATGACCTTTTACTCATGATGACCCGTCAGAATGGATTAAATTCCCGGTCAATGTGTTTTGGTAAACGGTATTTTAGTGGCAGTTCAGCTCCAGTCACTGTTCTGGAAACTCAGAATTTTACCTTTTACAAGGCCTATTCTTTGGCTTTGGAAAATGGAAAAATGTTGGCAAGTATTGGCAAATCCCCGGATGGTGAAGATTACTTTTATTACCTCTGGAAACATGATGGAACAAGCTGGACAAAAGAAACGACCTCATTTTCCTCAACCCCTTCCCGTTTGCTTCATAATGAAGTAGATGTTCGCCCGTATGAATTTGTAACTTCAACAACCCCGGCTTTGTATGCTCTCAAAACGACTCCCGTTTCCTGGCCTGCCGGTTCACAGATGAACAAAGAAGGTGACGAAAACGGATTCAGTATTGTAGCCGCTCAGATCGGTGATACGCTGAACTGGTACACAACGGTCAGTCCTGAAGCAATTGATTCAATCGTGATAGATTCTACCGGAATCTGGTCCATTGTGGTGAATCAGGTTTCTGCAAAGAACATTCTGATTTCCGGACTTAACCGGTTTGGTTCTGCGGTTTGGGTAGATACAAGCAGTACGGTTTTATTTTCACCTGCTACTGCCCGTTACACCTTCTGGGTTGTAGATCCTGCAGGGAATAAGATGAGATATCACAAAGAGAGCAGCGAATCTGATGAATCAGAATTTGTTCTCGAAAACAAAATTTCAGTTTTCCCGAATCCGTTTAACCCAACAACGGTTTTCTCTGTTTCAGTTGCAGAACCTTCGACGGTTAAACTTCATGTATTCAACCTGATTGGTCAGCAGATTGCCGAAGTGGTAAATGCCGATCTGAATGCAGGTGTGCATGATTACCGGTTGAATGCCGGTTCCTGGTCATCAGGAACGTATTTCTACCGGTTACAGATCGGAGATAAGATGCAAACAGGTAAAATTCAATTGGTGAAATAATTCAAAGACCTCCAGACTCAATTCAAGTCTGGAGGTCTTGTTTTTTTTTTATGATCCTGGTCAAAGTTATTTTCTTTTCATGAACTTAATTATATGAAGTTGTTTTTAATCCTTGGTGTGGTTTTTACCATTTACCCGATTTGGGGATGTTCTAAACAAAATGAAAATAAACCACTTTATTTTATTTCGATGGCATTACCAAACCGTCCAGGGAATATTCCTCATGCCCATGATCAGAACTGTCAGGGGTTTTTAAAAAATGATTTTAATGTTAAAACATTAATTAATTTGAACCCAGATTCCGAATTAACTAAACAACTAGAAATGAAAACTGGTTTGGTTTGGACTCCCGTTTCGAAAATGGATTCAATTCTTGATTTTACCCGGCTAATTAAGCCTGATACGAATTCAGTCATTTATTTTCTTGAAGTAATAAAATCGGATAGGGGGGATACGGTAATCCTTTCTTTGGGATCCGATGATGGAATTACCGTTTGGGTGAATGGTGACACTGTGCTGAATTCACACAAGGGAAGAAGGGTACTTCCGTTTGATGATGTATTAAAGGTAAAACTGAAAGTGGGAGTGAATACCCTTTTATATAAAATTGACCAAACAACCGGAGGCTGGGGTCTTTACCGAAAATGGCTTTCAAAAGAAAAATTAAACCAGGAGATCAGTTCAAGGATTCCAGATTTATATGCTGACCTGCCAGAATCCTGTATTTTACCTGACTCAGCTCAGTTTTTAAAATTCAAAACTGATTCAAGAAAAGAATCAGATACATTTCATAATCTACATATTAAGTGGTACAGAAACGGCAACCTACTTTCAGAATCAGTTTACAAACCGGCAGGAGCAAGCCACCATATAAAACTGCCCGATTTATTTAGAGGCTTTGCTCTGGCATCTATTTCCGTTTACGATTTGGCTGGCAATCGGCTGTTTGAAGAGACAATCCCAATTGCGAATGAGTCCTTTATTCGTACCACATTAAAGCATATAAAGAAAAAAAGTATAAAAGATTTCAATTCTGATTATCAGGCCAGACAAATGGGCATAGACCGGGTTTTCTTTTCAGACCTGAAGGATAAATCAATTTCAACCCGGATGAAAGTGTCTCTGGTTTATGATTTAATGGAAACAGAAAATAAAAATATCGGTTCTGAAATTATCGGGTATTATTCAGAGCACTATAAAAAAAATGAACCCGTTAGAATTTTCATACCCAGTGGTAAACCGGAAAAAGCAGTCCCACTTGTTTTTATTATGACAGGTGTAAAGGATCCATCATCCGATTTATTTTCAAGTTACGAGGGTGGAAGTCATGCTTTAATGAGCTCCCGTATTACTCAAGCAGAAATTCAAAAATTGGTTATGGTCATGAGGCAAATAAAAGGGGAGCAATCTGAATTAGGTGATTCCAAAACGGAATTGCCATTTCTGTATAACACGCTGAGTACTCAATACGATATTGACAGTTCATCAATTGGAGCTATTGCCTGGAGCAAAGACTGCTTTTCACTTCTTGAATTGTTGGGCAGTAAAGTCATTCCATTGAAAAGTATTGCATTGATAAGTGCAGTTCTACCTGATAACGAGACTGAGTTAACCCGATTGCTATTGAACATAAGAGATACCTATCCAGGTTTATCCTTATTTGTCCGGCATGGGTTGGATGATACAGATGCACCCGTATTTGTAATAAGGAAATTCGTACAGATTGCTGAGAAATTGGGATTTCAGATTGACTACAGCGAAGTACCTTATTCAAGTCACTGGAGCTATTTGGTTGATCCGGAAAAAGAATACTATACCAGTATCGGGAAAAAATGAACATGAAAACAATGAAACTTAAATGGCGAGTAAAATGATAAGAACTCTTTTTAACTTATTAATTCTGGTATCAGCTTTATGTGCAGCATTATTCTTTTCGTGTCAGAATCAAAATGAAAAGGATGTTGTGACCTTTAAAGTAGATATGAGTGTTGAGCATGATAACGGCTATTTTAAACCAGAAGATGGAGATAAGATTTCAATAGCGGGGAATTTTAATAATTGGAAAGCTGATTCTCTCTTTCTTTCTGACGAGAACCAGGATTATATTTTTGAGATTAATCTCCAGGATTTACCTGATACTCTTGAATTTAAAATAAAACAGCAAAGTGGTGATGGCCGCCCTTTGGCAAATTCAGGATGGGAAGGGATAGCAAACAGAAAAATCGCAAAATCGAATTTGCTTAAAAATCAATATTCCGTTTTCAGATACAATGAATTATGGGAACCTGATTCCACTTATGAAGTAACATTTACTGTTGGTATGTCCAATCAGATTGTTCTTGGATTTTTCAGACCGGAAGAGGGTGATCAGGTCGTTGTTAGTGGTGATTTCTTAAACTGGAATGAAGACGGTATCTTGCTGAGTGATCAAGATGGAGATGAAATTTATTTAGTCTCAGTTCCTGTGAAAATCAGTGAGGACAAGCCACTTGAATATAAATTTCGAATGGTCAGCAAGGAAAGCCGGCCAATTTTAAATTCTGGATGGGAAACAACTGAAAATAGGAAATTTTATTACAATGAGTATTTGAAAAACGGTAGGGAATTAACCAATTCAGAGGAAAATACAGTTGCTGTCATTGAACTTCCCTATGCAGATTTCTCTGAACAAAGCAGAATTGCCAGATTTATAATTAATACGACTGAATTTGAAAAAGCAGGTAACTTTGCCCCTTTAAGGGGTGACTTCCTGCAAATTAAATTGGAAATGGATGGAAAAGAGACGTTGAGTGACCCACTCATTAATGTTGGTAAAAAGAGATGGGAAACTGCATTAATAATCCCACTTACTGTTAGAATTATAAACTGGTCGATTTATTTAAACAACACAAAATCCATTTCGAATCCAGAACTTGTTAAAATAGAAAAAACGGGCAGTCAAATTGTATACTAATAAATTCGATTACTGGTTCAAGAACACGAAAAAGAAAAAGGGAGACCTATGAAAAAGTTAAGTATTATTGGAACACTGTTTGTTTTTATGTTTATAAGACAACTGTCAGCTCAACCATTTGAAAAAGTGACACCAGAAATTAATTCATTGATTGAGAAAATACAAGCTGGGGATTCCAGGTTGAAGCAAATTATGGAAATACCTAGTGCTGAAAAGGTTTTTCCATATAAATATTATAGAAATGGAGTGCCCATTGAGTTGAAGGATGCTGGTATAGAGAAACAATTTAAATTTAATACGCAAAAAAAAATAAGTATTGATTTAAGTGGTATGGGCTACAGAATATTTGAGGATGGAACCGTGCTTGTACCCGTCTCATTTAACCAAGATTTAAATGCCATTGTACCTACCACAATGGAAGAAAGTAAACAAAGAGTGGATGAAATTACAAAACAAAAGGAAGCCTTTATAAATAAATATAATGTTTCCTATATATCTGGAAAAACTGCAAATGTTTTTATTGTTTTGCCGTTGAAACACCTTCAAGATGCAGTAAATGATAATTATATTAAATATGTCGGGAATAATTATGGGGTTTTTTCAATTGGAGAACAGATTCAAGGAAAAGATATTGTTATTGGGTTTATTCATGATGCTATAATTAAAAAAAGAATCGTTTCTTCTGATGATGCAAGAGATATCTTTGTTTCTTTTAAAGGGAAAAAACAAGAGGATGCAATTAGGAATGCACTTGGCACCGATTATGAATATTTAAATCAAATAATTTTTTCTTACAAAGGTAAACCGGATTTGCATCAGTTAGAAAAAATTTTAAAAAATGAAAATATTTTAGAATATGGTATTATAGAAATATCAGATGATTTTGTTGTTGTGAGATTTCCTGAAAAAGTAAATATTTTCCAAACAGTACGGAAATTGTCAAAATATCAAGGTGTTTACTTTAAACATTTGGGAATTAGTTTCATTTTGCATGGTGCATCAAATGACACCAATTATAATGATCAGTGGTATTTAGCCAACACAAATTCGAGAATCTTAATGAGTGGTCAAAATATGGATGAGGCCTGGGAAATTACCGATGGAAGTGACAATGTCGCAATATTTATTATTGATTCTGGTCTTTACCCACATTCAGATTTTAAAATGTCACGATTTATAATGGGAAAAGATTATGCTAACAACGCTGAAATGGTAACTGATGATGATTATGGATCATATGGTCATGGGACAGCAATTGCCGGATTAATTGGTGCAGAAACAAATAATGGGAGAGATATCGCAGGGCATAACCAAAAATCAAAAATATATGTTATTAAAATTATTAATTCTGACGGTAATATCCTTGTGCCAGATTTTGTAAATTCCTTAAATGATGTACTTTCCTTTAAAAACAGCAATCCCGAAAAAAGGGTTGTTGTTAATTTAAGTATTCGGACATATACAAATTTTTCTGACTTAGAAAATAAAATTTCAGAGCTAATCTCAAACGATATCATTATTGTTGCATGTGCAGGAAATGGCAGTCAGTCAGACAAAATAACTTACCCGGCTAAATATCTTGATGTTATTGCAGTGGGTTCAACAAATGCAAGTGATAGTAAAGAGTCATATTCAGATTATATGTCTACAAGCACATATGAAAACCCGGCGGTAAATATTGTGGCTCCTGGTGGTAATAGTAATGATGGAATCCTTTCCTTAACCAGCTTAGGTTCTACCTCCAACAGTTTTTGGGGTACATCATTTTCAACGCCTCAGGTTACCGCTGCCGTGTCATTGATGCTTAGTGTTAATAATGATCTTACTTTATATGATATCAGAGACAAGCTTTTTGCTACAGCCTCAAAAGATGTTTACAACGAAAATGGGACTGCAGTTACTTTCACAGATAACTATAACCCAAAAGTTGGGTTTGGTTTGTTACAAATATCAGAGGCTGTGAAAGCCGCAATACCTGAAAGTAATGTATATTCCGGGGGTTCTAATGATCCAGGATACCCAACCGAATTGGAGCTACCGCTCAATATTGGCAAGGATCAAATATTTTTAGTTAAAAAGGAGGGCGATGGTAGTGAAGATACTTATTACAGTTTGAATTTTAATTCAAATGTAAATTCAGGTGGTGTTTTAATTATTGAAAAAAAGGTTAAAATAATAACAAACGCCTATCATATATTTGAAAATTTTGGTGGGACTGTGATCTATGAGGATGGTTCAGCAATTGGCACAGGAATTGAAGATGCGGTCATTTTTTATCCCGCTTTAAATTTACCAAATGAAAACCTGTATTCACTTTCTCAAAATATGGGTACTGTATATTACTCTACCAATTTTGTGGATCAGGAACCGCTTGGGGATTATCTGGTAGGAAATAAAACTTATGAAATGTCTTTTTATCATGCGGGCGGAAAGTACATTTATTCAACAAAAACAACCCCGGTGGCTCAGCAAACCGTTTCGTTTTCAATTACTGATTTGCCAACTAATTTCCAGTGGGAAAGGGATCAGGATGGTATGGTTGTTGGAAAAATAACCGTTTCTGCTGTCGACAACAGAGGATACAGTCATGAGAACCATCTCGACATTGTGATAAATGCCGTGCCAAATAAACCAATTTTAGCAACTGCAAAACCAGGTAATGGAAAAATTAAATTGACCTATACCTCAAACGGAGCAGCAAGTTATAAAATTAATTATGGCACCACACCGCAGAGCCAACCCAATTTTGTTAATTCTGCCGAGCCTGAGTGTACGGTAACCGGTCTTCAAAATAGGACAACGTATTATTTTACAATTGAAGGTATTAATTCAACAGGTACCAGTCTTTCTTCTGACGTCATTACAAGAACACCTTTGACAACAACGGGTGTCCTTGCCCAAAACGAGACATGGCCTGGAAACGGAAATCCAAATGAAATTGAATTAGAAGGAGACCTTACAATCTCAGGTAATACGACGCTAACAATCACGGGTACAGCCCAAAATATTATTACCCTCAGAATTCCTTCAGATTCCAAAATTACAGTAAATAATAGTTCGAAAATTATTTCAAGCTTTACCGTTTTTGGGAGACTCGATTTATCTGCCTGGAATAGTCTTTTTTTAAATGGTAACACCAATTCTTTTACCAATTGCTTGTTTGATGGTGGCGGAAGTTCAAATCAATCTGCTGTTAATATCAGGAGTACTGGAAATACCTTTACAAACTGTACCTTTTCTAATAACTATTATGGAATCATTTCCTATTGGGTATCAAGTGGAGTCAGAAGCAATTTTACAGTGAATAATTGCATTTTTGAAAATAACAGGCATGGTCTTGTTATTTCTTATGCAAATGCTTCAGTTTCCAATTCAATATTCAGGGAAAATAAATCAAGTGGTATATATGTTTGGGGATCGACTGTAAACACTTTTTCAAATAATAAAGTATTTTCCAATGTGACCAATATCGCAAATGAAGGAAACCGAGGCGGATTGGAATTGATGGCAGGTAGTATCTTGTATATGGATAATAATAAATTGAATCGCGTATGGAATAATAAAAGTCATGAGATTTATCTGGATACTGATTCAAAACTTTATGGAAGTACCGGTAAAAACAGTATAAAAGATGCTGAAAACGGGCACTCAGCAACCGGAAAATATATTTATAGTTTATCACAAACTCAGGTTGGCGAAAATTTTATAAACTGGACCGTACCAATGTCATCCAATTACTGGGGTGGTGTGCCTGCAAGTGGTATGTTTTATGGCTCGGTAGATTTTTCATCCCATTTATCAATTGATCCAACAGGAAGCGGACCTAACCCCACCAAGGTGGCTGGTGAAGGAAAACAAATCACATCTGTTCTTTCGAGTGAAATGTATCAACGCACCATTCCTGATGAAAGTTATTCAACCGGTGGTGGAAAAGGGGATAAAAACTTTAAACCAAGGATGGTTGAAATTCGAAATTGGTTGAGGAAAAATCC
>JAFLBE010000007.1 GCA_017303995.1 Bacteroidota bacterium | reverse complement strand
GAGAATGGATGAGCAGGATTCAGGTGAAATAACCGAGTACCAGGTATTTTCCATCATGATCAGTTTATCACCAACGCCAATTCCCAACGCACCACCAGACGCACCTTCACCGATAACTGCACAAATTACTGGAACTTTCAATTGTGCCATTTCGAATAAATTTCTGGCAATTGCTTCTCCCTGTCCTCTCTCTTCTGCTTCAAGACCAGGAAATGCACCGGGTGTATCAATAAAAGTGATAACTGGTTTGTTAAATTTTTCAGCAAGTTTAAAAAGACGGAGAGCTTTTCTGTACCCTTCCGGATTTGGCATACCAAAATTCCGGATCAGATTGGATTTGGTGTCTCTTCCCTTCTGGTGCCCCACAACCATGACAGTTTGCTTGCCAAGTTGGGCAAAACCACCAACAATGGCTTTATCATCCCCAAAATTCCGATCTCCGTGAAGTTCGGTAAACTGTGAGAACATCAGGTAAATATAATCCAGGGTGTAAGGCCGTTCAGGATGCCGGGCCAGCTGAACACGTTGCCAGCGGGTGAGGTTGGAATAAATTCCCTTTTTAAGTTCAAGTACTTTTTTCTCAAGCCGGTCTATTTCATTTGATAAATCTACATTATTATCAAGGTGATAAGTTCTCATTTCCTCAATTTTTGATTGAAGATTGTAGATTGGTTTTTCAAAATCCAGAACAACTTTTGCCATAGAAATCCTTATCTTAATTTCCGTTTAGAAAATCTTCAACCAACTTTTTATCCAGTTGGTAATCATGAAAACGGTTGTAGAACAATGTCAGTATTTGCCGATCTTCCTCAGAGGATAACCCCGTAAAACGACCCTGAAGTGTGATAATTCCATTAAAAACAGGAAACCGTTTCCCACCTGATTCAACCCCGGTCAGGTACTTTTTATCTTCTGTTTTTCCTTTTTTCACCTTGAATTCAAGGTTTAAAATCTGATCTCCCAACCGTTTTGTAAGTCTTTGCAGCAGACCTGTTTTTTCTTCTTTGGTTAAAATATCATTTAATAACAATTCTTTCAAACTTCCGACAGGAATCAAATGTGGTCTGACCTTCATTTCTCTGCAATGCTGAATAAACTGTACCTGTTCCTTGTAGGTTAGATGATCAGTATCCAGAATCAAATCTGTTACCTGAATTTGTGAATAAAGCAGGGAAAGTTCGTTCCAGCTACCAGCCCTTTTATAATTTGTCTTTCCGCTTGTTTCGGGTCTGAATAAAACACCTTCAATTGTCATTTTCTGATAATATTCAGTCCAGAGAACAAACCAATCAGTTGGGAAAAAGTGTGTATTTCCAGTGATTATCAGAGCTCTTCTGCCCTTCAAATCCTTCTTGAAAAACTGCAAAATTAATCGCCAGCTAATCTGAAGAACAGGAACTGAAATTATTGCGGACAGCATAACAATCCGGCTGAATGCAAAATCTTTAGAGAAAAATGCGCCCAGACTTAAAACAATCCAGGTGAGAACAGCTGCAGCGATCAGCCGGCGTTTAATCCGGGTTCCGCTTCGATACACGCCCAACCAGTTATAAACAGCAGCCTGAACAAAGAAAATAAACAGGTAAATGATCGGATAGGCATTTTCTGGGTAGTAAAACCATCGGCCAAACCTGAAAAATGAAATGGTTTCCAATGCAAAAGCAGTTAAAGCAAAGTCAGCAATAAATGAAAATACTGGTGTTGAAAGATGGCGGAATTGGGCAAAAATGTATCGGATTGAAATGGCAAGATTTAAAAAAGCAACAAGCAGACTATCCCCTTTTCCATGCTTCCTGCTGAAAATTTTCATCGATTCATAAAAGTAGAACTTCGTGTCAACCCGGTCTGATTTTGATTTTCCCTTAAAGTGAATAATACTTGCAGCTGGATTATAAACAACCCGGTAACCGGCCTTCTTTACCCGGTAACAGAGATCAAGATCTTCACCATACATGAAAAACGACTCGTCAAATCCGCCTGTTTTGTTTAGTACATCATGCCTGCATAACATAAATGAACCTGAAACGGCATCAACTTCATTTACCTGATGTTCATCAAGGAATGTTAGGTTGTATTTCGCAAAAAGAGGTGACTCAGGAAAAAGTGAGGAAAGTCCAGTCATTCGGGAAAACGCTACCCATGGTGTTGGAAAGGACCGCCGACAGGCAAGCTGCAGTGTGCCATCTTCATTCAATATTCTGCATCCAAGCAATCCGATTGTCGGATCCTTTTCCATTGATGGGATGAGTTCGGAAAAAACGGTTTCACCAACCAACGTGTCCGGATTCAAAAACAGGATGTATTTTCCTGTTGCAATATCAAGTCCCTGATTGCAGGCGGTACCAAATCCGGCATTCACAAGATTGGATATCAATTTTACCTGAGGATAAGCTTCCCTGACGGCAACAACACTGTTATCTTCAGATGAATTGTCAACCACAATTACTTCAACAGAAAAAGAACCGGCGGCTTGATAAACAGACCGGATGCAATTGAGCAAATAGGCTTTTACATTGAAAGAAACAATGATGACGCTAAGGTCCATACTCACTCAGAGCCGACCCAACAGCTGTCGCATTTTCAGTTTCCAAACCATGAAAATGGCTTCACGGACAATCTTTTTGGACATTTTGCTATGTCCGGCGGTACGATCGTAAAAAATGATATTGATTTCCTTTGCACGAAAACCTAGGGTCATTGCTCTGAATGTCAATTCGATCTGGAAACTGTATCCGTTTGACTTGACCCGGTCAAGGGCAACTTTCTCAAGAACTTCCCTTCGGAACATTTTAAACCCGCCGGTGAGATCTTTTATTTTCACACCAAGAATAATTCCGGCATATACGTTTGCACCATAACTGAGTATCAATCGCTTCAGTGGCCAGTTGATGACATTTACGCCTGTAATGTAACGGCTGCCTAAAACCACATCAGCTTCCTGAGCCGCTTCATAAAACCTTGGAATTTCTGCAGGATCGTGACTTAGATCAGCATCCATTTCCATGATATACTGATAATCACGCTCCAACGCCCATTTAAATCCGGCCAGATAAGCTGTACCTAAACCCATTTTCCCAGGACGTTCAACAATATGGATGGTTGAATCTTTGGCAATATGCGATTTGATCAGATCGGCAGTTCCGTCCTGAGAATTGTCATCAATAAACAAAATATCAACTTTTAAAGCCTGACTGCGGATTTTAGATAACAACCGGTCAATATTTTCATGTTCATTGTAGGTGGGAACAACCACCAGAATCCGGGGTGGAGATTGAGTTTCTGACATGTTCACGCCTGATAAAATGACTTGATTGATGATGAAATAAAACGAATCTGGTCTTCATCCATTTCAGTGTGGATTGGAAGACAAAGAATCTGGTCAGCTGCTTTTTCTGCAATCGGGAAATCACCTCTCACAAAGCCGTAATGCGAAAAGGCAGGCTGAAGATGAAGTGCCATTGGGTAGTGAACTGCAGTGGGAATTCCCTTCTCTTTCAAATAAGTTTGCAATTCATTCCGTTTTTCAACCAGTATAGAGTATTGATGATAAACATGGTTCCGCTGAGGTGCAACTTTGGGTATAATTACATTTCCGCCTGAAAGTCCGTCGTTATAAAACGCGGCGGCCTTTTGACGGTCCGCTGCCCAATTGTCCAGATACTTTAATTTAACACGTAAGATTGCAGCTTGAATGGTATCCAGACGACTGTTTAGCCCAAGTATTTCGTGGAAATATCTTTTCCGGGATCCGTGATTGGCAATCATTCTGATTTTTTCAGCGATCTGATCGTCGTTTGTGAAAATCATGCCCCCATCACCAAAACAACCCAGATTTTTTGCAGGATAAAACGATGTGGTGGAAATAAGTCCAAAAGAACCGGCTCGTTTACCTTTATAAACCGCACCAATCGACTGAGCATTGTCTTCTATAACCGGAATATTGTGCTTTTTTGCAATTGCAAGGATTTCATCCAAATCAGCAGGTTGCCCGTAAAGATGGACTGGGATGATTGCTTTGGTTTTGGATGTAATGGCGGCTTCCAATTTTTTCGGATCAATATTATAAGTATCCGGCTGAATATCAACATAAACCGGACGAGCTCCTGTTACGGCGATGGTTTCAGTTGTCGCAACGAAAGAAAAAGCAGTGGTTATCACTTCATCGCCTTCTCCGATTTCAAGAGCCATCATGGCAATCTGAAGTGCATCCGTTCCATTAGCACAGCCAATTGCATATTTAACACCAACATACCCCGCCATGTCGCACTCAAACTCACCGCAATCGGGTCCACCGATAAACGCAGTGGTGTCTAGAACATGATGAATGGCAGCATCCACTTCATCTTTGATTCTGATGTACTGATTTTTAAGATCAACCATTTGAATAGGTTTCATGATATTTCCCTTTTAATGCTTTTTACCACAGAGATACACAGAATAGAAATTCATTATTCAATTTAAATATACAAAGAGATATTTTCTGTTTTTTCACACTACTTTGAACCCATTTATCTAAACCAAATTGCTATAACTCTTTAAAAACTAAAAAAATTATGCTTAACCTCAGTGAAACTCAGTGTATAACTTTGTGCCCTCTGTGGTTAAACCGAATTTACTGACCCTTCATTCGCAATAACGTAAAAACCGTATGAAAGAGTATCGTCAGATCCATTTTAAAACTCATATTTTCGATATAATAAAGATCGTACTTTAGTTTCTCAAACACATCTTCGATTGAATTTTCGTAACTCCCTTTAACCTGAGCAAGTCCTGTAATTCCGGGCTGAACTTTCAGTCTTCTTTCATAAAAGGGAACGATATCACGGTATTTATCAATAAAATGTTGCCGTTCGGGTCTCGGACCTACAACTGACATATCCCCTTTTAATACATTGATTAACTGAGGAAATTCATCAATCCGGGTTTTGCGCATAAACTTCCCGAATCGGGTAATCCGGGGATCATCTTTGGTTGCCAGAACCGGACCTGTGTGCTTTTCTGCATCCGTCACCATCGATCTGAATTTAATCACACGAAGTGGTTTTCCGTTTCGTCCTGCCCGTTCCTGAATGAAAAAAACCGGACCTTTACTTTCCAGTTTAATAATCATCATACTCACCAACATGACCGGAGATGCTGCAGTTAGAAAAAGAACCGAAAACAAAACATCAAAAATTCTTTTCCCAATCCGTTCAAGCGGAGTAAGAAAATGTGGATTTAAATCAATCAGCGGGAATCCATAAATCTGTTGGGTTCTGGCCTGACCCGAAACAACGTCGTATAAATCCGGAATAATTTTCACACCAATTCCGGGAGCATCTGCCAACCGAAGAACTTCAGTAAGAAATTTACGGTCTTCAAGCTCAGTTGCAACAATAATTTCATTGATGTCATGATCCTTGATCAGTCGCTTCAAACTTCCGAACGGACCCAAAACCGGATCCATTTTAACGACGGGGGTATCAGAGGTAATGTAACCGATAAAATGATAACCTAGAGCTGGATATTGCTTGAGATTCTGAACAGCCAGAATTGCCCGTTTTCCATTCCCGATTACTACAGTTTTCCTGGCTAGGATACCTCTTATCAGCAATGACCTCTGAATAGTTCTGATTCCGATTCTGAAAAACAAAGCCAACGATGTAAGTAATAGCCAATAAAGGAAAATGACCAGCTTAACATCAGTTACTTGTGAAATCCGGGTTTCATCAAGAAACATGAGAAAACTGATAATCAATGTGCCAACCAGGGTCGCTTTGATAATTTTCACGACTTCATCAAATCTTGAGACGATGGTTTTGACCTGATAAAGTCCGGAGATAAAAAAGAGCAGAACCCAGTAAAGAGTCATGATGACAGAAGTCACCCACAGATCTTCAGGAATGATCTTGAATTCAAGTGGCTGCATAACTGCTCGCACCCAATAATATAGCCACCAGGCCGAATTAAAGGCGAGCAGATCAAACAGGAAAACAAGGAAAAGAATCAGGCGGGGGACTGTAACCATGTTATATATAATGACTTTGTTTCACCCTTGAAGGATGCAATTTTCCTTTGTATTTGTGGAAAATATGAAAGAGACCAAAAAGGTGTTTTAATGTTATGGTTGAAATTATTTTACGCTTTGTAATTCGTTGCTCATAATGAATCATCAAAGACTCATGAAGATAGCCAATTTTCCAACCTTTTGAACGGATTCGAAGGCAAAAATCAATGTCTTCAGGTCCATAAAATATTTTATCATCTAATAAACCAACCGATTTTAATATTTCAGTACGAAACATTTGGCAAGCTCCAATCAAATAATCAACTTCAATAGTTTGATCATGATTGAATTCACTCATTATGTGATCTCGATACAATGGGTGATTTTTTGCAAAATCAGTATGTTCAATTCTTCTTAATAATAAGGCAGACAAAGTTGGAAATCGTTTACAGTTTGCCTGTGGCGTCATGTCTGAATAACATAATTTTGCACCAACCATTCCAAAGGATTGATTTGAATCCAAAAAATCAACCAACCTATCTAAAGCGTTGTTCACTATTTTAATATCAGCATCAAGTATTAATGTGTATTTTCCTTTTGCCATCTGTAAACCCTGATTTCTTGCGGGGGCAACGCCACGGTTTTCAGAATTTTCTATATAAATAATATCAGGATACAGTTCACTTATCATTTCCTTTGTTCCATCCTGGGATGCATTGTCAACCAGGATAATATCAAAGGAATGATCTTTAGTTGTTTTGTATATTGAATCAAGACATACATTTAGTAGATCTTTCATTTTCCATGAAATAATAACAATTGATAATTTATTCATAGGTATTTATAATCTTAATAATTGTAGAATAGGATTTTTCCCAATCGCATTTTTTACGCAATTCCATAATTTCAAAGTCAGATACAGAAGTGTCAATTTTACCACGAAAACATTGTTCTAGACAGTTTGTAACATATTCAACGTTTAATGATTCAAGTAAAATAGAATTGTTGCTATTACAATATTCAATATATGGTGATATTTTGGGTACAATCGGCTTTTTCCCATAATAAATTGATTCAATTACAGGAAGCCCAAATCCTTCATAAACCGATAAGTAAATCAGAGCAATTGAATTTATTATATATTTTTCAAGAGCAATTCTATCTGGATAACCTAAATAAACCGCAGAATCACTCAACTTTTTATCAATTAGTTCCAATATCGGATTGACTCTCCAGCCAATCCCAGTTGTAAATAAATATTTAATTTCGGGATATTTTTCTTTAATTTTAGAATATACCTCTATTAATAGTTCAAGGTTTTTCCCTGGTTCAATTGCACCAACATAAATAAAATATTTTAATTTTGTAACCTCATTTGGGATTTTATTTATTTCATAACTCACACTACCCGAATTATAAGTCACTGATACCTTACTAAAAGGTAGATTATACTCTTTAATAATCATATTTCTGGACTTTTCGGATACAGTAAATACATGACTTGATGAAATTGCAGATAAGTATGTTACAATTCTAATATAGTTCCGTCGTAAGTACGGATACTTGGAAGGATTTTCCATAAATAATAAGTCATGTATAGTAACTACTTTTTTTCCAAAAAATAAATATGGCAAAGCGACGGAAGGAGAGTATATGACATTAATTCTATGATAATATAGCATAAAAGGCAATACTAATTGCTCAATTAGTATTCTTGTAATTTGGCTTCCTACAGGAATCCTAATAATCTTAAATGCTTTGTTCAAATCAAGTTTTTCAAAGTTTGATTTTGGAGGAACAAAAATAAAATACTTCTTATCCCCAACATGTTTAAGCATATTTTCAAGAATATTATATGCATAATAACCAGCACCGCCAAGTTTTTCCGGAAAATTTAGTAAATTAATTCCTATTTTCATAATATATTTATTTAACTTTAATAAGTGCTTTAATTTTACTCGAATATTTAATTCTGCCAAAAGGATATAGGAAACAAAATAGAATTATCATTTCATATATATTAATACTGAGCAATAACTTACTAATTGCTATTTTAAATTTATTTTTTCTATATATCATTGAATAGTACATATTTTTACTTTTGTAATAATTATAGGTATAGTTAAAATAATTTTTTTTGGTGGTAGTACTTTCATAGTGTTCAATTATCCAATTAGTATTGATACCAATATTTTTTCTCAATTCTATCAATATAAAGGATAGATACACATCTTCATAATACAAAAAATATTTTTCATTGAATCCACCAACCTCAAGAAATAGTTTCCTTTTAATAACAAATGCTGCACCAGAAAACCAGTTTAACGCAATATATTTTTTATTTTGATATTTGTTTTTAATCTTAATAATATTGTTATCAATAAATCTCTGCATAAATACTAGGTCAAGAAGCAAACTAATAATATTAAGCTTAATATTCCCATTGTTTATGATTTTTTTTCGGTTCATAATAATTGGGACAATAATATCCTTTTTTTCTTCTAAATCATTTAACATTTCAATTAATGGCCACTTTGTAATAATTGCATCTGGATTTAAAAACAACAAATTATCATATTTTGCCAACTTAACACCATAATTACATGCAGACCCAAATCCACTATTATTTGAAGGGTAATAATGTAGATTTGCAAATTTACTTTTATTAATGTTCCAATATTCATTAACATGTGATTCAGAACTATTATCAATTAATATAATCTCATACCCTATGACTGCAGGTATTTTAATTGACATAAGTAAGTTTACGATTTCGTCAATTAAGTTATAATTAACAATTATGATAGATAAATTCATATTCGCTCCATAATAGTTAATAACTTGTTTTGAAGATAAGCATTTGTAAATTGATTCGGCTTTGGATTTATATTTTTATTGTCACATTTTTCAAGAAATGAGAAAACAGACGATGTCGTAAAATCGTAATAAACGATTCCATTATAGTAGTTTTTTAGTTTACTGATCTCACTGTTTGCATTGGTAAGAGCCAGTATTGGTTTTCCTGTAAATAAATAGTCGAATGTTTTTATAGGAATTGAATTAATGGATGGTGATAAAAGAATAAAACCATCAGCTCTACCAAGAAAGTTAATGTAATCCAATTCATATAACGGCTCATAGATATTTATTTCAATATTTCCAAAGTTTTCTTTTTTAATATTTTCTATTTCCCTTATTGTATAATCCCCTGCAAAATTAAATATTATTTTGCAATCAATAATTTGCCGAAATGTTGTTATTATTTTTTTAATATCATATTCATTTCTATTTGGGATAGACTTGGACAGTCTACCACAATAATTAACATTTATAATTCCTTTATTTTCATATTTTGATATTTGAACAGAATTTCTTTCAAATTCAATTGGGTACCCATTTGTGATAACAAATGTTTTATGTGCCATTTTTGGGTTTCTTAACAATGCGGCCAATAACAAATTATCTGTATTTAGAATAATTATATTTGCTCTTTTTTCAATTCGGTTTACAATTAGTTTTTCAATTTTGGATTTAATTGAGTTATTCAGAAGATATCCCTTAAGTGGCTCATCAATCCAGCCATCGCGAAAATCACATATAGTTTTTATTTTTCTATGAACAAATCCAACTAATAAACCAACGATATGAACAGATTCAGGTGGACTAGAAGAAATAATTATTTCATTTTCAGTATTTTTAATTTTAAATATTAGTTTCATTGAAGCTTTTAATGACCAGACGATAGTTGGGTCTGGTATTAAAATATTCTTTACTTGTTCTTTCATTTTCCAACTAATACTATTTTTTTCACTATTAACAGTTATAAATGCATTATTATATTTTTTAAAGTTGGTAAAAGGATTTTTTATACACAATAAAGTAATCTCAATATTTTTCCTTTGATTGCCACTTGTAACTACAGTTACATTACAATTTAATTCCCTAAACCATGAGACAAGTTTATTTATTCTTTCAGATCCTACATGACTTTTTATACCCCAAAAAGGGGCTATAATAAAAACATTCTTCATTTAATTAGGCTATTGTAAAGTGCATTTAAGGTTTCTATTTGTTTTTCAATGGTAAATTTATTTCTGACAACTTCAATAGAATTAGTTCCATATTTTTCCCTGAGATCTTGATTAATAAATAATTTATATATGGATTCATACAATGATACATAATCCCTTTCAGGTACAAGAATACCATTAATTTCATTGTGAATTATAAAAGGTATATCCGCATGGTAAGTAGATATTATTGGCAAACCAGCAGCACATGCTTCAGTTAAAATAACAGGAAATCCACCTTCTGTATCACCATTTTCTGCTAACACGCTTGGGTGGATAAATATGTCATACATATAAAGAGTTCTACGAACAATTTCAGGAATTACAAAACCCAGGAAGTGCACATTTTCAACTATTCCTTCTCTATTAATTATTTCAATGTATTTATTCTTTAATTCCCCATCTCCTATTAAATACAAGTCGATTTCAAGATTATTTTTCTTAGCCTCACTGACTGCCAATAATGTATATTCAATTCCTTTTTTTTCCTTAAAAGAAGCCACCTGTAAAATTTTTATTCTATTCTCAATTCTATAATCTTTCTTTATAGTTATGTCTGAAGAATCTATTCCAATTGGTATAATTTCTACTTTTGTTGAAGGACATCCCATTTTTTCCAAATTATTTGCCATGTTTGGACCTTCAACTATTACTTTATCAATTAAATTGAATATTTTACTATACCTTTTTTTCCATTTTACTAACTTTCCATACTCTGAGATGTCATGGCCATAAACACTAACAACATGTGGTATCTTAAATTTAGTGGTAAAGTAATGCCAATAATAACACTCATACAAAAAATGTGAGTGAAATATTTTTGGTTTATGTTGTAAATAATATTTTTCAAAACCAAACCCAGAAATTAAAAACACTTTTCTTAAAATACGATTGGTTAGAAAGTTAATAATATTAAACTCATCTGGTCCAATAACGAGGATATTTTTTTGAATCGTTATTTTCTTTTGTGTAAATACAATATTTTCAAATTTTGAATTCAACACCATGGTATTTTGCAACCAGGTACATGTCGGAGAAATATATGGTGAAACAAGGTTAACTATTTTCATTTTCAAATTTCTCTGAACCATAATGAATAAATATAATTAATATGAGAAAAAATGTAAAGGCGTTATTAGGGTAAACAGAACCAGATAAATGGCTAAGTTCCCCGTCAGTTATCATGCCATAAATTAAATATGAAAGAAATGAAATGGAGGTTGTGTAAAGTAAAACATTATTTTTTCTAATAAATTGGATAAATCCTTTCCAAATCATTATGACCAATAACAATAAAAATGAAATTGCACTTAAAAAGCCATAATCTACTGCAATTGACAAAAATAATTGATGAGGTGTTCCTAAAAAAAACGTTGGATCAATTCCGTGATTTTCCCAATATTGCTGAAAACCTCCCGCACCTAACCCGAAAGGATTTGAAATAATTGACTCAAATCCAACTTTCCATGCTTCAAGTCTATATAGAGCACTTGGATCTGTAATTTTCTCACCAACTTCAACCCCTGAAAACCTATCTGAATATATCAGAATCAGATCATAATTATATAATCCAACTAAACAAATCGCAATAATAACAACTGACATAGTTTTACGTAACTGTTTTGGAACCCCCATCATTACAATTTGAAAAAAAAGTACAAGAATTGTTCCCCTATTTAAGGTTAATAAGGAAAGACAAAATAAGCTAAACAAACATATTGTAATAACAACAGAATATGTATAATTTATTTTATGACCGAATCTATAATAGTAAATTGTTACCGGAATCAATAGAGCACTAACTATTCCGAATAAATTTGTATTATGGTACCCAAATCCAATTGCTACACGATTCATATATATGTTGACAATCGAAAAACCAATTGATTGTATTTCGATAAAAGCTACAATTACCGAAGAAAGAACGCTTAGAACAATGCATAATATAATATCATTTAAATATTTCATATAATATTTGTTAATTATAAAAATAAAAAAAAGACTCTCTATTATACCAGTGTAAAATAATAGTAATTGTTTAGCATTATTATGCATATTATTATAATTTATCAATTGTGAAATAATTGATGAAACAACCACAATGATTAATAATATTTTACTATTATTTGGTATTGATTTGTAACTTAATGATATTTTTTCCTCTGTATTATCGTAAAAGGCTAGCATAAACAATATTATCAAATATATAGATGAGGGAGTAATAATAAAATCCCCAATTTCGATTGCTATAAAATTATAATGTTGAAGTATTGGTAGAAATATGATGAACAAATAAAATAATTTACGTACTTCGTATTTAATAATAATTATAAGAGCAATAGGAATTGAATAAATTAGTGGGATTGAATAATTTCCAAATAAATTCAAAGAAACAATTGAAAATAAAATGTAAAGTAATAAGCCTAAAATACTAAGTGTTAAATACTTAAGTTTTGTATTCATGCTTTTGCCAGATTGTATAGATGTTAAATAAGAACAGTCCAAATGAAAAGATTACAAGCGGTATTATATGGTCAATATTTAATTCATTCAATAAATTGAATATAATAAAGGATACAAATAATATTACTCCAGGATAAATAAGAACACTTTTCAACAACTGTATACTACTTTTATTAAATGAATAACTAACAATAATAATATCAGGAATAAACATCACAATATTTAGTAATAAATATATTTTAACAAATATTTGTAATGAGTAAAATGATCCAATGTAGAAACCAATTGCAATTATTAATGTTTCAATTATCGACCATAAAAACATTATTTTTGTCTTGCCTGACGACATTAAAATTAATCCGTTAAAAGAATTTATAAATTGAATAAATCCAATTGGAATAAGTAATTGAACGAAAGGATACATACTATCCCATTTATTAGGTATAATAAAACCAAATATGTTATCACTCAAATAATATACAATCAGAAATAAAGGCGTAGTAATTCGTATGATTGTATTTAACATTTTAACGTAATTTAAATATACAACTTGTTTATTTTCCATTTTTGAATACCTAGGAAAAAGAACTCTGTGTATTATTGAACTTAATGTTTGGACAGGTAATAATATGATTTTTAAGGAGATAGCATATATTCCCAGTTGCGTAGTACCATACACAGCTCCAATAAGCAGAATGTCAAAATTCCGATAGAAATAGTTTACTAAATTGTATAGTGATAAATACTTAGCAAACTTATACAGGGATTTTATTGAACCAATACTTGTAGAAAAAATGATCTTTACTCTTAATTTACTGTAAAGAAGAATTGAAGAAAACAATGGGGGTAATATAAATAATAATATGTATGATAAATAGTATTTCCCATAATAGGTCAATAAACCAGAAATAACAAATACTATTAAAGTTGAAATAACATCTGATTTTGCTACATATTTAAAATCATATTCCTTATCGTGAAAAGCTTGCAAAACCAATTGAATATTACTGAAAAGTATTACAGGAGAGATAAATACTAATGTTAATAATAGATTATTTATATTAAATAAATACTGACCTATTATTCCGAATAATATTGCAAATACTATCCATAAAACAGACAAAATAATTACAAATACTAAAATTGCACTACGACTTACACTATGATCTGTATTTTGTATGAAGGCTGAAGATAAACCCAGATCCTTGATTACCAAAAATATACTTATTAATGAAATCGCATAACTTATTTGACCAAAGACTTCAGATGATAATACATTTGCAAATAATAGTAAAAATATGGTTTGTATAAAAGGCCTTAATAGCTGACTTAAGGCAACATTAAAATAATTATTAAACACACTCTTACCGAGTAATATTTCTCAAAAGCTCAGTAATTTCTGGATTATTTCGAAAATATCCATTTTCTTTACCTGTCAAAATAACAATGTAAAAAATAATAAGAGGAAAAATAATTGCTATTGTTAATAGTATTCTGGCAGGAAATGAACGTTTTGTGGGTGCAAAGGCAGGATCTATTATCTGCAAAATTGGTACTTGCTTTTGCTCCTCAAACTTAGCCTGCTCATACAATGGCAAAATGAATTCTAAAATTGTTTGATATGTTTGTACCTCACGATATAAACGAATATAATCTATGGACTTTTGAGGGATATCTTTTACAGCAGGAATAAGACCGTCACCCAACCCCTCCTTTTTAATCTTCAGAACGTTAGTTTCAAGAACTGAAAGCTCTTCTTTAAAGAGTATATTTTTAGGTGAATTGGAACCATTTAGTTTTTCAAATACTTCATATTGTATTTTTTTAGTTAACAATTCATTTTCCAAGTTATTATAAGTTGATACAATTCCTCGTAATTGTTCTTTTATTTCGATAAAATTTGAAGTTGTTTGAAACTCGCGCATTTTATCTTCCGATTGACGTAAATTGTTTTTGACATCAATGATTCGTTTTTCCAAAAACTCTTTATTTGACTTTGCTTTAAGAATTTTCATTTCAATTATTCGGGAATTTACAATTTGGCTTAATTCATTGGCTATATCAGCTGCCTTTTGAGGCGATGTTGAAGTAACAGTAATTTTATAGGCATAATTCTTGTCCAGATTTGCCTCAATATTGCTTCTAAATTTTTTTAAAATAATATCTGGCCATTCTGTTCGTGAAGTGTCAATCTTATAATCATCGATTAATTTGTATTTATAAATAAGTGGGAAAAGTGTATTTCTACTTAAAATAATTGTGGTATATAAACCAGTATCTGCTATTTTGGAATTTGCCCCTAACCCCATCGGCAAATTCCCGATATTCTTTAATAATGAAGACACACCTCCTAATTGTTGTGAATCATCAGATGGCATTAAAGTTACTGTTGCTTCATATTCAGGATCAATAAAAAAATAAATTATTAAATATGTTATTAAGGATAAAACAATACTTAGTGAAAATATTTTTAATTTATTTTTTAATGTCACATTAATGAATTCAAGAATTTTCATTTTAAAATAGTTCTTTCAAATTATCAGCTACAAATTTGGCATCATCCAATGTCATTTTTGAAGAAAGTGGTAGACTCAAAGTTCTATCCGAAATATATTTCGAATTCGGAAAATCATTACTTTCTAAATTATATTTTGATTTGAAAACAGAATGAAGGTGAAGACTAATATAATGTACACCCGTTCCAATCTTTCGTTCATGTAATAAATTAATCACTTTATCTCGAGTTAAAGAATTATGGTTACTTTCAATTAGGATTGGGAATAAATGCAATGCGTGTTTTCCAATTTGATCTGGCACCATCATAGGTGTTTTAACTGGTAACGTCGCTAATTCCTTTTGATAATAATCCCAGATTAGTTTACGTTTTTGGTAAAATAATTCTATTTTATTTAACTGAACTAATCCCAACGATGCTTGAATATCTGTCATATTATACTTAAAACCAGAAACTACTACATCATAATGCTTATATCCAGAATCTGAAAATCTTTTCCATGCATCCTTACTCATTCCGTGAAGTGCTAAAACCTTTAGTTTGTTTGCAATTTCCTCGTTATCAGTTATGATCATACCACCTTCAGAACAAGTGATATTTTTTGTCACATAAAAACTAAAGCATGATATTCCTGGATAGGATCCAACTTTTTTTCCTTTAAATTCAGTTTCTATAGCATGGGCACAATCTTGAATTACATTAAGTCCAAATTCATCTGCAATTTTAAAAATCATGTCCAAATCACAAGGATAGCCAGCAAAATGAACTGGTATAATAGCCTTTGTTTTATTCGTAATTTTTTTTCTGATTTCACTTTCTGTTAAAACCATTGAATCAATTTGAACATCTGCAAATATTGGTGTACCACCTGCATGTATTACAGCATTTGCTGTTGCCGCAAAAGTCATTGCAGGTACGATTACTTCATCACCAGATTTCAAACCAATTGCTATCATTGAAAGATGCAATGCACTTGTACATGAACTTACCGCGACTGCGTATTTTCCACCAACGTATTCTTTAAATGAGTTTTCAAATTCACTAACCCTTGGCCCAGTTCCTATCCAACCACTTTTCAATGTGGAAACCACCGCATTAATCTCTTCATCACCAATATTTGGTGCACCAAAAACTAAATAGTCCTTACCCATCTTCACTTCCCTAACTGTACAATTAATAAAATAACAGTGGCCACAGAACCAACCACACTTGCGACACTTGCGGTAACTGTCATGTAATAGCTAAATGGCCGTTTAATTTGTTTTGAGACCCAGATATAATCTCCCGGTTCTATGTCATGGTTTATGAGTGAGATATTTATCCATTGTTTGGATTTTCCGGTAATCAAGTAAATATCTTCGGTTGCTTCCTCACCAAGACCACCAGCCTGATCCAGATAATAGTCTAATTTCTTTCCTTCAACAAAGGGGATATTCCCTGTTCGCCCAACCTGACCGAAAACATACACAGTTGTTGGTGCTTTGGGGATAATAATGACATCACCATCCTGAATAATGGTCTTAGCAACCTCAGATTCTGAATTGTTCACCTTGCTCAGATCTGCAAAATCATTCTGCTGCATCATTCTTAGCTGATTATCAATTGCAAAGAATATCGTGTCTTCATTGGTCAGACTCGACATCCGCTGCATTTCCATCAGGTTAGCCATTGGTTCAAATTGAAGATAGTTATATGCAGGGCCTAAATACCATTGATCATATGTCAGTTTGTTTTCTTCTACTGATTTCTTTACAATGTTGGCGGCTGTTGACCCTGACAGCAGTTTTGCAAAACGGAGGGATCCGGTTTCCTTAATTCCTCCTGCTTTTTTAAGTACATCAGATATAGAGGTGGTGTTTTTTGTAATGAACACAAACCCTGGTTTTTCAACTTCCCCAAGAACAAGAACTTTATAATCCTTTTTAAAAGTCTCTGCGGCAACAACCCTAATGCGATCCCCACGTTTTAATAATTGGTCGCCTGCAGCAGGGATACTGGTTTTTACTTCTATATTTCCATCATCCGAGAGACTTGAAATTTCAATGAATTCAATTTTAGGATAAACCGGATCAAATCCCATCGCCAATTTCAAAATATCAGAAACATTGTCGCCTTCTACAAACTGAAATTTTCCTTGTTTTACAACTGCACCTGAAATGGTAATGAAATTTTTCTCCAGATTGGCCTTGGGAAATAAAATGAGGTCATCATTTTTCAGGTAGGGATTCAATTTTAAATCACCTGTCAGCCGATATTTCAACAAATCAATCTGGATAACAGATCCGTCTGCCCTTTTGATTTGTATACCCCGTTTTGCAATGGCATTATCATCACCTGAAAGCCACGGATTTTTAAATTCTTTGGAAAGCGTTGCAACCATCCGGGTGACAAACTGATCAACACGTTCAGTGGGTGACGCTATAAAGGTTCCAGTTACTGGAAACTCCCCCCCAACTGTAATAGAAATGGTTCCCATCGAGGGCATCATTGACATCAATGAACTGGAACGGGAGGAAGACTCATCACTATCCTGAGAAAAGGATTGTCCGAAACTACTCAAAAAGATGATTAATCCGACAAAAACAGATTTTAAATTCATATTATTATTTTCCATCTCCCAGAACAGCAATTGTATTGTGTTTTTCTGCCACTTTTCCTGTGGCATTTCTTGTATCATAAATTCTTTTTGAATGTGCAGAAATGAAATCCCAGTCAAACTGATTATGATCAGTCGTAACAACAACCAGATCAGTTTGATTAAGGATTTCGGCCTCAAGCGGAACTGAAGAAAAATGACCACCACTGACTTCAAGAACAGGAACAAATGGATCATGATAAGACAGCCCGGTTAGTCCTTCCTGTAAAAGGAGCTCCATAACCCGGATGGCCGGAGAGTGGCGAGTGTCGTCAACATTCTTTTTGAAAGCAACGCCCAGAATAAGAATTTTCGCACGTAAAAGTGGAACACCAGCTTTTGCAATTTCCCTGATAATGGCATCCCGAACGTAAAATGGCATGGATTCATTGGTTTTTGCTGCCAACTCTATAAAATCAGAATGAAAATCGTAGGCTTTTGCATACCATGAAAGGTAGTATGGGTCAATTAGGATACAATGTCCACCAATTCCAGGTCCCGGCCAAAACGGCATAAATCCGAAGGGTTTGGTTCCTGCAGCCTCGATCACTTCCCAAACGTTTATTCCACCCATTCGATCACACATCTGGGCAAGTTCATTCACAAGGGCAATATTTACAGAGCGGAAAATGTTTTCAAGTAACTTTTCCATTTCTGCAACTTTGGGTGAAGAAACTTCATAAACCAGATCAACGATCTGACGGGTAACCAAGGCTGAAAGAGAGGTACATGCTTTGGTGACGCCACCTACAACAATTGGCGTATTGCCTGTATGCCATTTTGTGTTGCCCGGATCAATACGTTCAGGTGAAAAGGCAAGAAAATAGTCTGAACCAGCCTGAAGCCCCGATTTATTAAGAACCGGCAAAACAAAGCCTTCAGTTGTATTCGGGAAGGTTGTACTTTTTAAAATGACAAGCTGACCAGGTCGTAATACGGTTTGAATAGATTCTGCCGCAGAGAGTATATAGCTGATATCGGGTTCTTTATTTTCTGTAAAAGGCGTTGGAACACAGATATAAAAGACATCAATATCTTTTCCGTTTTTATAATCTGTTTGAGCAATAAAAAGCCCCGAATTAAAAGCGGACTGCCATTTATTTTCAGGGATATCGGCAATGTAGTTCTGCCCGGATTGAAGGGACTCGATTTTTTTTGCGCTTAAATCAATTCCAACCGTTTTAAATCCACGATCAACAAATTCAACAGCAAGTGGAAGACCTACATAGCCCAATCCAACAATACCAATGACTGCAGATTTATCTTCGATTTTCTTCTGAAGCTGCTCTCCGGCAGTCGTCATACACGATCCTTGTAATTTGCCTGGAAATAATTTTGGTAATCACCAGACAAAATCCGTTCCCACCAGGTTTTATTTGCAAGATACCAGTCTATAGTGGAGGCTAAACCTTCTTCAAACTTGATTTTTGGCTCCCAGCCAAGCTCCTGCTTAATATAGGAAACATCCATTGCATACCGTTTGTCATGCCCCGGACGGTCTTTAACATATTTGATCTGACTTTCGTCTTTACCAAGATGATTCAGAATAAATTTCACAATTTCAATGTTTGGCTTTTCTGCGATTCCGCCAAGATTGTAGTGTTCGCCAATTTTTCCTTTTTCAAAGACATCCCAAACGCCACGGTTATGATCTTCGACATGAATCCAATCTCTAACGTTCATCCCGTCACCATAGACCGGAAGTGGTTTATTATTCAGGGCATTGATGATCATGAGTGGAATCAGTTTTTCAGGAAATTGATAGGGTCCATAATTGTTTGAACACCGGGTCATCACAGCGGGAAGGTCAAAGGTGTGAACATAAGCCCGAACCAGCATATCAGCTGAGGCTTTTGATGCACTGTAAGGTGAATTTGGAGCAAGTGGGGTAGTTTCGTGGAATAGTCCTTCTGCGCCAAGCGAACCGTAAACTTCATCGGTGCTGATTTGAAGGTACCGTTTAATTTTATGTTTGCGTGCAGCTTCAAGTAAAACCTGCGTTCCAATCACATTGGTTTCAGTAAAAACCAGCGGACCCAAAATTGAACGGTCAACGTGAGACTCTGCTGCAAAGTGAATGATGCCGTCAATTTCATATTTCGAAATGGTATGATCAACCTGCTCAGCATTAAGGATATCCCCTTTTACAAAGGTATAGCGCGGATTCTTTTCAAATTCAGTCAGGTTTTCAAGATTTCCGGCATAAGTCAATTTGTCAAAGTTGACAATATCAACCCCAGATACTTTTTTCAGAATAAAATGAATAAAATTGGCGCCAATAAACCCGGCACCACCGGTGACAAGAATACGCATTTTCTAAGTCCCTGTGTTTTTTAGAATAACTAACAAAAATAGACTTACATGCTGTTAAAAGCAAAGTGAGCAGTAGGTAAAATCCCGTCCCTTTCCATGAGGGTTAAATCGGGTACAAATTTGATAATTGAACAAATCACCTTTTTACTTAAACATTCATTTTTTGCTCGAACTACGATAAAAAAAGTTGTATCTTTCAAATTCTTGGAGCTCATTTTTCCGAACCAGTCTTAAAAGGCAACATCATGACTATCTTATACATTGAAGATGACTACGAATACCATAATATGGTAGATTTTATGCTCGAGCCCATGAGTGTGAGGGTTCTCCACGCCTATAGTGTGCAAGAGGGTGTCGATATCATGAAGTCAAACAAAGTTAATTTCATCCTCAGTGATATCAATATGGAAGGAATGGATGGATTATCATTCCTTGCAGCGATCAAACGTGACAAAAATTTAAATAAAATTCCTGTTGTAATTGTTACTGGTGACCCAAGCGGTGAAAAAGCTCGATATGCAAATGAACAAGGGGCTGTTGGATTTCTTGCTAAACCCTTTACCCAAAATGAACTTGTTTATCTGGTAAAAACATTTGCTATCCTTGGTGATTTCTATACAACTAACGATAACACAGAAGAAATACTCATGAGAAAAAAACAAAAACTCATGATGATGCTTGCTAAGAATTCACTGGAACGGAATTTTGAAAAGGCAATCAGTTCTTTTATTGGCGGGCTTAATGAAATATTTGATTTCGATTGTATGGCCTTTTACCAAAAAACAGAAACCGGTGAGTTCGTTTTGGTAAATGAAGGTGGAAATTTCAACTTTCCTATTGATATCAGGGCAGTGAAACCCAACACCACTGGATCGTTAAGTAAAATGTTTGAGACCCGGAATGAAATATTCAGCAATGACGCATTGAGCTCAACCTCTCCCTCAATAAAGGCCTGGGTTCAAAAGTATAACCTTACCAGTGAAATTCTGCTTCCGTTTCTTAACCTTGATGATAAAGACTTTTTACTTGGTGCCGGTGAAAACAGAAAAAGTCTGGTAATTGATGGATTTTTCTGGGGATTCAGGAATGGTATCTTTTCTACAAGGGAAAGTGATATTATCAAAAGGCTTTCCGTTCAGGGAAATCCTATTCTGTCCCATTTGATGAATGCATCGGGAACAAGGAAACTTTTTTAATTGGAAAATACAAAAACAAAAAAGTCCGTTTTTACGGACTTTTTTGTTTTTGTGACAATTCTACTATTCAATCAGGCTACGCATTTAATCCCGAGAAAATTCATTACCGTTTCAGCAATCTGCTCGTAAGTATTAATCAGAACAAGCTGACTTCTGAGTTTTGCTGCATTTTCAAATCCCTTCAGATAATTGGGATAGTGTTTTCTGAAGGATACCAATCCGTGCTGACCTTTACATGCCATTGAATATCTGAGATGCCTGAGCATCACTTCAACTTTCTCTTCAATTTCTGGTTCTGGTAGCAAAATCCCCGTATTTAACAAGTGCTTTGTGCGGCTGAAAATCCACGGGTTTCCGTAAGACCCACGTCCAATCATAACACCATCGACCCCAGACCGGTTGAAAACTTCCAGAGCAAATTCAGGAGTTGTAATATCACCATTTCCAATTATTGGAATACCGGCAGAGGCCTTTGCCTTTCCAATCCAATCCCAATCGGCAGTTCCTTCAAACATTTGAGCTTTCGTCCTGCCGTGGATGGTTAGTGCTTTAATTCCCTGCTGTTCAAGTCGTTTTGTAGTTTCAATTATTGAAATAGAGTCGGAATCCCAACCAATCCGGGTTTTGGCAGTTACTGGGATTGATAAGGCATTAACAATTTCTCTTGTTATGGTTTCCATCAGATCAGGATAACATAGCAGACCACTTCCTGCTCCACGCCCTGCAATTTTTTTGGCCGGGCAACCGTAATTGATATCAAGAAAATCGGGATTTAAGGCTTCAGCAAGCTTTGCAGCCTTGACCATCACTTCAGTCTGATTTCCATAAATCTGAATAGAAACAGGACGTTCTTCGTCTGCAATTTCCATTTTTCGCAGAGATTTTGCTGCATTCCGGATAATGGCTTCAGAAGGAATGAATTCAGTGTAAACGATGTCTGCACCATTCTCTTTGCAAATTTTGCGGAATGGTAAATCTGTCACTTCCTCCATCGGAGCAAGAACAACAGCATTTTGTATTTGTATTTTATCGCCAATTTTTAACATGTTGCAAAGGTAGGGAAAATAAGTGGTAAGTGACAAGTGGCAAGTGATACGGGGTACGATGAACAAATTAAAAAAATGAGCATGAAACGGTCACTGAGCGGAGTCGAAGTGCCTGATTCAGACTTTATTTGTCAGAAAAAATGATCAAATACGTGGTTTCTCTTTAAAAAACAAAATCTAACCTACGAATTTCCCTGTTGGTTTCTGATGAATTCAAGTTGTTTTTCCAATTCTTCAAGTGCACGGCGTTCGTTTTCATGACGAAGCCAAAGTTGATAATCTTCCAGCCAATCTTCGATTAATTCAATAGTAAGTTCTTTTATCTGCAGTTTTTTCTCGATTTCGGATTTAATCAGACCAAGTCTGCCAAGTTCATTCTGATCCAGATTAATTGAATTCAGGTCAGACTTGTGCTCTTTATCCCATTTTTTCCTTTCTTCACCTAATTGAATCCACATGAGAATGAGGGTGATAAAAAAGGTAAGGAGTAACGAGGGCAAGGCTGGAACAAGAATAATTTTGGCTAGCAAAAACCAAAATGCCGCGGTGTAAAAGGTGAGTCGAAACCAAAACCGGCCTTTTTTAACAAATTCCTTTTCGTAGGCAAATGACCCTTTATCACTTGTTTTAGATAGGAAATTGATCCGGATTAAAAGGTTTTGGAAAGATACCAAATCTTCAAATGAATGGGGAGGTTCCGGGAGAAGCCATTTTTTGTCGATAAGAAGGCGGATATTTTGAATTCTCAGTAAAATATCCTGCTCACCAGAAAGTTCTTCATTCAAATATCGTAAATCACTCCCATTCTCACCCAGGCATCCAAACTTTTAAAATTGAAAGAAGAGTTTCCCCTTTTTACACTTTCACTGGTTTTAACTTGTAATCCGCCAGACAGTTGAAAAAATGTAATTTCGCCTGTAAGTAAATCAACATCAGAGCGCAGGCCAAACAACCAGCCATTACCTGAAATTGATTTTGGTAAAAATGCTCCAACTCCGGTTGTAGATAGTCCGTAGGATATTTTACCGGTTTGGATTCCGGCTACCCAATGATACTGCTTCTCAGATGCGATAATCCAATAGGGATAAAGTGAGAAAATATGAGCAGAATAACCATACGACTGTTCATTTCCAGCAATAGACTGATTCAGGGTTGTGTAATCAAAATTGAAGGTAAGTCCGATACCAAAAATTCCGTAAAAATCTTTATTGAGCCTGAGTTCGGTAGTTATCGCAGATTGCCCCCGGTCAATATTGTCACCAAATCCTGAGAGATAATCAGTGACTGAATAGAAGTAATGCTTCGAAACACCGAAACCAGCACTCCAGCTCCACTCTCTGACTTGAGCTTCAGAAAGTGAAGTGAAACCAAGAAAAAGGATTACAGACAAAACAAGTTTGTTCATAAAAGAATAAATAAAAAAATCGTATAGATTTGAAATACTTGATAAGCTTCGCAGAACTTTGTTAACCCGCCTTCGCGGGAATGACAGATGGGCATCCCAAGAAATACGGAAATTACCCCAACTGAAAAAAAGAGGCAGACCAGCTGCCCCTAAAATTAATGAACTTTTTGTTTGAAGTAATCCAAAGTAATTTTTAGACCTTCAGACCTGTTCACTTTGGGTTCCCAACCAAGAATTCGTCTTGCTTTCGTAATATCCGGCTGACGAACCTTCGGATCATCCTGTGGAAGCGGATTATAGGCGATTTTGCTTTTGCTTCCGGTTAACTTCAGAACTTCTTCGGCAAATTGCAGAATGGTGATTTCATCCGGATTACCGATATTGGTCGGATCAGATTCATCTGACATCAGTAATTTGAAAATTCCATCAACCAAATCGGAAACGTAGCAGAAACTACGGGTTTGGCTTCCGTCACCAAAAACTGAAAGGTCTTCTCCACGTAATGCCTGACCAATAAAAGCTGGGAGTACCCGGCCATCATCCAGTCTCATCCGTGGGCCGTATGTGTTGAAAATGCGTATTATTCGGGTTTCAACATTGTGGTACCGATGATAGGCCATTGTTATTGCTTCAGCAAACCGTTTCGCTTCGTCATAACAACCCCGATAACCCACAGGATTTACATTTCCCCAATAGTCTTCAGTTTGCGGGTGAATAAGCGGATCGCCGTAAACTTCAGATGTTGACGCAATGAGCATCCTTGCATTTTTCGATTTTGCAAGTCCCAAGGCATTATGTGTTCCTAAACTGCCCACTTTTAGTGTTTGAATAGGAATTTTCAAATAATCAATCGGGCTTGCCGGTGAAGCAAAATGAAGGATATAATCAATTGGCCCGTCAACAAAAATGTAATTACTTACGTCATGAAGGATGAATCTGAAATTAGGATGACCCGATAAATGTGCAATGTTATCAGTGGATCCCGTAATAAGGTTATCCATTGCAATAACATCATGACCTTCGGCAATAAATCTGTCGCAAAGGTGGCTGCCAAGAAAACCTGCACCACCGGTAATGAGCGTTCTTGGGCGTCTTTTATTTTCCACTGACTGGTCTCCCGATCGAATAATAGGTAAATCCTTGTTCGTGCATGGTTTTGACGTCATAGACATTTCGTCCGTCAAAGACAATGGGTTGCTTCATCAACCTTTTCATTACAGAAAAATCAGGGCGGCGGAACTCATTCCATTCAGTTGCCACAATTAATGCGTCTGCATCCTGAAGTGCACCGTAGTAGCTTTCAGGGAAGGTAATTTTATCACCAAGTTTCGCTTTAACATTTTCCATTGCCTCAGGATCATATGCCTGAACTTTGGCACCTTCAGCAAGCAAAGCATTTATTATTTCAATCGCCGGTGCATCGCGGATGTCATCTGTATTGGGCTTGAATGCAAGTCCCCAAACTGCAAATGTTTTTCCGGCAACTGATCCAAAATGGGATTTGATACGCTGAATAATGACAGTTTTCTGATCTTTATTCACCGACATAACCGATTTCAAAATCCGAAAATCATATTTATATTCCTCAGCAGTTTTATTAAGTGCAGATACATCTTTTGGGAAACATGATCCACCATAACCAATGCCGGGAAACAGGAATCGTTTTCCGATTCTGGAATCAGATCCAATTCCAATACGCACATTATCAACATTTGCCCCTACTTTTTCACATAGGTTTGCAATTTCGTTCATAAAGGAAATTTTTAGGGCAAGAAAGGCATTGGCTGCATATTTTGTCATTTCTGCAGAACGTTCATCCATCATATAAATCGGATTTCCCTGCATTACAAACGGCTGATAAACGTCATTCATAACGGTTTTCCCCTTTTCGGAGGATACGCCGACTACAACACGTTCAGGCTTCATGAAATCTTCAACTGCATATCCTTCACGAAGAAATTCGGGATTACTAACCACATCAAAATCAGTAAACCCATTTGAGTATTTTAATACTTCTGCCCGAACTTTTTCAGCAGTTCCAACTGGAACTGTAGATTTATCAACAATAACTTTATAACCACTTTTGGGTAGTTTTGAGTACAACTCGCCAATATTTTTGGCTACACCCAGAATATATTTCAAATCTGCAGATCCGTCTTCATCCTGTGGGGTTGGCAGGGCCAAAAACAAAACTTCCCCATGCAAAAAACCTTCTTCCAGTTGGGTTGAAAAGTGAAGACGACCTTCCTTAATATTTCTTGCAAAAAGTAAATCCAGACCCGGTTCAAAAATAGGAATTACCTTATTTTTCAACTTTTCAACTTTAGCCTTGTCGATATCAATACAAAGTACATCATTCCCTGTTTCTGCAAGACAGGTTCCTGTGACCAGGCCAACATACCCAGTTCCGATTACGGTTATCTTCATTTGTTACTCCAGTTCAATAAACAATATTTTATTATATATCAAAGGTAGGTGTTCTATTAGTAAAGAAAAATACATTAAACCAATTAAAAAAGTGTTTTTCCAGATCGATATGTGTACCCAAGATCCATTTCAAATCTGCCACCAATGAGCCAATCAGAGGTGTTTTGCCTGAGGTGTCCAGAATTAATCTGCGTTCTGTTTTGAACAAAAAGAGAAGTCACCATCCAACCGGTCCATTCATAGCCAGTTTTAATTTCATAAAAAGCGTGACTTTCGTCACGTTCAAAAGGTGAACCCTGTGCGATGAGGGTATTTTCTTTTCCCAAAACCCGATATAAAAAGGCGGCATCCATCCGAAATGGGTAAAAATCCCAGTACTTTAAGCGAGTATAAATTTGCCAGGCATCAGGACCTAAAGGATGACCCAAAATTGATCCGTTTGAGAAATCTGGTTGAGTTATTGAAAGCATTTTTCCATAAAAAACATAATTTAACCAAAGAGGACCACCAGTATTTTTAACGGTATAAACCTTTGGGTTGATCTTAGTTATTTCAATAAGAAATGAGGCCGGAAATGAAAAAACCGGATCAGAAAGTTCAGTACCAATTTGAAAACCAAGTTTGTTATTAACTGTTCCATCCAAAGAAAAATCATCAATTAAAAGTGAAGCATAAGAATGCAAACCCGGAATTCTGAAGGAAAGGTCTGCAGAATAGTTGATATTATCATCAAGTGCAGACAAACCAATATTTTCACGTTCACCAAAATACGTTACAAGCGGATTCAGGTAAACAATCCTGAACCCCGGCGAACGTGTTGGGAAAAGAATGGTTTGAGAAAGCCCGGCAGTTAAATTATTTGTAACTCTTGCTTCAATTCTGACACCTGCCAGGTTTCGCTGGATTTCGGTATCTGATAAAAGTGAAGGATTATCCTTTTTGGAGAATATTGAATAATCCATCTGTGAAAAGAAATGGGTTACCCGGAATGAGCCTGCCGTATAACGGAACCAAATCAGATCAAGAGGAGGTGCCGAGTGACTTAAAATCAACGAACTTGTTGAGGTTGGCCCCCATCCAATTTTATTTTTTCCACCAATTGCTTCAAACCAACCCATTTTGAAAGAAATATAGGCATGTTTGTGAATGAGGAAACCCTTTACCTGCTCATTGTTTACTACATTTAGTGTTCTGCCTCGATAATCATTATCAATACTGACATCATTGTCAATCTGAAATATGGAAGAAAAAACGGTGTATTTTCCAAGTTTTGCCCAGGCACCACCATAGCCAGTACCCCTTATATTTTTGGTGTAAATTGGTTTTGAAGCACCTGTCAAAGAACCATAGGCCATAAAATTCATAAAGAATGCCGAGGTATCTTGTTGGGTGTATCTTTGGCGAAGTTCCTGGTTCCAAACTTTTTCAAATTTTGAGTTCAGTATTTTACTTGCTGACAACCATTTTTCCCAGGATTCAGGATTGCTTTCAAATGAAGAAAAGGAATCAGGATATCTGAGCTTCAATTCTGAATACCATTCTGATTCGGATCGGTCATCTTGTACCCAAGGCAGAGTTTGAGAAAGTAAATCTGTAGCGGAGAAATAACAACCGAAGCAAAACAGGAATAGAATTTTAGCCATTACACAACCCACATCAAATACAATGAGTAACCAATGGTGAAGAGAATAACGCCAAACGAAACGTAGACAATCCGGCGACTTCTCTGCAAATGGTATTCAAGAAGTAACCGGTAGCCGAGGAATAGAATAATTGATTTGATACTAACGGCGGCAAGGTGGAATTCCTGAACAACAGATGGAGGCAAAATATTTAAAGAAATCACAAAAAGGAGAATAAAAAACTCAAATGGGTTCGACAGAAAATTTCCGCTGAGTTGCTTAACAACAATATTAAACAAAATCAGAAACCCGATCAGAGAATAAAGAACATTCGAAAACACTTCCGCAGAGATGGTTCCGATAAAAACCGGATCAATAACCTGCTCTGCAGTAAATATGATAAATGCACCAGAAAGAAATAGAACAAACATCATAAACTGTTCATACCAAACTGTTTTTGAAGTCAGATAGAGATAAAGCAAGCCGGCAACCAAAATGGAACCAATTATAATTCCTTCAATTGTTGTATGTGTTAAAACAACAATGTTTAGTAAAAGCGCAACAATAATGAGGTTTCTGATAATAAGAGGAAGGAATAGTGTTAGTCTTAATGAGAAAAAGATGGATACCGGAATTGGACTGAATCTCTTTTTAAAAAGAGACTTCAAAGTTGGTCGGTTTCTGATGTAGGTAACCAATTTAAATGCGGCGAAAACCATTGAGACGCCAACAACTAAAAGGGAAAGTTCTTTAAATTGGTACTGATAAACGGATAGAACAGCAATCATCCCTAAAAAAGTGGCTATACCGTACATAAACATAACGGTAAGGCCATGGCCAAGACCAAGTCCCATCAATCGATGATGAATATGCAATTTATCAGGAGAAAAGGGATTTTTACCGGATAGAATTCTTCGTGAAAATGCCCAAACCGTATCGAGAATTGGTAAACCCAAAATGGTAATTGGGAGAGCAAGAGCCATAACGGCTGCAGATTTAAATGATCCAACCAGGGTAAGCATGGATAGGATAAAACCCAGAAAATAAGATCCGACATCACCCATAAAAACACTGGCGGGATGCGCATTATACTTTAAAAACCCGAGAGTTGACCCCAATAAAGTTGCACTGATAAATACAAGAATCAGGTGGCCCTGCAGATATCCAATTAGACCAAGGAAAAAAAGCGCAATAGAAACAATACCGGCGGCAAGTCCATCCAAACCATCCATTAAATTGACGGCATTTGTTATCCCAATAATCCAAAGTAAGGTGAAAGGGTATGATGCCCATCCCAAATCGATTTTATACAAGCCAAGAATGTCAATTTGGGAAATGGAAAGACCTGAAATTGCAAGTGCAACTGAACCAGCTACAATCTGCCCGAAAAATTTGATGTAGGGATTCAGACTGGAATAATCATCAAGAAGTCCAACCATCGCAACAATGAGTGCACCCGTTGTGATCCCTTTTAAAACAGGAGAACTTGCAGGACCCAACAAAAGAATAGCGAAAATGAAGGAAATGACAACAGCAACACCTCCGACTCTTGGAACAGCCTGAGTATGGACTTTTCTTTCACCGGGTTTATCAATCAAATTTAGTCTGGTAGCCAATTTTATAATTACTGGCATCAGGAAAAAAGAGGTGGCGAGAGCCAAAACAAAGGAATAGAAATTTAACATCCAAATCCGGATTGCATTTTAAATATCACGATTTAAACAGAACATTAAAGATACAAAAAATACTTCACTCTCTCTATGAGCATAGCCAGAACTATGATAGACATCACCCATTTATCTGGAGGTTAACTTAGAAAAAAGGGTGGAATACGAGTTTACAGCAATTTTCCTGGTTAAATTATCAAGGAAATAGGTTCTGCCTCTATTTCCCATTTCTAAAAGACTCTCCCTATTCAAGTAGGCGTTGGTAATAACTTCCTTTAAGTCAGTTTGAGCACCGGGCTTAACTGAATATCCACAACCGGTTTGCTTCACTAATAAATCTATCTCTGTCTCTGGGTCAACAATTGCAAGTATGGGTTTCCCAACTGCAAGAATTCCATAAAGTTTAGAGGGCAACAGGTATTTTGCCATTTTTTCGGTAAGTGGAATCAGATGAATATCAGCGGCATTTAAACTATCAGAAAGGGTTTCCTTTGCCTGAAAGGGATAAAAAGAAACATTGGTGATCTCATATTTTGCAACTTGTTCTTTCAGAGATGGAAGATTCACACCATTTCCTATCACACAAAAATGGATTTCAGGATATTCTTTTTCCAGCTCCGGAGCCAGGCTTAATATGACATCAAGCCCCTGACTTTTTCCTATGTTTCCAGAGTACATGATGACAAATTTATTGCCGAGTTGGTTTAACGTCCGAAAGGAACTTGTGGTTTGAGGAAATAATAACTGGTCATCACTCCAATTGGGAATAATCTGAATTTTTTCCGATTCAACTCCACTATGAGCAATTGCCGCTTTCATGGGTTCAGATAAGGTAACAATCCGGACTGATTTTGAGTTGATAATTTTCTCTGCCCATTCTGAAAACCGAATGAGTGGCTTGTTAGTAAGCGTTCCCATTTTAACTGCAATAGCCGGATATAAATCCTGAACGTTGTAAACATAGGGGACTCTTTTTATCAGCCTTAGCAAATTGGCAGTCATACCATTAAGTAACGGCGGTGTACTCATTACAAAAACGAGGTCAACTTTTCGGGTAAGTAAGGCGGTTCTGATGGATCCAAGCCAAAAACTAAAAAAATGAAGAAGCCGGTTTGAAATTGATTTATTTCCCGCGGGGTGGTTATAAAGCCGGTAGATTGTCAGATTTCCAATAATTTCCAGTTTCTTTGGCGATAAATGATCGGGATAGGTGCCAGGTTCGGGATACCCGGTTATTACGGTAATTTTAAATCCAGCTTTTTCAAGGTCTTCACATAGCTCAGCCAGTAATTGTCCGGTAGCAGCAAAATCAGGGTAGTAATGCTGGTTGATAATTAAAAGATGTTTCAAACCGACTAGTCTTTCAATTATCTGACAAGCCGGCGCAAATAATCACCATAGCCACTTTTCTTGAGTTCTTCAGCTGTTTTTAAAAGTTGCTCTTTGGTAATAAAACCTTTTCTGTAGGCAATTTCTTCAATACATCCAATTTTAAGTCCCTGACGGGTTTCGATAACATGAACAAACTGAGAAGCCTGAAGCAAAGACTCATGAGTTCCGGTATCCAGCCAGGCAGTGCCACGACTTAAAACCTGAACATTTAATCGCCCACGCTTCAGATATTCATTGTTAACATCAGTGATTTCATATTCACCACGAGGAGATGGTTTCAAATTTTTGGCTATTTCAACAACCTCATTGTCATAAAAATAAAGTCCGGGAACAGCATAATCTGATTTGGGATTTTTGGGTTTTTCTTCGATTGAAATCACTTTCCCGGTTGTATCAAATTCAACAACGCCATACCGTTCTGGATCAGAAACCTGATAAGCAAAAACATAACCACCAGCAGGATTCGCACATTTCATTACCGTTTCCTGCAAACCCGTTCCATAAAAAATGTTATCACCGAGGATTAAAGCTACAGGATCTTTGCCGATAAACTTTTCGCCAATAACAAAGGCTTGTGCAAGTCCGTTTGGTATAACCTGTTCTTCGTAGAAAAATTTACAACCAAGCTGACTTCCATCACCCAGCAGTTTTTTAAACATCGGAAGGTCATGCGGGGTTGAAATGATTAGAATTTCCTTGATTCCAGCCATCATCAGAACACTAAGCGGATAATAAATCATCGGCTTATCGTAAATTGGCATCAGTTGTTTGGAAATTGCTATTGTAAGTGGATGAAGCCGGGTTCCGGATCCGCCTGCAAGAATTATACCTTTCATGGTCTTCCTTTTCTGAGCTTGGTCATAAAAAGTCTAAAAATAAGTGATTTATTTAAGGAAATCAGTTATTAGCCAAATATACAGTGATTCCCATGGGAAATTAAAGGATTTATAGCAGAATAATCAGAAAAATGAATGAAGATCAGGATCAATTTCTTTTACAAAGGACTGGCGATTTAGCAGGTCAGATAAAACAGTGGGCACTGAAACTTTCTGTCCAATTTCTGGTTCAACAATCGTTTCAAATTTTGCGGGGTGAGCAGTTGCTACCACAATAGTAAATGAATCAGGAAACCACCTTTTCCTTACAAATTCCCCAACTGCCGTATGCGGACAAAGAACCATTCCAGATTGCACAAAGGTGGTTTTAATTGTCTTTTTAATTTCTTCGTCACTGACACTGAAAGAAGTAAAAGCAGCCTTTAACTCAGAAAAGTCAGGAAACAGATTTCTGATCCGCTCCATATTGCTCGGGTTCCCGACATCCATTGCATTGGCAAGCGTTTGAATACTTGCCCGTGGTTCCCACTTCCCTGTTTCAAGAAAATCAGGTATTGGCCGGTTGGCGTTCACTGCAAGGACGATTTCTTTGATTGGGGCACCAATTTGTTTTGCCCAGAAGGCCCCGGCAGAATTACCGACGTTTCCGCTTGGAATAATCACAACCGGTTTCTCATCTGTTAACCGATAATACAAATTGGCTGCATAAACATAATAAGTCATCTGAGGAAGCAAACGGGCAATATTAATGGAATTTGCTGAACTCAGATCGGTATTTTCAGTTATCCAGCTTTGTGTAAAAGCTTCTTTCACCAGTTTCTGACAGTCGTCAAATGTTCCTCTGACTGAGTAAGCTTCGATGTTTCCGCCCCAGCAGGTCAGCTGTTTTTCCTGACGTTCAGAAACTCTTCCCTTTGGAAACAGCACCTTAACCTTGATTCCGGGTTTGTTGTAAAATGCAGCAGCTACTGCCCCACCCGTATCACCAGATGTTGCAACTGCAATGGTCAATGGTCGTGGATTATTTTTCCGGATCCTGACGAGACATTCCGAAAGAAAACGGGCACCCACATCTTTAAAGGCGGCAGTCGGACCATGAAACAACTCCAGAAAGGCAACACGGTCGGTCACGAGATCAAGCGGTAGTGGGAAATTAAAAGCAGATTTACAAATTTCATCAAGTTCACCCTGAAGCGGATCACCTTCGAAGAATGGTTTCAATGCATAAGCAGCAACTGAAGGAAAATCATTCCAGTTTTTTATGCCAGACCAGTCAATAACCGGAAAATTTTCAGGAACATAAAGTCCGCCATCGTCGGCAAGTCCTTTTTGAATGGCTTCTGATACCGAAGCTGCCGGCGAATTTGATCGTGTAGAAATATATTTCATGACTTTTAAATTAAAAATGAAAAATCAGAGAATGAAAGCACCCTGACGATTGATTTCAGAAACCCAGGAATCACATTGCAACCCTTCAGATTCCAAAGCAGTGACCATTTCCCTTCTGACTTTATCAGCATGCTCCTGACCTTCAACCCAGGCAAAAATGGATGGACCAGAGCCCGAGATTGAACAACCGATGGCACCATTATCCAGTGCCGCCCGTTTTACCGGAAAAAAACCAGGAAGCAAAGATGCCCGTCTAGGTTCAATCAGCACATCTTTGAGTGACCGTTTTATCAGGCTTATATCCTGACTGTAACACCCGGCCATAAATCCGGCCAGATTTGCAGACTGGGCAACAAAATCTGCAAGCGGTAAATCTTTTTTCAGAACGGAACGGCTTAGTCTTGTATCCAAACGGTAGTGAGGATGAAGAATAACAGCAAAAACTCCTTCAGGAACCGGAATATTGATCACATCAACCGGATCGAGTGACCGGGTTAAAGTTAATCCGCCAAACAAACATGGCGTTACATTATCACCATGAGCAGAACCACTTGCCACTTTTTCGCCTAAAAGTGCATAGGAAAGCAATTCGTTTTTTGAAAGTGGGGAATCTAAAAGTGCATTGGCGCCTACCAAAGCCCCAACCGAAGAAGCAGCAGAACCACCCATTCCGCTTCCTAAAGGAATTCCCTTGTGGATGGAAAGTTCAAATCCGAAATTGAGTTGATGATCGGCAATAAGTTTTAATAAAACCGCACCCGACACATTCAAAACAGGATCGAGCGGAAGGTTTTCATTTGTACCCGTAATCTCAGTGATAACAACTTTGGGTTCATCAATTCTTTCGATGGAAATTGAATCACCGATTGCATTCAGCGCAAAACCCAAAATATCAAAACCAACGGCAACATTGGCACAGGTTGCCGGAGCAAAAACGGTGACTTTTTCCATTTAAATGGTTGCTCCGAGATATTGGGATAACCTGAGCAAATCGGCAAAAACACCTGCAGCAGTTACTTCCGGTCCGGCACCAGGACCCTGAACAATCAACGGCTGGTTCAGATATCGTTTGGTAGTGAAAGCCACAATATTATCGTTTCCACGGATGTGGGCAAATGGGTGAGTTTTCGGATAAGTTCTGAGTTCAACACGTGAACCACCAGCCGGGTCAATCACGCCAACATAACGAAGCACTTCCCCGTTTTCATCAGCTTTACGGTACATTTCTGCCATTTCTTCGTTGATCATGGAAAGGCCGTCAACAAATTCCTGAATGGAAACTTTCTCAAGTTTTGCCGGAACAAGACTCCGGATAGGCACTTCATCCAGTTCAATATTTTTTCCGATTTCACGGGAAAGAATCACCACTTTCCGGCCAACATCCGTTCCGGAAAGGTCATCTCTTGGATCAGGCTCAGTATAACCCTTTTCTTTTGCCTGGCGAACCAGTTCACTGAACGGAATTTTTCCGTCATAGGAAGAAAACAAATAACCCAATGTTCCGGAAAGAACACCTTCGATCCGGATAATTTCATCACCGGTTTGAATTAAATCCCGGAGAGTACCGATAATTGGAAGTCCTGCGCCGACAGTTGTTTCGTAAAGGAAGTGCTTCGAAATGCGTTTTCCTTCTTTTCTCAATTCCTGATAATAAGGATAAGGCATCGTGTTGGCTTTTTTGTTTGGCGTAATGACGTGGATTCCACGTTTCAGCCATTCAACATATCGTCCGGCAATGTCCTGAGAAGAGGTACAGTCAATGATAACTGTGTGAGGGAAATAATCTGCATGAACATGCTGAATAAAAGCTTCCATGTCAGCCGGACTTTCAGCAGATTCGATTTCATGTTTCCATTTTGAAAGATTCAATCCTGAGTTGCTCAGCACCATTTTTCTGGAATTGATAATTCCCCGTACCCGGATGTCAATTCCAAAATCAGCTTTCAGACGTTTGTGTTCACCGGTTATTTGGTTTAAAAGTGTAGTTCCTACTAAACCGGGTCCGATTATTCCAACTGATAGCGTCTGATTGGACAGATAAAAACCAGCGTGTGCAGCCCGAAGTGCCTTCGTAGCATCATCAGAACCCACAACAACAGAAATATTTCTTTCAGAAGAACCCTGAGCAATAGCCCGGATATTGACTCCGGCTTTCCCGAGGGCACCAAAAAACTTGGCAGAAACGCCTGGAATACCCGACATACTTTCACCCACTGCAGCTAAAACGGCGCAATGAGGTTCAACTGAAACGGTAGAAATCTTTCCGTGATACAGCTCTGAGAAAAATGCCTGTTCAGTCACAAGCTTTGCCTGGGCAGCCTGATTTTCAGGAACAGCCACACAAATTGAATGTTCAGAAGAAGCCTGTGAAATCAAAATAACAGAAATTGTTTTTTCGTTCAAAGCAGTGAAAAGCCGGGCAGAAATACCTGGCACACCCATCATGCCGGTTCCTTCAACGTTGAGCAATGCAACTTTATCAACAGTTGAAAATCCTTTTACCGAACTGAAATGATCGTGTTCACAGGTTTTCGAAATTTTGGTTCCGGGAAAATCCGGATTGAATGTATTCCGGATCCAGATCGGAATATCTTTCTTCATGGCCGGAATCATGGTGGAAGGATGAAGAACCTTAGCACCAAAGTAAGCAAGTTCAACTGCTTCCTGATAGGTCAGCTCGGGAACAACCACAGCACCGGGGACTTGTTTCGGGTTGGCAGACATCACGCCGTCAACATCCGTCCAGATGGTAATATTTTCTGCATTCAGCAAATTACCAAAAATGGAACCCGAATAATCTGAGCCGTTTCGTCCGAGAGTGGTTGGGATCCCATCTTCAGTTTGAGCAACAAATCCGGTAATTACCACATAATCAGCGTGAGTGTGACTTTTTACCCAGTGATCGAGTTTCTTTTGGGAAGGCTCCCAAAGTACGTTTGAAGTCGGAACTGCGGGTGTTACAACCAGAATTTGACGGGCGTCGAGCCATTCTGATTTTAGACCCAAAGCCTGAAGTTTTGCATTCAGAAACTGGGCATTCCAGACTTCACCTAACCCAGAAATAAAATCACGGGTTCGGGTTGAATATTCACGAGTCAGCCAGACACCACGCAAAATGTCTTCAACATCGTTGAAATCAGATTGAATGGCCGCAACCAATGGAGTTCGGTTAATTGCCGGAAGTAAGTCTTCAATAGCATCAAGATGTTTTTTCCTGAGCGAATCAAGATGTTCTTTAAGAGACTCTTTGCGATTACTGGCCATCTCAAGCAATTGCAGTAACTGATCAGTTACGCCACTCATTGCCGAAACCACAACGCCAGTTTTCTGAACATGATCCCGTTTAATAATTTTGGCAACAGCCTCAATCCGTTCAGAATTGGCAACCGATGTGCCACCAAATTTGTGTACAGTCCATTTATAAGAATGCAAAAAAACCTCTATTCAATTTTTCAATAACCGGTACTTTTTAAAACGTCAATTCCGGCCGGAGCCGGAATGACAAAGGAAAACAATCAGGTCTGTATAAGGTCAGACAGAAAATTTGGATTTCACTTTATCTTTGAAAAGTTTATAATTCAATCCGTCAATGATCGCATGCAGACTGGCTTCAATGATATTCCGGCTCACACCAACTGTTACCCAGACATCTTTTCTATCTGATGTTTCAACCAAAACACGCACGTTTGCATTTGTTCCGTCTTTTTCGTCAAGAACCCGCACTTTATAATCAACCAGTTCAGTTTCAGTTATGGATGGATAAAACCGGCAAAGTGCTTTTCTCAATGCATTATCCAGAGCATTGACCGGACCGTTTCCGTCGGCGGCGGTATGTTCAATTTCACCGTCAACTTCCAGTTTCAAAACGGCCTCTGCATGCGAGAGATGACGAATGTCATTTGAGGAAATATTGATTTTGCTGTCGATCAGATTAAAATAGGGATGGAATTCACCCATTTCTCCTCTGAGCAGCAATTCAAATGAAGCATCGGCACCTTCAAACTGGTACCCATTGAATTCCATTTCCTTGATCCGGTCAACAACCCGCTTGGCGAGTTCTTTATCAGAATCGAGATCAAGTCCGAGTTGCTGGGCTTTGTAACGAACATTGCTTTGTCCAGATAGATCAGAAACCAAAACCCGTTGTTTGTTCCCTACTTTTTCAGGTTCAATGTGTTCGTACATCCGGCTGTCTTTTAAAACAGCAGAAACGTGAATCCCGCCCTTATGTGCAAATGCTGATTTTCCAACAAAGGCCTGACGGGAATTCGGAACCAGATTCATGGTTTCATAAATAAAAAGGGAAATTGAACTCAGATTCTGCAGATTGATGGGTCTGACGGTTTCCCTTTTTTGCTTGAGGATTAAATTCGGGATTATACTGACCAGATTTGCATTTCCGCAGCGTTCACCGATTCCATTAATAGTTCCCTGAACATGGGTTACCCCATTTTCAACGGCAGAAAGCGAATTGGCAACCGCAAGTTCACTGTCATTGTGGGCATGAATTCCCAGTGGAAGGGCAACCTTTCCTGCAACCGTTTTAACAATTTCAGCAATTTCATGTGGAAGAGTTCCGCCATTGGTATCGCACAAAGTCAGCGTTGAAGCACCGGCCTTTTGAGCTGATAATAACATTCTGATGGCAAAATCCGGGTTATTCTTGTATCCGTCAAAAAAATGTTCGGCATCAAAAATGACCTGCCGACCTTCAGACCGAAGATATTCGACTGAACGGAAAATGAGTTCTTCATTTTGTTCTTCGGTTAGACCAAGTCCATGCTGGGAATGCAGATTCCAGGATTTACCAAAAATGGTAACCACTGATGTTTCAGCCTGTAGAAGTGCATTCAGATTGGCGTCTTCTTTTACGGCATCCAAAGATCTTGCCGTCGAACCAAAGGCGCACAATTTTGCAGCCTGAAGGTTGACTGACTTCACTTTTCTGAAAAATTCGGCGTCTTTTGGGTTACTTCCCGGCCAGCCGCCTTCAATGAAATCAACACCAAATTCATCCAGTTTGCGGGTTATCAGCAATTTATCATTAACTGATACACTCACATGTTCGCCTTGTGTTCCGTCCCGCAATGTGGTATCGAAAATCTCGATTTTTTTCATTTCACTTCCCAGTTTAATCCGGAATGTTTCAACCTTTTGCAATCATCCCGGTTTTACGGGCATATTCAAACAGATCACCTGCTTCAATGATCGACACAACACTTCCGAGTGGTTTCAGAAGAAACTCATCGCCGGTTGTCAGATTTTTTACCAGATTTGCAGAAATATCAATTTCCAGTTCGTCTCCGGTTTTGATCTTGTCATTCAGTTTTTCGAATCCTTCATAAGGAATCAGAAAACCACCATCAACACAATTCCGGTAAAAGATCCGGGCATAAGATTCAGCGATGACAGCTTTTACGCCTGCAACCTGAAGCGCAAACGGAGCATGTTCACGGCTTGATCCGCAACCAAAATTTCCGCCACCAATGATGATAGCATATTCTGACAGATAATTATCACCTTTGATGAAGGGTTTGTGACCCATCGGCAAACCAGATTCAGGAAGAGGAACTCCTGAAAAGGCATAATAGCCATATTTCTTTTTTTCTTCCGGATCGGATAAACTGTAAACCAGATGTTCTGCCGGAATGATCTGATCGGTATCGATTTTATCACCGAGAACGAAAGCTTTTCCTGTAATCACTTTTTCCATAAATTTCCTTTGTTTTGGATTTGTGTCATCCTGACGAAAGTCAGGATCCATTGTTAAAAAAACTGGATCCCGAATCCCCGAAAGCGTTCGGGGCAGGCTAAGTCCGGGATGACATCCACGTTAACCAAATTTTAAAACAAATCTTTCCTTACATCACATCCCGTGGATCGGTAATCACACCATGGATCGCAGATGCAGCAACAGTTAATGCTGAAGCCAGATAAACGGCTGATTTCTTGCTCCCCATCCGTCCCGGGAAATTCCGGTTGGTGGTTGAAATAATCACTTCGTCGTCCTGAGCACGGCCGAATGTATCAGACGGACCACCCAGACAAGCTGCACAGGATGATTCACCGATTGTACAACCCGCTTTGACAAAAATTTCACGAAGAGATACACCATTTACAGTTTCAACATCAAGTTGCTGATCAACCCATGTAGATGCAGGTACGATATAAGTTGGTGTTTTTACAGTCTGACCAAAGAGAAGCTTTGCAGCAAACTGAAAATCTTCCAATTTTCCGCCTGTACAGCTACCGATATAACATTTCGTCAGTTTGGTGCCCTGAACATTCCGAACTGTATCTTTATTATCCGGACTGTGAGGTTTTGCAACCATGGGTTCCATTTTAGACAGATCGTAATTGTATTTGGAATGGTAAGTTGCATCCGGATCTGATTTGAACAGCTCGTAAGATTTGTCGGTACGGGCTTTCACATAAGCTTCAGTCAGTTCATCAGCTTCAATAATACCGTTCATACCACCGGCTTCAATAGCCATGTTAGTGAGTGTCATTCTCTCAGACATAGGTAATGACATGACGCCGGGACCTGCAAATTCCATTGCACGATAAGTTGCACCATCGGTTGTAATATCACCAATGATCTGTAAAATCATATCTTTGGCGGTCAGGTAAGGAGGAATTTCACCTTCAAACCAGAACAGCATGGATTCAGGGACTTTTTCCCAGATTTTTCCGGTTCCGAGAATAAAGGCCGCATCCGAATTACCGACACCGGTTGAAAACATGCCGAAAGCACCAGAGGTACACGTGTGGGAATCCGTTCCGAAAAGAACAGTTCCAGGAACGTTGTATCCTTCTTCAGCCAAAGCCATGTGACAAACGCCTTTATAGCGTTCTGTGCCCGGATCGTAATAATTGGGAAGGTCATATTCCTTCGCAAAATCCCGGAGTTTTGCAACATTCGCAATTGCATGGGTATTGGCAGTAAAAATGTAGTGATCGGGAAAAATAACGAGTTTTTCTTTGTCCCAGATTTTTGCTTCCGGTCCAAACTCTCTTTTCCAGATGTCGATCGTGGGTGGACCGCACACATCGTGGGTCATTAAAACGTCAACACTCAGCCAAACACTTTCACCCGGAGTTACCCGGCTTTTTCCTGCAGCTTTTGCAAGGATTTTTTCTGTGATGGTCATTCCCATTTGAGAAGCTTTCCTTTTGTTATATAAATAGGGTTAAGGCATAAGGGTTAAGGTGTAAAATGAAATCTATTAGCTATTGGCTGTTAGCTTTTTGGAGAAGATTTCCCTCCTTTTTCAAAGGAGGGGCTAGGGGAGGTTTAGTTATTATCTAAACCCAAAACAAAACCACCCCGGCTTCGCCACCCCTCCTTTATAAAAGGAGGGGAATTTCACACATTAACCTGTGACCCGTTATCTGTGACCCGTAACCTCAAACAAACCTGACCGGATTATCCTGCCAGATATTTTCTGTTTGTTCCTGACGGTCTTTTTCAAATTGTTTTTTGTGGTTCAGGGCATTCAAAAATGCACGAACTGAAGCTTCAACGATATCAGTTGAATTTCCCTTTCCGGTAAAGGCTTTTCCAGCATCCCTGATTCTGATAATCACTTCACCAACAGCATCACGGCCACCGGTTACCGACCTGACCTGGTAATTTTCGATATTTACATGAATTTTCAGTGCACGTTCAACTGCTTTATAGGCGGCATCAACGGGTCCGTCACCAACGGACGATTCCTGAATAATTTTGTCTTTCGCTTTTACCCGAACCGTGGCAGTCGGAATTATTGAAGTTCCCAGAGTCACCTGCAGATAATCGAGCTGATAATATTGTTCTTCGTATTGTTTCTGGACTTCTTCGCCCATCAGAACCCGAAGATCTTCGTCATAAACTTCTTTTTTGCGGTCTGCAATGACAAGGAATTTTTCGTAAATCTCGTCAAGCTCTGCCGGAGACAATTCGTAACCCAAAGCTTTCATTCTGGCAACCAGGCCATGACGTCCGGAATGTCGACCCAGAACAATACGGTTATGGGTGATACCCACATCTTCCGGCTTCATGATCTCGTAAGTATCCCGGTTTTTCAGCATGCCATCCTGATGAATACCAGATTCATGGGCAAAAGCATTATCACCTACAATAGCTTTATTAGGCTGAATGATCATCCCGGTAAAACCGGAAACCATTTTTGACGAATTGGAAATTTCTTCGGAGATAATATCGGTGTAAAATGCCCAGAGATCTTTCCTGACTTTCAATGCCATAACGATTTCTTCCATGGACGCATTGCCTGCACGTTCACCGATTCCGTTGATCGTACATTCAACCTGACGGGCACCGTTTGAAATGGCAGACAGCGAATTGGCAACTGCCAGCCCAAGATCATTATGGCAATGGACTGAAATAACCGCCTGGTCAATATTTTTCACACGGCGTTTCAGTTCGGCAATTTTTGCCCCGAATTCCAGAGGCATACAATAACCGGTTGTATCCGGGATATTGACAGTTGTAGCTCCGGCTGCAATCACGGCTTCGATAACATCGCACAAATATCCGATATCCGTCCTGCCAGCATCTTCAGCAGAATACTCAACATCCTGTGTGAATGTTTTTGCATATTTCACTGCATCAACCGACATTTTCAGGACAGTCTGACGTTTTTCATCAAGTGAAACCCCATAACGGTTATCACCGAATTTCCCGAGAATATGAATATCAGAAGTGCTTGAAAAAGTATGAATCCGTTTCTTTTTAGCATTTTTAAGTGCATCAGAAGCAACAAGAATATCTTTTTCAACCGCACGGCATAGACCGGCAATCGTCACAGTGGATTGATCTGCTATCCGTTGAACCGCTTCGAACTGAGCTGGTGACGAAACCGGGAAACCGGCTTCAATCACATCAACTTTCATACGTTCTAGCTGACGGGCGATCTCCACCTTTTCGTACACGTTCAAAGATGCACCCGGGGATTGTTCGCCGTCCCTCAGGGTGGTGTCGAAGATGATGATTTTTTCTGCCATGGTCGTATCGTGTTTTAGTTAATGAATGAAATCAGGCTACTGCAAATCCGTAAGGCTGTTCTTCAAAAATCTGAAGGAAGGATTCTTTTACTTTTTCTGCCATTTCCTTCGTACCGAGAAGTGTGGTTCCCTCAGAATAAATATCGGCGGTCCGATAACCTTGCTCAAGTGTTTTTTCAATGGATTTCTGAATATAATCGCTGGCGATATGCATACCGAGACTGTTATCAAAAAGCATTCCGATGGAAGCAATAGTTGCAATGGGGTTGGCTTTGTTTTGTCCGGCAATATCAGGTGCAGAACCGTGAACGGGTTCATACAACGCATATTTGGTTCCAAGTGATGCTGAAGGCAACATACCCAGACTTCCGGGAATCATCGAAGCAATATCACTGAGAATATCACCGAACATGTTTTCGGTCAGGATGACGTCAAACTGGGCCGGATTTCGCACTAATTGCATGGCGGCATTATCAACATACATGTGGCTGAGTTTAACATCCGGATAATCACGGGCAACTTCAAGAACCACATTCCGCCAAAATTGGGAAACTTCAAGTACATTGGCTTTATCTACTGAACAAAGTGTTTTTCTGCGTTTTTTTGCAAGTTCAAAAGCTGATTTTGCAATCCGGATGATTTCATCTTTGGTGTAGGCCATGGTATTCCAGCCTTTGTCTTCAGTCATACCCCGGGGTTGACCGAAATACAATCCGCCAGTTAATTCACGTACAACAACTAGATCAACGCCGGCAATAACTTCCTTCTTCAGTGTTGAACCTTCTGCAAGACCGGTGTAAACCCGGGCTGGACGAATATTGGCATAGAGTTCAAGTGATTTTCTGAGTTTCAGAAGACCGGCTTCCGGTTTTTTATCATGAGGAAGTGATTCCCATTTCGGTCCGCCAACTGCACCAAGCAGAACGGCATCAGCGTTTGCACAGGCACTGAGTGTTTCAACAGTTACCGGCTCACCGAACTTATCAAAACTGCATCCGCCAAAAAGACGAACATCAAAATCAAAACTGACGCCAAATTTTTTTCCAACTTCGGTCATGACCGGAATGGAGGCTTCTACAACTTCAGGTCCGATTCCATCACCGGGCAGGACCACAATCTTATAATTCATTGAACTTGCTTTCTTTTAAAATGCTGGTGACAAGTGACAGGGGACATGGGACGTGGGCCAAAGACCGAACCACCCCATCAGTCTTACGACTGATTTCCCCTCCTTAAAAAGGAGGGGAGTTTTTATTCTCGTGTCACCCGTAACCTGTAATTTGTCACTTATAACTTACCACTTGTAACTTGTCACTTGTAACTTGTCACTGGTTATTAAACGCCTACTTCTTCACGTTTGTCTTTTTTGAACAGGAAGCTCATCATTCCGCGAAGTTTGGTTCCAACTTTTTCAATCGGATGTTCACGGTTTTCTTTCCGGAGCTTTTCAAAATTGGCTTTGTCGCCATTGGTTTCAGCCAAAAATTCTTTTGCAAATTGGCCGGATTGGATTTCTTCCAGAATTTTCTTCATTTCTTTTTTGGTTTCGCCGGTAACCAGACGTGGTCCGCGGGTCATTCCACCATATTCTGCGGTATCAGAAACTGAATAGTTCATGCGGGTAAGTCCGCCTTCATAATACAGGTCAACGATCAGTTTCAGTTCGTGCATACATTCGAAATAAGCCAGTTCAGCTGGGTAACCTGCTTCAACCAGAGTCTCAAAACCTGCTTTGATGATTTCTGCAGATCCGCCGCAAAGAACAGCCTGCTCGCCAAACAAATCAGTTTCAGTTTCATCTTTGAAAGTAGTTTCAATTACACCAGCGAAGGTTCCGCCAATTCCCTTTGACCAGGCCAAAGCCAAAGCCAAAGCATTGCCGGTTGCATCCTGATGAATAGCAATCAAACAAGGAACACCATTGCCCTGAACGTAAGTACGGCGAACCAGGTGACCGGGGCTTTTGGGTGCAATCATGATCACGTTCACATTTGCGGGAGGAACAATAACCTTGAAGTGAATATTGAATCCGTGTGCAAAAGCCAGGGTTTTTCCGGCAGTCAAGTGAGGTGCAATTTCAGCATCATAAACAGCTTTTTGAGTCTGATCAGGAAGCAAAATCATGATGATATCGGCCCATGCAGAAGCATCAGAAACTGTTTTTACAGCAAGACCGGCAGCTTCAGCTTTTGCCCAGCTTGCACTTTCTTTCCGTAATCCAACGGTAACATTCATTCCGCTGTCCATCAGGTTCAGGGAATGTGCGTGTCCCTGACTTCCGAAACCGATAACGGCAACTTTTTTCCCTTTAAGATTATCAAGGGAGGCGTCATCACTGTAATACACTTTCATGGGTTGTCCTTCGTTGTTTGTTTAAAATTGAGTTTTCAAGAAGCAATCACGAAATGGTGACTTCTTTTTTCGGTTTGATAATAATTTGTTCTTCTCTTTTCAGGGCAACAAGTCCTGAACGGGCAACATCTTTGATTCCGTAAGGAGTTAACATATTGATAATGGCATCGATTTTATCAGGCGGTCCGGTAACTTCGATCGTAATGGACTTGATGGTGATATCAACGACTTTTCCCTGAAAGACTTCGCAGATATTCATAATTTCAGAACGGATTCCCTTCTGGTAATTCACTGAAATCATGGCAAGTTCACGGGCAACATGATGTTCTGCAGACAAATCGATCACTTTAATAATATCAATAAGCCGGTTTAATTGCTTGATAACCTGATCAAGAATGTTTGCTTCACCGGAAGTCACAATCGTCATCCGTGATACTTCAGGATCTTCAGTAACCCCGATGGAAATGGAATGGATATTGAAGCCACGGCCACTGAACATGGTTGCAACCCGGTTCAAAGCGCCAAATTTGTTTTCAACTAATACGGATATAATTTTTTTCATAGGTTTACCTGTTTCCATGACTTAAACGAGCCGGTTCGGATCAAGACGCTTTACCATGATGTCACGTATGGAACCACCCGACGGAACCATCGGGAACACCATCTCCTCTTTCACCACCTTAAATTCAACCAGAACAGGTCCGTCATTATATTCCATCATTTCATTGATCAACCCGTCAACTTCTGCCGGATTGTCTGTAGACATGGCTTTGCAACCGAAAGCTTCTGCAACTTTTACAAAGTTCGGATTTGTTTTTGACAAATCAGTAAAACTGTATTTTTCCTTGTAGAACAAATCCTGCCATTGGCGAACCATTCCCAGAAAACTGTTATTCAGAATGATAAATTTGATGGGAAGTTTATACGCAGCAGCCGTTATCAGCTCCTGCATATTCATCTGAAATCCGCCATCACCGGAAATTGAAATAACCGGACGGTCTTTAATCGCAAAAGCTGCACCAATTGCTGCCGGAACTGAAAATCCCATGGTTCCCAGTCCTCCGGAAGTGATGTGTGACCGCGGATGGTTGAATTCGTACCATTGGGTCGTCCACATCTGATGCTGACCCACATCGGTGACCACTACTGCTTCACCTTTAGTCATTTTGGATAACCGCTGAAGCACATATTGTGCACGAAGTTTGCCATCAGAATTTTCAAATTCAAGCGGACATGCATCCTTCCACTTGGTGATCATCGACCACCAGTCTGTAAAATCTGTTGTAACCGGTTTTTCAGCCAATTCGGTGAGAAGTTCAGCCAGAACATTTTTAAGGTCACCCACAATCGGCAGATCAACTTTAACATTTTTGTCAATTGCAGTCGGATCAATATCAACCTGGATTTTATAGGCATCTTTTGCAAAAGTTTCTGTATTTCCTGTCACCCGATCATCAAAACGGGCACCCAGAGAAATCAGAAGATCACAATTTTCAGTAGCCATGTTCGCCCAGAAAGTACCATGCATGCCCAACATGCCCAGAGACAAATCATCTGTCATCGGGAAGGAACCCAACCCCTGAAGGGTCATCGTGACCGGGATGCCGGTTTCACGGGCAAGCAAAGTGAGTTCACGGTCTGCATTTGACATCACAACACCGCCGCCAACATAAAGAAGCGGGCGTTTTGCTTTTCTTAACGCATTTGCTGCTTTTTTGATTTGCTGGGAATGTCCCGAATAGGTGGGTTTGTAACCCCGGATTTCAACATGATCCGGATAGATAAACTTGGTAATTTTAGCCAGCATATCTTTGGGCATATCAACCAGAACAGGACCAGGCCGTCCTGTTGAAGCAATGAAAAATGCTTTTTTAATCGTAGAAGCGAGTTCATCAACTTCACGAACGAGAAAATTGTGTTTGGTGATTGGACGGGTGATTCCGACAATATCAGCTTCCTGAAAAGCATCATTTCCAATCAATTTTGACGGAACCTGACCCGTAAAAACCACGATGGGAATTGAATCCATATAAGCATCAGCAATTCCTGTAACTGTGTTGGTTGCACCCGGACCTGAAGTCACCAGTACTACGCCGACTTTCCCGGTTGCTTTTGCATAACCTTCTGCCATATGTGCAGCTCCCTGCTCATGACGAACCAGGATGTGGTGGATAAAATCACAGTCATAAAGTTTATCATAAATCCCTAGAACAGCTCCGCCCGGATATCCAAAAATGATATCCACGCCCTCTTTTCTAAGTGATTCCAGAAAAATTTCGGCTCCGTTCATTTCACGGTGTGTCTGGCTCATACTTGACTCCGTTGATTATTTACGCTGCTTAACAGGCTATTTGATAATTGAAAAATAAAATCGGGAAGTGTGGCTGAAGTCTGAACCGGGATGTTTAATGCAGAAATACTTGGGGAAGAATAGCAGGCAGATCTGGAATGCCGGGCGGGGCAAAACAAATCTTCATTCTGCATTCGTTTGCAGGAATCAGGTGAAACAAACATCCAGTCAAACATAAAAACCTCAGTTCAAAAATGAAATCTGGGTCTGCCGTTCCGGCTGGTTCTTCAGGCTGGTCAGCCTTTTTGTTTTGTTGTTAAATCGGGTTATGCAGGCTGACCACTATGTTCTTATTTCAGGGTAATAATACCAAGAAGTAGAATAGTAAGGCCCACAAGAAGCAGAAGGTTCGGTAGGTTGATAAAATAGGGCAATGAATTTCCATATGCGGAGTCGACCGGTATTGCGGAAGAGTATGTTTGCATATGGTTCATATTGTTTAAGAAAGTAAAGTTGTTGTCGTGTTTTTCTTAATTGCTTAGGCAATAATAAGAAAGGATTCTCAGCATGTCAACAAACATCTCCGTTTTTTCTCAGTTTTAATCCCTTCTTTTCGTCGATTTGGATCATAACACAATATTATATTTGTCATTTATCCATTATCACAAATTATTATTCTGATTTTTGAAACTTTAAAAAGTAAAGTTTTGACATTTGACCAAAATACAAAATTTAACTGCATTTAAATTCAATTTGAAAAAATAGGGAATCAGATCTCCATCCCGCATGTTCACAGTGAAAAGTCGTCTGTTTTAATTAACTTTGCCATTTATTTTATTAGTTGTCTGGTTTAAATCATGAAATACATTATCAGGGTTTCGATTCTCGTTTTAATGGGTATTGCTTTCCTTATCATATATAATCTAAAAAATGTTGGTGTTCCTTATACTTTCAAACTACCTTCTTTGTGGCTTGAACAGGAAGCCTCTTACCTGATCACCAATCTTGAAGGAGACACCGTAGGAACTGAACTTTACCAATATTACAAAGCTGGAAATTATGACTATTTTGAAATTCGGTTTAAGCACCCCGGAGACACTTCTGTGCATTCGGGTTACCGGCTTGTAACAGATTCAACCACGAGAAGGCACATTTGGAGTCATTTTGAAGTTTTCAGAATGGACACATCAAGATGGACCGGCAATGACAGTGTTTTGTCAAACGGACTCTATGCATCCTTTCAGGAGAATTTTATGCGCAGCCGGAATAAAATCCGTGAAGAATTTGTAAATGAAACGAAGCAGGAATTACCTGACACCTTTCTTGTAGATACCCGATTTTTATCAAAGTGGAATGTTTATCTGAAAAATGGGTTCCCTGGCGGTAAAGAAGTTACTTTACTTGATATGAATACAGACTCTTTGAAATACTTGAATCCATTTACCGTTAATATTAAAACAGCTACTGATTCTTTGAATTATTTTGTCGAACTTTTTGATGCAAATTCTGGATCACCTTTATTGAAGTTATCAAAAAAGATAACAGGAAAGAGTTTTCTTGAAATGATCGATTACCGGTCAGGAATTAAAGCAACAAGACAATATCATCACCGCTTTGAATACCGTGAAATTGATAAGCCTGCCATGGAAAATCAGCAGTAGCAAGAAAAATGGGTTATAGGGATTAAGAGGTTAGTTAGAACTAAAGGTAAGCGAGAAAATAGGTATGCAATTAGGATTCTGAATCAGATGTCTTCCCGTCCAAGGTTCGTTTACGAACCGCGGATCCGGTGAAACCTGGAGACTTAGCTTACCCCGAACGTTTTGGGGATCTTGGATCAATGCTCTTAATACGGGATGGCTTCGCAGAACTTCATTATCCCGTCTTCACGGGGATGACAGTGTGGAAATGCAACCTGTTGGGAATTTAACTCAAGTGGATCAAAGGTTCAGCAATAACTTACAGATTTCATCTTCCAGAGATTTAAGCCTGCGTGAACTTCCGCCATTGCACATAATACTGAAAACCAGATTTTTCCCTGAGTTACTCGAAATGTAACCCGTTAGACTTACAACGCCCGAGATTGAACCGGTTTTCCCTCTCATGTTTTCTGCAAGTGGATGGTGGATGCGGTTGGCAAGCGTTCCGTCAACAGTTGGAATGGAAAGAGAGTTGTAAAAATAATCACGGTTTGGCGTAGAAGTTGACATATAAGACAGAATCCGGGTCAGCACTTTGGCTGACATTTGATTATCATGACTTAGGCCAGAACCGTCTGTCATATCATATTCTGATTCATTGATGTTCATGTGAAAACGAAGAAACCCTTCAATAACTCTGATTCCCGCTTCAATATTTCCTGTCCCCAAAAATTCATATCCGAGCGTTCTAACCAGTTGATCAGCATAAAAGTTATCACTTTTCTTGTTGGTTCTGGTGATGATCTCACTTAATGGGTCAGACTCATGAACAATAAGTGCAGAAAGATGGATGTCTTTTGGCAGGTCAAAGTCAGTTTCAGCTTCTTTGGTTTCAATCAGATTTCTTTTGTATAGTTCTGAAGTTAACAAGTTGCCGAGATATTGATTCATATTCACTTGAACAAGTTTTCTGGAAGAAGACCGTCTGAGGCGAATTTTTCTTTTAACTTCTTTACCCTTTTTGTTTTTTACAGTTTGGGTAAGCTGGCTTTTTGCAGCCTGATCAAACATGGCAACTGTAACAAACCTGGTTTTGACATTACCGTTTTCATCAGCGTAGTAGGAATTGTCGAGGAAAACAGAACCTGTAATTTTTGAAATACCCATTTCCTGAATCTGATTGGCCCAGGCAGAAGTGATTGAAATGACTTCACCATCGAAATAACCGGATAGTTGCGGGTCAGCGGTTCCGTGAATAATCAGGTTGCCATCAAGAATGCCATTTTCAAGTTCACCATCAGTTGAAATTACCGTTTTATAACGGAAATCTGGTCCTAGTTTTTCCAGTGCAACGGCAGTGGTAACAATTTTAAGGGTCGAGGCAGGCTTAAGTTTAAAATTTGAGTTCAGGCTGAAAACAGGGTTACCCAATTCATCCTGAATCTGAATACCAAAACGGGTTTTGCGGTAAGCCTTTTGGCGAAGTGTTTTATCAAGTAAATCGGCAACGATTTGATATTTAATACTGTCGGTATATACATCATCAATACGAAAAGAGGATAGTTTCGGAACAGCAGGAGCAGATTTTCTGCTTTTGGCTGACTTGGCTGAAACAGGAACAACAAGAATTCCTGCCAGTAAAATAACCAAACTGTTTTTTATCCAAAACTTCATTTTTGATCCCGAAATTTGCACAGAAAATGACTTTGGGTAATACCTGCTAAACAGAGTCAAAACCCTTTAAAATCCTGTACTTATGAAACATTATACTACGAATTTGATTAATATATGAAATGTCAGCTTAATTTCCAAGGATCAACATGATAATTCAGTATTGATTAGATATCTGTTAATTCTTTTTACATCTCTGTTTCAAAATCTATGTTTTTATTAACTTTACATCAAATCGCAATCGAAACTACACAGACAGAGCAATTATGAATGATTTCAACCAGTATTTAACCCGGATTAGTCCTGATTTTATTACCCGGAATTCAAAACGAATAAAACCTGAAGATATTCACAGAATTACGGAAAATGAGGAGCGTATCAGGACGATACTGAGTCACCATTCTAAATTTCAGGATTGGATTCCGGAATTGGATAATGTACTCAAACTGGTAAAAGATTACAATCAGGGTAAAAGAAAGGATGTTCCCTTTCCGGTTATTGAAGCGATCATTTTTACACTTTTTTTTATCTACCAGCCTATAGAACTAAGTCCCGATTTTTATCCAATTGTGGGTCAGATTGATGATGCTGCTTTATTTGCGGTTTGTTACCTGATGGCTAAAGATTATCTGCCACCAGTTCATGCAATTCAAATAACCCCAGTGATTATAGATTGATTTTAAAAAAAATTGCAGTTAGTTACATTGTACCAAAAAAACGATCACCCGCATCACCCAGACCCGGAAGAATGTATTTATTGTGATTCAGACACCTGTCAACAGAAGCAGTAAACACCGGAACTGATGGATGTTTGGTATGAAAAGCTTCAATACCCTCTGGAGCAGCAATCAGACAAACAAATTTTATCTTTTTTGCACCAAGCTTTTTCAAATAATCTACAGCCATGATGGCACTGCCACCGGTTGCAAGCATGGGATCAATTAAAATTACCACTGAGTTTTCGATACCAGAAGGAATGTTTGAATAATACTCTACGGGTTCATGAGTACGGTGGTCTCTGTATAACCCTAACATTCCAACCCGTGCTTCATGCAGAAATTTCAAAAATCCATCTAAAATACCCAAACCGGCTCTTAGAATAGGAATGATTACAATCTGATCAGAAACGAAATACCCCTCCGTTTTTTCAAGTGGGGTATGAATTTCATAAGTCTGAACATTAATATCCTTGGTGACTTCGTACGCCATCAGAGTAGAAAGTTCAGTCACGGTATCACGGAATTGATTTACCGGCGTCGTTTTATCCCTTAAAATTGAAATATTTCTCTTAATTAGGGGATGATCAATGATAATGACTTGTTTGCCCATTTCGTAAATCCTATATTTTCGGAAATATACAATTTATTGCTCACTTATTAAAACCTGACCCTACGGATGACCGAACTTCTCTGGCTGCTTACAATTGGATTTCCGCTTATTGGATATGCTGAAATTCATTTCAGAATTCCCCTTTTACCAAGCCGGCTCTTCCGTCGTGAACCTGAAATCATTTTTGATATGCCGGTAAGAACAGAACCAGAAGGAAAGTTACCCATATTTCTGCTCATCAACGATGCACATCTATTCCCGATTCAAATTTCTTCAGTCACCTTTACTTGCTACCATTCATTACTTGACGTCAGGGAAAATTTTTATTTTAATGTTGATGCAGAAATTTCATCCAATTATTATGAACAGATTTTTCCGATTCTGCTCACCCAATCGGGTAAGTGGGAAATAAGTGCAGAATTAATAGGCAAAAACCGTAATAAATCATTTCATGCAGTATCTGATAATTACCGGTCAACTTCCAAAAAACCGTTTACAGTCTGGGTTTCATCTGAACCTTTTCCAAAGTTTTTAAATCAGCAACATGGCGATCTTCATCATCATACCCGGTATACCTTTGATCAGGTTGAATTTGGGGGCGGAATTCCACTTTCAAAATCAGCAGCAAATGTTTTGGGTTACGATTTTCTTTGTCTGACTGATCACTCTTATGATCTTGATGATCTTCCGGATAACTATTTAAAACAGGATCCGGAACTTGAAAAGTGGAAACAATTCAATAAAGAAGTTTCTGAATTAAACGGGCAAAAGGACGGTACTCTTTTAATTCCTGGCTTTGAGTTAAGTACCGGAAATCAATCCGGTGAAAATGTTCACCTGCTTTTACTTGGGCAAACCACTTTTATTCACGGATCGGGAGACGGCGGTGAAATTCCGTTTAAAACAAAACCCGAAACAACTTTGAGTGAGGCTCTTGGACGGCTAGATCCGCAAACAACTGCCTTTGCTGCTCACCCTTTTGAGACCCCGTCAACGCCAGAAAAATTAACTTTAAACCGGGGAATTTACACTGAACATGATTTGCTCACCACCCAAATTCCTTTGCAGATATTAAATGGGTGGTTAGGTGAAGCTTTTCAAAAATCCCGGCAAATCTGGATTCATTTTCTGCTTGCCGGAAACCGAACACTAATTGGTGGAGGAAATGATTCCCATGGCAATTTCAATCGGGTCAGACAAATAAAGCTTCCTTTTTTTTCAATCACTGAAAAGGATTCTCACTGGTTTGGAAAATTCAGGACGGTAGTTCAATCTCAGGAAAAGAATGAACAAAGCATTCTGTCTGCATTGAAAGCGGGTCATTCTTATCTGACAAACGGCATTGCTCTTCTTTTAAAAACGGAAAAGATTCCTGATCTCCTGTTTGGATCAGAATTAGGAGCAGAACGGTTTAAAACGATAGTATTAAAAACCAAAACAACGGGTGAATTTGGTTCAATTGAAGAAGTGAGAATTTATTTTGGAACAACTGGGCAGGAGATTGAAGTTAGGGTTAAAGTTCCGGAAGCAAATTGCTTAGATTTCGAACTTGATTTTTCCGGAATCAGGCTTCCGGAAGGAAGCCTGTACTTCAGAATTGAGGTTGAAGGAAAATTGGGAGATTTTTATTATCAGCGATCACAAGATCCGTTGATTGCGTTTACGAATCCCGTTTTCCTGGTTTAGTATTCCATTTGTCTGATCAGTAAAACTGGAACCTGAGATCTTGTAATAACATCAACTGTTGTCGAACCCAGAAAATATTGTTTGACCCCGCCGTGACCATGTGTTGCAATCACAATAAAATCAATTCCGCTTTTGTCCACGAAGTTTTTAATTCCATCGCTGGCATCCCGGTCTTTGGCAATAGTAGAGTTGACGTTTAAAACCCCTTCAGCATGGGCAGCTGATTTTAAAGCTGTAAATTTTTGTTCTACAACATCCATATCGGGAGTTTTATCATCAACAATGTGCAGAATATGAAGCTTGGAATTAAATTGCTTGGCAACCGAAACCGCATATTCATATCCAAGATAGGAGTTATTTGAAAAATCGGTTGGAAACAGAACAGAAGTGACAGATAAATCGTTTTTGGGATTCGGAATGGATAAAACGGGACAAGGCGCAGTTCTGATCACTTTATAGGTTGTTGATCCAAGTACGAAATCAGTAGCGTTACCACGCCCGCGGGTAGCCATCAGCACAACATCGCTTTTTCTGGATCTGGCAACATGAACAATTCGGTCAATTGCACTGCCGGTAATATTAATACCTATTGCCTTTAAACCGTTCCAGTTTCTTTCTTTTATGAGCTTGTTCACCTTGAGTTCAGCTTCATTCTCAATAACCTTGATCAGACTCTCTTTTGATCCCCGGTGACCGGTATAATCATTGGCAACCTTTTCAAAATCGGTAACATGAAGAATTTCAAGTTGAGCATTATAAACTTTGGCAAAAGCTTCAGCTTGCCGAAGTGCAAGTTCAGAATGACTACTGAAATCAGTTGGAACTAGAATGCTTTTCATTGTCCACATTGACATCTCCGGAAAATCAAAGGCATAAATATAGAAAGTGATTTTGAATTATAAAACCAATCTAATTAAAAATCCGGAATAAATCACAATAAAACCGTGTTTACTGGTGGATTTTCATCTGATTTGCCTGGAAAATCGGTTGTAAAGTGAAGTCCTCTGCTTTCTTTCCTCAGAAAAGCACATTCAATAATGAGTGAGGCAACCAAAACCAGATTTCTAAGTTCCACAATTTCAGGGGTCAGCCGGGTTCTCCGGTAAAATTCATCAACTTCTTTACTGAGAAAAGCAATTCGCCTTTGAGCACGTTCCAAACGAAGGTTACTTCTTACAATCCCGACATAATCCCACATTATTGTTTTGATTTCATTAAAACTATGAGAAACAAGGATCCATTCTTCAGCATTTGTAGTTCCCTTGTCATCCCACTCGGGAATTTTCCGGGTTTGAAAGTGAAGGTCAGGTAAAACTTTTACCGCATCTTCAACTGAGCGGTGAGCCCAGACAACCGCTTCAAGAAGTGAGTTTGAAGCAAGCCGGTTTGCGCCGTGAACACCGGTGAAAGCAGTTTCTCCACCAACATATAAGTTCCGGATCGCTGTTTTACCGTCAAGATCACACTTAACGCCACCACACATATAATGTGCAGCAGGAACGACTGGGATGGGTTCTTTGGTAATGTCAATTCCCTCTTTCAGACAGGTTTGAAAGATATTCGGGAAATGGTCTTTAATATCTTCAGCGGGCAGACTGGAAAGATCAAGTAAAACATAATCATCACCACTTTGCTTCATCTCACGGTCAATTGCACGTGCAACAATATCACGGGTTGCCAGTTCAAGACGTGGATCAACCTTTTCCATAAACCGTTCACCGGTTTTATTCCTGAGAATGGCACCGTGCCCTCTTACTGCTTCTGAAATCAAAAACCGTTTTCTTGTTTTTGAATACAGGCTTGTTGGATGAAATTGCATAAATTCAAGGTTACCAACTGTCGCTCCGGCACGATGAGCCATTGCAATTCCGTCACCAGTTGCAATTCCTGGGTTTGTTGTGTGCAAATAAACCTGACCAGCACCACCTGTACACAAATATGTAATTTTTGAGAGAAATATATCAATTTTACCCGAATCCGGATTTAATACATAGGCACCAAAACAGGTTGGATGACCGTCTTTCATAACGCCGCCAGAGTGATGTTCGGTGATAAGATCAATAGCTTGACGGTGTTCAAAAACCTGAATCGACTCATCTTCTGTTGTTGCAGCAAGTAAAGCCCGTTCAATTTCCTTACCGGTAAGATCTTTTGCATGAAGAATCCGGTGGATGGAATGCCCACCCTCTTTCACAAGTTCAATTTCACCATTGCGTTCAGAAAATTTAACGCCGATCTCGATGAGTTCGTTGATCCGTTCCGGGCCTTCTTTCACGAGCTGAGTAACCGCTTCAAGATCACAAAGACCATCGCCGGCAATCAACGTATCCTGAATATGGGAGTCAAAGGTATCAGTAGGCGAGAAAACAGCAGCGATGCCACCCTGAGCGTAGTTTGTGCTAGACTCAGCTGAATCTTTTTTGGTTATGACATGAACAGTGCCGTGTTTTGCAGCTTTCAGTGCATAACTGAGTCCGGCAATTCCGCTTCCGATAACAAGAAAATCAGATATAAAAATCATATCAGCTCAAAGCCAGCATTTTATCGATGGGTAAACGGGCAAGTCTGAGGGTTTCTGCGTCCAGAATGATTTCAGGAAACTTGTTTTTCATGGCAAGGTAAATTTTCTCCATGGTGTTCAGTTTCATGTGCGGGCATTCATTACAGGCACAGTTTGCTTCAGGGGGAGCAGGAATAAAAACTTTATCCGGACATGCTTTTCCCATCTGATGGATAATTCCGGGTTCAGTTACGACAATGAATTCTTTTGCAGGTGAACTTACAGCATAATTCAGGATTCCGGTTGTTGATCCGATATAATCAGCATGATTTAAAATGGATTCGGTACATTCCGGATGGGCAAGAATTAAAGCTTCAGGATGACGGAGTTTCAGATCAATCATCTTTCTTTCAGAAAATACCTCGTGAACCTGGCAGGAACCATCCCACAAAATCATATTTTTTCCCAATTTCTTATTGAGGTACGCTCCCAGATTTTTATCGGGAGCAAAAATAAGTGGTTGATTTTCGGGAAAGGATCTGACAATTTTTTCAGCGTTTGAGCTGGTCACGATCACATCAGACAATGTTTTAATTGCAGCAGAACAATTGATGTAAGATAATACTTTGTGATCGGGATATTTTCCACGGAAAGCTTTGAAATCATCGTAGGGACAATCATCTGCAAGCGAGCAGCCTGCATTCAAATCAGGCAGAAGAACGAGTTTATCCGGATTCAGAATTTTTGCAGTTTCAGCCATAAAATGAACACCGGCAAAGACAATCACGTCTGCCTGAGTTTTAACGGCTGCCTGGGCAAGCTGGAGCGAGTCACCAACGAAATCAGCAATATCCTGAATTTCACCATCCTGATAGTAATGTGCCAGAATAACGGCATTCATTTCCTTTTTCAGAAGATTTATTTTTTGTGCAAGATCAGATTGAATTAAAGGTTCATTCACCATCAGCAAAACATTCCATCTTTAATTTCTAAACGAATTTGTCCCATTCCGGCGAGATCGGCATTATGGGTTACCACGATCAGGGTAGTATTTAAATCTCTGTGGATTTTTTCAAGTAAAGTATAAACAAGTTCCGAATTGGCTGAATCCAGATTTCCGGTTGGTTCATCAGCAAAAATAACTTCAGGTTCATTCATCAGGGAACGGGCAATTGCAACCCGCTGCTGTTCACCACCACTCATTTGAGATGGTTTATGATCTGAACGTTCAGCCAAACCGACCAGATTTAAAAGATCAACAGCTTTTTTCTCGATTTCATTCCGTTTACCCGTTTGCCTGATCAGACCCGGAATCATGACATTTTCCAAAGCAGAAAACTCAGGCAACAGATGGTGAAACTGAAAAATGAACCCAATGTGTTTATTTCTGTAAAGACTCAAAGCTTCATCATTCTTTGAAGTAAGATTGGATTCACGGAAAAAAACATGACCCTGAGTGGGTTTATCAAAGGCAGCCATGAGCTGCAGAATGGTACTTTTCCCTGAACCAGAACGGCCAACGATGGTTAAAAATGATTTTTCTTCGACGGAAAGTGAAATGCCACGTAAAACTTCAAGGTCATCACGACCTTCACGTTTGTAAGATTTGTGCAGGTTTTCAAGACGGAAAAGTGGATTGCTCATCCGTTATCACCTTCAGACCGTTTGATGCCGTATTTTTCGATTTTATTGTATAAATGGCTTCTCTGAATATCGAGTGCTTCAGCCGTTTTCGAAATATTCCAGGCGTATTTTTCTAGTTTTCTTTCAATAAACAGCTTTTCAATCATGTCTTTAAATGTTTGAAAATCATCATAGAGATCAAAAAGATCATTTCCCGGAAGCACTTTATTGATATCGAGAGTAACAAACTGACTCACATCCTGTTCGGTGATCAGATCGGCACGGCTGAGTATCATGAGGCGTTCAGCCATATTTTGAAGCTCACGAACGTTGCCCGTCCATTCGAGACTTTGTAATATTTCAAGGGATCGCTGATCAAAATCCTTTTCTGAAACCTGATATTTTGCTGCCAATTCCTTTGAAAAATGCTTAAGGAGAATTGGAATATCTTCACGGCGCTCACGAAGTGGCGGAACATGAATTGGAATTACATTCAAGCGGTGATACAAATCTTCACGGAATTTACCTTCGTCGATAGCTTCACGGAGATTTTTATTGGTTGCAGCAATTACCCGAACGTCAACGGTGATGCTTTCTGAACCGCCAACCCGCTGAATGGTATTATTCTGAAGGGCTCTGAGTACTTTTGCCTGAGCTGAAAGCGACATGTCGCCCACTTCATCCATGAAAAGAGTTCCACCCTGAGCCTGTTCAAATTTACCAAGACGCTGAACAGTAGCTCCGGTAAATGATCCTTTTTCATGACCGAATAGTTCACTTTCAATCAGTTCATGGGGGATGGCAGCACAATTTATTTCAACAAGGGGGGCTGCATTTCTGGCGGAATGTTTATGGATGGCACGGGCGACCAACTCTTTACCGGTTCCGTTTTCACCGGTTATCAGAACCCGTGCTTCGGTTTTTGCAACCCTGAAAATCATTTCCCGAATTTGCTGAATGGGTTTTGAAACTCCGATGATATCGTAAGTTCCTTCAACCTGAACCTTCAGCTTTTTGTTTTCTTTTACCAAACGACCTTTTTCGAGTCCGTTTCTGATGGTAATGAGTAGACGGTCGGTATCGAGAGGTTTTTCGAGGAAGTCAAAAGCACCCATTCCGGCTGCACGGATTGCAGTATTTGCCGAATCATGGGCAGACATGATAATTACTGGAATTTCCGGTTTTTCACGTTTGAGTTTTTCAATAACCTCAAACCCATCCATGCCGGGCATTTTAACATCGAGAAGAACAAGATCAAAGTCCTGACTGTTGAGCAATTTAAGTCCGGTTATGCCGTTGTCAGCGGTCACAACTTCATAATTATTCGCCTCAAGCAAAACAGTCAGACTTTCAAGTGTAGCCTGATAATCATCAATGGCGATGATCCGGGCAATACTCATCGGATGTCCACAATTGATTTCAGGTAGGTGATTTCAGATTTGGTCAGCTGGCGGAATTCTCCCCTTTTCAGACCTTCACAGTTCATCCCTGCAAAGGTGATCCGGTCAAGTTTCTCAACCACATAACCAACTGTTTCGAAAATCTTTCTTACTTCTCTGTTCTTACCTTCGTTCAGGGTCAGAAAGACTTCATTCTTTTTATCAATGTTGTATTCGATTGAACTTACAACAGCAGCTTCACCATCGATCATCACACCTGAGAGAATTGTATCCATGGTTTTTTTCAGGATTTTCTTGTCAAGAATGACATGATAAACCCTTGGAACCTGATAGGATGGATGAGTTAGGCGATAAGTCAGTTCACCATCGTTTGTCAGGAGCAAAGTTCCGGTGGTATCCCGGTCAAGGCGACCAACTGGAACCACTTTTTTGCGTAGATCTTCGTCGATCAGATCCATAACAATTTTCCGGTCTTTTTCATCTGCCCGGGTTGTAATGGTATCTTTCGGTTTATTCATCACCAGGTAGTAGTTTGGTTCGGGTTTATTCGAAACTTCAAGACCAGCTACTGAAATTTTATCAGTTGTTGGGTCGACTTTTACACCGAGTTCCTTAACCACTTTTCCGTTGATTTTAACTTTTCCGGCTTCGATTAACTCATCTGCATGACGGCGGGAAGAAACACCTTGCTGGGAGAGATATTTATTTAGTCTTAGCTCACCCTCTTCAGCGGTTTTGGGCACACCCGAAACCTTTTGTTTTGGACGGAATGGTTTACCACGTTTCTGATTGGTATTCGGCTTGCCTGGTCCGCTTGAATCTGAATTCCGTCCGGTTGAAGGTCCACCAAGAGCGGGTGTTGAATTATCAATTTTACGGCGCTGACCGGGATGACCGGTATTTGAAGGTGCCGGTTTTGTTCCATAGTGGCTTTTTCTCTGGCCGGTTGCCTTTGAAATTCCGCCGGTGCCAACAGAAATTTCATTATCCGGGCGCCAGACTTTGCTTACGTTCGGGAGAATGTCACTGTTATGCTTTTGAGTTGCATTTCCGTTGAGGGTATCAACAGAATAACCGTATTTGCGGTGTTCTTTCTCAATGTACTGCCGTGACTTTGTTGTCCTGACGCCATATTCATCAATTTCACTTTTCAGATTGAAATTGGGTTCATCCCTGTTCGGATTGTGGCTGCCGGGATGGCTAGAGTTGCCGTGGGGAGTACGGCTTTTCTTATATTTATTACCGTAGGGTTTACGATTCGAGTTGTTCATCATTCTGCTCCGGGGATGTGTCTGCCGGGTTTCCGGCATCCGAATCCTCCATTTTTATTCTCATTTGCTGTTCAAATTCAAATTCATCATCCTTCATAATTTCAGAGATTTCTCTGAGTTTCGGAAGTTCCGTAATGGACTTTAATCCGAAATGAAGCAGGAATTCACGGGTAGAGCCGTACAGGAGGGGTTTCCCGACGGTTTCGGCACGGCCTACAACAGTTATCAAATTTCGTTCCAAAAGAATTTTGACTGAGTAATCGGCTGAGGCACGACGGATATTTTCAATCTCCGGTTTAGAGATTGGTTGCTTGTAAGCAATAATTGCAAGGGTTTCAAGTGCAGTTTGGTTGATACGTTTACTTTGTTTGTTCCGGTATAATTTGGCGACCCAGCCAGCCTGGTTTTCATGAGTCATGAACAAATAGCCATCAGCAATATACCGGATTAAAAACGCACGTTTCTGATCTTCGTATTGGCGGTTAAGCCGGTCGATGACTTCAACAATCCGACCTTCAGGCACACCACCACTGCCCAAAACGGCATATTCTTCATCAAGCAATAATTTAAGAGAAGAAAGCGAAACCGGTGCTTCAGAAGCAAAAATCAATGCTTCAACAATGGGCATAAGGGTATCATCAGGCACAAACAAATCATCGGTTGTATCAGCCTGAGGAATTGGCTGATTTTTTAATTCATCCGCCATAGTTTGAGAGTTCCCCGTTCACATCTTCGTCGGTTTCAGTTCGTCTGACCACATAAAAATCAGTCAGGTTTTCAGAAATAAATAAGGTGATTTTTTGTAATTTTGTCATTTCGAGAATGGCAAGAAAAGTAATGATGAGAACAATTTTTTCCTGAATTTCTTTGAACAACTCACTGAAGGCAAACCGTTCTTTTCTATCCAGCCACTCACCAACCACTTTGATCTGATCTTCGATGGTTACGCTGATTTTCTTCACTTCATGATAAGTTACTTTTGGCGTATTCTGAATGACCTTGCGATAAACCAGCATCAAATCAAACAGCGTCACATTCTCAAGAAGAATGTCCAATCCCGGGTCGGTGTTAGATTCTGCCATTTTCTTTTCAGCATCAAACTGAAGCCGTTGAAAAAAAACACTTCTCTCATTTTCAAGTTTTAGAAGGTCAGCAGCAGCTTCCTTGAACTGACTGTGCTCAAGCAGCATGGTCATCAGTTCAGTTCTGGGATCTTCAATTTCACCATCTTCGCCTGGTTCTGCCGGCAGCAACATTCTGGCCTTGATACTCAGCAGATAGGTGGCCATGTAGATAAAATCACTGGCAACTTCAAGATCTAACTGTCTGATGTAATGAACGTATTCAAGAAATTCGTTTGTGATTCTGGCGATTGGAATGTCATATATATTGACTTCATCACGCCGGATAAAAAATAAAAGAAGGTCAAGCGGACCTTCAAAATGGTCAAGAGAAACTTTATACATTAACCCAGTTTCATGGCTTCGTGAACCTGACGCATGGTTTCTTCAGCAACTTTTCTGGCTTTGGTTTCACCATCAAGCAGAATCTCTTTTACTTTTTCAGGATTTGCTGCAAGCGGAGCACGACGTTCTCTGATGGGTTCAAAAAAGTCGGAAATTGCAGTTGCGCACCGTTTTTTACAATCTACACAACCTAAAGCACCGCTCCTGCAATCTGCAGCAATGGTTTCTGTTTCAGCCGGATTAAACTTTTCATGGTAGGTATAAACTGTGCAAACTTCCGGGCGGCCTGGATCGTTTTTGCGTTGTTTTTGGGTATCGGTAACTGCTTTTTTAACGCTGGCAAAAATATCTTCCGGCGCATCAGAAAGAAAAATTGTATTGCCAAGAGATTTTGACATTTTAGCTTTTCCGTCAAGACCGGGAAGTCTCGAAAATTTAGTCAATTTCGGATCAGGTTCAGGAAATACATTTCCGTACTCAAAATTGAATTTCCGGGCAATTTCTCTGGTAATCTCGATGTGAGAAAGCTGGTCTTCACCAACCGGAACCAGATTCCCTTTGTAAAGAAGGATGTCAGCAGCCTGAAGTACCGGGTACCCTAAATGTCCGTAAATCATATTGTCAATTTCCATATCCCGAACCTGTTCCTTCAGCGTTGGATTGCGCTCAAGCCGGGACTTGGTGATCAGCATACAAAAAATGAGGAAAAGTTCTGAGTGCTGTTTAATCTGACTTTGGCGGAACATGGGACTTTTTTCAGGATCGATGCCAGAGGCAATCCAATCCATCACCATATCAAGTGTGTAGTCTTCAATATTTGAAGTATTGGTATTGGTAGTCAGAACATGGAGATCAGCAACAAGATGGTAATTCTGGTAATCGCCCTGAAGGGAAACCCAGTTTTCGAGGGCACCCACATAATGACCAATGTGGAGCCTGCCGGTAGGTCGCATACCGGATAGGATTGTTTTTTTCATTAAAAACGGAATTTTAGTTTAGTCGGAGATATAAAAACAGTTAACTGGAGCAAAGTGTTCCGGGTCGATTATTTGGAAACTGTGTGAATGCTCCGGCAATGGTTCCTGTCCCGAAGGATTCCGTTGAGTAACGGGAACAGAAGATTGGATTTTGGTGCCCTTGTTTGAGCCGGAGTCTGAATTCGAAGTACAATATTAAACAATTTCAGGACAGAAATAAATAGGGTTTCCACTTTTCGTGGATTTTTGCGACATTCTGGCGAAGAAAAAGCACATGATTCGGTTTAAAAGGCTTACTTAGCAAGATCATTCCCGCCTGTTCTGGCGTCCGGTTTCCTTTTTTGTGATTACAACGGTGGCAGGCGGTTGTCAGATTTTCCCATGTATCCTGTCCGCCTAGTGATTTTGGAAGAATGTGATCAACCGTCAGATCTGCAGCAACCGAATGACAATATTGACACCTGTGATTGTCCCTTTTAATCACATTTTTTCTTGAAAGCAGAATATTTCGATACGGAATGGAAATATACCGTTTCAATTTGATAATACTTGGCATCGGATACGACTTGGAAATGGTCTTAAGCACCTGTTCATCGTAGATTTCAAGCAATTCAGCTTTTTCGAGAAACACCAGAAGGAAGGCGTTGGTTGTATCGGTTACAGAAACAGCCTGATAATTCTGATTGAGGATTAATGCCTGCATACCTGTCCGTCCGGTTTAAGGACAGTTAAACCGGATTCATGGTTTAAAAGGATTCCGGAGTTTCCGGAATTAAGTTGAAAAGGTAGCAGGAAAACGGGATTGAATCAAGGAGGCTGTGGATTTTGAAGCGTAGAGACAAGGCAATGAAATAAGTAGAGACAAGGCATTGCCTTGTCTCTACCAAAAATCAATTATTTTGCGGAACCGATAGCAAGGAAATCGTCAGCCTTTAATGCAGCGCCGCCGATCAAACCACCATTGATTTCTGATTGGGCAAGCAATTCTTTTGCATTGTCAGGTTTCATAGAACCACCATATTGAATGGTAACTTCCTTACCTGCATCGCCAACCAGCTTAACCAGAAGATTTCTGATGAGGATGTGAACTTCGTTTGCCTGTTCAGGAGAAGCAACTTTTCCGGTACCGATAGCCCAAACCGGTTCGTATGCAATAACCACATTTTTCATTTGGTCGGCAGTCACATTAGCAAGACCGGCATTGATCTGCTCAGTTACAACCTGATGGGTAACGCCTTTTTCACGTTCTTCAAGCAACTCGCCAACACAATAAATCGGTTTCATACCATGAGCAAGAACATGATGTACTTTTTTATTGATAAATTCATTGCTTTCATGAAAATACTGACGACGCTCAGAGTGACCTAAAATCACATATTCAACACCAATTGCCTTGAGCATCGAGCCAGAAACTTCACCGGTAAAAGCACCTGAATCTGCAGGATAACAATTTTGAGCACCAAGCTTAACAGCACTTCCCTTGATCACTTCTTTGACTGCTTCGAGATGGGTAAAAACAGGACAAACGACAAGTTCAACGCCTGCACTTGCCTTACCAGAAACTTTAACAACTTCTGAAGCAAGCTGAACGGATTCAGCCAGGTTCTTGTTCATTTTCCAGTTACCGGCAATAATGGTTTTTGGCATGGGATTTTTTCCTTTTGATTGTATAAAATTGGAATAATTTTCGGGTGCAAAAGTAGGCTTATTTGGAAAAACAGACAAATGGGTTGTCAGAAACCTTTTAAAATTAATGGAGGATTAATGGGGGATGTTGAGATACAAACACCACAGGGGGTTGAGATGTGTAGGGGCTTAACATTTTAAGCCCTTTCATTTTAAGCCCCTGCACATTAAAAACCCCGGGATGAAAACATTATCCTAATGCCTGATTCAGGTCTCCAATCAAATCATCGATATCTTCAATTCCGACAGAGAGACGGATAACCCGTTCATTGATACCGGCCTTCTCTCTTAGCTCAGGATTCATGGAAGCATGAGTCATGGTTGCCGGGTGGCAAATAAGTGATTCAATTCCACCAAGCGATTCGGCAATTGCAAATATCCGGGTCGCTTTCAGGAGTTTGTTCACATTTCCAATTCCACCCTTAACCTCAAAAGATATCATTCCGCCAAAACCGGATTGCTGCTTTTTGGCGAGTTCGTGATGCGGGTGCGTTGGCAAACCGGGATAGTTAACTTTTGCAACTTTCGGGTGCTGATCAAGAAATTTTGCCAGTTTATTGGCGTTCTCTTCGTGAGCTTTCATTCTTGGAACCAGTGTTTTTATTCCACGCAAAACCAGCCATGCATCAAAAGGTGCCTGACTTTGTCCCAGTGCATTCACAAGTTCAGAAAGTCGGGTTCCGAGCTCCTGATTATTTACAATGACTGCCCCACCGACAACATCACTGTGTCCGTTCAGATATTTTGTAGTGGAGTGAATAACGATATCAGCGCCAAGTTCAAACGGCCGCTGGAAATAAGGAGAAAGAAAGGTATTGTCAACTGCAGCCAAAGCATGATTCTGATGGGCAATGTCAGTAAGAGCTCTAATATCAACAACATTCAGAAGCGGATTGCTTGGCGTTTCAATCCAGACCAGGCGGGTGTTCGGCTTTACTGCCTGTCGGACTTTTTCCAGATCAGTCATATCGACAAATGTCACTTCAATGCCATACAGACCAGAATAAATACGAAGTAAACGTTCCGTTCCGCCATAACAATCATTGGTAGAAATGATATGTTCGCCGGTTTTCACAAAATGAAGAGCTACGTTAATGGCAGCCATACCCGTTGCTACTGCACGCGCTAAAAGTCCGCCTTCGAGATCAGCCAGACATTCTTCGAGGGCAGTCCGGGTCGGATTTCCGGAACGGGTGTAATCATATCCCTTTGTAGTCCCAATGTCTTCAAAACGAAAGGTAGAGGTTTGATAAATAGGCGTGATGACACTATTGTAGGCAGAATCTTTATTTACACCCGTATGAATGGCTTTAGTTGAGAACTTCATTCAGAATTTCCTTACCTGTTTTACCGTTGAATATAATTTGGATTACAAAGATAATACCAACTATTATTTATACAATACACGTTTACGAGAAAAATAAATGAATATAATTCTGAATAATTCAATTACTACGATTATTATTCGGATGAATATGAGAAAGGGGTTTATTTGGAGGGGAAAATCGAAATTGGTGAAGAAAGGCATGGATCCCCGTCCCGAAAGCTTTCGGGACGGGGATGACATCCTATTTATAACAGCAAATAATCCGGCAATTTTTCTGAAAACCTTAGCTTTTCAGGGCTTCCAGTTTTTTAACCAGAATATCATTGATGACTTTTGGGTTTCCCTGCCCTTTCATGGCTTTCATGGTCTGGCCAACGAAGAAACCAAAAAGTTTATCCTTTCCGCCAACAAATTCAGCTACCTGACCGGGATTTGAGGCAATCACGGTATCAATAACAGATTCAATTGCTCCGGTATCAGAAACCTGGAGCCAACCTTTGGCTTCAACAACAGTTGCAGGATCACCACCATTTGCCAACAGTTCTTCAAATAATTGCTTCCCTATTGTAGTACTGATTTTTCCGTCTTTGATCAGATTCACAATTCCGGCAATTTGAACAGGGGTGAGAGAGAACTCGGATATTGAAAGCAATTTTTCCTTCATGATCCGCATGACTTCGCCCATCACCCAGTTGGAGGCTGCCTTAAAATCAGTTGTTTCCTTACAAACCGATTCATAATAATTTGCAAGTTCTTTATCTGCGGAAAGCACTTCTGCATCATAAACCGGAATTCCGTACTGACTAACCAGTCTGTTTTTCTTCTGATCAGGAAGCTCTGGCATTTCATTGCGGACTTTTGTAATCCTGTCTTCAGTAACGTGAACCATGACCAAATCAGGATCAGGAAAATACCGGTAGTCGTGTGCATTTTCCTTGGTTCTGAGAACCCGGGTTTCGTTCCGGTGCGGGTCATAACCCATAGTCGACTGAATAATTTTTCCGCCATCTTCGATAATGTCAATCTGACGGGCAATTTCAGCGTCAATGGCTTTTTCGACGAACTTAATTGAATTCAGGTTTTTCAGTTCGGTACGGGTTCCGAATTCTTTAGATCCTCTGAGCATGACAGAAACGTTGGCATCACATCGAAGTGATCCTTCTTCCATATTTCCGTCACAAATTTCGAGATATCTGACTGCCTGACGAAGCTTGGTAAGATAAGCTCCGGCTTCTTCTGCAGTTTTGATATCCGGCTGGGAAACGATTTCAATCAGTGGCGTTCCGGCCCGGTTCAAATCTACAAAAGTATCCTGATGCTGATCATGCAATGACTTTCCGGCATCTTCTTCCATATGAATCCGCATAAGCCGAACTGATTTTTCAGTTCCGTCTTCAAGTTTAAACTGAACACTGCCGTTGGCGCAAATCGGATCTTCATACTGGGATATCTGATAGCCTTTCGGAAGGTCAGGGTAGAAATAATTTTTCCGGGCGAAGGTTGACCGTTCCGCAATATCACAACCGTGGGCAAGTCCCATTCGGATCACATATTCAACTACTTTTTCGTTGAGTACAGGAAGAACGCCGGGCATCCCAAGACAAACAGGACAAACCTGACTATTCGGTGCCGCACCAAATTTAGTTGAGCAACCGCAGAAAATTTTGGTTTTAGTTGATAATTGTGCGTGGACTTCGAGTCCGATTACAGCTTCGTATTTCGGGTGATTCATTCTATAATTCCGGTTAAATCTCTGAAAATACAGAATTCAGGTGACAGAAGAAAGATTGCAGGAGTCAGAAGTCAGGAGTCTGGAGTCAGAAGACAGGATTTTGATGGTGGGTTTAAAAAATTACCACCCGGATTTGACCCGGGTGGCTGCTTAAAAAGTCTGTTGAATCAAGGTTTTTCTGATTCTGGTTTATCTTCAGGATGGCCTTTACGACCTTTTTTTCCTTCTTTCCTGTCGGCTTTGCGCTCTTTCATTTCTTTTATGCGCTTTTCTTTCATTTCCTTGAATTTGACCTTTTGTTCAGCATTCAAAACCTGTTCGATTTTGCCAGAAACTTCTTTTGCTTTTTCAAGACGATCAGCTTTCATAGCTTCACGGTCCTTTTCTGCCGCCTGAAGAATGGCTTTTATTTTTTCCTGTTGCGAGGCGTCGAGATTAAGTTGCTGAGTCATTCTGTCTAATTGTTTCTGGGGATCTGGCGGTCCTGCAGGAGTTTGTGAAAATGCGGAACCTGCAAGTAAGCTGATAAAAAGTGCGGGGAGAATCATTTTAGTTTTCATTTTTTATTCCTTTTTGTGAATTAACACAACTATGATGAGATCCAATACCCAACGGTTTAATTTTAAAAACCTGAATGAAAGACTTACTATCAGTAAACAAACATTATCCCGGTTCAGGAAATTACATGACTGACTGTCTTCAGGAACAGATTCCGTCACAATCACGTCGTAACTGAAGAATCACTTTACTGACATTAGATTGGAATTTGATCATGAAAAAGGCGACCTTGGTGGTTATGGAAAAAACGATATTAAAGCACATACAGGCTGTTTTTCATGCCGCTCAAAAATCCCCAAAACGAAATTTCAAACTTGGAAGAGTAGCATCATCAATTGAAGCAACATCTTCGTACCTAAATTGCAACCGGGAAGAATCGGTTGTTTTTTGCGTTATTTTTGCCCTTAACCTCCAAAAACCTGGTGGCGTTTCTCCCCTTTCCTTTATTGAGCATACCGGTGAAGACACGTTCAGTCTGGTTTCATACAAACAAATTTTCGATCAGCTCGAACGAAAAAAACTGATTATGCGTGATCAGTTCAGAGAATCAGGATTTCTGGAAGAAGATTACCTCGTTCGCCATGTGGTCTTTAACAGCATCGCCTACGACAAACCCATTCCCAAACAGGATGATATCAGCGGTGATCTTTTTCAGACCATTGAGTTTGTTCACAATCTGTTTGAACAAAGGCGTGAATCTAAAATTTCATCTGCCGATTATTTCAGGGATGCCGAAAATTATCTGAGAGATCAGGAAAAAGTTCCGTTGATTCTTGAACTCAAGAAAAAGCAACTGACGATACCCGAACTGTTATTTTTCCTCGAGGTCTGTTTTCAATTTGCCGACGGAAGTGATACGGCATCTATCCGTGAAATATCTCTCGCCATGTTCGACCGTATGCAGGATCGCATCAGCTTCAAACGAGCTTCATTGGAAGCAAAATCAATACTTTTCAAAGAAGATTTGCTCAGATTCAGTGACGGATTTTTTATCGACGAAGACAATGAAGTTGAATTGTCTGACTCAAGCATAGAAATGCTTTTTAACACCAACGCTGAACCCGGTGAAGTTAAAAAGAAGCTTTTTACCCCACAAAATTTACTGGTTTACGATGCTGAATCCATCCGTGAGAAACCACTTTTCTTCAATGAAAAAGAAAATCGTCACGTTGAACGTCTTCAGGCCATTTTACATCAGGATCAGCTTGACAAAGTCATGGAGCGCCTGAATCATCACCATCTTTCTCCCGGAATTACCATCCTGTTATATGGAAATCCCGGTACAGGGAAAACTGAATCGGTTATGCAGATCGCACGCCAGACCGGTAGACGGCTTTATCAGGTTGATATCAGTCAGATCCGTGATAAATATGTTGGCGAATCCGAAAAAGCCATCCGTGAAATTTTTGTTTCCTATAAAAAGGCGGCGGCCTCTCAGGAGCTGACTCCGATTTTATTTTTCAACGAATCAGATGCACTCATCAGTAAACGGGTTTCAATAACCCAATCTGTTGACCAGATGAACAATACCATGCAGAATATTTTGCTGCAGGAACTTGAAACATTTAACGGTATTTTATTCGCCACTTCTAACATGAATGAAAACCTGGATCAGGCCTTTGAACGCCGTTTTCTGTTTAAAATCAAATTTGAAAAACCTCAATTGGAAGTCAGAAAGAAAATCTGGGCATCCAGACTGAAGGAATGGCCGGAAACTACTATTTCCACGCTTGCAGAGAAATTTACTTTCTCAGGCGGACAAATTGATAATGTGGTCAAGAAAATTGTGCTGCATGAACTGGTTGAAGGAGCAAAGCCTGATCTTGCAAATCTTATTGAATTTTGCAAGGAAGAAATTTCGCTAAACGATGAAAAGAGCAAAAAGATCGGGTTTGAGAGAGACAAGTAAGCACTAGTTATAAGTTATAAGTGGTAAGCCGAACGAAGTGAGGACTCCAAACTAGCTTCGGGGCGGTATAGGGTACGAAATTCATATTCCATGATATCAAACCACAACTTTCACCGGATTTCTTCGATCTGTTTAAGTATCGAAAAATGGCGGATACCGTTTGAAGCAAGTAATCCAAAATTTTTACTGAGTGTTTCTTCTCCGGAAAAGTAAAACGGCAATCCGTTAACATCAGAAACCTGCCCACTTGCAGCTTCCAGAATGCCCAAACCTGCAGCATGATCCCAAACTTTTTCCTTGTAAGTTGCAGAACCCGGAATTCTGAGCAGCGCTTCTGCTTCACCCCGGGCTAACAATCCGTATTTCACCTGACTATCGAACGATAGAATCTTCCCGAAACCTGCCCCTTGGCTTATTTTTTCTACCTTTTCCATTCGGGAATGATCACGTTCAACACTTGTCAGTAAAATTCCGGTTGGGTTTTTATTTACACTTATTTGGGTTTTTATTTCAAAGTTCCAGTACGAAAACTGAACAGGTTCACTTCCCTTTTCCCAATAAAAAATAGTTCCGGTTTCTGGTGAGTCTAACCTTGGAAAAGGTAAATTCGGACAAATCAGTAACCCAAATACAGGTTTCCCCTCTGTAAAGCGTGCAAGACAGACTGAAAATTGTTCGTTTCTTAAAAATCCTCTTGTTCCATCAATCGGATCCACCATCCACCACGACGCTCCGTTCTGATTTCCACGATTTGATAAAATCTGCGCAATTTCAGTGCTTGAAAGTTTAAAGTCCGGATCTGATTCTCTGAGAAGATTGGTGACTTTTTGGAGAAACGATTCAGGCAAACCAGAATCTGATTCTTCAGAAATCCATTTATCATCCGAGTAGTTTTCCATTAAAAACCGGTTGATCACTATCTGAACACCGATATCGGATGTTGTAACTGGAGAACCGTCGGGCTTTGTGAAAACTTCAAAGTTTCTTCCGGTGGAATCAAGGAAGGAGCGAACGGATATGATAAGTTTTAAAATCGATGTTGACATCATGGCGCTACTATTTTGAATCCAACAGAATATTCAATCCGTTTCCAGACTGAAACCATGGTGAATGTCCTGTTTTCAGGAATTCCCTAATTAAAGTGACTTTTGCAGTTCAGTAAATTTCTCTCTGAACCAGGCAGAACGTTGTGCTGGTGATAATCCAAATATTTTCATTTTTTCTCTGATTTCGCCAAGTTCAGCAATAAATTCATCTTCATCAGATGGAATCAAAGTATCCAATTGTTCTCTCATCCACGACAGATAAGCCGGCGATTTTCCGTTGGAAGAAAATGCCAGAAGAAAATCACCACGTGAAACGACTGATCCGTTATACCAGTCACACAACTCATTTCTGTCTGCAACGTTTACCGGAATCCCTCTGCTTTGGGCGGCAACTCTGACCTCATTGTTAACAAATTCATCATCGGTTGCGGCAATAACCAAACAGCTTCCGGTGAGCATACAAGGCTCAAACTGACTGGCAATCCATCGGCAATTCAGTTTTTCCATCCAAAAGCGGGTTTCATCAGACAATTCGGGTGCAATGATTTTTATTGAGGCACCGGTACCGTTCAACCCCCTGAGTTTTTCAGCTGCCAGCTTTCCGCCGCCAATTAAGGAAACGCATCGACCTTCAAGTTTAAAAAAAACTGGATACAGCGACATTTTCACACCTTAACTAATTAGTTTTCAAACTAATAATTTCGTTTCATCTTCAGTTAACCGGGTAGCTGAAATAATAATAGTTGACCCGTTATTCAGTAAAACCGGAAGAAATCCTGATAAAAACTGAACTTGTTGTTCACGGGTTGTATCAGTCTGATAAATACTGGTATCGGCAAATGATAAATCATCAGAAATTGAAATCACAATTGGCTTTTCTCCCAGAAGCAGGAGTTCACGTTCTTTTTCAGCAGCCAGATTAATCGCATCCTGATGATCTGTACCGGAAATTAAAATCAAATTGCCGGCTTCAGAATCAAACCTGATTTTTAACTCACGGTTTTCGTTTACTATTTCCCATTTGAGTAAATTCTTTTTCCAGCTATTGTCTGCAAGATTGGCGTCGTCAATGGCCTCTTTTATAATTCCGCCACCACTGATTTCATAATCATCAACGATAACAAAACGGGAGGTTCCTGCGAAATCAGAGGTAAGATCAAATGCCACAGGTTTTGCAAGACGGAAAGTACAATCTGCAACATCGTGACGGTTAATTTGTGTTGCTGATTCCAAAGTCTCCAGATTAACGGCATCAAGAAGTTTGTGAACAGTTTCGAGTTTCATTTTCACTCTTGATGTCCCGATTTTAAGAAAATAATCCTTCCCTTTCACCAACGGATTCCTTCCGAGCCAAAACAAATTAACCCTGATCAGAGAAGAACAAACCGGTTTTAACTCACCTACTTTTGCTACCAGTTCGCCACGGGTGATGTAAATCTGCTGATCAAGTGTAAACCCAGTTGCATCACCAGCTTCTGACTTTGATTTCAAGGCAGTGTTAAAACTCTCAATTGTTGCAATTTTTGCTGTCTTCCCTGACGGATAAAATGTGATTTCATCACCAATCTGAATCCGGCCGGATTCAATCGTTCCGGCCACAATCCGCCGGTCATCGCCATTTGCAGTAAACTTATAAACATCCTGAACAGGCAGCCGGAACGGACTTTCAACCGGTTGTTTTTCCTTTTTAAACGAATCAAGCTGGGTTAAAACCGACGTACCAGAATACCAGGGCATATTTTGACTGACCGAAACCAGATTATCACCTTCCCGGCCAGAAATCGGAATAATCGACGCCGGATTTATACCAACCTGGCTCAGAAAAGCACGATATTCTGAAGAAATGGAGTTGTAAATATCTTCTGAGTATCCAACCAAATCCATTTTATTAATTAGAACGACAACTTGGGAAATGCCAAGCATGGAAAGCAAATATCCGTGACGTTTCGAATTTTCTTTGACGCCTTCTTTTGCATCAATAACCAGTAAAGCTGCTTCAGCACGTGAAGCACCGGTAACCATATTTTTCAGAAATTCAATATGACCGGGTGCATCGATGATGATATAATCACGGGATTGGGTTTTGAAGAAAACACGTGCAGCATCAATGGTAATGCCCTGTGATTGTTCATCTTTCAGGGCATCAAGAAGAAAGGCATATTCAAACGGTTTTGAATTTCGTTCACAATTTGCCCTGACCTGATCAAGTTTCCCGGTCGGAAGTGAGTTCGTATCGGCTAAAAGCCGACCAACAACAGTGCTTTTCCCGTGGTCAACATGTCCACAGATCACGATATTCATTTGGGTACGGAGTAAATGCATAAGTTTCACTTTTATTTTTTCGTGTTTTCAGGAGTAAACATACCAACCCACCCCCATTCCCCCTCCGTTGGAGGGGGGTATTTCAGAAAATGGTGTTTTCCATTATTCTGAATTGGCATCGCAGAACTATCGTTTCGTAATTCGCTATTCGTTATTCGTTATTCCCCTACATATATCCTTCTCTTCTGAGGGTTTCGAGTCCGCCACCATCTTCTTTATCCTGAGCGCGACCAGATCTTTCTGCAATGTTAGCAAATTTACCAGTTTTCAATTCTTCAATAATTTCGACAACATTCCTGCTTTCAGAATCGACAGAATGTGTACAGGGCCAGCAACCGAGAGAACGAAACCGTTTTCCTTCGCCCTGATTGTAGTACAAATCAACCGTCGGGATTTTTTCCCTCTCGATATATTCCCAGATATTCAGTTCAGTCCAATCTAAAAGCGGATGAATTCTGACGTGGGTTCCGGGAGCAAAATCAGTTTTATATTGATTCCAGAATTCAGGCGGTTGGTCACCCACATCCCACGAACTTTCTTTATTCCTTGGTGAAAAATAACGTTCCTTTGAACGGCTTCCTTCTTCATCTGCACGGGCCCCTACAATAACGCCTGTGTAGGCTTCCCTGTTTGTGTCCAGATCAAATTCGCCATTGGAATGATTCAATTTGTAGCGTGGCCAATCACCTGAAAGTGTGTTTTTCAAAGCATCCGCTTTCAGGTTTTTACAGCAGGTCAGCCGGTCAACATTGCCATCAGGAAAGGTCAGTTTATTCGCCAACGCTTCGGTATTCTCACCATAAATCAAATTCAGATTAAACTCCAGAGCAAGTTTATTTCTGTATTCAATCATGGCCGGGATTTTATAATGTGTGTCGATGTGAACCAGAGGAAATGGAACATGACCAAAAAAGGCTTTTCTGGCCAGCCACAACAAAACAGTACTGTCTTTCCCGATGGACCAAAGCATACACAAATTTTTGAAATTGGCATAAGCTTCACGAAAAATGTAAACACTTCTGGCTTCCAACTGATCAAGCTGATTCATTTGATTTCCCCGATTAAATTTTGTTGTTCCAGAAAGCAGATGATTTTTCTGGTGGATTCCTGAAGGGATTCCAGGTCGGTTCTGACTTCCACTTCAGGATTTAAAGGTGGTTCATATGGATCGTTAATTCCGGTAAAAGATGGGATTTCACCGTTTCTAGCTTTTTTATAAAGTCCTTTCACGTCACGGCGTTCACATTCTTCAACCGGGCAATTCACATAAACCTCAACAAATCCCGGAATTGACTTCCTGACGCTTTCCCGGGCCGTCCTGTAAGGGGAAATTGCTGAAACAATAACACCTACACCATGCTTTGAAAGCAACGAAGCAACAAATCCGATCCGCTGAACATTGATGTTCCTGTCCTCAGGTGAAAAAGTTAATCCCTGAGACAAATTTGTCCTCACTATATCACCATCCAAAACTTCGGTAGAAATATGACGGGACGTCAATTCCTTTTCAAGTGCATGGGCAAGCGTTGATTTTCCTGCACCGCTATGTCCGGTTAACCAAATGGTAAATCCGTTTGACATTTTTTCTCCCGTTTTCTGATTCGAGTTTAAATACTGTATTCAGGTTGATTCTGATCTGCCTGAAAGACTTTAATTTTATTCAATTTGATAAAAACTTTATCGCCGGTTTTAATTTGCAGTTTATCAAAAGTTTCCTTGGTGATTTCTGAATCAACAAATCGTCCTGATTCAGTTAATTTCAGCTCAACCCGGGTTAAGTTTCCAATTGAAAATACTCGGTCAACAACAGCCTCAAACCGATCCAATCCATTTGGTGTTAGTTCGAGGCTGATGTCATGCGGACGGACGAATCCGACCTGATTGGCTTCACCATTTTCAATCCGTCCATGAAAAAGATTCACATTTCCGAGAAAATTAAACACAAACGGATTTGCCGGATGGGCATAGACCTCTTCCGGCGTTCCCTGCTGCAGAATTTTTCCCTGATTCATGATGACAATCCTGTCAGAAACTTCAAGGGCTTCTTCCTGATCGTGAGTTACAAACACACTTGTAATTTTCAATTCGTCATGAAGATGGCGTAACCAGCGACGGAGTTCCTTCCGGACTTTTGCATCAAGCGCACCAAACGGTTCATCGAGAAGCAAAACTTTGGGTTCAATGGCAAGCGCACGTGCCAACGCAACCCGTTGTCTCTGACCACCTGAAAGTTCAGAGGGTAACCGGTTCACAGCCCAGTCAAGCTGCACCATTTTAAGCAGGTCAAAAACTTTTGTTTTGATTTCTTCTTTTGAAGGTCGGATGGATCGTGGTTTTACTTTTAGCCCAAAAGCAACATTTTCAAAAACGGTCATGTGCCTGAACAAGGCATAATGCTGAAAAACAAATCCGATCCGGTTTTCGATTACCTGGTTTTCATTTTCTTGAAATTTTATTGTCCCCTGATCGGGGTTTTCCAGTCCGGCAATCATGCGCAGTAAAGTCGTTTTTCCGCAGCCAGACGGACCCAGCAAAGCCAATAGTTCACCATCATTGACGGTAAGGGAAAGCTGATCGACAGCAGTAAAAGTGCCAAACTTTTTGGTCAGATTTTCAATCTGGATACTCATGATTTCACCTCAGCAATTGCCGGTTCAAGGGCTTCAAGATCTCTTGATTCAGAATATTCCATCAATTTTTTAACGATAAGAGTAATTAAGGCCAGAACGGTCAGGATTGAAGCAACCGCAAACGCTGCAACAATATTGTACTCGTTGTAAAGAATTTCGATATGGAGCGAAAGTGTGTTTGTCAATCCGCGAATGTGCCCAGAAACCACAGAAACGGCTCCAAATTCACCACAGGCACGGGCATTGCACAAAATTATACCATAGAGTAAACTCCATTTTATTTTCGGAAGGGTGATCAGGAAAAAGGTTTTAAATCCGCTGGCCCCCAGCAGAATGGCTGCTTCTTCTTCCTCATTTCCCTGCCCCTGCATGTGCGGAATGAGTTCCCTTGCGACAAACGAAAACGTGACGAAAGTTGTAGCCAGAACAATTCCCGGAACCGCAAAAATGATTTTAATTCCACGTGAGGCGAAAAACTCACCCCAATAGCCATGAACGCCAACCAGAAACACGAAAATGATTCCGATGATAACCGGTGAAATGGTGAGAGGTAAATCAATTAAAGTCAGAATAATTTTCTTTCCCGGGAATTCAAATTTTGAAATTAACCAGGCGGCAGCAATCCCGAAAATAGTATTAAGAACAACTGCAATAGTTGCCGAAATTAAGGTAATCTGAATGGCACTTATTGTCATCGGATCGGATAAATAACCCAGATAGGGCTGAATTCCGAACTTGAACGCCTGATAAAAGACTGTAATCAACGGAAGAACCAGAAATACACTTAGAAAAATCAAAGCAACTGAAATCAGAACGATTTTAGTAAGTTTCCCTTCACCGGGGCGGTTCAGTTTATGAATTGGATGGTGAGACATTTTCAGTTCCTGCTTTTCCAGGTTCTGTTCAAACTTTGCAGGCTGTTCAGAATAATAAGGGTGATAAATGAAAAGATGAGAAGCACAACTGCAATTGAGGTTGCACCGGCATAATCGTACTGCTCAAGCTTCGTAACGATGAGCAGCGGTGCGATTTCTGTTTTAAAGGGAAGATTTCCTGAAATAAATACAACAGATCCGTACTCACCCAGGGCTCGGGCGAAAGAAAGTGTAAATCCTGCAAAGGCAGCTGGCAGTAGTTCAGGAACAATAATTCTGGAAAAAAGCTGCCACCGGTTTGCACCCAGACTGATTGCAGCTTCTTCCACCTCCGGATTCAAATCTTCAAGAACCGGCTGAATACTTCTCACTGAGAAAGGAAGTGTAATAAAAATCAGAGCAATGGTAATTCCCCATTGTGTAAATACAACCTGGATTCCAAATCCATCCAGAAGATTTCCAATCCATCCAGATGAGGCAAAAAGTGTTGTCAGGCAAATTCCGGCAACAGCAGTTGGCAAAGCGAAGGGAAAATCAATCAGCGCATCAAGAATTCTTTTTCCGAAAAACTGATAGCGAACCAAAACCCAGGCAATCAACGTTCCGAAAAACAGATTAACTCCAGCAGCTAAAAATGCTGTTCCAAAACTGACCTGATAGGCTCTCATCACCCTTTCATCAGTTACTGTTGTCCAGAATGAGTCCCAGGTCAGTGTAAATGTTTTAAAGAAAAGGGTTGAAAGCGGAATAATCAGCATCAGGCCTAAATAAAACAAAGTGATACCGAGTGTTAACCCGAACCCTTTGTGAACCGAAAATGATTTTTTCAATTCGAACATAAATTTGACCTGGAAGCATTAAAAAAATGAATGGTAACCTGATGCTTATTTTTTCTCTGTTGGTTTGTAAATCTGGTCAAAAATTCCGCCATCACTAAAATGCAGTTTTTGTGCCACCTTCCATCCGCCAAAATCTTTGTCTATGGTGAATTGACGAAGTGCAGGAAATTGTGACTTATACATTTCTGCAAGTTCAGGGTTATTCGGACGGTAGTAGTTCTTTACTATGATTTCCTGACTTTTTTTCTCATAAAGGAACTCCAGATAGGCCTTTGCAACTTCATGGCTTCCGTGTTTTACAGCAACTGAATCAACAACTGCAACCGGCGGTTCTGCCAGAATACTGACCGATGGATAAACAGGTTCATAGTTGTCTTTTTCCGGGAAGTTGAGAATGAGATAGGCTTCATTTTCCCAGGTAATCAAAACATCACCAATTCCACGTTCAGTAAAAGTTGTTGCCGATCCTCTTGCCCCGGAATCAAGAACAGGAACATTTTTGAAAAGGTCAGCCAAAAAAGCTTTAGCTTTTGTTGAATCGTTCTTGAATTTTTCAAGTGCAAAACCGAAGGCAGCCAGATAATTCCACCGTGCACCCCCAGAGGTTTTTGGGTTTGGCGTGATGACAGAGACACCGGGCCTCACTAAATCATCCCAATCCTTAATCTGTTTGGGATTTCCCTTCCGTACCAGAAAAATGATCGTAGAAGTATAAGGTGAACTGTTGTTTGGAAGTCGTTGCTGCCAGTCTGGCGGAAGTAAATTGGCTTTTTCAGCAATGTTATCAATGTCGAATGCAAGAGCCAGAGTAATCACATCTGCTTCTAATCCGTCAATAACAGCCCGTGCCTGTTTCCCCGAACCGCCATGTGATTGATGGATTTCAACAATCTTCCCTGTCTTTTCCTTCCAATACGCAGCAAAAACAGAATCATATTCCTGATAGAGTTCCCGGGTTGGATCATAGGAAACATTCAACAAAGTAATAGTTTTTGAATCGTTGTTTCCACATGCACAGAAAACTGTCTGGATGGAAAAACTGAACCAAACTATTTTAATACCAATTTCAAAAAACGGGGATTTTAATTTTGATTTTATTTTCATTTTTTTATCTGTTTAACAATGACCGGTTAGACCAATCTCCAAACGTTTCATTTTCATTTTTTTCGGATGCAAAACGGGTGAAAAGATCTTTAAAAAGTTCATCAAAACGGGAAGCTGGCCAGGAATCCAGATAGACCTGAGTTAGTCTTGTCCCGTTATGACTTCCACCAACATGAATTTCATAGTTAATTCCAGATTTGCCTACAAAGGCCAGTTCTGCTGCATAAGGTCTGGCACAACCGTTAGGGCAACCGGTCATTCGTGTTACAATCTGAAAATTGGGTAAACCAGCTTCAGTCAGGTTCTTATCGATCAAAGAAATAATATCTGGCATTACACGTTCAGATTCAGTCAAAGCCAATCCGCACGTTGGAAGTGCCGGACAGGCAATCGATGCGGTTCGGGTTTCTGAATGGGATTCACTAAAACCAACACCATGATCAGCGAGCAAATCACTGATTACTAGTTTATCCTTCTCACTGATGTCTCTGATTTGAATATCCTGGGTTGCGGTCAGTCTGAAACTGACATTAAAATTGGTGGCAATTTTTTTGAGTGCAGATTTTAAATTGAAGCCGTCCTTATCTAGAATCCTGCCATTTTCAACGAACAACCCATACGTCCATTTTCCATCCTGCTGATCTGTCCACCCCAGATATTTGGCATACTGCCAATCAGAAACCGGAACAATTGAATCCAGTTTAAATCCTGTAAATTCAGCAACCCGGTCATGAAACCAACTGATTCCTTTTGATGCAACCAGATATTTCATTCTGGCCAGTTTGCGGTTTTCTCTGTTGCCGTGATCACGTTGAACTTTTACAATGGCTTCGACGACTTCGATAATTTTTTCTTCTTTTACAAATCCAAGCGGATCAGCCAACCGTGGAAACGTTTCTTCCATATTGTGGGTTTTTCCCAAACCACCACCGAGATAAAGATTGTATCCTGAAATCTGGTCATTTCTTAAAATTGCTACAATTCCGATATCATTTGTGAATACATCTATTGAGTTATCTCCAAATTTTGTAATTGCAATTTTAAATTTTCTTGGAAGGTAAGTTTTCCCGTAAATGGGTTCTTCTACGGCCTTTAGTGCAGGTTCACCATTCAGCCAGATTTCATGATAGGCAGTTGATTTAGGAGTTAAATGGTCTGCAATTTTTTCAGCCAGAACCTGTAATTGCAGGTTTACTTTTGATTTTACCGGATCGGTTGTTACGATAACATTTCGGTTTACATCACCACAAGCAGAAATGGTGGATAGCAATGATTGATTAATCGTTTGGATGACAGACTTTACATCACCCTTGAGAATGCCATGAACCTGAAAGGCTTCACGGGTTGTGATACGAAGGGTATGATTTCCCCACTGGTCGCTGATTTTATCATGGGCCAGATATTGAGCCGGATTGATGAGTCCGCCCGGAATCCGGGACCGGATCATGAAGGAAAAGGCACGTTCCAGCCCCTGAGACGATCTTTGCTTCCGTTGGTCACGATCATCCTGCAGATACATGCCATGAAATTTAAGTAACTGATACGTTTCTTCGGTTACATTTGACTTTTCATTTGAGAATTCAGAAACAATATCGCCACGAAGTCCATCTGAATTTAATTTCAATTCTTCAACATTAACCTTTGCCATTTTTCACCTTCAGTTTTCCAAAACCGGTTCACTAATACCAATTTATAAACGGACAGAAGCCGCGTAATTAAATGCTTCAGATTCAATCAGCCGGTCGTGCAGCAATACTGTTTTTCCAATTATCAGCAAGACCGGAGCATCCTTATCTGGATGAAGTTCATTTATTTTTTCAAGAGTACCGGTTAAAACACGTTGAGTTAAACTTCCACCATTTTCAATAAAGGCAACGGGTAAATTCCGGTCAGATCCAGCTTCGACCAAAAGATCTGCTATTTTGCCGGCAGACGATCGTGCCATGAAGAAAACCAGTGTACCCTTAAATTTTGCAAGCAGATTAAAATCCAAATCTTCAATTGATGCAAAGTCTCCTGAAAGAACCATAAATGCTGAAGAGAGTCCACGGTGAGTCAACGGAATTTTCGCGTAAGAAGAACAAACCTGCAAAGCAGAAACACCCGGGCAAAATTCAAAGGGTATTCTGTTTTCACTTAAAAAAATGGCTTCTTCTCCACCCCTGCCAAAAAGCATAGGATCGCCACCTTTTAACCGGACAACCATTTTACCGGAACTTGCAGAGTCAACAAGTTTCTGGTTGATCTGAACCTGGGTTAAATGATGGTTTCCGGCACGTTTACCACAATAAACCAATTCAGCGTAGGGTTTTACCTCTCCAAGAAGTTCCTGCGGAAGCAATGAATCGTAAACAATAACATCCGCCTGACGAATCAACCTAAGGGCCTTAACTGTAATCACTTCAGGATCACCTGTTCCAGCGCCCACCAGATATACTTTTCCCTTTTCACCAGATTTCAATCTGGAATTTCCCTTTTTCAGTTTCATAAATGAAGTCCGCACTCATTTTTATCACCACCCCAACGACCTGAACGATCATCAGCATCACCTGACCCCAAAGAAGTACAAGGCTCACAGCCAATACTGGTGAATCCTTTTTCAAATAGTGGATGAACAGGCAGTTCATATTCCTGTAAATAATCCCAAACCTGTTTTGAAGTCCAATCCAGAATTGGATGGAACTTGGTTTGATTCCTTATGTTGGTTGTCAAATAAGAAAGATTTGTTCGGTTTGAAGTCTGACTGCTTCTGATTCCTGAGATCCAGAGATCATAGTCATTCAAGATTAAGTCCATTGGGTCAACCTTATTTACCTGGCAGCACCGGTCTGGATTGGATTTAAATGGTTCAGCCCCCAATTCAGAAAAGAGTTGGCTTTTTGAAACTGCAGGTTTGAGATTGATCAGGTTCAAACCAAGCAATTCTGTTACTTCATCACGAAATTTAAGTGTCTCTTCAAAATGAAAGCCTGTATCCAGAAAAAGAACAGGAATCTCCGGATAAATTTTAGTAACCAGATGAAGGAACCCGGCGGAAAAGGTTCCAAAACTGGATGAAATTGCAAGCCGGCTACTATTGAAATGTTCTGCAATTTTGGTGACACGCTGCTCAGCTGGTAGTAGATCCAGCATGCCATTAAGCTGATTATGATTCACAGACATGGGTTTTCCCCAAATAAATGAGATAAGACAATAGATTCTAATTTCTCAGAACCGATTAAAATTAAAAAAAGGGAGATTTAAACAGGGGCAGAATGGAATCAACAACAGCAGGTCATTCGGGAAGAATAATGAGAGGCAAAAATTAAGTTCAAAGAAATGGTAACTTGTTCAGAGGTTGTCAATGGGACTTGTTCCAACTTCATCACTTTTCTCCGCCTGGTAAATCAATAGATTATCCGGCATTTATTTTTATAACAGCAGTTTATTCTGTAAAGTTTTGTTTTGTGTTACAATAATAGACATTTATACCGATTTTGTCAACCGTAATATATTTGGTATAATAATATTTTTCCAACTATATATTATATTTTTCGTTACACTTTAGCCATATAACCATATTATATTTTGACAATAGCATATTATAACGTATTTATTTCATCACTATTGAATATTACAAGAAAAAAACTTTATCTCGGAATATTTACAAATTGTACAGAACCGTCAACTTTAACTCTGTTCCACCCCAAACTGACTTGTCAGACGAAGATGAACTTGAGCCTGGTGAAGGATTGGAACTTCCACCTCCCCCAACAGTTGAGGGCTTCTTTGGATTTTTAACGGCATGAACAGGAATTTGCTGGCTGAGTTCACAACTAAGCGTGATCTCATGAAATTTGATTGAGTAATTTGCCTTTACCGGGATCAAATCTACATACTGATAGGAAAAGGGTGTCGTTTTTTCATTTTTTCTGCCAAATAGCAAAAACAATGGTTCCCAGGTTTTTATTTTTAGTTTGGGTCGTGCTCTCTGCCAGCCCAATGAGAAACCAGCAGACCAAGAGCCATTAGATAGGTATTCAGAACCCAGGTTTATCCCGGGAATACGAATAATCTGGTCAATTGAAAAGAAATAGTAATCACCAATTAATGAAAAAATGGCTGGAGTGAAAGGATGGCTTTGAAGTATCCCACCTGCTTTTAATGACATTTCCCGATAAGTAAACCCCATAAAAGGCTTCCAGTTTTGGTCAAACTGATGAAATACTTTTAAATCGACGTGGTGTTTTGAAGACGAACCTGACTCAAATGAGGAAAATGGAAATTCTTTGTAAGACCAAACCGGAAATCCTTCTCCGCGGTAAAATTTAATATCAGCCTGAACCCCAAAGGTGTGACCAATTGCTGAAATCACTTCAAGGGTTGAAGTCTGACTTCTGTAATCCCCTTCCTCTGTAAAGGTTTGATTTTGACCCAAAACCATGCTTTTCCCGATTTGATGAGTTGCAAAAAGTGATCCGGAATCCCAAACCCAATTGATGCCAGTTTTCAATTCTGCAACTTTAGCCCATTGCTGAAATTCAGGATGAATATCTTCAACTTTCCAGCTATGCTGATAGGCCACTTGCCTGATAGTTGCAGCTCCAAGGATTTTAAAACCTGACATGATCTCATACTTTACTTGTAATCCCCCTCCCAAACGATAAGTCTTATTTCCGAAAGTCACACTTCCAAGAGGTTCAATTTCCAGTTTATTCCAGTTATATCGGATACCGCCTGAAATTTCAGTAAAAGCACTTACCAGAGGAAAAGTCTGATTTTCCTTGTGATTTGTAAAAGAGAGATACTCTTTTTTCTGTTGAACCGATAAAAACAAGGGAATGTTGTTAATTTTTAATTTGGCATCAACCTGATTTTCAAGAAACCAGATATCCCACTGCTGTCGGCTTCCCTTTTCATGATAAAGCAAATTAAAATCGGAAGTTAATTGGATTTGAGTCTGTGCTTTTACCAAATCAACTGAAACCAACAGGATAACCAGAATCAGGTAACGTACTCTTGACAGTGAATACCTCGGCGTTTTGACTTTACTTCTTTTGTAGTTAAAAAAAAAGGATCATGGTAAAAACCATGATCCTTTAAAGTTAAAATAAGTAATATTCGGATTATTTTAAAAAAGGTAGATAGAACGGAAACATTTCATCAAATAGATCCAGATAATATTTAATCAGACCTTCCAGTTTTACTAACTCCTGCTCTGCTCTATACAAAATAATTGCAATCGCCAGATCGTTTAATTCAGGTGTTTTTTTAATCACATCATCCTGTTGGGCATCTTTTTCTGAAAGCAAATACCGAAGCGATCCAATCATATCATTCGAAGATTTGGTTAGCCCATCCACAAATTTTTGGCCATGGATATTTCCATCAGGGCGGATTTTAAGTTTATCTGCAAGGAATAAATAAGTACTCAAGTCAGGGTTACTTCGGTCAATGGGTGGCAGGCTTTCCCAATCAACATCACTGAAATCAGAATTGGCAAAATCAATGATGCAATACATGTGAAACATCCCTTTTAGGTATTCCAGGTAAGCATCCATCATATAAAATTCTGTATTATCCATGAATTGGGAAGGAAGGGATGGGAAACCCATCATTTTACCGGTAAGTGAATACTGATATTCTATTCCGTTGGCTGAACTGTTTTCTACAAATTCAAAATTTTCAATTGCCAGCTGAAGTTGAGGAATTAATGTTGCTATAAAATGATTTTGAAGAGTTGTGGTTCTTGTTGGATCTTTAATTCCCTTTGTGATCATTAAATTGATGCTATTGATCAGCATTTCCTGTGAAAGAATTGTACCCATATTAAAGGGAATGAAACCCAGCGAGAGGGGTACATCAGAGGACTGAACCTGGAAAATGCCGTTTGCAGACATATCCCTTAAATATTCTTTAAAAACCGGATCCCGGTAAAGTGAAAGCATCTGACACATAGCCAGACTAACTCTTACATCCTTATCATCTGGTCGTTGATTTTTTAAAACTTCGAACTTGGTGCGGGGAGTTTCAAAATCAAAATCACCAATTTGAACCGGATTTGTAATATTTGATTTTGACATTGAGGCAAAAGCTGTTTCCATAGAAGTCATTGCTTCTACTTTCAGATCATCATAGGTTTTTACAGGGTCATTTTTAGCGTCTTCTTTTTCGTTTGGGTCATCAGAACAGGCAGAAAAACAAACGACTAAAAGAGGTAGAAGAAGGACATTGAAATATTTCATAAGCCATCCAAAAAAAATACAAGTAAAAGGCAGTTGAATTTAATTAATCACAAGGGATTACGTTTTACTGAGTAAAAAGGTTTCTGATTGGTTTTAATACAACGGAAAACCGAACTACGCATAAACAATTTTTAAAGATAGGTGCTTTAAAATAATAAATCAAAATTGTGGATATTACAGTTTAATTATAAAAAAACCGGGTATTACCCGGTTTTTTTATAAACGTTTTTGAAAAGTATTAAGTTAACAGACTTCCTGTTTGTCAAAAAAGCAGATCAAGAAAAAGATAATCAGCCACCAGCACGAAGTGAATTCACAATATTCATTCTAGATGCCCTAACAGCAGGAAGAAATCCACCAAAAATTCCCATCACAATGGCAAAAACGAACGTTGACAACACAATCTCTGAACTTAACGAGAACCCAAATGCCAGTTCTGAGAAACTACCAAAGTTGGTTGTCGAGAAGGAAACAAACTGCATAAAGGAAGCAAGACCCAATCCAACACCAGCACCAATAAGTGACAGTGCCATAGCTTCAATGAGAAAGGCAGTGAGTATACTTCTTCTCGGAAAACCAAGCGCCCTTAGAGTTCCAATTTCAACGGTACGATTGGCAACTGCCGCATACATGGTAATCATAGCCCCAATCATGGCACCAAAACTAAAAATGATGGTTATGACCAGTCCGAGAGCAGAAATAAACGTCGCCATAAATTCGGACTGTTCAAGGTAAAACTTCTGTTCCTGTTTTACATCCAGATCCTGGAGCCTTTTCTCAGTTTCAATTTTTGTTTTTAAAACTTCGAAATCATTCACATCAGCCAGTCGGAAGGTGTAACTTGAGAATACATTTTCCCGGTTAAACTCATTCAGCACCAAGTCAGCATCCGTCCAGATTTCAGAAGCAAATCCGGTTTTTCCTGCATCCATGACTCCAACAATTGTCCAGTTTTTGGACCCGATAGCAATCTGTCCGCCAAGTTCAGCATTTTCAAATTGCTCTGATATTTTATTGCCAACAACGACTTCCATTTGTCCGGGTGTGAACCATTTTCCCTTTTCAAGATGAACCTGTGGACGAAGATCAAATGCAGAGGAAGTAATTCCTCTGATGGAAATATTGCCCATATCGGCAGTGCCCTTACGGTTGAGGTTTATCATGGTTACCACGTCGGCAGTACCATATGGCTGATTGTCCTTATTTCTTGCCAGTTCTGGAAAAGTTGAAATCAGATCAATTTGTTCTCTGCCAATTGAACTGATTAATTCAGAACTGGATCCTTTTCTGAGAACAATCACATTATCTTCAGAACCCGTTGCCACCAGTGTATCTTTCACACCCTGTGAAAGCATGAGAACAGCTGCAAAAACAAAAACGACCAGAGAAATACCCGTTACCGTCAGAAGGGTGGTTAATCTTCTGGTCCATAAATTTCGCCAGTTATAACTGATTGGAATTTTCATATTTTTTTCTCACTGATTTAGATTAACCGATTTGGCGCAAACCTTCAACGATGGAAATCCGTGAAGATTTCCAGGAAGGAAATACTGATGCAGCAAGCCCGACAAGAAGTGCAAAACCGGCCATGAGTAAAATAGTTGAAGGCAGTACCTGAAAGACAGGAAAAATGGTTGGGAACGCATTTCCGAATCCGTTTGCCAAAGGAAAGGTTAAGGCCAGACCAACTGCACCACCGGCGATTGAAATAGCAAGGGATTCCCCTATGATCAGAATTGCAATGGTACTGCCTGTAAATCCAAGGGTTTTTAAAACTGCATATTCCCTGATTCTTTCCCGTGCAGACATGATCATGGTATTAGCGAGAACCAAAAGAATGATCCCGATAATGACATAGGAAATGACTTCAAGGGAAACCAGAATAGCACTTGAAAGAGAAACAAAACTTTGCTGAAAAGCCTTTTCAGTTTCAGTTTTAGTTTTAGCAGTCGAATTCACATACATGGCATCAATGGATTCAGATACAGATGCTGATGCTTTTGGATCATCAATGTTGATGATATACCATCCTACGTTTCCTGAACCATAGCCAGCAACATCTTTCATCCGTTCATCCAGATAGGACCAATGGAAAAAGAGTTGGGTTTCATCAATGGTTTTATCTTTACCAACGTAGATACCCGCAACCGTAAAGTCATAACTTCCCGGGTAAATATCACCCTCAAAAGTCATGATATCGCCAACTTTCAGATTGTTTTTATCAGCAATCTTTTTCCCGACAATACAAGAATTACGTTGTTGTTTGAAGGTAGCAAGCTGCTCGTTTGGCAAAATATATTCAGGATAAAGTTCCATGAATGTTTCAGCATCAACTGCATACCGTGCAAAGAAATTGTCGGGACTGTTGTCTTTGTATTTTCCCTGAAACCAGTTTGCGAAAGAAACCCCGGTCACACCAGGAATTTTCTGTAATTGATCTCGATAAGAATATGGGAGTGGAAAAATAAAGGAAACCGCATGACGGCTGATCAGCCGGTTTGATGAAGATGCGTCAACACCAGCATTCCAGGCAGTGACGACAGTACGAAGTAAACCAAAAGCCATAACGGCAATGGCAATGCCGAAAATGGTCAGAATGGATCTCAGCTTATGCCTGAAAACATTCTTTGAAATTAGTTTGATGACTTTCATGGTTTACTTTCCGTCCCCGTTGATCATCAGTTCACCTTTTTCGAGGTGCCGGGTTAAATGTGCCTTTTGGGCTGCATGTGGATCGTGGGTTACCATGACGATCGTCTTTTTAAACTCTTTGTTCAGCCGATCCATTAAATTCAGAATTTCTTCGGCGGATTTCCGGTCAAGATCACCTGTTGGTTCGTCACCGATGATCAGAGTCGGGTCGGTCACAATTGCCCGTGCAATCGCAACCCGTTGCTGCTGTCCGCCGGAAAGCTGTTTCGGGTAATGATCCATTCTGTCACTTAAACCCACAATATTCAGCACCCCTTCAACACGCTGTTTCTTTTCTTTTTTGGAAAGATTCGTCAGTTCTAGTGGAAGTTCAACATTTTCATAAGCTGTCAGAACTGGAATCAGGTTATAAAACTGGAAAATGAATCCAATATTCTGAGACCGCCATTTTGCAAGCTGGGTTTCATTTAATTTGGCAATGTCAGTTCCGGCAATGACAATTGATCCGCTGGTTGGACGGTCAATACCGGAAATCAGATTCAGTAAAGTTGTCTTTCCTGATCCTGACGGACCCATCAGTGCCATAAATTCGCCTTCTGGGACATCCAAAGACAAATTTTGCAAAACCGGAATTTCTATCGTACCCCGATAGTAAATTTTAGAAACCTGATTGACCTGAACCAATGTACTCATAACTTTTCCCTTGTTAATGAATGACCAAAATTTGCCGGGTGGTGATGAAAATGCGAATATTGAAATCGAAATCTTGTAAAAAGAATCAAAAAAGTTTGGTTTGACAAGACTAAAGCAAACACCGATCTTTTTACCCTTATTTAAAACAAATAATGCCACCCCTTAGGGGTTTGTGATTGTTTGTGTTTAATTGTTTCCTATAATCCTGTCAGCCCTTCAGGCTTTAAGTGCAATTTTGAAACGAAGTTCTGCGAAGCAAATTTTGACTTTTAAATTTTGAATGAAATTTTATAATTTGATAGGCTAATTTGAACCCGTAACCCGTAACCCGTAACCCGTAACCCGTAACCCGTAACCCGTAACCCGTAATTCGTACCCTACTTATCCCCTACTTCATCGCCGGATTTTAGACTTTCATCCGGACGAAGAACAACACGTTCACCTGCTTCAACTCCTGAAAGTACCTCAACCCTTGAGCCTGCAGAACTTCCTAATGAAACCGGCCTTTCGTTAACTTTTCCATTGGATAATACGAAGACAACCTTTTGATCATTCCGTGTAACAACCGAAGCAACCGGAATGGTAAGCTTTGGACTTTCCTGAACGGAATCTGTTTTTGCCTTATCATTCAAAAAGTTAACTTTTGCTCTCATTTCGGGCAGTACTTTTTCATCTGTTTTTCTGAATCTGACTTTGGTTAAAACCGTAGCCTTAGCCCGGTCAGCAGTGGGGACAACCTTATTAACAAATCCCTGATATCGGGAATCGGGATAAGCTTCAAGCATGATTTCGCAAGCCATTCCTTCTGTAATTTTCTGAATATTCGACTCAGAAACTTCAGCTTCAACTTCAAGTGAAGTCATATCAGCCATCATGACCACATTACCACGTGAACCTGCAGCAGCACCAAATGGGGAAATCACTTCGCCAACATTTGCATTTTTTGTGAGGACAACACCTGTAAAAGGTGCTCTGATGTTGGTATTTTCAACGCCAACCTCTGCAGAACGAACGGCAGCCTTGGCAACTTCAATTCCCGCGGTTGCCGATGCCAAACCTGAAACAGCACGCCGGTTACGGAACTCCGCATTTTCATGCTCTGATTTTGAAATCAGATTCCGGTCAAACAAAGATTTGGAGCGTTCGAGATTTAATTTAGATTCTTCAAGTTCAGTCTGGGCGGTTGTTAACCCGGCAATTGACATATTCAGGTTTGCCTTTGCCTGATCGAGAACTGCTTCTACATCCTGACTTTCAATCCGCCCGATAAGCTGACCCTGAACAACTTTATCACCTTCAATGACGAGCAAAGTTTCAAGCCGACCAGTACCCTTTGAAGCCACGGCAGCCTTTCTCTGGGCAACAATATACCCACTTGCCACCATCACCGAATTTTCCTGTGCAGGTGTAGACAAAATGGCAACTCCGGTTTCGACAGGTCCGGCAGAAGACCCGTTACTGGTTAAAAACCAAACCAGAAGGATTAGCAAAACAGCTGATCCGGCAAGAACAAACCACTTCCCATTTCCCGAAGCAGGTTCCGGTTGGTTGCGGTTGATTTTAAGAAAAGATAGATCTTGATTTTGGGTTGAAGACATAAAATCCGGCGTATTTAATTTGAGGAATAATCAATAAACAAAACTGATGGTTTACGAATTCCCGGAAAAATGTTTCACAATTTACAATAACTGTACAAATATATAGTTATCATAAAATAAACACAACTATTTTTTTGATTGTAAATTCAATTGAGGAATTTTTCCACAGGGTTTGTAACTTTACAGATTCATAAATTAAATCTGGATTTGCTATGAAACTGCTTTTCATTTCACTTTTTATTCTTTTATTTCCCGTTGGATCTGACGCCCAGTCAAAGTTGAACCTTGACAGTCTTGCAGCTTCTGTCTTGAAAACTTTCGATGTTCCGGGAGTAGCAATCGCAGTTGTTCAGGATGGAAAAGTTTTGCTTGAATCCGGATTTGGTGTTAAAACTTCAGGGAAATCAGATCGGGTTAATGAAAATACCTTGTTTGGTATTGCATCCAACAGCAAAGCGTTTACTGCCTCCGCTTTGGCCATTCTTGTTGATGAAGGACGATTAAACTGGGACGACCCTGTTAGTAAGTATCTTCCTGATTTTCAGCTTTATGATCCGTGGGTGACACGGGAAATTTCCGTCCGAGATTTGCTTTGTCATCGTTCAGGTCTGGGTTTGGGTGCAGGTGATTTGATGGTGTTTCCAACTGCACTTTTTACATCCGAAGAAATCATCCGGAATATGAAATCAATTAAACCGGCAAGTAGTTTCCGGTCAACTTACGCCTACAACAATCTGATGTTTCTGGTAGCGGGTTCACTTATTCCTGCAATTACAGACACGTCATGGACAGATTTTATTACGGAACGATTCTTTAAACCGTTGGGGATGAAAAATTCTTATCCAACTTTTTCAGCAATCAAAGGGAAACCCAATCAGTCATCTTACCACGTCATGGTTGAGGGTGAATTGCAGGTGACACCGGGTGAAAGTATGGATAATTGTGCACCGGCAGGCGGGATTAATTCGTCAGTTCATGACCTCACCAAATGGATGATCATGCAATTGGATTCAGGAAAAGTGAGAGAACCAATCAATGGTAAATCAAGATTGATCAGCGGCAGACAATATCGGCAGCTTTGGTCAGCTCAATTTCCCTTTTCACCTGGACCTCCCCCAGCCGGAATGGAACCTCTTAAAACACAATATGCGGGATATGCACTCGGCTGGAACGTTAGGCAGTACCGGGGATACCAAATGGTTAGTCATACTGGCGGGTTGACCGGCATGGTTACCAGACTGACACTCATCCCTGAGAAAAAATTGGGAATTGTGGTTCTGACCAACCAGGAATCAAGCGAAGCATTCAACTCACTAACCTTTTCCCTTTTGGATCATTATCTCGGTTTTGAACCTGCCAATTGGACTGAAAAATTCAAAACATTAAAAGATTCTTCCCAGGCAAAGACTAACCGTTTTCTGGCAAAACTTGAAACTGACCGAAATAAAAAAAGTAAACCTTCACTTTCCCTTAGCAGCTATACCGGGACTTACACAGATTCCTGGATGGGTAACATGGAAATAAAACAGAACGGTGAAAACCTGATTTTGGAATTTGAAAAAAGTCCGTCATTAAAAGGAAAACTTGTTCATTGGCATTATGATGCTTTTATCGTCAAATGGGATCATCGTTATCTGAGGGCAGATGCATTTGTCACGTTTACATTAAATCCGGATGGGTCAATTGGCGGGATAAAAATGAACCCTGTTTCACCGGATACAGATTTCAGTTTTGATTTTCAGGATCTGGAACTGAGAAAATAGTTATAAAGTTACAAGTTATAAGTTATAAGTTATAAACAAGCGATACGACGGCTCTGAACTTGCTGTCAAAATCACATTTATCAGGGCGACCGGCTGGTCGCCCTGATAAAGTTTAGCCAGGGTTACCCATTCTGCAAGTTTTTCCGTCCCCACTTGTCAAACCGGATTGAACAGGAACGTAATTAAACCAATCCCCTGTTTTAACATCATATTGTCTGACTTATTGACATCTTTCCTGGTTTTTAAAATCGAAACAGAATCATGCTCACATTCTTTCAAATGACCGTCAAATTTATCGTTTTTCCCATCCTGTTTCTGATGCTAATTCCAGTAAATACAAGCTTTGCCCAAGATCCAGAAACTATACCCGCAAACTGGTCGGTCACTCCCCTTATTGGGTATCAGGGTGTACATCAGCATGGTGGATATGCTGGGCTTGCTATTTCATATAAATCACTGATAGCCACTACCTTTACTTATGGAAATGATGATCTGAATTCGCTTTCCTTGTCGGGTAACTGGTATTTTAACAAAGGTGAAAATCAAATTTATTTCAAAGCCGGTGCATCCCGTTTCTGGCTGATCGAACAGGATAATTATAAATACCGATTGACGTCGGCACACACGGGTATTGGATTCCAATCGATCTTTTTCAAAAACTTTGTTATCAATTCAGAGATTCTTGCCTTAAAGTACATCCGGCAAAGTTATTCTACACCTGATTTTAAAATAAAAAATGAGTTCCATCTGGATGAAAACTATTTCTTTTTACTTGGTATTACTGTCGGTTACCGGTTTTCTTTTTAGCGGATGTTCAGAACCTGACTCTGAAGACTCTGATTTGATCCTGATTGGTCACCGTGGATTGAGTATTTCACACCCGGAAAATTCTGAGGAAGCAATAACTGCTTTAATTGAAAGTGGTTGCAGATATCTTGAAACGGATATTACCTTTTCAGGGGATGATAGTGTAATGCTTTTTCATGATTATGAGACTGACCGCCTGACACCGTTTTCGGGTTCTACGATTTCTTTTCCGGTGAGCGAATTGCGTGAAGGATTCAGATCGAAAATGGGCGGAACACTCTTAACTTTTTCCCAGTTTGCTTCCCGATACGGAAACCAGTTTGATGAAATTTATCTTGACTTAAAATCAGGTCAGGGGGATGCTATTTTCAAGGTGATCAGACAAACCCTCAACATCGCAAAAACGGCGGGAATTACTCAAAAACTGATCTTCACCTGCCCATATACCGCAGAACTGGATTCAGTGATAAAAATTAGCCCCGGAATGAAAACTGCAATTGACAACGGACCTGAAGGGGTTTCAATTGCCATTAAGAAAAAGTACCCGATGGTTCTGATCGAACAGTCTGATTTAAATCAGTATTTGTATTCACTTGCCTCGGAATCAGGAATTAAAATAATTGGCTATACAATCAACAGTTTACCTGAAATGCAGAATGCAATAGAATTGGGGGTGAACGGTGTGATGACAGATAACCCGTCTCTTTTCAGAGATGCTGGCTATTGATTTGCACGTTTTAGTTTGAGTGAAAATTGACTGCCCTCACCGGGTTTACTTTCCACAAGAAGTTCACCGCCGTTTTTCTTTGCAAATTCAAGACATAGCTTAAAACCTAAACCGACGCCCTTTTCGTTTTTGGTACCAAACCGGCTTTCAATCTTATCCTTCCTGAATAAACTCCTGATCTGAACATCACTCATTCCGATTCCTGAATCTGAGATGGTTGCAATGAGCCATTCATCCTCAATCCTGGTTTGGATTCTGACTTTTCCACCCGGTTGTGAAAATTTTATAGCATTCGAAATCAAATTTCTTAAAATGACACGCAATTCATTCTCATCTGCATAAACCAGATGTGAATCATCAAGCTGGGTTTCTACCGAAATGTTTTTATCGGAAAGAAGTCGTGAATATAAACTTAATAATTCGCCAATGAGATCAGGAATCCAGACTACAACTGCATGACTTTCCGGGTCAGTGAACTGCTGATTGGCCCAGATTAAAAGATTGTCGAGTGTATTATAGACCTGTGCTACTGATTGCTGTAAAGTAGCCAGATATGTTAAACGTTCTTTTTCAGTCATCTCATTCTCGTTAACAAGCTCCAACCCCTGCTGAATGCCCGAAACAGGACCCCTTAAGTCGTGGGCGATAATTGAGAACAGTTTGTCTTTTGCAGCATTTACTGAAAGGAGTTCTTCCTGCTGGGCTTCAATCAACGTTGTCTTAAGCTTTAAAAGCCGGTTTTTACGCTGAAGTTTGAAGAGAACGAACCCAAGTATCAGTGTAAAGACGAGACCAGAAAAAAGAATAATCCTCAGATTGCTCTTTTCCTTATCTTTTTCCTTCATTTCAGAAGTAAGCTTTATTAAATCTGCCTGCTGCTTATGATACGCAAGATTATTGGCCATCCTGAGCAGCTCCATCCGGTTTGTTCTTTCCTCAAGCGTATCGGCCATCTCTGCAAATTTGAGATAATTCAAGAATGCCTGATGGTAATTACCCCCGGCAGAATCAATTTTAGAGGCAATCAGGTAAACATCACGCCAGACAAAAGAATATCTGTCCCTTTTTTCAAAAGTCTCCATCAGGTAGAAAGCAGAATCAAGTAAGGACCGGGCTTTTAACACTTCCTTTTTCGATAGTGCCAATTCAGAAAGTGACTCAAATGCACTTGCAGCACCACTAAAATGTTTACCCAAAAGACAAAAACGAATACTAGTCCTGTAGTTAATTTCAGCCAGTTTACTTTCGCCGGATTCTTTGTAAAGTCCGCCAAGATTTAAATAGGAAATGCCAACCCAGGCTAAATTATTGTATTTTTTTGCCAGATCAAGCGTTTTATTATAGTAGGAAACTGCACCGGGAAAATCTTTATTTCGCTGTTTAATCAGGGCAAGCGTATTGAGGGCACTGATTTGAATAATATCTCCCCACTCGGTAAACGGCGACTCAACGGTTTCTGTGAATGCAGCCTCTGCTTTTTGATTATCCCCCATCCGGTAATACAGAAGTCCGATGTTATAGGTGATAATTTTTATTATTTCGGGACTTTGGTATTCAGTATTTTCCCTGTAAGCCATCAGAATCTTGAGTTGTTCATCCTGCCGGTTGTACTTTAAATAGAATAATTCCTGTGCCTGAAAAACCACAAACAGCATCCGGTAACGAAGTGGTTTGTTTTTTAAGACCTGAATAACCTCATCAAAAAAACGGTCATGATCCTGTACAGGTAAGTTTTGGATATAAGGGGAAAGACGTTCAACCGATTGCAGCCAATTGGAAGAATCAGAAACAAGCAGGCTATTTTTGATGGAATCAGGAAGGAAGGAATCTGAGGCCAAAAGATTCTGAAAAGAAACGAATAAACTGAGGAGACAAAGCAGTTTTTTCATTTTTTCAGGTTTCTGTACTGTTTTTCTTTTTTAATTTAACACCAAACTCGTTTTCAATCCGTTGAACATAGACTTTAACCGGAACATTTTCGCCATCCGAAATCACATAGTTAATCTGGTTCTTGTGCAGCAGATAGGCCACATTTGGACCGTATTTATGGGCAATAATACGGTTCACTCCCAATTCGATCATTTTATTCACCACATCCGGACCCACATGGCCTTTTTCATTCTGAAAAGAATTTGCAATCCAGCTGAAGTGTCCGGAATCTGTATCCAGAACAAGAAAACCTTCACCCCTTGCAAAGAATTGTGCTGGCAGGTCTTCAAGGTTGTCTGAAATGGCAGGGATTACGATTTTCATGGAAGTTGAATTAAGTGCTGAAGGAAAGTTTTGTAAAACTTAAAGATAATAGAAAATTCAGGAAAAGTCTTTGAGGATTGGAAAAGGAACAAAAAAAAGGGCGACCAACCGGTCGCCCTTTTTTCTCACATCTTAACTTCTTGTTTCAGCAGATACTCATTCACCGTTTCAGCCATTTTACGGCCTTCGGCAATGGCGTGAACAACCAGAGACGGACCTCTTACCGCATCACCTGCAGCAAACACTTTTTCAAGCGAAGTGAATTTATCAGGAGTGGCTTTTACGTTGCCTCTCGGATCTAATTCAACTTTTAATCCGGCAAGCAATCCTTCATGAACCGGGTGCACAAATCCCATTGCGAGTAAAACGAGATCGGCATTGAAAATCCGGTTACTGCCAGGGACTTCAGACATATTCATTCTTCCGGATGCATCCTTTTCCCACTTCACTTCAGCAACTTCAACCTGTTTAACGTGACCATTTTCACCGATGAATTGTTTGGTCGTCAGATTCCAGTGACGATCACAACCTTCTTCGTGTGAAGACGAGGTTTTCATTGTGAACGGCCAGTAAGGCCACGGATTGGCATCATTTCTTTTTTCGGGAGGCTTGGGCATAATTTCAATCTGGGTGACTGATTTTGCCTTTTGGCGGATGGAAGTTCCCACACAGTCAGAACCTGTATCACCACCACCAATGACTAAAACGTGTTTATCTTTTGCAAGAATCCGCTGGTCTTCAGGAATTTCAGTTCCGGCATTGATCCGGTTTTGCTGGGAAAGGAAATCCATAGCGAAATAAATTCCCTTTTGCTCACGGCCGGTTGCAGGCAAGTCACGGGGTTTCATGGCGCCAATGGCAATGCAAACGGCATCAAATTCTTTAAGCAGAGTTTCCGATGTGATATCCACACCCACATCAACTCCGGTTTTAATGATGAGTCCTTCAGCGGTCATCACGTCAACACGACGGTCAATAACACTTTTGCTTAGTTTAAAATCAGGAATTCCAAAACGAAGCAATCCACCCACTGATTCATTTTTTTCAAATAAGGTGACGGTGTGTCCCCATTTGTTCAATAAATCTGCAGCAGCCAATCCTGCCGGACCCGAGCCAATGACGGCAACGGTTTTTCCGGTTCTGACTTCAGGCGGCTGAGGTTTGACGAGATCGAGTGAGAATGCTTTTTCAATGACCGCACATTCATTTTCACGGATGGTCACCGCTTCTTCGTGAATGTTGAGTACACATCCTTTTTCACAGGGCGCCGGACAAACCCGACCTGTAAATTCAGGAAAATTATTGGTGGAATGAAGGATGTCAATGGCTTCTCCCCACTCGCCACGGAACATGGCATCCTGCCATTCGGGCATTGTGTTAGAGACCGGGCATGAGAACTGGCAGAACGGAATTCCACAATCCATGCAACGGGAAGCCTGAAGCTGGCGTTCATCATCAGCCAGTGTTTGCTCAACTTCACCATAATCGTGAATCCGCTCATGAATCGGGCGGTTTCCGGCATCCCGCCGGGCTACTTCAATAAATCCTGTAGGATTTCCCATATCGTTACTTTTTTATTTAAGTGATTAATACAAAATTTGCTCGCTGAGACGCCAAGAACGCAAAGTTTTTTTTTGGTTTAAGTTCCCCTCCTTTTCTAAAGGAGGGGTTAGGGGTGGTTTGGATGTTTTCTAAACTAAATGCGAAACCACCCCGGCTTCGCCACCCCTCCTTGAAAAGGAGGGGAATCATTACCTAACAGCCAATAGCTAACAGCTTATGCCTTAAACCTTACGCCTCTGCCCCGTCACTTCGACTCCGCTCAGTGTCCGGGTTGCCTTACGCCTTATGCCGGTCACTTCGAGAGCCTCAGTGTCCGGGTTGCCTTTTCCCCGTCCCCAGTCCCTTGTCACCTGTCCCCAGCCTTTTAGTATCTCAAATGCGGTTCATCTTCGGTTGCAGCCAGTTTTTCTTTCAGGGCAATCAGTTTTTGTTCTTCAAGGACTTTCTTGTATTCCAGCGGAATAACCTTCACAAACATTGGCTGATACTCGTCCCAGTTCACCAGGATTTTTTCTGCAACCAGACTGTTGGTGTGATGCAGGTGGTTATTGATGTACCGCTGAAGTTCAGTGATATCGGTCGAATTATCCAGTTTTGAAAGTTCAACCAGACCTTTGTTGCAGTAATAATCAAACGTTCCGTCAACATCGAGAACGTAGGCAATACCGCCACTCATACCCGCAGCAAAATTTCTTCCGGTTTTGCCCAGAACAACTGTCCGGCCACCTGTCATGTATTCGCAGCAGTGATCGCCAACACCTTCCACAACAGCAACTGCACCCGAATTCCGTACGCAGAAGCGTTCTCCGGCAATTCCTCTGATGTAAACTTCACCGCTGGTGGCACCGTACATTAAGGTGTTACCCACAATGATATTGTCTTCGGGTTTAAAGGTTGCTGCAGAAGGCGGTACAACCACAATTTTTCCGCCGCAAAGTCCTTTACCGAGATAATCGTTTGAATCCCCTTCCAGACGGAAGGTAATGCCCTTCGTCAGAAAAGCACCAAAACTTTGTCCGGCAGAACCGATGAAACGTGCATTGATGGTATCTTCCGGTAAACCGGCATCCCCGTAAATTTTGGAAATTTTACCGCTGAGCATGGCACCAACCGTCCGGTCAACGTTGGTAATCGGTTTGGCAATCCAGACTTTTTCCTTATTCTTGATGGCAGAGTTTGCCTGTTTGATCAGGTCATAATCAAGCTGCTCATCAATGTCATGCTTCTGAGCCTGAACATTGCGGATGGCATATTTTTTGGCTTCTGCCGGAACATAAACCAATCTTGACACATCCACTTTTTTGGCTTTCCAGTTATCGGGGAAAGTTCTGGTGGTGAGCAGATCAGCACGGCCAACGAGGTCATCAAATTTGGTCACGCCCATATCCGCCATGATTTCACGGATTTCTTCAGCGAGGAACCGGAAGTAATTCACCAGATGATCAGAATCACCGATAAACCGTTTTCTCATTTCCTCATCCTGGGTTGCAACCCCAACAGGACACGTATTCAGATGGCATTTTCTCATCATCACACAGCCTAAAACAACCAGAGCACCGGTTGCAAAGGCAAATTCTTCAGCACCCAGCAAGCCGCCGATGATCACATCCAGACCGGTTTTAAACTGTCCGTCTGTCTGGAGTTTCACCCGGCCACGAAGATTGTTCATGACCAGCGTCTGGTGAGATTCCGAAATTCCCATTTCCATGGGGAGACCGGCATATTTGATGGAACTTTGAGGGGAAGCACCCGTTCCGCCTTCTGCACCGCTGATGATAATCACATCAGCTTTGGCTTTGGCAACACCGGCAGCTACCGTTCCAACCCCATCTTCAGAAACCAGTTTCACACTGATTTTTGCATCCGGATTGGTACACTTCAAATCAAAAATGAGCTGTTTCAGATCTTCGATGGAATAAATATCGTGGTGCGGAGGAGGTGAAATCAGCGTAATTCCCGGCGTCGAGTGACGAAGCTTGGCAATGATTTTATTCACTTTCAATCCGGGAAGCTGTCCGCCTTCTCCCGGTTTTGCACCCTGAGCAATTTTAATCTGGATTTCATCGGCATTCATGAGGTAATTGGCTGTGACCCCAAAACGACCGGAAGCCACCTGCTTAACAGCACTTCTCAGACTGGATCCGTCTGCCTGCTTTTTAAACCGTTCACTGTCTTCACCGCCTTCACCTGTATTCGACTTACCGCCGATGGTGTTCATGGCTTTGGCCATGGCTTCATGCGCTTCTTTACTGATGGAACCAAAGCTCATAGCTCCGGTAATAAACCGTTTGGTGATTGATTCACCCGATTCAACCAGATCAATCGAAATCGGATTCCGTTTGTAATCGAGGAATCCGCGCAGAAAAATAGGTTTTCTGTTATTCGTGTTGATGTGAGTCGTGAATTCTTTGAATTTTTTGTAATCGTTTGTGCGGGTTGCCCATTGAAGGAGCGCAATTCCCTGCGGATCCCAGGCGTGTGTTTCGCCATCTTTCCGGTATTGATAAAACCCAAAGGTTTTGGTGAGTCCGTTTTTACCGGCTGAGAAAAACTGTCCGTGAGTGATAAGTGCTTCACGCTGAAGTTCTTCAAATCCAAGTCCGCCAATGCGGGAAGAAGTACCGGTGAAATATTTCTTGATAACTTCTTCACCGATACCGATGGCTTCAAAAATCTGGGAACCGTGATAACTGCGAAGGGTTGAAATTCCCATTTTTGACAGAATTTTCAGCAAGCCGGCATCAATTGCTTTAATGAAATAGTCACTGGCCTTTTCATATTCTTTGTGGATTTTTCCGGTCTGAACCAAATCATGGATCACTGCAAAAGCACCATAAGGATTGATGAGACTGGCTCCGTATCCGATCAGAAGTGCAAAATGGTGAACTTCTCTCGGTTCGGCAGTTTCAATCACCAAACCGACCTGCATCCGTTTTTTGGCGTGGATAAGATGGTGATGAACGGCTGCGGTTGCCAACAGTGACGGAATCGGAGCAAAATCTTCGCTGATTCCCCGGTCACTCAACACGATGTAATTGTACTTGTCATCTACCGCTTTTTCGGCATCAGCACACAGACGGGCAACGGCTTTTTCAAGCGCATCAGGTCCGCCGTTTGCCGGGAATAACATATCAAGTGTGATGTGACGGAAACCTTCTTCGTTCAGATCAAGCAGTTTTGCAAAATCAGTGTTGGTTACAATCGGTGTTCTGAACCGGATCGATTTACAATGGGATGGCGTATCGACCAGAACATTCTGGGAAACCGAGCCGATGTAATTACTAAGCGACATCACCAATCCTTCACGGATCGGGTCGATGGGCGGATTTGTCACCTGAGCAAACAACTGACGGAAATAGGTAAACAATCGGTACGGTTTTTCGGAAAGAACGGCCAGAGGCGTATCATTTCCCATGGAACCGGTTGGCTCATAGCCTTCAGCAGCCATTGGGGTGATAACCGATTCGATGTCTTCCTTGTTGTAGGCAAACACTTTCAGATATTTCTGAAGATCGTCACCCAAACCGGAAGTCACTTTGGTTTTCGATTCAATTTTGTTCAGTTCCAGACGGCTTTCTTTAAGCCATTGCTGGTACGGATGGAGTTTTGCAAGCTGGGATTTCAGTTCATTGTCCGGAACAATGATGCCCAGTTTGGTATCCACAAGAAGAATTTTACCCGGACGGAGACGTCCTTTTTCACGGATCTGATCGGCAGGGAAAACCTGGCAGCCGACTTCAGAACCCATAACGATCAGGTCATCTTTGGTAATCAGGTAACGGGAAGGACGAAGTCCGTTTCTGTCAAGCGTGCCGCCAACAAAACGACCGTCAGAGAAAACGATGGAAGCAGGACCATCCCACGGTTCCATAATCGTCGAATAAAATTCGTAGTAAGCTTTCAGGGAATCCGGAATCGGGTTTTTGTCATTCCAGGATTCAGGAATCAGCATGGAGAGCACCATCGGCAGCGGACGGCCGGCTAAGTGCAGGAATTCCAGGGCATTATCGAGGGATGCAGAATCACTCTTGCCCGGTTCAATAATCGGGAACAGCTTCTGAATGTCGTTGCCGAATACTTCGGTTTTGAGCAGACCTTCACGGGCTTTCATCCAGTTGCGGTTACCCTTGATGGTGTTGATTTCACCGTTGTGGGCAAGATACCGGAAAGGCTGAGCCAGATCCCAGGTCGGGAAGGTGTTCGTGCTGAAGCGGCTGTGAACCAGAGAAATGGCACTTGTCATGGCCGGATCTGCCAGATCAGGGAAATAATCTTTCACCTGCTGAGGGGTTAACATCCCCTTGTAAATAAAGACTTTAGACGATAAGCTCGGGAAATAAAACGCCCGTTTCTGTTTCATATCCGAATTGCGGACTGCATTTTCGCTGAGCTTCCGGGCGATGAATAATTTACGCTCCAGTTCATCCTGCTCGTAATTTCCGGTCAGGAAAACCTGTTTCATCACCGGTTCAGAGGTTCTTGAAATCTCACCGAGGCAGGCACTGTTAACCGGAATTTCACGGTACCCGATGAGGGTCAGTCCTTCCTGTTTGGCGATATCTTCAAAAATCTTGAGGCATTTTTCAGCTTCTTTGGTGTCTTTGGGAAGGAAGACACAGCCGGCGCCGTACGTACCGGGTGCAGGAAGTTTAATTCCCTTACTGATAAAAAAGTCGTGGGGAATCTGCATGAGAATACCGGCGCCATCACCAGAAACGTTATCGGCACCTTCGGCGCCACGGTGGGTCATGTTAACCAGTACATCCAAACCACGGCGAACGATTTCGTGGGATTTATTACCCTTGATGCTGGCAACAAAGCCGATTCCGCAGGCATCATGTTCATTTTCGGGATTGTACATCCCCTGGGCTCCAGGTAATCCTGTTTGCATAATTTTTCAATGAGTTAATGAAATGAAAAGCTGAATAAAAGTGGTTTTCTTTGTCCGGATTGTCGTGACAGATGTTTCTCTCCACAGAAAAACAAAATCGAAAAACACAAATCCAAAGATTGGATTCAGGGTAGAATCGGGCTGTTTCTGCAGGGGGAAAGTAAGGGGTAGTAACTTCCTGCAGCCAAAATGAAATCATAATTTTGTCAGAATTTCATTTAATGAGGTGCAAATATAAGGAAATTAAGGAAAAGAGGACAATTTACTGAAGGATTTAAAGGAGAATCTAATAGTTTTTTAAAATGAGAGAATTGAGTCCCCCTTTGAAGGGGGTGTCCATACCGTGTGCGGTATGGACGGGGGATGTTGCTATTTGCCCTTTTTCCGGCCAGCCTTTTCCTGATAATTGGGGCTAAGGAACCGAAATTTCTTTTTCCTTCGGAGATGGACTTTTGAAAGGTCAAAAGTCCCCAAAAACCTTGCAACCTCAGAACGCTAAATCCGTTTCCAGCCGCTGATCCCGCAAGAACGGAATCGTTTAGATTATTGTCACCCTGAGTGGCTAATCAGATTATTCTGATTCGTTGTATCGAAGAGTGAATTTTTTTGATTCCGTTCTTGAAGGCGCACGGATTTTTCCACCGCACTTTCCGCTGAGTTTGCGGAAAACAAATCACCCTGATTCTAGCAGAAATACAAATCCCCAACCCCAGAGGGGTGACCTCTTGGTAGCCGCGGGTTATTAGCCCGGGGTAACGATCACCACCAACCAAACCGCCCGGCCACTGCATTTGTAAGGGCGAAAAATCTTTCGCCCTTACCCATAATCCCGGTCGGAATTGCATCAAATCCCAATTTCTTTTCCCTTCGACGACCCCCTTTTGACCGGGCAAAAGGGGGCAAAACCCTGTACCGCCCAGCCGCTCTGTGACTTGCAACTGGCACTCCGGCCCTGATCGAATCTGAACTCAGTCGGCAGTAGCCTCCTTCAAACACAGATTCGATTTAACCGGGCACTGCGCTGGTTGCTGCGTCGACCGGCTGACGGCGGATGGAAAACAAAAACCGAATTTCATTTTTTTGGAGGATTTCCACCGTGCACCGGGCATCCGGAATCAGCAATCAAAAAAAAAGACGTTGTGTGCAACGTCTCTACCACAAAAACCAAACGAATGCCAAATCCAATAGAGACAAGGCATTGCCTTGTCTCTACGAAATTTCAAAAACCGAATTTCAAAAAACTGATATCAGACCAGAAGCCACCTGAAGATCAGAAAAAGTGTACCCGATAGCAGCATCGTAATAGGCAAAGTAACCAGCCAGGCTATCAGGATATTTTTAACCGTTCCGAGCTGGAGGTTCCCGAATCCACCTGTAGAAACCATGGTTCCGGCAATCCCTGATGATAAGACGTGTGTCGTTGAAACCGGCAAACCAAAGGCAGTTGAAACCCCGATTGTACTGGCTGCAACCAGTTCGGCACTGGCACCCTGTGCGTAAGTCAGGTGTTTGTTTCCGATTTTTTCACCGATCGTGACAACGATCCGTTTCCAACCCACCATGGTACCCAACCCAAGTGAAAGTGATATCATTAACAATACCCAGAAAGGGGCATATTCGGTGTAGGTCTTCAATACTGAAACGGCCAGTTTCAATTCTTTTTGTTCAGGCTTGCTCAGATTCAGTAAAGGCTTATCAACATGTCGTTTTAATATTTCGTCTGTTTTTTTGGCGACTAGTAAAATATCTTTTCTCATTTCAAACTGACTGGAGTCAGGAATATAGGAAAACGAAGTTTTTGAATCGGTAATTACTTTAAGTGCGGCAATTTTTTCCAGAACAAGTTCATGGTTTTTCTGATCTTCTTCATTCAATCTAGAAATGTCAATGAGGGAAACCATTCTTTCAACCTGAGCAATCTGCTTATTTAATTGAAGCGGTGATTTCGAATGATCAATTGCAAAATAGGCAGGTACAATCCCAATCAGAATGATCATCATCAACCCGACGCCCTTTTGTCCGTCATTGGATCCGTGAAAAAAGGAAACGAGGGTACAAGTTACCACCAATATTCCTCTGATCCAGAACGGAGGCGGAGTTCCCGGTTCCGGTTCTTCGAAAATGACTTTATTCTTTATTACATTCATCAGTAAGGCCATCAAACCCAGAGCAGCAGCAAAACCGAAAATCGGAGAAATGAGAAGTGAAAGTCCCACATCCTGCACTTTATTCCAGTTCAGTGCAACAGCCTGACTGTCAGGCAGAAGCAGATAGGCAATACCAACACCAAAAATGGATCCGAGCAAAGTGTGAGAACTTGAACAAGGCAAACCGTAATACCAGGTCCAGAGATTCCATGCAATTGCAGTGATAATCAGGGCAAGAATCATCGATAAACTATGCAAAATGTTGTTGTCCACCAGGACTTCAGTCGGTAGCAAATTGAGAATTCCCATAGCAACCGCAATACCACCGGCAAACACCCCGATGAAATTCCACATCCCCGACCAGATAACTGCTGTCATCGGTTTTAAGGTATTGGTATAAATGACAGTTGCAACTGCATTTGCGGTATCATGAAACCCGTTGATGAATTCAAAAGCGCAGGCGGCAAGGATACAAATCAGGAGCAGAACAGTAAGGGAAAGATCTAAACCGAACATTTCAGACTCTCTATTTAGTGGGTGGAAGCGCTGCAAATTTAGCCCGATTTATCCAAAAGTGCCTTCTTTAAATGTTACCATATTGTTAAGAAAAACATTCAGTTTAACATTACTTTAACGATGTCGGATTTCTTTTTAAACCATTATTTCACTTTATATTTAATTTGTTTTGCCACTTCGTTTTTTAACCGACACCAGAAATTAAAAATGAGAGGTTAATATGCCTAACTAAACAGAGCCAAAAAGTGTTTTCGGTTTTCAGACTCAACCTGCTTTATTTAGTTTGGTCATTCTGTGTGAAACATCAATTACCTTTCATGACTTAGCTTTCAGCTTTTTAACTTTTCAGGTTTACCCTTTTGGGGTTTTTTAGATAAAATTTCAGAAAATGGATTAGGTCAATTTTTTTTGTGGATTTTATGAATCATATCACCGGCTTTAAAACCCCCTCCGACGGAGGGGGAATGGGGGTGGGTTAAATATTACACAAAACCAAAAATTTTTGAAAATCCTGAGGTAGAGCCGTGATTAATCACGGCTCTACGAAATGCGATTCCGGATGGTCACAAACCCCAAACGAATGCCAAATCCAATGTAGAGACAAGGCATTGCCTTGTCTCTACGAAAATCAAACAACCAATTTCCGGGCGACCAGCCGGTCGCCCCTACAAATTCATTATATTTTCTGAAAACAAATACCAATGGCCTTATCCAAGGAAGTATTCTCACTTCTACCTTCTACCTTCTTCCTTCTAACTTCTATCTTCTTCCTCCCTCATTTCATCCGGCCAAAAAATTATTTCATCCGTAAAAGGCAGAATTATTTCCTGAATCGCCTGAACTTTGTTCCCAGATTTTAAAACCAAACCGGAGTCGCCTTATGTCAGTTCGTTTTATTTGTCTTTTAATTCTGCTTGCATTTGCTGGTGCAGGTGTTTCTGCTTCAACTAACCCCAACCCGCCGGCTGCCGCAAATGATGCCAAACTGAGCCGTATTTATGGTAAAGTGGTTGACCGTGCTACCAAAGAACCGCTCATTGGTGCCAATGTGATTATCCTTCAAACCCAAACCGGAGCTGCAACTGATCTTAACGGCAGTTATTCCATCGAAAAAATTCCCGGCGGCATTTACAATGTTAAAATATCGATGCTGGGTTACACCCCGATCGTGAAAACAGATATTTCTGTCAGTCCGCTGAATCCTACCTACCTGAATATTGAGCTGGAATCTGCAACGATTGAACTTAAAGAAGAAATTGTGGTTGAAGGTTCTTACTTCTACAAACCCACCGAAACCCCAACCAGTATGCAATCTTACAGTTATGAAGAAATCAGACGTGCACCGGGTGCTGCAGGTGATATTTCCCGCATGATTCAAACCATGCCCGGCGTTGTTCAAACTACTGACAGCCGCAATGATCTGATCGTTCGTGGCGGAAGTCCGGCAGAAAACCTGAATCTGGTAGACGGATTTGAAATCCCCAATATCAACCACTTTGGGTCACAGGGATCTTCGGGCGGACCAATAGGGATGATGCAGACCGAGTTTATCTCCGAAGCGAATTTCTTAACCGGCGGATTCCCTTCCCTTTACGGTGACAAATTATCTTCCATTCTGGATATCAGACTTAGAGAAGGCAATCCTGACCGGCTGACCGGTAACCTTGAAATGTCAATGGCCGGTGCCGGCGGAACTTTTGAAGGACCTATCGGAAAAAGTACCACCTTTATGTTCAACGCCCGCCGGTCTTACCTCGATCTGATTCAGGATGCGATTCAGCTTGCTGCTGTTCCCGGATACACCAACATCAACGCAAAAGTTACCCATACTATTGATGAGCACAACAGTTTAAATTTTGTAGCGCTTGCCGGATTTGATGACATCCATTTCAAAGATGATCCGAAAGAAAAAGATCTTGAAAAACGCCTGAGCGAAGATGTGAAATCAGGCGGATATCAATATCTCATGGGTGCTTCATGGCGGCATTTGTTCGATAACAAATCTTTCGGTAACCTGTACCTCTGGAATACCTGGAATAATTACAATGCGAAAGTGTATTCGCTTTTACCCCCAGACGGCACAAAGGACAAACTTCAGGTCGATAATGAATCTGATGAAAACACCGCAGGCGTCAAATACATGTATTCAACCTATCTGGGAAAAAGAATTGAGTTTAACGCCGGATCCTCACTTTTAAAAACCGGCTTTCATTACAACCTGACCTATGCTGGTGATACCAATGCTTTTGGCGGAATCAACCAGGGGTATAAACACGACATTGAAAAATCGTTTATCAAGGGGAGCGCTTACAGTCAGGTTGTTTATAAACCTCTGGAAGACTGGAAATTTACAGTTGGCGGACGGGTGAATTATTTCGAAGCGTTAAAGAATGAATTTTCATTTGACCCGAGAGTCGGTGCCAGTTACGCCATCCTTCCCTACTTGAATCTGAATGCGTCATGGGGGATTTTTCATCAGTCACCTGAATGGATCTGGCTGTATGGAAATGAAGTTCCCAATACCAATTTAACGTACGTGAAAGCCATGCATTCTGTAGTCGGATTTGATTATTACCCTGACTCTGACATTAAAATAACGCTCGAAGCCTACATTAAGAATTATACTGATTATCCGGTTTCACTGAGGGATTCCATGTTGTCATTGGCCAATTCAGGTGATGATTTTGGTCCGAACGGAATTGCTTCACTCGCCAGTAAAGGCACCGGGAAAAGTATGGGGATTGATTTCTTCGTCCAGAAAAAGCTGACGGATAAGGTTTATGGTCTGGTTTCCTACTCGTACAGCAGAACGAAGCACAAAGCCCTGGACGGTGTTGAAAGACCGGGAAGTTTTGATATCCCGAATGTACTCACACTCACCGGCGGATATAAATTTTCAGAAACCCTTGAAATCAGTGGCAAGTACAGGTTCATCAATGGCAGACCATATACGCCCGTCAACATGGCTGCTTCACAGGCTGCAAACCGTATGGTACTTGACGTCAATAAAATCAACGAAAACCGTTACCCTGATTATTACCGTTTTGATGTTCGGGTTGATCACCGCACCTTCTTCGATAACTTCACGATTGTCTCTTTCTTTGAACTTCAGAATGCCACCGGCAAGCAAAATATCTATGGCTACATGTGGAATAAATACAGCCGGACGACGATGAAAGTGTATCAGTGGGATCGGTTGTTTATCGGCGGTGTGAAGGTGGAATTTTAGGATAATGGTTTATGATAAATGAAATTCAAATTGCATTTTTCCTCAACCCCGTAGGGGTGATATGTTTGTAGCCCCGGGTGACAACCCGGGGTTTGCGTGTTGAATTGATACCCGCCCGGACACAAACCCAAATTTGAAATGATCACCCAAATCCCGGGCGGAATTGTAAAATCCTTTTTTCCACGGGTGACTCCAAGCCTGTGCCACGGGCGACCAGCCGGTCGCCCCTACAAAATCAAAAACAAAAAAAAAGAGACGCAATTTCTTGCGTCTCTTTTTGAAAATCCAGTTGCAATTCTTATGCAAACTACCCCGAACACAATCACCAAACCACCCCGCCTGCGGCACCCCTCCTTTAGAAAAGGAGGGGAATTTGAATTGCCTAACAGCTAAAAGCTAATAGCTAACAGCTTTATTTCAGCAGCATCATTTTTCGTGTTGAAGTAAAACCGCCAGCTGTCATTTTCACAAAATAAATCCCCGATGTTTTTCCTTCTCCATTAAATTCTGCGACATAGGTACCGGCTGCCTTGTTGGAATTGACAAGGGTTTCAACCTCCCGCCCAAGTGCATCATAAACCAACAAAGCCACAGTTCCAGTCATCGGAACCGAATAGGAAATTTTGGTGGACGGATTAAACGGATTCGGATAGTTTT
>JAFLBE010000069.1 GCA_017303995.1 Bacteroidota bacterium | reverse complement strand
ACTTATCTTTCACCCTGACCTGGTACAGGGAACGCCTCTGGGTCAAACACTGAATAAATACAGCTTTTTCTCATACGGTACGACTGAGGCTCTTCATTTATCAGAGAAAGAACGCAACCTGGTTTTGAATTGTTTTGATAAACTTGAACATGAAATTCAGCAGCCGGTTGATAAACACAGTAAAACCCTTCTTTCAAATCACATTGAACTGATGCTTAACTATTGCTTGCGGTTTTACGACCGTCAGTTTATTACCCGACGGGATGTAAACAAAGATATTCTTGCCAAATTTGAACAGGTACTTGATGGCTATTTTCAGTCAGAACTTGTCAGAACAGCTGGTTTGCCAACCGTGAAATATTGTGCAGATCAGCTTCATCTTTCGGTAAATTATTTTGGTGATCTGATTAAAAAGGAAACGGGAAGATCAGCGCAGGAAAATATCCATCTGAAAGTCATGACCCTTGCCAGAGAACGGATGCATGATCACCGGAAAACCATAAGTGAAATAGCCTACGAGATGGGCTTTAAATATCCACAGCATTTTAGCAGGATGTTTAAAAATGAGACCGGCTTTACCCCCACAGAATTCAGGTCGGTTAATTGAAAAGGATTTTCCAATCGGGTTTCTTCGTCGGTGGCCGGATTTACAAAACCCGGGGCTACAAACATATCACCACGCTGTGGTGAGGAAAAATGCAATTTGAAACCCCGTCGCCTAAGACCTTCCCGTCAAGCGCCGCTCAGTGACCACAGACTCAGAATACCGGGTTGTAGATCTTAAGTCTTTGATTTTCCCCCCCAACAAAAAAGGCTGCCTTCCTGGCAGCCTTTTTTATCCAATCCAATAAACGAAACCGATTATTTCTTTGATTTCCGTTCCATGATTGCAGCCTGCGCAGCAGCAAGACGGGCAATCGGGATCCGGAAGGGTGAGCAGGATACGTAGTTCAAACCAATATGATTGGCAAAAACAATACTCATCGGTTCACCGCCGTGTTCCCCGCAAATTCCAATTTCGATGTCAGGACGTGATTTACGTCCGCCGGCAACTGCGATTTCCATCAGTTTACCAACACCGGTCTGGTCAATGGTGACGAACGGATCGTATTCGAAAATGTTTTTCTCAATATAATAAGGTAAAAACTTTCCGGCATCATCCCGTGAAAGGCCGAGTGTGGTCTGAGTCAGGTCATTGGTTCCGAAACTGAAAAATTCAGCCGATTTGGCAATTTCATCAGCGGTCAGTGCAGCTCTCGGAATTTCAATCATGGTACCCACTTTATAGGCAACTTCCATTCCGCGCTCGCTGAACAATTCCCGTGCAATACGATCAACAATGGCTTTCTGGTTATTCAATTCATTGACGTTGGAGACAAGCGGAATCATAATTTCCGGATGAACTGGTTTTCCTTTGGCTTTCAGATTCAGGGCAGCTTCGAGAATCGCTCTTGCCTGCATTTCAATGATTTCAGGGAAGATGATTCCCAGACGGCATCCGCGCATACCAAGCATCGGATTTTCTTCGTGAAGCTCATCAATTTTCCGTTTCAGTTTGGCAGGTGCAACTTTCATTGCATTGGCAACTTCCTGGATTTTTGCTTTTTCTTTCGGAAGAAATTCATGCAGCGGCGGATCAATCGTCCGGATGATAACCGGGTAGCCGTTCATCACTTCGAGAATGCCTTCAAAATCACTGCGCTGCAGTTCGAGAAGTCCGGCAAGATATTTCCGGCGTTCTTTTTCTGTACTTGAAAGCAGCATTTCTCTCACAAGGGTAATTCTTTCTTCGCCAAAGAACATGTGTTCCGTACGGCAAAGTCCGATTCCCTGAGCACCAAATGCGATGGCTTGCTGGCACTGATCTGGCTGATCGGCGTTGGCAAAAATTTTCATGGCACGAACTTCATCTGTCCAGGCCATGATTTTTTCATAGTATTTCACGTCAACAGAATCCGGCATATCCTTGCCCATCAGCACCTTTTGAATGACGTCTGATGGACGGGTTTTTAATTGACCTTCTAACACTTCACCGGTTGATCCGTCAATCGAAATGTAATGTCCCTGCTCGTAGGTTTTATCGCCGATGGTCATAGTAAACGTATGATAATCAATGGTTACCGGGTCACAGCCCACAATACAGACTTTTCCCATCTGACGGGCAACGAGAGCAGCGTGGGAAGTCATCCCGCCACGGGCAGTCAGAATTCCTTCTGCGAGACGCATTCCCTTTATATCTTCAGGTGAAGTTTCAATTCTGACCAGAATAACAGGATCGCCTTTATCAGTCCAGTGTTCAACATCTTCAGACCGGAACACAATTCTTCCGGATGCTGCACCAGGTCCGGCTGGCAATCCTTTTCCGAGCAGACGACCGGCTTTCGTAGCTTCTTTTACTTCTTTCGGATCAAAAGTCGGACGGAGTAATTGATTCATTTGAGTCGGTTCAATGCGCATCAGGGCTTCTTCTTTTGTAATATATCCCTGATCTACAAGATCAACTGCAATCCGGAGTGCTGCCAGACCGGTTCTTTTTCCTGAACGGCATTGCAACATGAAGAATTTACCTTTTTCGATGGTGAATTCAATATCCTGCATGTCTTTGTAGTGATGTTCCAGAATCTGGGCGGTATCGGCAAGCTGTTTGTACATGTCCGGTGATTCGACTTCCATTTCAGAAATGTGTTTCGGCGTTCTGATACCGGCAACCACATCTTCACCCTGAGCATTAACCAGATATTCACCATACAACTTATTTTCACCCGTGGCCGGGCTTCTTGTAAATGCAACACCCGTTCCGCAATCTTCGCCCATATTTCCGTAAACCATCGCCATGACGTTTACAGCGGTGCCCCATTCTTCTGGAATGTGATAAATTTTGCGGTATTCAATGGCTCTGGGGTTCATCCATGATCTGAAAACTGCAGAAATTGCACCCCACAATTGATCTTTCGGATCTTCGGGGAAGGGTTTGCCTGTCCGTTTTTTCACAATGGCTTTGAAATCTTTTACAATTTCTTTCAGATCTTTTGCATCAAGATCGGTATCGTTCTCAATGCCCTTATCTTCTTTTTTCTTATCCAGAATTTCATCAAAAAAATTGGATTCACCGTTTTTACCAACACCAAGAACCACGTCTGAATACATGGCAATAAACCGGCGGTAAGAATCGTAAGCAAATCTTTCATTGCCGGTATTGGCAATCAGCCCTTTTACTGTTTCATCATTCAAACCCAGATTCAAAATCGTATCCATCATGCCGGGCATTGAAGTTCTTGCACCAGAACGAACTGAAACCAGCAATGGGTTTTTTAAATCACCGAACCTTTTGCCCATCAGTTTTTCAACCTTGGAAAAGGCTTCGTGAACCTGATTTTCGAGGCCAAACGGGTAAGTCCAGTTGTTTTTATAAAAATGCACGCAAACTTCAGTTGAAATAATGATGCCAGGAGGGACGGGAAGTTTAAGATTGGTCATTTCGCAAAGATTGGCCCCTTTACCGCCGAGCAGATTTTTCATATCAGCGCGGCCGTCTGATTCTCCGTTTCCGAAGAAGTACACATGTTTTTTTTCACTGGCAGACATTATTTTCTCCATTGGTTTTTCTAAAAATATATTCTGGTCACAGACTGGTAAAAATTAGTAACAATTTTGTCCTGATTTTCCGGATTGCAGTTTAGTGAAATCAAAAAACAAAATAAATCATGACCTTCTGCTCTAATTATCTGTTAATCTGTTTCTAATGATTTATTAGGATTTCTAACCTTTTTTATTTAATAAAAGATAGTATTGTCTGTTTGTAAGTAATTCAAAGTTAGAGGAACTGTTCTGAAAGTAAGCAGGGAAGTCAGGCTTACCATAAAAATGAAAATTTAGCCTGCCTGTTTTGACCTGCCGATTTTTCCCCCAGAAAAGCAGATTCTTGAAGAAAAATGTTGAAAAATTGCTGGGTTTGTTGGAATTTCATTAAAAAGCAGCCGAACTATTTTAATCAGGACTAATTTTGGGGGAATCAAAATGATGAGAGGTCACCTTTTAAAATGGGTTGCCCTTGCAGTCGCATTTGCTGTATTGGTTGGACTTTCATTTTCTCTTTTTGAAACTCAAAATGAACTGGATCAGGCAATTTCCCTGATCAATCAATCAAGGGCTCTGATTTCGGATTCAAATAAACTGCTGCTCGACCAGAAGCAGGTTATTTCTGATCTGCAGGAAAGAAATGACGGACTTGGCCGCAAGCTGAAAACAATTGATTCACTGAATGCCGCCATCCTTGCAAAACTGGATTCTGACTTGACTGGATTGCAATCAGGTATTGGTCAGATTAAAAAAGTGCTTTCTGAAAGTGAAGAACTCAACCATCCGGAGTAAATGATTATGAAGGTTTTGATTCTGATTTTCCTATTTATCTTCAGTTGGGACTTATCAACTGCCCAGAATTCATCGGTTTACAGGTTTCCTGCAGCACGGCTTTCGGCAGATCGTCCTGATATTGATACGCTATCAAATTTAAATTCCAAACCCGTGTTATTTGACGCTGATACCGTTTATGTTATCAATCAAACTGGAATCAACCACTATCTTTATGCAGTTAATCAGGTGAATAAAATCAGAAGTTTATTGGTTCCCATTTCTGGCCTTGAAAATAATCTGACCGGTATTCGTTTGGGATTGAACCGGCTGGATTCATCAAATACCGATTTTTCGGAATTTCTGGTTGCCTATCAGGAGAAAAACCGGATTCAATTTCTGCAACTTTCCCGAGAAAATTCAAATCTGACCAACCAGCTTAAAACCCTGGATGAAAATCTTGAAAAAACCAACGGAATTCTAAAAAATGAGAAATCCGGCAGAATGAAATCGAATTTGCTGTGGGGTGGCGGAGGGTTGGTTTTCGGTGGAATTTTAGTTCTGATCCTAAAATAAATTGAGTAAACCTCGCTTCCTGTCTATTTCACAGTAATGATTGTAAACTCATCATTAAGTTTAGTAAATTGGAGGATGCAGAAGTCAGAAGTCGAGCGAAGCGAAGATCCCGAACAATTTCGGGGACAGAAGTCAGAAGTCAGAAGTCAGAAGTCAGAAGTCAGAAGTCAGAAGTCAGAAGTCAGAAGTCAGAAGTCAGAAGTCAGAAGTCAGAAAATTATAGACCTGAAATTTAGATACTTCAATTCAAAATTTAAATCAAGAAATTGAAATTCGAATTTAAAAGCCTGAAGGGCTGACAGGATTATAGTTAATCAGAGCCAAAACCAATACAAACCCTGAAAGGGTGACATTTTTTTCAAACTAAATATTTATAACTATTTAGACCATTTCAAATCTAAATTTAAAACTCAAGAGCACCTCTAAAACCCCTTTTGATTTCCTTAAAATGGATCCCCAATCAAGTTGAGGATGACATTGTTGAGGTTTTTAGAGGTGCCCTTTCCATTTAACCTTCAACATTTAAAATTGAACCTTTTCCATGAACCATTGGCTTGTAAAATCTGAACCCTTCAAATATTCCTGGACAAAATTTTTAAAAGATGGTAATGCCGTTTGGGACGGAGTTAGAAATTACCAGGCACGAAACAACCTGAAGGCCATGAAAACCGGTGATCTGGTTTTATTTTACCACAGCAATGAAGGAATGGAAGTTGTTGGTGTTGCCAAAGTGGTCAAAGAATTTTATCAGGATCCGACTACTGATAATCCAAATTGGGTTGTGGTTGAACTGGCTCCGGTTGAAACGCTTCAAAAACCCGTTTCCCTCACCGAAATCAAGTCACACCCACAGTTAAAAGAAATTGCTCTTGTCCGACAGGGCAGACTGTCGGTTATGCCGCTCAGAGATTTTGAATTTGACATCATCCTTACTCTTTCCCGTTTATAACCTGGAGTTGTACCATGAAAAAAGTTGTCATTATGAGTATCCTTTCCTTTTTCGCCGGCAGCCTTGCTGCCCAGCCACTGTACAAATCAAAATCATTTTCTGTCTACTCTGATAAAGTGGTTCAAGGAAAGTTTGAAGCAATTGCCACATCTTCAGAAGCCATTACCTCAACCTACAGTGCGGCAGCTTCCTTCCCTGTGAAAAGTAAAATCTCATTCAAACTGGCCATCAACGGTCAGGATAATGAAAGAGGATTCGGGAAAAATCACACTTTTTACATCAATCCTGAGCTTTCCTCCCAATCAACTCCGGTTTATGTTTTTGGTGAAGCCGAACCCGAAGTGAAAAGCGAAGAAGTAACCCTGACTCAGGATGTAAATGTGACGTTCCGGGTGGATATGAGACCTGTCCTCACATCCATCAAAGAAAAGGGTTATTACGAAACTTTCAATAAAGTAAAGATCACAGCAGACGAATATAAAGGTGTTTTTCTTGCGGGCGGAACGTTACCTCTGAGCTGGGATTTTGATAATCTCGTGTCAAGAAAAGTTTCTGAACTAAAAGATCCAGATGGTGACGGCATCTTTGAACTGCCGGTTTTATTTAAAAAGGAAGTCTTCCCTGAAGGTCATGTTCAGGATGGAAGCTGGAAACTTTCGGCCGACCTTTCCTCTTACCCGGTTGTCAATCACGGACAGGTTTTGCTTGATGCGCTTTACAAGAAAACCCTCGAAGAACTGATTCTCGATATCCGCCCTGACGGGGCATTGATGGCAGGGAAAGAATGGCCAGGTGTTTGGACCCGTGACATCAGCTATTCAATCATTTTGTCGGTTGCTGCTGTGAATCCTGAAGCTGCAAAAATCAGTCTGATGGCAAAAGTTAAAAACGGAAAAATAATTCAGGATACCGGAACCGGCGGATCCTGGCCTTGTTCTTCTGACCGGATGGTTTGGGCTATGGCTGCCTGGGAGGTTTATCTCTCAACCGGCGATCAGAACTGGCTGAAATCCTCTTTTGAAATCATCAGTGCTTCTGCAAAAGATGATCAGAAAGTGATATTGGATCAGCAAACCGGACTCGCCTTTGGTGAAACCTCGTTTATCGACTGGCGGGAACAATCCTATCCAAAATGGATGGATCCGAAGGATATTTATCTCTCTGCCGGGTTGGGAACCAATGTGGTTCACTATAAAACCTACAGTTTGCTTGGCGAAATGGCAAAGGAACTTGGAAAGAATGATGAGTTTACAAAAGTGGCTGCATCCATTAAAACAGCAGTTAATAAGTATTTCTGGATGGAAGATAAAGGTTATTTCGCCATGTACCGGTATGGCAGATTGTTTCCATCAGTGCTTCCGAAATCGGAAGCTTTAGGCGAAGCACTTGCCGTTTTAACCGGTCTGTCGGATGCTGAACGTTCAAAAAAAATAATGGAATCAGTGCCGGTTTACGAATTTGGCGTTCCAACCTTTTTCCCGCAGATTCCCGATATGAATCCGTACCACAATAACTCAGTCTGGCCTTTCGTTCAGGCATTCTTCACACTTGCCGGCAAGCAAACCGGAAATACGGCCGTTACGGAACACGGTCTTGCCGTGATGACAAGGGCAGCAGGCTTATTCCTGACAAATAAAGAAAATATGGTTGCATCAACCGGTGCCTATATGGGAACCGAAATTAATTCTGACCGCCAGGTTTGGAGTGTTGCCGGAAACCTTGCAATGACTTATAAACTTCTGTTTGGTCTCGGTTACACTGCAAAAGGTTTGACTATTGAACCAACAGTCCCGGAAGCCTGGGCATCCAACCGGACGCTCAAAGGAATGAAATACCGCAATTCCGTTGTCAATTTGACCGTAAACGGATTCGGAAACGGGGTGAAATCAGTCCTGATCAATGGCAAACCGGCGAAAAGTGCATTCATTCCGGCAGGATCAACCGGTGAATTTAATGTTGAAGTCACTTTAAACGGTAAATGGCCAGCCGGAAAAATGAATCTGGTTGACCATGTGGTTCAACCTGCAAATCCGGTCGCAAAACTTGAGTCAGGCAAATTATACTGGGAACCGGTAAAAGGTGCAGTTTCCTACGACGTGATCAGAAATGGCAAAAAGCTGAAATCAATTAAAGAAACAGAATTTACTTTGAAACCTTCAAAGGAAACAGAAGAATTTCAGGTTTTGGCCGTTGATGCAGCCGGAGTTCCTTCTATGCTGAGTGAACCTGTTTTAGTCAGTCCGGAAAAAAAGAAACCTGTGATCGTCGAAATTGAAAATGAAACTACTGAAAAAGAAATTCCGGGTTTTCTGGGTTCAGGTTACGTAAAACTGACCAAATCACAAAATCTTTCAGTCCCCGTCTCGATTACAGTTCCAGCAGCAGGAACCTATTGGATTGATTTCAGGTATTCAAACGGCTCTGGCCCCATCAACACCGATAACAAATGTGCTGTCCGGTCGCTTTATCTGGGCAAAACGTATTTAGGCGCAATTGTCCTTCCGCAAAGAGGGGATGAAAACTGGAAAGAATGGGGCTGGTCGGGCGGTGTTTATGCAAAACTGAAAAAGGGAAAGAATTCATTCAAAATTGCTTTTGACCCCTGGAATGAAAATATGAACATGGATGTTAACACCGCACTTCTTGACCAGATCAGATTAACACCGGTTGGGAAATAATGGTTAATGGTCAATGATAAATGGTTAATGGGGAAAAGCCTTTTTGCATTAATCAACTAGTCCCTCGTCACTTGTCACAGAAATTCAATGAGCTCTAAAAAAATTACTCTTTGCAAAACCTCAGACGTTCCTGAAAAAAAGCCGATCTGTCTGAATATTGATGTTTATTACTTTGCCGTTTATCGTTCAGGCGATGGTTTCATAATAATTAAAGATGAATGTCCGCATCAGATGGCATCCTTCGAAGGTTGTGAAAGCAAAGACGGAATCATTGTCTGCGGATTTCACGGCTGGTCATTTGATTTAAAATCGGGCGATGCCATAAAGGGTTTTGGAACTTTGAAAAAGTATTCCTACACCATCGAAAATGAATTTATCGTTATAGATTATACTGAAGACCCATCTCAATCTGATTATTCAGCAGCTTTTGTCAGATAGGTCATAAAACAGAAAGAAAGTATGGAAACCAACAATTCGGTCGATTCAACCCTCAGCATTGCCAGATTTATTCAGGGCAAATATCTGAAAGAGATTGACGGACTTTTCCCTGCCGATATTTTTACCATGAATGACCTTCCGATGGAGGCTTTTCTTGAATATTGCGAGGCCAGTTCAATTTCAATCAAACCTTTTTCACCGAAGGGTTTTTCTCAAAGTTTTGAAATAAAAAGGATCTTCCTTCAATTCCCGTTTGGTGAATTCCTGAAAATCAATGCCTTCAAATCAAAGTCATCTCTTCATGAGAGCACTGATTATGTTGAAACCCATGAAGGCATTTATCTTGGCGATTTGGATGGCGTTCCATTTGCAATTTCAAATCTATTTTTCTTCAACACTTTAAATCCGGGATTGTTGACGCAGTTTCTTTTTCTGCCAAAATCCAATCCGGAAATAAAAGATAAACTGCTCAAAGGTTTTTCTTCGTATTTTACCAATAAAATTACAGCAAATGGTCCGTTTCAGGTTGATACAGTTTCTGTCTTTAATTCAAAAACAGTTCGCTGGCCTGATTTGTATGCCTCAGAAGAAAGAGTGAAAGAATATCAGGCGTTTTTTGAGTCACGCCTCCGGCCAGTTCAAACTTTGGTTTCTTCTTATGAAGATTCCCTGCCGTCTGTAACCGTTTTGGGTCCAAGCGGATGCGGAAAGTCGTTTCTGCTGAATATTCTGATGACTGAATATCCGGAATATAAATTTTTCATGTTTCGTCCGTCTGATGATTTAAATGCTTTTATTGCTCTCGATTTCATTGAACGGTCAAAACGGTTTCCGAAACGGGTTTATATCTTCGAAGAACTGGATACGCTTGCTGAATCAATGAACGGACTCCAGATCTGGCGTTATCTGATTGAGCAGGGTGTCGAAAAGGGAAGCGGGCACACAGCTCTTGTGATTGCAACCTCATCTTACCCTGACATTCTCAAAACAGCAGTTGAGTTTCGTCCAGATCTTTTTGGTCACGTCTGGCGGTTTGATTACCCGGCAGAATCCATCCGGAAAAATTATCTGGTTGATTTACTGAAAGAAGATGGTATTTCTGAAACTGGATGGAAACAAATACTCGAGGAAACAGAAGGTTATTCCTTTGCCTGGCTCAAAGATTCAGTCAGAGAAGCATTGTTCCATAGAAGTATTCATAAGGATATAAGCCTGGAAAAAGCATTGATTCACACCGCTGGGAATATTAAAAACAGGGTTGGACTTGTGCGTGATAAATCAAATACCGGCGGGTTGGGTAAAAAATTCGGATTCGCAAAATGAAAAAACCTGAAAAAGGAACTCTTCTCCTTGCGGAACCCATGCTTCAGGATCCCAACTTTAAACGGACCGTCATTTTACTTTGTGAACATAGTGAAACCGGTTCATTTGGTTTGGTGCTAAACAAAGAACTCCCACTTTTACTTAATGAAGTTTTGCCGGAAAACGATTTGCCGGAATTGCCCTTATTTCTGGGCGGTCCTGTGCAGCCCGATACACTCCATGTCCTTCATTCTGCCGGCGAAAAAATCACAGGTGCCATCGAAGTGGCTGAGGGGGTTTGGTGGGGCGGTGAATTTGAGGACATTAAAACAAAACTGTCGCTTGGTCTATGCAACACAACTGATTTTCGGTTTTTTTTGGGTTATTCAGGTTGGGCTGAAGAACAATTGCAGGATGAACTTGATCGGGGTGGTTGGATACTTGGGCGCTGTAATTCTGATTATATTTTTGAAACTGAACCCGAAAAACTCTGGAGAAAAATTCTAAAGGATATGGGGGGTGAGTTTGCACAGCTGGCAAACTACCCTGAAAACCCACACCTAAACTAAATTTTTTACAAGTTTTTCAATACTTCATCAACCTCAACCATTGCAAGGTTACACAATTCAAGTGTCTCTTCGATAAGAGCAGGCAAGGTTTCAAGATTCAGCTTTTTTTGTGCCCGTTCTTCTATTTCCGCAAAATTATTGTAGGCTTTTTTGATTCCGAGATTCCCGGTTGAAGATTTAACTTTGTGAGCAACATTTCTGACCATTTGCCAGTCTTCCGTCGCAATTGCTTCCCGAAGCCGAATTTCCTCACCTGGCATCTGATCCACAAAAATGCCCAGAATTTCTCTGATAAAATCTTTGTCGCCATCCGCAATATCGTTCAGATAATCCAGGTTAATTACTTTGTATGTGCTCATTTTTATTCCCGGGTGACTTGGCATCACCTTTAAGTAGTTACATTTTACGAAGAACTTTTTGGATGATTTCTATACCCTCTGAAAGTGTTGCTTCCGGAATGTTGAGTGCCGGTCTGAAGCGGACTGTTTTTTCACCGCAACCGAGAATTAAAAGTCCGTTTTCATAACAAAGGTTTACAAATTTATTACGTGATTCCCTCGAATCAAGATCAAAGGCACACATGAGACCCAAACCTCTGGGATTCGTCACAATTCCTTCGAATTCCTGAGCCAATCCCTGTATTTTTCTGAGGAGAATGTTTCCTGTTGATGCAGAATAGTCAACAAGGTGTTCTTCTTCCATGATCTCGAGAAAACGGGTAACTCTCACCATATCAACGAGGTTGCTTCCCCAGGTAGAATTGATCCGGCTTGATTTGTTGAAAACGTTATCTTTGACTTCATCAATTCGTTTGCCAGCCAGAACACCACAAACCTGTGCCTTTTTTCCAAAAGCAAGAATATCTGGCTCAACAAAATGTTCATGAGCCCAAAACTTGCCTGTAATTCCAAATCCGGTTTGAACTTCGTCAAAAATCAGAAGGATTTCGTTTTCATCACAAATTTGTCTCAGTTTTTTCAGGAAGGTTTTACTAAGGTGATGGTCACCGCCTTCAGCCTGAATCGGTTCAATAATAATGGCTGCAATATCATCCGGATTTTGTTTGATCGCCAGATGAATTTCATCGTACGCCTGAGCTTCAAGCCGGGCCGTTTCTGCAAGACCAGCTTCGGTTAACGGGAAGTGAAGCATCGGGTTGGTAATGCGTGGCCATGGGAATTTTGGGAAATAATCGGTTTTGTCAGAAAGCGTGTTGGTAATGCTCAAACAATAACCAGACCGGCCATGGAAAGCCTGTTTAAAATGGATAATCTGGTGTCCCTTTTCAGACTTGTGACCTTTTTCAAAGTTTTTTCTGACCTTCCAGTCGAAAGCCACTTTCAGAGCATTTTCAACTGCAAGCGTTCCGCCATCAATAATGAAAAGGTGAGGCAAGTGTTCCGGAATCCCGACTCTCGAAAAGGTGGAGACAAATTCAGCCATTTCTTCAGTATAGACGTCTGAATTACTGGGTTTTACCAATGCAACTTTCAGGAGTTTGCTTTTAAACTCCTCGTCATGTGAAATTCTGGGATGGTTAAATCCGATCGGGTTTGAAGCGAAAAATGTGAAAAAATCGACAAACCGTCTGTTAAACCGTTTGTCATAAATGGTTGAACCCATACTTTTTTCAAGATCAAGCACCAGATCAAACCCATCAACAAGCATGTGTTTTTTTAAAGTGGAATGAACGGCTTCTGCCGGAACGTGAAGTTGTGTTTCCTGGGAATTCATAGACACCTCTGTAACCGCAGGCAAGAGAGAAATTGAAAGGCATGCGGAGTTTGATTGCGATAAAATTTATTTACTTGTGCAAATTAATTTTTGTGGGTACCAAAATCAATTATCAATAAACGGGTAGGGCATATTTGGCAGTTTTGAATCAATCCTTTCCTTCTTTATTGATATTACCACTACCATCATTCCTTGACTTTAAAAGTGGGGAAAGGTATTTTCGGGCTTTGTGATCTGAGTCAATACAATCCTGTCTTGCAGGAATCAGACCAAACTCAATTTAAAAGCAGAGAGGATCATGGATCTAAAAGACATCCGTCTACTCATTAAAATGGTTGATGACAGTAATGTAGATGAAGTCAGAATTGAACGTGAAGACTTCAAAATAACTGTTAAGAAAAACCGTGGTGCCCTTGTTAATCCATCCCAATTCTATCCGGCTCCATCTTACTATCCACCTGTGAATAACCCGGCACCCGCTCCTGTTGCTCAAGCTGCTCCTGTTACCGCTTCTGCGGTTCCTGCTGCTCCTGCACCACCTGTTGCTGCACCATCAACCCTTCATGAAATTAAATCTCCGATTGTTGGAACTTATTACAAATCACCTGCACCAGATGCAGATGAATATGTAAAAGTGGGTGACATGATTAAACCCGGTGATGTACTTTGCATTATTGAAGCAATGAAACTGATGAATGAAATTGAATCAGATATTGCCGGAAAACTAGTAAAAATTGTGGTTGAAAATGGCCAGCCTGTTGAATACGGGCAGGTTATGTTCCTCATTGAGCCCTCGAAATAAGTTCAGGAGTTTGCTCTTTGTTTAATAAAATATTGATTGCCAACCGTGGCGAAATTGCCCTTCGGGTCATTCGTACCTGTAAAGAAATGGGCATTAAAACGGTGGCTGTTTACTCAACTGCTGATGCTGAATCACTTCATGTCCGTTTTGCTGATGAAGCGGTGTGCATCGGTCCACCTCCAGGAAAAGAATCTTACCTGAATATTTCCAGGATTATTTCTGCGGCCGAAATTACCGGTGCTGATGCGATTCATCCTGGTTATGGCTTCCTCTCAGAAAATGCTGATTTTTCTGAAATCTGCAAATCACACGGCATAAAATTTATCGGACCTTCACCTGAAATGATCAGGGCAATGGGCGACAAGGCTTTTGCAAAAGATACTATGCGTGCTGCAGGCGTTCCGGTCGTGCCAGGTTCTGACGGATTGGTTGATACCGCTGAAGAAGGCAAAAAAATTGCTTTAAAAGTTGGCTACCCGGTTATTGTGAAAGCAACTGCAGGTGGCGGTGGTCGTGGAATGCGTATCGTATCCGACCCAAAAGATTTTGAAAAATTATATAACACAGCCCGGAATGAAGCAGAATCTGCTTTTGGCAACGGTGCCGTTTACATCGAAAAATTCGTTGAAGAACCTCGTCACGTTGAAATTCAGGTATTGGGTGATCAGCACGGAAAAGTAGTTCATTTAGGTGAACGTGATTGTTCAGTTCAGCGCCGCAACCAAAAGCTCATCGAAGAGTCTCCTTCACCTGCTGTAACACCTGCAATCAGAAAAGCAATGGGTGATGCTGCAATCAAAGGTGCAATGGCTGTTCATTATGAAGGTGCCGGTACCATTGAATTTCTTCTCGATAAACACGGACATTTCTATTTTATGGAAATGAACACCCGGATTCAGGTTGAACATTGTGTAACTGAAGAAGTGACCGGTCTTGATCTCATCAGAGAACAAATCAGAATGGCGGCCGGTGAAAAAATTGAATTTGGCAATCTGGTTCCTGAAGGTCATGCCATTGAGTGTCGTATTAACGCCGAAGATCCTGATCATGATTTTAGACCCTCTGCTGGCCTGATCTCAAGTTTTCACGTCCCGGGTGGCAAAGGTGTGCGAACTGATAGTCATGCTTACAGTGGCTATACCATTCCGCCAAACTATGATTCCATGATTGGTAAATTGATTGTTCATGGCCGGACCCGCGAAGAAGCCATGAATAAAATGCTTCGTGCCCTCGATGAATTTGTAATCGAAGGCGTAAAAACAACCATTCCGTTCCATAAAAAAGTGATGCGGTCCAAACTTTTCAGAAGTGGTAAGTTTGATACCAAATTCCTCGAAAAATGGGATCCCAATTCCTGAAATGAAAGAAGAGTAAAACCATGACGTTTCCTGCAGACCTCAAATACACAAAAGACCACGAATGGATTAAAATTGAAGGTGATACCGGAATTGTTGGTATCACTGATTTTGCACAGAATGAACTTGGCGATATCATTTATGTTGATTTAAAAGCTGTTGGTTCAAGTTTTAAACAGCATGAAATTTTCGGAACAGTTGAAGCTGTAAAGACGGTTTCCGATCTGTTTATTCCGGTTTCAGGTACTATCCTTGAAATCAACGAAAAACTTGCAGCAGACGCAAGTGTTGTCAATAATGACCCGTACGGTAAAGGATGGATGGTAAAAGTGAAACTTTCAAATCCGGCTCAGGTTGAAGAACTTCTTTCTGCCGACGGATATAAAGTTTTGGTCGGATAATTTCCGGGCACTTTTAGAAATTGATTTGAATTAAAAGGGTCACCTGTCGGTGACCCTTTTTTTATATATGAATTTTCACCTTTAAGTCTAATTTGGTTGTCTTCTTTTACTTTTCAAGTTGAAATCCTATTTTTGCGGATTATAATTTAATTGAAATTACATGAACCATCCCGACACGATTCTTATTCTTGATTTTGGCAGCCAATATACCCAACTCATTGCCCGGCGGGTCAGAGAGCAAAAAGTTTATTGTGAAATCCACCCGTTTAACCAAGCCGTTAAAGCCATTGAAAACCTAAAGCCAAAAGCGATCATTCTGAGCGGAAGTCCGTTCAGCGTCTATCAGGAAGGCTCACCTCTCCCTGATAAATCTATTTTTGAACATGGGCTGCCAATTTTGGGTATTTGTTATGGCATGCAGGTTCTTGCTCACCTTTTTGGCGGAAAAGTTGACCCGGCAGCAAAAAGGGAATTTGGAAAAGCAATTATCAATTTAAAAAATCCGGATTCTGGTTTCCTTGCCGGACTTCCGCCTTCCTTTCAGGTTTGGATGAGTCATGGCGATCATCTTACCGCTCCGCCTGCTGGGTTTACGCCCATAGCCCAGACTTCAAACGCACCTTATGTGATTATTGAAGATCCGGTTAGAAAGTGGTATGGCGTGCAATTCCACCCCGAAGTGGTTCACACTGAATTTGGTGCAGATCTTATTAAGAATTTTCTATTTAATATTGCAAAATGTTCGCCAAACTGGACGCCTGAATCGTTTATCCAATCCAAAATTGCTGAAATAAAAAAACAGGTTGGTGATGATCAGGTTATTCTAGGGCTTTCCGGTGGGGTTGATTCAACCGTTGCGGCCGTTCTTGTTCACGAAGCAATTGGTGATCAGCTGAACTGTATTTTTGTTGATCACGGTCTTCTTCGCAAAAATGAAGCACAGGAAGTTGAAGATACCATCCGCAATAAATATCACATCAAACTGAAAGTAATTAAAGCTCACGACCTGTTTTTTAACGGTCTCGCCGGTGTTACTGATCCTGAAAAGAAAAGGAAAATTATCGGGAAGCTTTTTGTGGATGTGTTCGATACGGAAGCTAAAAAAGTCGAAGGCGCCAGATGGCTGGGGCAGGGAACACTTTACCCGGATGTTATTGAATCGGTATCCTTTAAAGGTCCTTCTGTAACAATCAAATCTCACCACAACGTTGGCGGACTTCCCGAAAAAATGAACCTGAAACTTCTTGAACCCTTCCGTGAATTGTTCAAGGATGAAGTCAGAATTATTGGTGCGCAGCTTGGCGTTCCAGACTACATCGTCCAGAGGCATCCATTTCCAGGGCCGGGTCTTGCCATCCGGATTATTTCAGATGTGACGCCAGAAAAAGTAAGTTTACTTCAGGATGTTGATCACATTTTTATCAGTGAATTGAAAAGACAGGGTTTTTACAAGGATGTCTGGCAGGCCTTTGCTGTTCTATTACCAATTCAGTCTGTTGGTGTGATGGGTGATG
>JAFLBE010000068.1 GCA_017303995.1 Bacteroidota bacterium | reverse complement strand
GGGGAATTGGTGCTGATAACGAAACACCCGGTTCAGCCTTAACCTATAACCTCAGGGTTGGAACAACATCGGGTGGATCTGAAATTCTCAAACCAGCCATTGGTGAACAATTTATGGAGGAGTTTGCCGCTGCAAAAGCACAAGCGAATAATCCATCCAGTTTCTACTCTTTGCTTCCGGAAGCTGGAAATGCTGGACAAAACCAGTTTGCAAAATTGAATCGCCTTGCTCCGGGTACCTATTACTGGTCAGCCCAATCGGTTGATAATTCTTATAATCTGTCAGATTTTTCAACAGAGCAAACCTTTGAAGTTGTGACTCCACTTGCCCCGCTGGCACCAACCGGACTTTCTTCCTGGTCAGATGCTGATTCAGTTGTGTTGTCGTGGAATCCAAACAGTGAAACCAACATTGATTATTACCGCATTTTCAGCGCAACCGATGTTGATACGGTTTTTGTTGGTCGAACAGATTCAATTGAAACTTCTTTCTCGATTCAAGGTCTTGTTCAGGGAGAATTTAAAAATTATTATGTAACAGCAGTTTCTGCTGATGAACTGGAAAGTGAATTTTCAATTGGTATTCTTGCCGGATTGAAACTCTTTGCAACCCAAAGTTTTTCACAGTTTGGTACTTCATACCGTAACAATTTTGCAATCGGTGATTTTGACGGAGATGGTCTCAATGACGTCATAAATTATGATAGTAATCCCAGTTTGAATCTGCACCGGAATCTTGGCCTTGATGTAGAAACAGGAGATTGGGTATTTGATTCAGGAAATTCGTTAGGATTTATTGCTTCTTACAATGGCGCTGTAGAAGCTGCTGATTTTAACAACGATGGCCGTTTGGATGTGGCCATTTCCAATGACGATGGCATAAGTATTTACAGAAATGAAGGACCTGGTGAAGTTGGAGTTTCTTTTATCGAAATTTACAACTATGCAGTAATTCCCAATAACCTATCACTTGTCTGGGCCGATACCAATAATGATGGTGACCAGGATCTGATTGGTTCACGCAATGATTCAGGTTACGTTTTCATTCTGCATAATATGCTGAACGATTCAGCTTCTGAAGTTCCCTTTGAGTATGAAAGCATTCAGGTTCCGGGTACAACAGAAGGTTCCCTGGATGTTGCAGATTTTGACCATGACGGCGACCAGGATATTCTCATTACCGGATTTGCAAGTGATGGCTCAGATTGGGAAACCCGGTTAAATGCGATTTATGTCAACAACGGACCGGATTCTGCATGGACAGTTCAATCCCAGGAATTTTCAGGCAGTTTTAAAGGACAGGGAAGCTGGGGCGATTTCAATGCTGATGGATATTCTGACTTTATTTCAATCGGTTCAATTGGTGACGGAGGCCGTGAAGTCCACCTTTATGAAAACAATCAGGACTCCACATTTTCAGAAGTTACTACATCTTTCACCGGGCTTGCTGCCAGTTCAGCAGTTTGGGGTGATCTGAATAAAGATGGATATCCTGACCTGGTTCTTTCTGGTGTTTCAGGAAGTCTTGACAACGGTGACTCCAGAACTATGGAAGTTTGGTTTAATAATGCCGGAGAAGGATTTACCCAGGCCCCAGAATATTTTGAGGGTATGACCTTTGGCGGCATTATTCTTTCTGATATCGACGGAGATAATGATCTGGATATCGTGACTTTGGGTAGCCGTGATTACTTTGGTGGTGGCGGTGGTGAGGCTCTTACCTACAATCAAGGAACAAATTTCCAGATTCATTTTAATCGGATTGCAGGTTCATCTGTTGCCCCTGATGCCCCTGTGTCGGTTTCTGTTGCAGATATTGTTAATAATTCAGTAACTCTTTCCTGGTCAGCAGGATCTGATGAAAATACACCTGTAGCCGGACTCACCTACAACGTGAGACTTTACAATTCCATTCTCGAAAAAGAATTTGTTTCAACCCTTTCTAACCCACAGACAGGCGAGAGAATGATGGCTGGACTGCCAAATGCGGGCTCAGCACTTAAATATTCAATCAATAACCTTCCTGATGGGGATTATGAGTGGTACGTTCAAACCGTGAACAATGAATTCAACGGTTCTGCATGGATTGCCGGAACTCCTTTCTCGGTAACCTACACGGTTCCTGTTGAACTTGCTGAATTCAGATCCTCTCAAAAAGCGGATGTGGTTAATCTTTTCTGGTCAACCCGTTCTGAAACCAATAACTACGGATTTGAGGTGCAGAAGTCAGAAGTCAATGCAGGAACCAAAGAATGGAAAACGGTTGGCTTTGTTAAAGGCTCTGGAACTACAGTTGAGACACAATCTTACCAGTTTGCTGAAAAAATCGGAAAAACGGCTGTTAGCTATCGGTTGAGACAATTGGATTTGGATGGTAAGGAATCTTACTCTCAGATTCTGGTTGTTGAACCTCAGTTGCCAACGGTCTTTGCCATGGAACAAAACTATCCGAATCCGTTCAACCCGGTTACCAATATTCCAATTTCGATACCAGTTGCCGGTCAGGTTTCCATGAAAGTGTTTGATATTTTGGGTCGTGAAGTTGCAACTCTGCTGAATGAAAAACGTGAGGCTGGATTTTATACGGTTCAGTTTGACGGAGCAAAACTGTCGAGCGGAGTTTACTTCGTTCGCCTGGAATCAGCAGGAAAAGCTGCAATCAAAAAACTCACACTTCTGAAGTAAAAAATAAAAATATCAGTTAACTTAGGGGGGAATTGGTTCCCCCCTTTTTTTTGGAGAAAATATGAAAAAATTGATTTTGACTTCCCTTCTTTTTGCTGGCACAACTTTAACCGGTTTTGCTTTTGTGGCCGCACCACCTTCAGTTTCAACTGTAACGGTGACCGGGGTCAAATCAACTTCTGCGACTTTTTCAGCTTCAGTGAATCCCAATGGTTCATCAACAACGGTTCGGGTTTTGTGGAGCACATCTCCAACTTCTTTCTCAGATTCAGCAGGAACTGAACCTGGCAGCAGTTCCACAGCGCTTACAGGGAATTCACCCATTACAGTTAACCGTGAACTCCCAACTGCAACCGGTGGAGCAACGACTCCTTTACTTCCTAACACTACGTATTATTATGCAATCGGGGCTAAAAGTTCTGGTGGATATACCCGCTCCACAACTCAGAGTTTTACGACCCAACCGTTAAATCCACCCTCATCATTTTCAGTAAGCGCAAGTGAGATCACCCAAACCTCCATTCCGCTTTTGTGGGCAACACCAACTGAAAAAGTAAGACTTGTTTACAGCACTACTTCGTTTCCTGTCTCGGCAACTACAGGCACACTTGGTTATGACGGAACCGCCGGGTCAGTAACGGTTACTGGTTTAGCTGCAGGAACGACTTATTTTTTTAAAATTTATGGAAAAGCCAGCCATTTGTCTCCAACGGCTGTTTATTCTTCAACCGGGTCAGAACTGATCATAACCACACTTCCCGTTTCAGGGACACCAACAGTTACAATTGAACCTGAAAAAACTGGAACTATTGTTTTGGGTGGAAGCCAGTCATCGGTTACTTTTTCATCAACCGGAACAACCTCAGGATCCCTTTCTGCTGAATATGTGGTATCCACGCCCAATAACGGTCTTGATCTGCCGGAATTCGGTTTATCTCTTCGTGGAGAAGTGTTGTTAAATGCGATTGCTCCTGTTTCCTGGACGTTTACAGCAACCGGTCTGACTGATTTTACATATTCTGTCGATCTTGATATTTCCGGGATTCCAGGAATTCAGGATGACTCCTCACTCGTCATTGTGAAACGGGAAAGTGAAATTGACCCCTGGACGAGTCCCGTGAATGGAACAACCGTCACCATGAGCCGGCCTTCTGCAGGAATTTTACGGGTTTCCGGGCTGACTTCTTTTTCCCAATTCGGGATTGCTTCAAACGGACTTGAGAATACGCTTCCTGTAGAACTGGCTTCTTTTTCTGCCAGCCATACTGGCGCTTCCGTTACTATCAATTGGAAAACAGTTTCAGAAACTGACAACGCTGGTTTTTTTATTGAAAAAGCCGAAATTAAATCTTCATCCGTAGAAGATATCAATTCCTGCTGTGCAGATCCGGCTAGTTTTACATCACAGTCAAATTGGATTTCTATTGGGTTTGAAAATGGACAGGGTACATCCACTGAGGGAAAAAACTATCAGGTTTCTGATCGTGCCAATTCCGGATTATGGGTTTACCGGCTTCGCCAGGTTGATCTGAATGGTAACGAATCAATTGTTGGAATACAGGGACTTTTCATTGAGGGTGTAACTGAATTTGAAGTTGCAGGAAACTACCCGAATCCGTTCAATCCTGAAACCCAAATCCGTTTTTCTTTACCGGATGCAGGACAAGTTACTGTCAAAGTTCTAGACGTCCTTGGCCGGGAAATTGCTGAAGTAGTCTCAGCGAGATTGACGGAAGGTAACCATTCAGTTCCATTTTCCGGGGCTGGGCTTTCAGCCGGGGTATATTTTTATCAGGTGAAATTCGGAAACCAGGTTAAAACTGGGAGAATGATGCTGCTGAAATAGTGGATTGGCAGTTAGTGCTTCGACAGGCTCAGCAACCATAGGTAGTAGTCAGTAGGATCCGGTACCTGTTAACATATAAAACTAAGAGTATTTGAAAAAATTGAGCCCCATTGTAACCCCGACCTCTGGTCGGGAATTCGAATTACAATTCTCCGACCGGGAGGTCGGAGTTACAGGGCAGGTAATATGTGACTGGATTTGTTCCCCTCCTTTTCTAAAGGAGAGCCTGCCCCGTCCCGAGAATCGGGATCGGGGGGGCAGGGGTGGTTTTTCAGAAAATCAACCAATCATCACTGACCGCATACTGATGCTGCCGTGTTCGTATCCTTCCCAGATTGTAGTAACGGCGTCGCCGAGTTGACTTGCCCCAATCGTGTAAAACAAAGGGATGAAATGGTCTGGAGTCGGAACTGAAAGTTTGGCATCCTGACCAAGATCTTCATAACCTAAAATCCGGTTGTGATCAACTTTTTCAAGTGCATTGGCTATTTCTTTGTCGAATCGGACATTCCAATCATATGGATTGGCATTTTTATTTCCGAAATCTGCAGCCCGCAGATTATGCACGAAATTTCCCGAAGCTATTATTAAAACTCCATGATCCCGCAGAATGGCAAGCTCCTGAGCAAGTGCATAATGCTCAGCCGGACTTTTAGAATAATCAATGCTCATTTGGGTTACCGGGATGTCGGCTTCGGGATATAAATGTCTCAGAACAGACCAGGCACCGTGATCGAGTCCCATTTCAGTATCAACAAAAATTGGGCAGGATTTAGCAGTCAGGGTGACCAGATATCCGGTTTCAGGTGCACCAGGTGCAGGATATTTTACCTGATAAAGCTTGGGTGGAAATCCGTAAAAATCATAAATTGTTTCTGGCTTTTCACTTACTGAAACAAGTGTTCCCTTTGTGAACCAGTGTGCCGAAATAATGAGGATCGATTTCGGGCGGGGAAGTTCTTTGCCCAGCAGGGTAAGTCTTTGTGTGTATATATTGGTTTCAATTGCATTCATGGGTGAACCATGACCAATAAACAAGACTGGCAGACGGTTCATTCTGCTGACCGCATTTTATCAAGAAGTGAACTGAGTTGTTCAGCCTCTTTTTCTGATAATCCGTTCATGACCGAGTGGAATTCAGTATCTCTTTTATCAATTTCAGCAAGAAGAGCCAACCCTTTTGCAGTGATTGTGACATCCATCTGGCGACGGTCATTGGGGCAAATCTGTCTGTCAACCAGCTCCTTTTTTACCATTCTGTCAATGATTCTTGAAACATCAGAATTTTTATCCAGCATCCTTTCTTTAATTAATAAAATAGAAGCAGGTTCTGACTTTCTTCCCCTAAGAATTCTAAGAATGTTAAATTGCTGCATTGAAAGATCGTATTCTTTCATGAACTCATTTTGACGGTTACTTAGCCAGCTAAAAGTGTAAATCAGATTAACTGCTGCCTTTTGATGTGCACTGGCAAATTTTTTCTGCTGAATCTCATCTTCGATCTTCATTGACTCTTCCTGAAATGGTTTCGGCTGATTGCCGGGTTGAGAATAAAGATACGACACGATAAAATGTTTTTCTTTTAATGAAAAAATGAGAGGCTAAAAAGTCCGGAATTGTCACAATTATCGGACTTTTTAGCCTTTTTAACAGGATTTGTTAGAAAACGAAAATCCAGAAACTTATTTCTTTTCCTTGTTAAATTCCACGTTCAGTTTAATGGTGACTATTTCACCAACAACTAATCCGCCAGATTCCACCGCAGCATCCCATTTCAGGTTATAATCAAAGCGATTGATTTCAGTTGAAGCTTTAAAAGCAACTTTCTGATTTCCATAAGGATCAGTAACAGTTCCTCCAAGTTTTGCATCAAGAGTCACTTCTTTGGTAACGTCACGAATAGTCAGATCGCCAACAACCTTGTATTTTTTATCTCCAACTTTTTTAAAAGACTTGCTTTTGAAAGTCATGGTTGGGAATTTTTCAGCACTGAAGAATTCATCGCCCTTCAGGTGTCCATCACGTCTTTCGTTGTCAGTATTGATCGAAGCGATCTGAACTGTAGCTTCAACATAGCTGTCAGAAAAGTCATCATTTTTAGAAACCAATTTTCCGTCAACTTTGCCAAAACGGCCATCAACTTCTGCAATGACAAGGTGAGTTACAGTAAATCCAACATTGGTGTGGCTAGCATCCATATTCCAGGTGGTTTGAGCGTTGGCGGTTGTAAAACCGGCAGCGAGAAGCAGGGAGAGAACGAGTGATTTCATTGGGTATTCCTTTTTTTGTTTTGTTGATGCAAATATAAGTTGTAACGATAAATGTTGCAACACGCAATACAGATGAAGAGTTCCCGGATGAAAAATAATTTTTGGAATGTGAGCAATTTGGGAATTGGCGAGATAGGGAAAATATTGGATGAGCTTCGCAGAAGTCTGTCATCCCAGGTTACCCGGGATGACAGCATTATTTCCTCACCGAACCCGGTTTTTAATATCCGTGGTTTCGTATTTGGCATCAGAGCGCAGACGGATGACCGTTGTTACGTTTCCGCGGGCATTGAAATCGCCAATGACTTCAAGAAAACGGGGATTGAGTTTTTCCTTCAGAATGTCATAAATCTCATTGGTTACGCCTTCATGGCTGATGTGGCGGTCACGGTAATTGTTCAACCAGAGTTTGAATGCCTTGAGTTCAACAATCAGTTTGTCTGGAATGTAATTCACGTAAACCCGGGCAAAGTCAGGGTAGCCGGAACGCGGACACAGGCAGGTAAATTCTGGATAGTCAATTTCAATCAAATAATCCCGATCCTGAAATTTATTTTCCCAGATTTCAAGTTCAACTTCAGTAACAGCTTTTTCACCGTACATCAGATCTTTTACAACAGTTTTCATGGAGATCCTTGTGCTATCAGACAATTTATGACCAGGTCTGTCATTCCCGTGTTGTAAATCCGTCAACCGACGGAAAGACGGGAATCCATCCTTTGTATTCTAATTTATTTTTACAAAAGTGGTTTTTCAGAAGATTGATTTCAATTTTGAAACGGGAAAAAGTTGACAACCTCAAAGGGCAAGAAGGGAATTCGAAGAACACGAAGAAAAATTGTTTTTACCAGTTTTAAGTGACTGCATTTAAACCTAACAGCTTAAACCTAACAGCTAACAGCTATTTTCCGTCACCAAAAGTGATTCTGAGTTAAATAATTTCTAAATTAGGAAATTATTTCCAAAGAAAAATCGTTAGTTTTCAGTTAGAAAAGCAAGTAAATAAGGAAAGATTGAATGTCTGATCAGACGCCGGTAAACCCTGAAATCAGTGAAATTGAAAACCAGGAATGGATGGAATCCCTCGATTATGTGCTTCAGCATGGGGGTCCGCAACGGGTTATAGAAATTCTACGCCTCTTAAACATCCGGGCAAAAAAAGCCGGGGTTGAAGTCCCCTTCACGGCCAATACGCCCTATATCAATTCCATCCCCAGAGAAAAACAGCCTCCTTTCCCGGGTGATATTGAAATTGAAAACCGCATCAGCTCCATCCTTCGCTGGAATGCCATGTCGATGGTTGTGAAGGCAAACCGGGTTGAAGATGGCATTGGCGGACATATTTCAACCTATGCCTCAGCAGCAACTTTATATGAAATCGGCTTCAATCACTTTTTCCGTGCAAAAACCGATACTTTCGAAGGCGATCAGATTTTCTTTCAGGGTCACATGTCACCCGGTGTGTATTCCCGTGCTTTTCTTGAAGGACGGTTAACCGAAGAACATTTGCTGAACTTCCGCAGGGAACTTGCACCTACCGGCGGACTTTCCTCTTACCCGCACCCCTGGCTGATGCCGACATTCTGGCAATTCCCTACCGTTTCGATGGGCCTGGGTCCGATCATGGCCATTTATCAGGCCCGGTTTAACCGGTATCTCGAAGATCGTGGAGCAAAACCAAAATCAGACGCCAAAGTCTGGGCTTTCCTCGGTGATGGTGAAACTGACGAACCGGAAACACTGGGTGCCATCAATCTGGCTTCCCGTGAAAAGCTCGATAACCTTATCTTTTTAATTAACTGTAACCTTCAGCGTCTCGACGGACCTGTTCGCGGTAACGGAAAAATCATTCAGGAACTGGAAGCTGCTTTCCGTGGTGCAGGCTGGAATGTGATCAAAGTAATCTGGGGAAGTGACTGGGATGCCATTCTGACCAAGGATACCAAAGGAAAACTCGTCAAGAGAATGGGTGAAGTGGTTGATGGTCAGTGGCAGAAATTTTCAGTAGAATCCGGCGCCTATTTCAGAAAAGAATTTTTTGGCGTTGACCCTGAATTGCTCGACATGGTAAGCCATCTTTCTGATGAACAGCTCAGAAAACTGGGCCGTGGTGGTCACGATATGGAAAAAGTCTATGCCGCGTACCATGCTGCAACCACACATACCGGTCAGCCAACGGTCATTCTTGCCCATACCATCAAAGGATACGGCATGGGTGAATCGGGTGAAGGAAAAAATATTTCCCACCAGCAGAAAAAATTAAACGAAGACGAACTCAGAGAATTCCGTTCCCGTTTCGGAATCCCCATTTCTGATGATGAAGTGGCCAAAGCACCGTTTTACAAACCTGCCGCCGATTCAAACGAAATGAAGTATCTCATGGATCGCCGGGCAAAACTGGGTGGATTTCTTCCAAGACGTGTTGTGGATCTTCGTCCGATCAAAACACCGCCGGTTGATGTTTTTAAAGAGTTCTACGCCAGCAGTGACGGACGTGAAGCTTCTTCAACCATGATTTTTGTGCGGATTCTGACGAAACTTCTCAAAGACAAGGAAATCGGGAAACTCATCGTTCCCATCGTTCCTGATGAAGCCAGAACGTTTGGTATGGAAGCACTCTTTAGGCAAATCGGGATCTATTCGCACGTTGGTCAGGTTTACGAACCGGTTGACCGTGATCAGCTTCTCTATTATAAAGAAGCCAAAGACGGACAGATTCTTGAGGAAGGAATTACCGAAGCTGGCGGAATGTCGAGTTTTATTGCAGCCGGAACGTCTTATGCCAATCATGGTTTAAACATGATTCCGTTTTTCATTTATTATTCCATGTTCGGATTCCAGCGGATCGGTGATCTGATCTGGGCTGCAGCCGATCTTCAGGTAAAAGGATTTCTCGTTGGCGGAACTGCCGGCCGGACGACCCTTAATGGCGAAGGACTTCAGCATCAGGATGGTCACAGTCATGTGCTTGCCTATCCGGTTCCGAACCTGAAAACCTATGATCCGACTTTCTCATTTGAACTGGCAGTCATCATTCGTGATGGCATCAGAAGAATGTACGAAGAGCAGGAAAATATTTTCTACTACCTCACCATTATGAATGAGAATTATGCCCATCCGGCCATGCCTGAAGGTGCAGAAGAAGGTATTCTCAAGGGGATTTACAAACTGAAATCGTCTGCAAAACCAGGGAACAAGCTCAAAGCCAATCTGCTCGGTTCCGGAACGATTCTGAATGAAGTTCTCAAAGCTCAGGATTTGCTTGAAAGTAAATATGGTGTTTCGGTTGATGTTTGGTCGGTGACCAGTTACAAAGAACTGCGCAATGATGCACTTACTGCAGAACGGCACAACCTGCTTCATCCATCTGACAAACAAAAAACGCCTTACATCCAGACCGTTTTCGACGGAAAGGAAGACGCGGTTTATGTGGCTGCTTCAGATTATTTGAAACTTATGCCCGACATGATTGCCAAATGGATGCCCAAAACCCTCACTACATTAGGTACAGATGGTTTCGGACGGAGTGAAACCCGTGAAGAACTTCGGAGTTTCTTCGAAGTGGATGCCCGGTATATCGCCGTTGCAACTCTTTATGCCCTTGCTAAAGACGGCAAGTTGAAAATGACGGACGTGTCGAAAGCTATCAAAGCGCTTGACATCAATCCGGATAAATTAAACCCGATGATTTCTTAAGGAAGGAAGAACTAAAATGCTTAAAGAATTTACTCTTCCTGATTTAGGTGATGGAATTAAAAAAGCCGTTGTTCTGAAGGTTTTTGTAAAACCCGGTGACAAGATCGAAGAAGATGCACCGGTTATTGAAATTGAATCTGACAAAGCCACGATTGAAGTGCCGTCTACAGTTACCGGGATTGTGAAAGAAGTCCGTATCAAAGAAGGCGAAGAAGCCACTCATGGAATGGTTCTTTTACTCGTTGAAACAGGTGAAGCTGCCGCAGTTGCTCCGGCTCCGGTTGCACAAGTTGCTGAAACACCTGCTCCCAAAGTTGCAGAAGTTCCTGTTGCGGTTGTATCTGCACCTGCAGTGGAATCAGTAGTTGAAGTGACTTTACCTGATCTGGGTGACGGAATAAAAAGTGCCGACATTCTGAAGGTTACAGTAAAAGTTGGCGATACCGTTTCGGTTGATCAGGGGATTCTTGAAGTGGGTTCTGATAAAGCCACCATTGAAATTCCTTCCCCGGTTTCAGGTGTGGTGACCGAATTATTTGTAAAAGAAGGCGACAAAGCCACAATCGGACAGGTTGTCCTGAAAATTAAGTCTTCAGTTTCTGCTCCTGCACCGGTCTCAGTTGCAAAAACAGAACCGGTCGCTCCGGTTGTTTCGGCTGCGGTTCCTGCAAAACCTGAAACGCCAAAAACAGCTTCTGTTTCTTCTGATATTCAGCCGGCAACTAAGAAAAATGCTGCTCCGGCAGCTCCTTCAGTTCGCCGGTTGGCCCGTGAAATTGGAGTGAATGTGGATGAAATTCCTGGAACTGGTCCCGGCGGCCGGTTAACACAGGAAGATGTAAAATCCTGGTCGAAAAAACTGCATCAGCAAAAAGGAAGTTCAGTTGTTTCTGGCGGACAAGCTGCCGGTATTGCACAAAAACCACTTCCTGACTTTGCGAAATTCGGTTCAGTTGAACGTAAACCGATGTCCACCATCCGGTATAAAACGGCTGAACATCTCAGTTATGCCTGGCAAACCATTCCGCACGTCACTCAATTTGACAAAGCAGATATTACGTCGCTTGAAGCACTCAGAAAACAGTTTTCACCTGCTCTCGAAAAACAAGGCGCAAAACTGACTATGACCGCAATTCTGGTTAAAGTTCTGGCATCTGCACTGAAAAAATATCCGAATTTCAATTCTGCTGTGGATATGACTACAAAGGAAGTGATTTACAAAAATTATTTCCATATCGGGGTTGCTGTTGATACCGAAGCCGGACTTATGGTTCCTGTCATCCGGGATGCAGACAAGAAGAATATCACCAAAATTGCGCTCGATCTGAATGATATTGCAACCCGGGCAAGAAACCGGAAAATTACTCCGGATGATCTTCAGGGCGGATGTATTTCAATCACCAATCTGGGCGGAATCGGCGGAACCAGCTTTACGCCGATTGTAAATTCACCTGAAGTTGCCATTCTTGGTGTTTCACGCGGGTCAATGGAACCAGTCTGGAACGGAACTGCCTTCGAACCAAAACTCATGCTTCCACTCTCCCTTTCCTACGATCACCGGATTATTGATGGCGCAGATGCTGCCCGGTTTTTACGCTGGGTTGTTGAAGCACTTGAACAGCCGCTGAAGCTTCTTATCGAAGGTTGAGGCTGGTTACAGGTTACTGCCTGCCCCGAACGCTTTCGGGGAGTCACATATCACGGATTACTGATTACAGGTTTTTAACTCCCCTCCTTTTATAAAGGAGGGGAAAAAGGGGTGGTTTTATAATGAAAACAAATAAATCGCTCATGATTCTTGTTGCTGGACCTTACCGGTCTGGAACCAACGATCAGCCAGAACTCATCGCTGCAAATGTTAAAGCCATGACTGATATGGCTCTCGAATTATATAAACTCGGACATTTGCCGGTTTTGGGTGAGTGGTTTGCCCTTCCCTTAATTGAAGCTGCCGGATCGAAAGAAACCGGAGATCAGATCTTTAACGAAATATTTCACCCGGTTGCCGTTCAGCTTATCGATCACTGTGATGCAGTCATGCGGATCGGCGGACCTTCTTCCGGAGCTGATGAAATGGTGAAAACCGGACAAAAAAAGGGAAAAATTATTTTCCACAAGCTTTCAGAAATTCCCACCTATGGAAGACGGTAAGAATCCAATTTCATAATATCTCCTCTTGCTCAAACCCTTGCTTTTATTTACCTTGAGTGAAATTATTTTACATGAGAAATGCATTTAACTTTAATTACATTCATTTGTCTTTTTGGGTTCTCCGCTTTTTCCCAGCCACTGGGACATATAACCTATACTGTCAACGAAAATCTCCCCAGTAATTTCACAAAATCAATTGTTCAGGATCAGGACGGATTAATCTGGCTGGCTACTGATGGCGGCCTGGTTCGTTTTGATGGTGAGCAAATGGTTCTTTATGCCCGGGACCTTCCTTCACTTCTGGTTAAATCTGTTTTGGATGTTCCAGGTGAGGGAATTTATGTTTTAACGGACCGGGGGCTTTGTCTGGTTACGCGTTCAGGTCTCGGATGGAAAACCACCATTGTAATTCCCGGATCAGACCCCTGGACGGATCATACCCTTCATTTTGCAAAAACCCTTTATCGTGATAAAAATGGCCTGTTGTGGCTTGGTGAGTCGGATGCTATTGTATCCTGGGACGGGAAAAAACTAACCCGCTACTTAGTTGTCCCAAAATATAATAATGATAGTTTTTCCCGATCATTTGCATTTTTTGAGGATAGCAACGGCAGTCTTTATGCAGCAACCTGGGGTGGTTTTTTACTCAGGTTTGATCCTTCCTTGAAAAATTTTACTGAAATTCCCCTTGAAATCAACGAACCTGTTCATCGGTTTTATGCTGTCACTAAAGTCGGAGAAAATAAATTCTGGCTTGGCACTAAGTTTGGTATTTATGAACTCAACACAAAGTCTGATACCACGCTTAGACAAATAAAAAAAATATCTGATATTCCCGGTGTAAACGCTCTGGCCTGGGATGGAAACAAGACAGTTTGGGCTGGAACCTTAAATGACGGTCTTTTTAGGTTAGACTTAACTGGTGAAATTCCGAAATCAGATAAAATTTATGAAATGGGCAAAGCTACAATTACAGGGCTTTTCCTTGATCATGAAGGACGGGTTTGGGTAACTTCAGATGAAGGAGTTCACCTGCTTTACAACCAGTTTTTCACTGTTAGATTCGGTGACCGGGAGTCTCTTGTTATCCGTTCGGTAAAAGAAACGCCCGATCGGAAGGTACTGGTGACCGATTTTAATAACCTTGTTTTACTCGATCCGAAAGCACCAGAAGAGGCTTCAACCTACTTAATCAGAAACAGCGATATCAATCTTTTGGATGCAGTTTCAGCTGATGACGGTGTAACCTGGATTTCATTCCGTAACGGGGAACTGAGAAAGCTCAGCCAGGGTAAAGCAGAAACTATAATTCACGGAAATGAAACACAACGGCTGAATTTGTTAACTCTGGATTCCAAAAATAATCTTTGGGGACGAGAAGAACAGACCCGGTCAGTTTACCGCATAAATTCTCAAGGACACACAAGAGTTTATGGCGTTCCGGAAGGCGTTGTATCGTCAATAAATGCAATCCGGAAGTTGGACGACGGCTCTTTGCTCCTTACCGGAAATGGAATAAAAACCTGTATATTCAAATGGAATGAAGCTATTAATGCCTTCGATAACATCAGTCCTGAATTGAAAACACTTTTCAGGGGGACAATTGAAGTCTATGACATTGAACAGGGATTTGACGGAACTTTGATTCTTGCAACAAATGACGGAATTTACAGGGTGAAAAACCGGATAGCAACCAAAGAATTCCCAACAAATCCTGAACTTCAGGTTGTGGTTCGGTCACTTCGCAAAAGCAGCAATGGGTGGATTTGGGGTGGTTCTGAAAAGGGGTTACTTGTTTTTACCGGAAATGAATGGTTGGATTTATCAGGGCTGAAAGGATCGCCAAGTACTCCGTTAATCAATCATGGACTGATCGTACTTGATTCAAGTCAGGTTTTAATGGCAACTACCCGGCAGGTGGTTTCCATTCAATTCCCAATGACTTTCAGAACAACGTTCAAGCCTATCATCAAGTCGTTATCAGTGAATGGTATTGACGATTTTGAAAAAATTTATACTGGCAGTGCGGTTGAAATTCATTTCCATTCCCCTGTATTTCCTGATGAACCTGTAAGTTACCAATACCGGATATCCGGTATTCATCAGGATTGGGCAAATCTCGGACAGCAAAGTCAGATTTTGCTCTCAGGCCTTGAGGCAGGAAAGTACAAAGTTGAGTTCCGCGCTCAGAAAGCCGCAGCCGTCTGGAGTGACATTAGTTCTATATCCTTTGAAATTCAATCTCCATATTACCTGTCATTTGCCGCAAAAATCATTTATTTCTTATTATTTGGGTTACTTTTTTGGGCTGTCATTTCTTTCAGTTTTAAAATACGGACCCAAAACCTCCAAAATCGCCAGGCGGAACTCGAAAAACTGGTTACTGAACGAACTTCTGAACTCCTAGCCGAAAAAAGCCGCACAGAATCAGCATTCATCAGCCTTCAGGAAAAAGAACGTGAACTGCAGACTTCGCTGGCCGAATTAACACAGGCTAACAGTGTAAAAACGGATATTATCAGTATGGCATCGCACGAACTCCGGAATCCGCTTCAGTCTATCATTGGCTTTGCAGATTTGCTTAAAGAAAAGGCTGAAAATGCACAGGATGATGAAAGAATTAGCCGGATTCGCCAATCTGCCCAACGAATGCTGAAACTTGTTAACAGTCTCGTCGATTCCCAGGTTCTTGAAACCGGAAACCAAAAACTGTCATTTTCAACTTTAAACATTGCCGATGTTGTACAATCAGTCATTCTTCAGAATTACCCCCAATCAGAAAGAAAAAACCAGGCTGTTTTCTTTGATCCGCCAGATGAAAATTGTTCGGTAAAAGCAGATGAAAACGCACTCAGAGAAATCATTGACAATATTCTGAATAATGCCATTAAATATTCACCGTTCGGCTCTGTTATCCGGGTTAAAATTACGCCGTTTCCTGATTGGGTGCGGTTTTCAGTTACCGATCAGGGCCCCGGTTTAAATTCTGATGATCTGAAGCACCTTTTCGAAAAGTTCAGAAAACTGAGCGCAAAGCCCACCGGAGGTGAACTTTCAACTGGTTTGGGGCTTTCCATAGTAAAAAAACTAACTGAACTCCATCAGGCAACCGTTTGGGCAGAATCTGTACCGGGATCCGGTGCAACCTTCCATGTCGAATTTCCCCGTCATTTTCCAATGGATTAAAGGTTCATGAAACTTTTAACTACTGGTTTATCTTTTTGGCTCAAGATTTGCTAGTGCCGGTCTGGAATCTTATTTTTCAATGAATTAAGCGAAAAAGTGAGATGATTGGAATAAACGAATATCTGATTTCAGATTCAGTCATGACAAGCAAATTTGCCTGTGATCTGAAAAAATGCAAAGGCGCCTGCTGTGTTGAAGGTCTTGCAGGTCCGCCTGTTTCCCAGGATGAAATCGAAATTATCAAGGATTTGTATCCTAAAATCAAACACCTTCTCCGTCCCGAAGGTGTTTCAGTTATTGAAGAAAAGGGAGTTTCTGAAAAGTGGGAAGGAACTGACGTTCTGACCTGCGTGAATGAAAAGGAATGTGTTTTTGTCGTTTTTGATGATGGAATTGCCTTTTGCGGTATCGAGAAAGCATTTTATCAGGGACTTACAGATTTTAAAAAACCGGTTAGCTGCCACCTTTTCCCGATCCGCGTCAGAGACTTTTTTGGTCAAAAGGCCTTAAATGTAGTTGAAAGTGATGATTGCCGGCCAGCTTTTCTCCAAGGTCGCCGTGAGGACATTCCGGTTCATCATTTTTTAAAAGAAGCAATTATAAGGCGGTTTGGACAAGAATTTTACACAGGTCTTGATGACGAAATTGCCAAACGCCGTGCCCTGAAAGCAAAAAAACGGTCTTCTTCAACTAAATAAACCCAGGACACCGTGCTTCAACTTTCACAGCAGCAAAAATTACAGCTCAAACTATCACCTCAGCAGATTCAGTACATCCGGCTTCTGCAATTGCCTCAGCTTGCGCTCGAACAGGCAATTAAGGCTGAGCTGGAAGTCAATCCGGCTCTTGAAGAAGGCGGTGAAGATGATGTTGATACCTCTGAGGAAGGTGAACAGGCTGATGTAGAAGCTCAGGCTGATCCGCCAAAGGAAACTGCAGAGAAGGAAGAAAAACCGGAAACTGATGATTCCTGGCTTCTTGAAGATGCCGGTGCTGCAAAATCTTCGAATGATGATGAATTTTCATGGGAAGATTACATCAGTACAGAAGATTTGTACGGTTATAAAACCGAAGATTATTACTCAAACTATTCAGACGATGATGACCGGCCTGATTTTACTCCGGTTCACGTCAGTAACTTTACCGAGAAAATCCGTGATCAGATCCGCCTGCTGAATTTTAATGAAAAGCAGATCATGATCAGCGAACATCTGCTTGGAAGCGTTGATCCTGATGGTTATCTGCGTGTTGAACCTGCCAAGTTTATAGATGATTTTATTTTCAATTT
>JAFLBE010000067.1 GCA_017303995.1 Bacteroidota bacterium | reverse complement strand
AGTTGATGCAAACGAGTCCGCCAGATTTTGCAATGGCTCTCAGCTGCTCATCTTTTAAATTTCTCGGGTGCGGACATAAATGATAAACTGATGAATGGGAAGCAATAACCGGTTTCTGGCTGGCAGTTATCATATCCCAGAAGGTTTGTTCACCAACATGGCTAACGTCGGGCATCATACCCAGATCATTCATTTTCCAGATGACCTTCCGGCCAAAAGCTGTCAATCCTTTCTGACCTGAATAAGCGGGAGATTCTTCATCCCGGGCACTTGAGGCCCAATCATTGCTGTTGTTCCAGGTTGGGCTCATGTACCTGACGCCACGAGCGTAAAATTCCTCTAGTTTTTCAAGAGAATTTTCAATGGGGTGGCCACCTTCCATTCCCATCATCAAGGCTAATTTTCCCGATTTTTCTGCTTTTTTTACTTCGTTTACAGATCCGGCTTTTACAACATTACCCTCAGAGGAAAGAATAGCCTGATCAAATTCATCAATTTGGCGAATGGCCTGCGAGTAAGACTGGTTTTGGCTGGCGTAACGGACAGGAACCCAGACCGAGAGAACCTGAAGGGCAACACCTGCCTTTTTCATCCTTACGAAATCGGAATGACCATCAGTTAATCTTTGATGAACGGGGTCGCCAGCAAGGGCACGCTGAAGTAAATCATTATGGGAATCAGCAAATTTCATCTATTATCCTGGTCATCAGGTTATTCACTGATTCGCATGGAAATAAATTTCCGTACAGAAATCACTGAGCCAACAAACCCGAGAAAACTGCCAATTCCAATCAGAGTGAGATAAAACCCCGGATTAATGACGATATATTTACTGATCGGAAAAACATTGGCATCAATCAGATAAAAAATACCCAGAAGTGCTAGATCGGCGAGAACACCCCCCATTACACCTTGCAGGAAACCTTCAATAAGAAAAGGTGATCTGATAAAGGAAGTTGTGGCACCTACCAGTTTCATGGTTTGAATTAAAAACCGTTTTGCATAAATCGTCAGTCTGATGGTATTACTAACCAGAAAAATGGAAGCCAAACCAACAATAAATCCGACACCGGTTGAAATCAGCCAGAGAATTTTGGCATTCTTGTCAATTGCCGTGATGTACTGGCGGTTATATTCTATATCAGTGACCGATTCTACTTTTTTTAACTGGGGAATGATTTTGTCCAGGGAATCAAGACTGCCGAACTCTGGGAATACATTGATTTTAAAACTTGGCGGAAACGGGTTACTATCCAGAATTTCAAACACATTTTCACCAAATTCTTTCTGGAACAGGTCAGCTGCCTGATCTCTGGAAATAAAGGTGACTTTACTTACGCCTGCAATTTTCAGGAAATGATCCTGAATTGCTTTTACTTCTTCGGGTGAAATGGTTTTATCGAGAAAAACATCAAGTTCTAACCTGGATCTGAGTTCAGTGACCAGTCTTTGTGCATTGATGGCAAGCAAAAGAAAGGTACCAAAAAGTACCAAACTTAACATGATGGTCGAAACACTAACAAAACTTGAAAGTCTTGCCCGGCGAAACCCCGAAATACTTTCCTTTAAGATATATTTCATACTCATAAGGTGAACCCGAGTCCTTTTTCTCCCCGGTCTTCAGGGTAAGAGCCAAGTACACGCTGAACATCAGTGTGCGGTTTTAACGCATCAAGCGCATATTGAATAGAGAGATCGGCAACCGAACCTCTTACATCCACATAAAAAAGATGTTTCCAGGGTTTTCCCCAAACCGGGCGGCTCTCAATTTTTAGCAGGTTTATTTTCCGGGAAGCAAAACAGCCAAGGCAATGGTAAAGACTCCCGGGTTCATCTTTTGCCTCAAACCAAATCGAGGTTTTATTTGCATCCGGGTGAATGACTTCATTTTTGCCAACAAGAAGAAACCGGGTGAAATTGTGTGAAAAGGACTCAATATTTTTCTGAAGGATTTGAAGGTTGTACACTCTGGCAGCTTCTTCAGAAGCAATTGCAGCAATGGAAAGGTCATCTTTTTTTTCTGAAATCGTTTTTGCTGAGCCGGCAGTATCGTACCATTGAACCTGTTTGATCTGTGGATTTTCTTTAAAAAACGATTCACACTGACCTAAGGCCTGCGGATGGGAATATACTTCTTTGATAGTGGATAAACTGGCACCTTCATTGGCTAGAAGGCAATGTTCGATCCGGAGTTTAAATTCACCCTGAATAAAAAAAGAGTGGCTCTGAAGCAGATCAAAAACCGGGTGGACTGATCCATAAATTGAGTTCTCAATCGGGAAAACACCCACAGCCGGTGATTTTTCCTTCCGTAAAGCATCAAATGCTTCTGAAAACTGAAGGAATCCACGACGGGGAACCTCAGGAACCATGATGGAAGCAGCCAGGTCGCTGTAGGCACCTGGCTCTCCCTGATAAAAAACGAGGGATGGTTGGGTTTGCTGCATGCTTCAAAAATAGCCCAAAAAGACAGAAAATGCTATTTAAAGATGGTTATCAAGGTGGAAAATAAAATAAACCAGAGATTTAAACCTGACAAAATGTTCCGATTTTTATTCTTCTGTTTTAATATCAGCAAGGAATCAAGCCTTTAACTTTGTGTGAAAAATCAGAAAAGAAATGGCATAAATGTTAACCATCGCTTATCTTTGAGTTCTCTAACTGGTCCGGGTTGTTTATGAATCCAAAATATAGTGTCCGTTTCTGCGTGGTGATATGTTGTTATTATTTCCTTTTTTCAGGTTGTTCTTCACCCGGGTTTATTGATGACACGAAGCTTCTGACTTTTTCTGCCACTTCTGAGACCCCGGCAGTTCTGCTTGCTGAACGAATTTATACTATTAAATCAAGAACAAAGGTGACTGAGAAAAATCACCTGATTCTGGTAATGGGTTCTGCGGAGTCCTCAAACCGTTGGCTGATTCAGCAAAACAACCCAATGATTCGGCTTAGCAGGTTCGACATCCGCCTGATAAGAAACGGTAAAGAAATTGAAAAAGAGAGCAAAAAAGACCTTTATTCATTCGCTGAAAATGGGTACAGAAGTATTTCTGAACAGCGGTATCTTGTACCCTCTCTTGTAAATGAAATTCAACCTGGTGATTGGGTTGAACTCATCAGTGAATCAGAAAATGATTTAATTGGTCTGGGGCTGACCTTCAGCCTTGATGAGTTTCCAGAAATCAGTCGTAATCTTTCAGTTGAATTTATCTCTCCGGATTCCCTTTCCTATTCTGTTTTTGTCAGGAATGACACTTTAAATGTTCAAACAGAAAAAAGGGATGGCCTGACTCATAAAAAACTTTTCTGGGCAAAAAAGACCCCGGCAACACCCGGGAAACTCGAGGCAAAAACCCGGCAGCCTATTGTTTTCGCAACACCGGGTCTTACCAACGAATCCTGGAATGGTTTCTCTGCTTATTATCGTGATCTTATTAAAACCAGAACCAGTGAGTATCCCTCGGTGAAAAAACTTGCAGACTCCCTTACTGCAGGTCTTTCTGATCCCGTTGAAAAAATGAAGGCTTTATTCAATTTTTGCCAAACCGGATTCAGATATGAGCAGGTTTATCTAAGCCGTGGTGAGTTTATCCCGAATTCATTATCTGATATTTTAAACCACAAATATGCAGACTGTAAAGATTACTCCCTGCTGATCTGGAGTCTTGCAAGGTCTGTTGGAATTCAAGCCCGGCTGGCTCTGGTAATGAGAGAACGTGGGGTTCCGTTCTATTCAGATGTGCCGGCAAGTCAATTTAACCATCTCATTGTTGAGTGGTCATTCAACGGAATAACCTATTGGTACGATGGAACTAACAGGATTTCAATTCCAGGCCTTCCAGGTGATGATTTGATCAACCAAAAAGCGTTGGTGATAAGTGAAAATGCAGGTGAAATTAAATCAATCAGGGAATCTGGTTCCAACCGGATTGATGTTTCGGGCACACTTACACAAATTTCAAAGAATCTGAAGGGCACTCTTAATTTTGAACTTAAAGGAGAGTTTGCCCTAACCATGAATTATGCCGGTCTCTTTCTCAATGAACTCGATTTCAGAAAATTTCTTCAACGTTGGTTAAATGAACAAACCAGTGAAGAGGTTTCTATTACAGATATTTCCTGGAAAATAAAACCTGAAATGGCGAATGTTAGCTGTAATATCCAGATCCCTAATTCGGTCACGATTATAAATGGAAAAAATATCACATCTCTGAACAGGATTTTCACAGGAATGTTCCCCTTCAGGAAAACAGATCTGAATCCGGAAAGTTTATTTTATTATCCTGCCTTTAACCGTGGCCGAATTGATGTTCAACTATTAAACGCTGATGGTAGCAAGCAACAGCAAGTATTAGACTTTGAACTGCCAGCAGGACCCTTTTATACTTCCGAAGAAAAAAATGCCTTTATTCTTTCTGCCGGTGATTATTTAAAAAAACTAAACCAGTCAATTCCTTTTTGAGACAACAATGAAAATAAAAACCACCTTTATTTTGCTGGTCGTTCTTTCGTTCGCTATTCAGGCTGTACAAGCTCAGGAGTTTCTCAGAGATCTTCCTAGTGAGAGCCTGCTAAATTCTATTACACAAGAGACCTTTAAGTATCAGGATGCTGTTATCATCTTAAAAGAACAAAGCTATAAAACGGATGAAAATTCCCGGTATATTAAAGGCATTGAGTTTTCGGGTATTACCAGTACGACTACCTCTGTAATCATTGCAAAAATTTTCAACGAAAAGGCAATTCTCCGATACGGATCTTTCTCTTATCAATATGCAGATGTTGCAGGTGATGACTGGCCAGGAACTGTTACTATTGCTGTCAGAGTCAGAAAACCAAATGGAACTGTTAACATAATGAACGACTCTGAGGTTAAACGGATAAATGAAGGAAAGGAAAGAGATCAGTATCTTCGGAAGGTTGTGTTTAAAGTACCAGATCTTGCTGTTAATGACGTCATTCAGATTGAATTTTCGCACCATGACCCACTTGTAAAAACCGTGAGCCGGATCTTCTATTATTCTGATGAAGATTACGTTCTCTTTTCAAATCTGTATATTACGCTTCGTCAAAAGGATGTGGCAAATTACTATTCGTTTCCCGAGGATGAAGTTGGCAAACCCCAAATCCAGCAAATCAGTGATAATTTTGGTGCAGGCAGAACTTATTTCTGGAGTACAAAGAATGTCAGACCTGTAAAAAGGGAAAATTTCAGCCTTCCATTCAGCGATCAATCCCTGATTACTGTTTTTACTCCAAAAAAAATTGGTGTTAGAAACGTTGAATCCTGGCAGGAAATTTCAGCTACCTATTTTGACACTTATACTGATCACCTCTCCATCAGCAATTCAAACATCTCTGCACTTGGTTTTGAACCCACTCAAAAAACTGCCGGAATAAAACTGACTGATTCATTATATAAAGCAATAAAAACCAAAATATCGTTATTGCCAAGGCCATCAATTTACCCTTATCGTGATCTTGATGAAATTTTTGAAAAAAATGAAGGGGATGTGGCTGATCTTGCTGGACTGTTTTACCAGATTCTTACTGAATGGGAGGTGCCGGCTAAAATGATTTTAATCAGAGATCAGCGGGCAGGAAATATTGAAATCTCGGCTCCGTCTCTTTCGTGGTTCACACGGGCTGCTGTTCGGGTAGAACTCGACGGAAAAGTTAACTATTATGATTTTGATCAGTCACAGTCAGCTGTCCTTGAATTTCCATGGCACTTTTATGGAATTCAGGGGCTTATTATTGACGAAGAAATGGGTGGGATTGAACAATTTCCGTCTCAACCCAAACCAATTGACCACACCATTGTCGAAAAACACCTGATCAAAATGACAGATGATCTGAATACCACTGAAAATCTTACCGTAACCTTCTCAGGCTCCTTTGCCCAGCAGTTAAGGACAGAAACCGGGGAAATGTCTGAAACTGATTTTAAAAAGTTTATTGCTAAACATGAACTTTCACAGAGTATTCAAAAACCAGATACCATCATATCAAATGACTATCTTACAAACCGATCGGTTATTTGGACACTAAACGGATCTTTGAAAAATCAACCCGAACAAATTGAAGGTTCTGTGCTATTCCGGCCATCTGCAAATGTACTTTCCTGGTTTAAGAAAGAACTTTTTAATCCGGTTCGATATGGATACATCAAGTTCAATACGCCATTTTTATACAGAATTCAGGTTGACGTGGAAATTCCAAAAGGTATGACAGTAAATGCCCTTCCGGGCAGTGCTACCCTGACAGGTCCTGAAGGTACCCAAAGCACTATTACCTTTTCAAGTACAGAAAAATCTATCAGTATTCTGACTGTGCTTGAAATTCCAGTAACAATGCTTCCAACAAGCAATTATTCTGCATTGACAAAATTTATTGATAAAACACTTGAAACAGCAACCCAAGAAATTGGTGTCTCCTTAAAAAATTAATTTTTGATTTTATCAGTGCAACAATTTTTATCGGTGTGACCTGATTTTTCCAATCAGACTTTAATTTTTAAGGTCAGGATAATTTATTATCTTTTACTCCGGATCTGGTTTATTCACTCAGATTCAAAAGCAGGAGATAAAGATCATGTCAACATTTAAATCAGATGCAGAAATTGCCAGGGAAGTTACCCCTCAACCCATTTCAGAAATTGCATCACAGCTTGGCTTTACAGAAACTGATCTGATTCCGTTTGGACGAAGCATTGCAAAAATCGAAATGTCTGCTGTTCAGGCACGTTTAAAAAAACCAATCAAAACCGGGAAATTAATCCTCGTTTCAGCCATTACCCCAACTCCTGCCGGCGAGGGAAAAACCACCATTTCTGTGGGACTTACCCAAGCCTTTCACGACTTAAATTATTCCGTCGCAGCAGCACTCAGAGAGCCTTCACTTGGGCCGTGTCTGGGTGTAAAAGGTGGGGCTACAGGCGGTGGTTTCGCTCAGGTTCTCCCCATGGAAGCCATCAATCTGCACTTTACTGGTGATATTCATGCTGTTACAACTGCCCATAACTTAATCTCGGCCTCAATAGATCACCATCTTTTTTTCGGAAACGAGCAGAAGCTAGACCCGAATCAGATCACCTGGAACCGGGTTATGGATATGAATGACAGGTCACTGCGTGATATTGTGGTGGGACTTGGCGGAAGTAAAAACGGAATTCCGCGTCAAACCGGATTTGATATTACCGCTGCATCAGAAATCATGGCAATTCTTTGTCTGGCCTCTGACTACAAAGACTTAAAATTGAGAATCTCCAAAATTGTTATCGGGTATTCACAAGATGGAAAACCGGTTACAGTTGCCGATCTGAAAGTAACAGGAACGGTTGCTGCTCTACTTCGGGATGCACTTCAGCCAAATCTGGTTCAGGCCATCGGAGGTGCTCCGGTTTTTATTCATGGCGGACCTTTCGCAAATATCGCACAGGGAGCCAACAGCCTGCTTGCAACCCGGCTGGCGCTTGCTTCTGCTGATTATGTTGTTACAGAAGCTGGGTTTGGATTCGATCTGGGTGGCGAAAAATTCTTTGATATCGTAAGCCGTTATGGCGGATTTTATCCCGCATCGGTTGTTCTTGTTGCGACAGTTCGGGCACTTAAAATGCATGGCGGTGTTTTAAAAGAAAATCTTGGAACTCCAAACGCAGAGGCGGTTTTGAGAGGTCGTGAAAATCTGGAAAAACACATCGAAAACGTTCGTCATTTCGGAATTGAACCGGTCGTTGCAATCAATCGGTTTCATACCGATTCCGAAGAAGAAATTTCTGCTATTGTTTCAATCTGCAAATCACAGGATGTAGCAGGGATTCCGGTTAATTTTTGGGCAGAAGGCGGTAAGGGAGGTTTGGATCTTGCCAGAATTCTGGTTTCAAAAACTGCAGGAAACCACCGTAAGGAAATCAGGTTATATGAGTCTGAAGTTAAAGTTGAAGAAAAAATTGAACGAATTGCCAGAATGATTTACGGAGCAGGTCAGGTTGATTTTCAACCAAAAGCAAAAACCGCACTTAAATCAATTTATAAAAATGGATTCGGAAGTTTGCCGGTTTGCCTCTCAAAAACTCAGAATTCTTTATCTGACAATCCGAAATTATTAGGACGGCCCCGTGATTTCACCCTTTCAATCCGGGATATTTTGGTGTCAGCAGGTGCCGGATTTTTGGTTGTGTTAACGGGTGAACTCATGCGTATGCCAGGTTTACCGGCGAAACCGGCATCACAACTTATTGATCTTGAAGATGATGGAACGATAACAGGATTGTTCTGAGGGAACAAGTGGCAAGTGATATGTGGTAAGTGTTTAGTGGTGCAATTACAAGTTTTTCACTTTATTCAACTTATCACCTGCCACTTATCACATACCACACAAAGACCCTATCTCCATCCTTATTTCGATTGATTTTCTTTATGGACAAGTGATACTTACCTTTAGGAAAAACCCGGAGACTTGCCATGAGCACACTTCCCAATATTTCACTCACCCAGCTTGAATATGCCGTTGCATTAGACACCTATCGGAATTTTAATCAGGCAGCACGGAGTTGTCTGGTTACTCAGCCAACTTTAAGTATGCAGGTTCAAAAACTTGAAGATACACTTGGTGTGATCATTTTTGACCGAAGCCGGTCGCCGGTTGTGCCTACACCGATCGGCGAAAAAATTATTGAACAGGCCCGTTTGGTTTTGCGGGAAAGCCTGATGATTAAAGATATCGCAGAAAGTGATCAGTCTGAGGTTTCTGGAGATATTAAACTGGGGATTCTGCCAACGATTGCGCCTTATTTGGTTCCGTTGTTTCTGAAAGAATTTATGGCTTCTTTTCCGAAGGTGAATCTGTCAATCAATGAGCTGCAAACTGATCAGATTCTCGACATGGTAGCACGTGATCAGATCGATGCCGGCATTCTGGCAACACCACTCAGCCGCCAGGGAATCAATGAACTTCCGCTTTATTATGAGCCATTTGTGGCTTACTTGCCAGCTGATCATCCGTTAAATGCATTTGATAAACTTCCGATGGGAGAAATTCCCTTTGAAGAATTGCTTTTACTTGAAGAAGGACATTGTTTCCGGAATCAAGCCCTTCAAATCTGCGCACATGATGTGGTTCATAGCCGGCATCAGGCCTCTTTCGTCAGCGGAAGTCTGGAAATGTTGCTGAAACTTGCCGAACAGGGGTTCGGCATCACCTTGCTCCCCGAACTCATGTTAGTAGGTTGGGAGAAACGGCTGGATAAAGTAAAATCTTTTGCTGAACCGGTTCCCACCCGTGAAATTTCCCTGGTCTACAGCCGGACGTACCTGAAACGTTCAATCATGGATGCCGTCACCGAATCCATCAGAAAATCAGTTCCGAAATCTATGTTGAAAAAGTCAGGAAGTGTGCTAAAACCTATTTGAAAGAATCAGGCTAATTCGGGTATTTTCGCCACCAATTCAGCTTTAACCAGATTCGATAGCGGTTGCGTCGGAATCCATAACCCAACAGTTTTAAGAATTCCGGATTCACTTCTTGATTTTCTGAGCATTTCAACGAGATTTTCAACCAGCTCGGATTCTGCAAGCCCGGATAAAAGAAAATCAGGGATTGAAATCACCACGGTTGAAAACTGATTGGCTTCAGCAACAAGAAGCGAATAGTAAATGGCCTTTCTGAAGATTGCCGGCTTAGCAGAATTCTCGCCCGAGCCCAGACTGGCAAGAATGAGATAGGGAAAACTTTCAAGATTGGATGCCATTGCAGCAGCCATTCCGGCAGGAAGACGGGCTTCTATTCCTGGATGTTCAAACCCGGGCTTTCCTGAGGGAAATAGCATTGAAACTTCTTTTGCAAAGAGGTTGAATTGGTCATCAGAGGGACAAATCAGTGCATCTGAAGAAAGTGCCGAAAGATTTTTGGTCAGAATTTCGATTGAAAACAAATTTTTCACCGTATTTATGTGTTCACAAAAATACAAATCATTCCTTAGACTTGTAACTTTAATAAATGAGTCTTAGTTTAAGGGTAAATTACTATGAATGTCTTGATATAGATCACGAAATTTCTTTTATTTGTACATATTTACTTAGGTGAAACATGAAAATTCTTGTTGTTGATGATGAAAAACCACTAGCCGATTTCCTGAAAAAGGGCTTAGCCGAAGAAGGTCATCAGGTTGAAATTGCCAATGATGGCATTGACGGTTATACAAAAGCGTCAAGAGAAACTTATGATCTGGTTATTCTGGATTGGATGATGCCAGGAATGGAAGGCATAGAAGTTTGTCAGAAACTTCGGGCTGAACAAGAGGCACTTCTGATTATTTTGCTTACGGTACACACTCAGGATGAATATGTCATTCGTGGGTTTAATGCCGGTGCAAATGATTACATCAGAAAACCTTTCAGTATTCAGGAGCTCATTGTTCGTATAAATGCGCTTTCAAGATTAAAGAATTCGTCAAAACCCTTTAAGCTTTCTGCCGGCGCTCTTGAACTTGACCTGATTACCAAGAAAGTTCTTCGTGAGGATAAATCGATTTATCTCAGCAACAAAGAATTTGCTTTACTTGAAATCCTGGTTAGAAATAAAACCCGTGTTGTTTCCAAAGCTGAAATTTTGAAAGCTGTTTGGGATATAGACTTTGACCCACAAAGCAATATTGTTGAAGTCTTTATCAATGCCCTCCGTAAAAAGATTGATGAAAGCTTCCCGATTAAAATCATCCAGACTGTCAGAGGAATCGGCTACCAGATCGAAGAGGCTTAACCGCCTTGCGCTTTCCCGGATTTTTCTCTTCTCTTCGCGGTAAGATCACGATATGGTTTATTGTTTCGATTGCCGCGTTTATGATCATATTTTCGGGAATGATGCTTTTCTCTGTCCGGTTATGGATGGTTCAAACTATTGATACCGACATAATGGATCATACTGAAGTTCTCTGGAGAAAAATCCAGAGAAGTCAGGTTCCATTTGATAGTCTTGGTAAGAAAAAGGACATTCAGTATATACTCAATTCTGAATCCAACAAAAACCGATTTCTTACCTGGATTATCAACCCAGATTCAATGGTTGTAGCCCATTCTTATAATATTTTTCAAGTTGAAAATTCACTCACCACAAAACTTCCCGTCAGAATTCTTTCAGACAGACCACAGTTTACCGAAATTCCGACATTGGGTTTCACGCACCGCTGTGTTTCATTTCCGATAATTAAAACCCCTGACAGTACTGCTATCATTTCCTTCGAAAATAACACCTACCCGATTGTCGGCTGGGTGATTACGGCTTCATCATCGGTTCCGGTTAATGATTTTATCAATAGTCTCACCCGGGTTCTGATCGGCATGATTGTTATTTGCATTATCATAGCCAGTGCCTTTGCACTCGTTCTGTCTGAACTTGCGCTAAGGCCTTTGACTGAAATTGTGGCGACTGCCAGGAGCATAACGGTTAATCAGCTCAGTACCCGTATTAAGCCAACTGAAGAGCAAGATGAAGTAGGACAACTGGTCACAACTCTAAACCACTTGTTTGACCGGCTTGAAGCCAGTTTTGAACAAATCAGGCAATTTACCGCTGATGCCAGTCATGAACTCCTGACTCCGCTCACGATTATTAAGGGAGAGCTAGAGCTTGCCCTTAGCAGAGATCGTGAAGGTGAGTATTACAAGATGTCTCTTGGTAATGCACTTGTGCAGGCAAATCAGTTAATTCTGATTACCCAAACCCTGTTAAAACTCAGCCGTGAAGAAAAATCGACTGAAAAACTGGATTTTGAAATTCTTGATATTCGTATTATAGTCAACAAATTATTTAAGCAACTGGTCTTTCTTGCAGATCAGAAGTCAATACGGTTAACTGAATCGCTTGAAGAATCGCTTCCTCTGATCAATACAAATGAAAATTTGCTCCACACGCTTTTATTTAACCTGATCGAAAATGCAATTAAATACAGTCCGCCAAAAACAAAAGTTATTATTAAAAGCCGTAAACATCCGGTAACGGGCAGATTTACAATTGATGTCATTGATCATGGACTTGGAATTCCTGATGAAGAAAAAAGGAATATCTTTCTTCGTTTTTACCGGATTGAAAAGAGCCGGGCAAAAGTGACTGGAGGGAGCGGATTGGGATTATCTCTGGTGAGTAAAATCAGGGAATTACTGAATCTTGATATTGAGGTTACCAATAATAAACCAATGGGAACGATTTTTTCGGTAAGTTTCCCGGATGACTCGGTATTTAATTAAAGGGTGTAAGGCATAAGGGTTAAGGCGAAAGCAGGAAAAATAGGTCTATTGCTTCGCAAAACACTTCTTTTAATTTCGCTTTGTCATTCTCAAACCGTTATTTGTTATAAATTCCTTTTTTCAGTATAAATAAAAAATCCGGCCATCAGCCGGATTTTTTATTGGTTATCAGAAATTTTCCTGATTAATCTTCTGAGCACGACGAATAGCTTTAAGCTGTTCAGTACGGGCCTCGACAGAGGGCTTTGTGAAGAAGGTTCTGCGTTTGTATTCTTTCAGAACACCACTGCGCTCGTATTTCTTCTTGAACCGGCGAAGAGCACGGTCAATATTTTCGCCTTCTTGTAGTATGATTCCTACCATTGGGTTGTCACCCACTTTCTTTTTAGCGTTAGAGAAACAAATTTAGGCATGTGATTGCAGAAATGCAAAAAAATGTCGTGGTTGATCGACGTTCATTGTCATTCAACAAATGTTAAACGGTCAGTAAAAAGTGCGGAGGCACGTCAATGATATGTCTCTACGAAATTCGAAACCAAATAAAAATGCTCCCCCCGCTTTGCGCTTTGGCGGTCTCCCCCCACGCTTTAGGGCAAATTAACCCTAAATGATCTTAAATCTTTGTACATTTAATCAACATTTTACTTCTATGAAAGGAAGACACTATGAAATTTTTTGATTTCCATACTCATCTTTTCAGCTATGATTATTTTCAGGGACTTTTCAAAATTAGTCCGCTGGCAAATGACACCGAACAGCTTTATAACCGCATTCTTGATGCCGGAATTGAAATTCCGCCTAAAAATGTTCAGCAGCAGATTAATCTGCTTTACGCCCAGATGGAAGAAAATAACGTTGACAGGATTGTCTCCTTCGCCAGTTCGCCAGATGAAATCCCAACCCTTGCAGCACTGCTTCCATCCAACCCCAGAATAACCGGATTTGCCATTTTCAATCCGGTCGCAGAAAATGCACTTTCCGTTTTAGATCAGCTTAAAGAAAAGAATTTCAAAGGACTTGTCCTTTTCCCGGTCATGCACCGGTATTTCCCGCAAGATCCGGAACTAGCACCTATCTGGGATAAAATTGAAAAACTCGGTTTGATCGTAACCATTCACTTCGGAATTCTTAAAATAAAACTTAGGGATCTTGCCGGACTTCCACGAACTTTTGGCGGGCAATATTCAAACCCAATCAATCTGATTGAAGTTGCAGACCGGCATCCGGGAATAAAGTTTATCATTCCGCATTTTGGTGGCGGTTATTTCAGGGAAACCCTGATGCTCGGGGCAAATTCTCAAAATATCTATGTGGATACCAGCAGCTCAAATACCTGGATTGAATATCAGGCAGCTGAACTGACTTTGGCTGATGTATTCAGAAAAACACGGCATGTCTTTGGGGCGAAACGGATTTTATTCGGTACGGATACAGGAACACTTCCCAGAGGTTACCGCACTGATGTTCTGGAAGCGCAGTTAAAAGCAATGGCAGATGCACGGTTCACCAGAGAGGAAATTCACATGGTGGTCTACCACAATGCGCTTGAACTGATTGGGGTTGTTGAGCCGGTTGTGATGTGATGTAACTCCGGTTTTATTTTAAACCGGGTCGCGGTGCACCAGCAAGTTGGATGACTGATTAACCGGCATCATGATAATTTCATTGATGTTGACGTGAGGCGGTCGTGTAACTGCCCATAAAATTGCATCCGCAACATCTTCGGCAACAAGTGGCTTCATTCCGGCATAAACGGAATCCGCTTTGTTTTTATCACCCCGAAAACGGGTTGTACTGAAATCTGTATTTACCATTCCGGGATCCACCGAGGTTACCCGGATGTTGTCACCCAACGTATCCATTTTCATGCCTTGGTTTAGCGCATTTACTGCAAATTTGGTTGCGTTATAAATACTGCCGCCCGGATAGACTTCGTGTCCAGCCGTAGAGCCCATATTCACCACATGACCCGATTTTCTTTCTGTCATTCCCTTCAGAACGGCTTTGGTCACGTAGATGAGTCCCAACACATTGGTTTCGACCATCGTCTGCACTTCATCAAGGTTGTAATCCTGAATTTTATCTTTTCCGACGGCCAAACCAGCATTATTCACTAAAATATCAATTGATTTCCACTCTGCCGGGAGGAAAGAAAATGCATTTTCTACCTGCTCCTGACTTCTCACATCCAGTTCAATCGTCAGGATTTTAACACCTGATTTTTTTCGGATTTCTTCCGCCACTTCATCAAGTAATGCCTTTCTTCTTGCGGTCAGAATGAGGTTGGCACCGGCTTCTGCAAAAACCTGAGCGGTTGCTTTTCCGATTCCGGAACTGGCACCGGTGATGCAGGCAATTTTTCCTTTGAGTGAGAATGACATGATTTTATTTCCTTGGTTGGTTACTGGTCACAAATCACAGCGTGGTCCGCTAATGCGGAAGGTTACAAATGAATAAAGTTATGAAATTGAATTTAAGCTCCCCTCCTTTACGAAAGGAGGGGAATATACAGGTCACTTGTCAGTTAAAAAAATCGTACAACGTACAGCGTAAAGCGTACAACTTACAAAATATACCGGCTTAAATCCCGGTTTTTCACCAGATCAGATAATTTGGAATCTACCATTTCAGCTGTTACAACAACCTTGGTCACAGATAAATCATCCGGGATTCTGAACATGATTTCTTCAAATAAAGTGCTCAGAATGGTATGAAGCCGTCTTGCACCAATATTTTCAACTTCGAGATTTACTTCGGTTGCAATTTTAGCAATTTCCCTGATTCCGCCGTCGGTGAAGGAAAGTTCAACGCCTTCTGTTGCCAGCAAGGCTTCATATTGGCGGGTGAGGGCATTCGTTGGAACCGTGAGAATCGAAACAAAATCTTCTTCCGTTAACGATTTTAATTCAACACGGATCGGGAAACGTCCCTGGAGCTCAGGAATCAAATCGGATGGTTTGGCGATGTGAAACGCACCCGAAGCAATAAACAGAACGTGATCGGTTCTCACGACACCATATTTGGTTGAAACGGTTGAACCTTCCACAATCGGAAGTAAATCACGTTGAACACCCGAACGGGAAACATCAGGTCCTGAACCTTGCCCGGATGAAACCGCAATTTTATCAATTTCATCAATGAAAATGATGCCGTTATTTTCGGCAAGTTCAATAGCTTCCTTCTTGATGGCATCCATATCAATCAGTTTGGCGGCCTCTTCCTGGGTGAGATAAACGAGCGCATCCTTTACCTTCAACTTCCGTTTTTTCCCTTTTTTCTGTCCCATCGAATCAAACATATCCTGAATCTGACGGTTCAGGTCTTCGATTCCGGAGGCACCCATGACCTGCATCATCGGCGGATTTTCACCTTTGATATCAATTTCAATTTCCCGCTCATCCAGACTGCCGTCTTTAATTTTATCACGAAATTTGGTGCGTGTTTTCTCATTGAGTTCAGATTCGGCGGACGGTTTAGCTTCTGATTCAGCCTGATTATCTGCATTTAAAGCAAACTGTGAACCCCAGGTATCTGGCCTTGATTGGGTAATTGGCGGAATCAGAATATCCAAAACCTGTTCAATTGCCAGTTCTTTTGCTTTTTCAGCATGGCGGGCCATATAAATTTGTTTGACCAGATTGACCGAAATTTCAGCCAGATCACGAACCATACTTTCAACATCTTTGCCCACATACCCGATTTCGGTGAATTTGGTTGCTTCCACCTTAACAAACGGTGCCTGGGTTAATTTCGCCAGACGGCGTGCAATTTCTGTTTTGCCAACGCCGGTAGGTCCGATCAGAATGATATTGTTGGGCATGATTTCTTCACGCATTTCGGCGGGAACCTGTTGGCGGCGCCACCGGTTTCTGAGTGCGATGGCAACAGCTTTTTTGGCCTGATCCTGACCGATAATGTATTTATTCAGTTCATCAACAACTTGTTTGGGCGTAAAAAAATCACTCATGGATTCAACTCGAGTAAGGTCAGATTGGTATTGGTGTAAATGCAGATATCGCCGGCAATGGTGAGGGCTTCTTTGGCGATTTCTGCTGCTGAAAGTGATGTATTTCTGGCAAGCGCAACGGCTGCTGCCTGAGCGTAAGGTCCGCCCGAACCGATGGCAGCAATCTGATTTTCAGGTTCGATCACATCTCCCGTTCCACTGACAATAAAAACCTGATCCCGGTTCATGACAACCAGCAAAGCTTCAAGCCGGCGAAGATAGCGGTCAGTCCGCCAGTCTTTGGCAAGTTCAACAGCCGCACGACCAAGAAGTCCGTTATATTGTTCGAGTTTTGCCTCAAACCGTTCAAACAGAGTAAAAGCATCACCGGCAGATCCGGCAAATCCGGCCAGGATTTTACCGTTCATCATGGTTCTGACTTTTTTTGCATTGGCTTTTGCCACAGTATTGCCCATGGTCACCTGGCCGTCTGAGGCAATAGCTGCTTTTCCGTCACGGATAATTCCGATAACGGTTGTGGAGTGTATAACTGGATTCATTTTATTTTTCGGATGTATTTTAGAAAGTGTTAAGATCGTTGTAGTCCTGTTCAGTTGATCGGAACCGAAAAATCCGGGCGACCAGCCGGTCGCCCCTACAAATGCCCGTGGTCCATGTTTCTTGTAACTGACCACTTATAACTTGTCACTTACCACTGACTTTAAATTTGTCTTCTCAGCCTCGCCACCGGAATGTTTAGCGCTTCGCGGTATTTGGTGACCGTTCTTCGGGCAATATTGAATCCCTTGTCGTTGAGAATTTCGGCAATTTTATCATCGCTAAGTGGTTTTTGCCCATCCTCATTGTCAAGAATTTCTTTGATTTTTTCCTTCACTTCACGGGTTGACGCTTCCTCGCCGCTGTCGGTTTCAATGCCTTCGCTAAAGAAGTGTTTCAGCGAGAAAACGCCAAACTCAGTCTGAACATATTTGCTGTTTACCACCCGGCTGATGGTCGAAATATCCATAAAAATGCGGTCAGCTACATCCTTCAGAATCATGGGCCTGAGTCCGGCACCGGTTTCGAAAAACGTCCGCTGAATTTCAACGATAGAGGTCATCACCTTCATCATGGTTTCCCGGCGCTGAATAATTGATTGCCTGAAAAACTTGGCGTCTTCCACTTTTTTCCGTATGAACTGCCGGGTCTGATCGTCAATTTTACTTACTTTTGAAACAGCCATCGCCACGTACTTCCGGTTAATACGCAAAGACGGAATTCCCCGGTCGTTGAGTGTAATAATCAGATCACCATTGTCATTTTCAACAAAAAAATCAGACGTGATATAATTTGAATTGGGATTGTGGTCGCCTTCACCCGGTTTCGGGTTCAGATGGCGGATCAGTTCAAAAGCATCTTTAAGTTCATCCGGCTGTAGTTGAAGCACTTTCATGATCTGGTCAAAGTGCCGGCGGGTAAATTCATCATAACAATGGGTGAGAATTTCAATGGCATTTTCAGACGTTTCAGTCACTTCCATATTGTGAAGCTGGAAAAGCAGACATTCCTGCAACGTCCGGCTGAGGTATCCGGGAGGTTCAAGATTGGCAATTGCTTTTCTGACCCGTTCAACTTCCTGTTCGGTGACGGCCATTCCGAAATTGAAAATAAAATCATCTATAAACTTGGCAGGTTCAACACGCAGATAACCATCAGGATCAACGCTTCCAAGCAGATGTTCGCTGATCATGATCTGCTTTTCATTAAAATTCAGCAGGCGGATCT